>JANRLX010000115.1:0-9279 GCA_033762115.1 Verrucomicrobiota bacterium
GCTTTCCCTTTGCCGCCAACAGGATCGCCCCATCCGCATCCAATCTCGCCATAATCTCCAGCCCCATCGGCACACTCTCCACCAGGATTGGCTGCTGCTTCCCCAATGTCACACGCGGATGCCCCGTTAACGCTGCAAGCACTTCCGTCAACTGCTCCCCGCCCAGCATCAACATCGCGGGCAACTCACCGCCCGATAAACCCTCCACCACATCCATCAACTTCCCGTCAACTTCATCAAATGCGTAAATCCCTCCCTTTGGCAGAACATTCAATGGCGTACGTCCTCGTTGCCAATCCGCCTCCAGCACCATCATCAATTTCCCCCTGGCCAGCGCCTGCTCGATGGTTGGTGGAAAAATCACATGCAACTCCACCCGCTCACCCTCCGGTGATCGCTTCAAGCCGCTTTGTTCAATTTTGGGGACTTTTTTCTCCGTCCCTCCAATCCCCGTTCCTTCCCTCCCCAGGTCCCGCTTCACCACCGGCTTGATCACCTGAAGACCCACCGCCACCGAATGCGCGCAAATCGTCCCCCAGCTCCTGGAAGCGCGGCAACTGCACAAATTCTCCGTGTCGATTGTCCCTTTGAGAATCAAACCGCATTTGAAGACCGTTCCCCCCTCCTGCACCGACCCCTTTAACATCGGCTCATTCCACTCCGCTGACAGCACCTTCCCGGCTGCCACCACCCCGCGCGCCTGCTTTAAAACCTCCCACCCGCCAAGCTTCGCCAGCAATTCCTCACTCAGTTGCACCAAAACTCGCTCCTGAATGCCAATCCTTGTCCGAACGCTTTGCCACCTTCCCCAGCTTCTCCTCCAGCACCGCCTGGCTCGATGCCAAAACCTCCCGATGCAACGACGTCCCATGCGAATCCATCGTCACCACTGCCGGAAACCGCTCCACCTCCAGCTCCCAGATCGCTTCCGGCGATCCGAACTCCTTCAAAAAATAAACATTCCGCACCTTCTTCACACACTCCGCCAGCACCTGCGCTGCCCCTCCCACCGCATGAAAATAAACACACCCATGCTCCCGGCACGCCTCCAGCGTCTTGTCACCCATCCCACCTTTCCCGATCACCCCCCGGATTCCAAAATCACGGATCACCTGCCATTGATACGGCTCCTCCCGCGTCGAAGTTGTCGGCCCCGCTGCCCGCACCTGCCACTCACCAGCCTCATCCTTCACCACCACAGGTCCGCAATGATAAATAATCCCATCCCTCAACTCCACACCCGCCGGCAACCTCCCGCCCTCATGCAAATACTTGTGCACAGCATCCCGCCCCGTGAACAACACACCCGTGATCTCCACCGCATCACCCACCTTGAGCGACCTTATCTTCTCCTCCGAAAATGGCAGCTTCAGTTCAATCATAACGCGAACAACTCACCCTCTGAAATTCTCCAAAATAAAAATCGAAAATTCAAAATCCAAAAACTAATACAGCCACTCCATGATCTTCATGTCCGGCGCCATCACAATCCCCTGCCGACGGTACGCCCAGCACATATAACTCACACTCACGAAATACGACGCGGGCAACCGGTTCACCGCGCACACCTTCACCCCCAGCAACGTCGTCCGCCCACCGAACCCCATCGGCCCGATCCCCAGGTCATTCGCCGTCTTCAAAATCTCCTGCTCCAGCGCATCCAGGTCCGGGTTCGGGTTCCGATCATCCAGCCTCCTCAAAAACTGCTGCTTCGAATACTCATAACCCGTTGCCCGGTCCCCACCGATACAAACCCCCAGGATCCCCGGCCCGCAACCCTTCCCCTGCGCCTGCACCACCGCATCCAGGATCACCCTCCGGCAACCCTCCAGGTCACGATTCGCCTTCACCCTCTCATACGGCAACGAATACTGCGCACCCACATTCTCGCAACCTCCCCCCTTCAGGATCAGCCGCACATTCGTCAACGGCGACCGATGCTGATGAAAATGCAAAATTGGCGACCCCGGCCCCACATTCGTTCCATCATTTGAGCCCGTCAGCGAATCCACCGAATTCTGCCGCAGAAAACCCCGCTTCGTCGCCTCCCGCACCGCCTTTCGCGCCGTTTCCTCAAACATCAACTCATCGAACCCCACCGGGCACTCCACATAAAAAATAATACTCCCCGTGTCCTGGCAGATCGGTTGGCTCTTCTGCTTCGCCAACTCAATGTTCCGGTCGATGATCTTCAGTGCTGACTCCGCAATCGTCCCTTTCCTCTCCGCCTCCAGCGACTTCACAATCGCCCGATGCACATCATCCGGCAACTCCGCCGACGTCCGACGAATCAACTCCAGTAGCGACTCCTGCAATGGTTCCATACAATCAAACAATAGCTCCAGAACCCTAACAAGTCGTCCCATAAATGACAACTTGCGGCTTGCAGGGGATTCTCCGACTGGCGGAAGGACTCACTTTCGGAGGGACGAGCGCCGCGAGTCCGACTAATCTCCCCTTGCTCTACGTTAATCTTTACGAAAGGTTCGACACGATGTCAGGGCGCAACGCGAAAATTCTGCTCTTTTCAATCATCGCTATCTTCTGCGTTATTTTGCTCCTGGGATTCCGTGCGTTTCAACCTCCTGTGCCACTTTCCAAACTGACCCAGGTCAAACGAGGCATGACCCGAGACCAAGTCCGCGAAATTCTCGGAGAACCGAGTAAAGAGTCTCCTGGCGGAGGGCAATGGACCTACGACCGCTTTCTGGCATTTGGATACGTTAACGTCAGTTTCCAAACCAACGGAACCGTTTCGGATGCCCATTACGAGGAGTTTTGATCCTTGATTTTAGGTGACAGATCCCTTCACCAATCTGCGATGATGAACCCGGAAAGCAACACAGGGAGAAAGAAGCTTCCACACCTTCCTGCTCTCGAATTTCCAAATCAGAGTATCATCGTTTTCGTGACCCAGATTGTATCTGGCAGACGCCCCATCCTTGATCGGTCGGAAGTAGTTGAAATCATTCTTCGCGCATGGACAGAGGCAGACCGCTGGTCAGTGGGGAGATACGTAATAATGCCTGACCACCTTCATTTTTTCTGCTCACCAACTCCCTCTGCCAGTTCGCTGGCTTCATGGATGCAATTCTGGCGGTCGCAAACCACAAGGCTGTGGCCCACGGACGATCAAAAACCCATCTGGCAGAAAGACTTCTTTGATCGCCAATTGCGCCACGGCGAGAGCTATAGTGCGAAGTGGCATTATATGATGGAAAATCCGGTCCGCAAAGGATTGGCCGCTGATGTTAATGGCTGGCCTTGGCAGGGTAAAATTCATCACTTGCCATGGTCTGATCCTAACTAAGTTCGTCAATTTTATTAAATGATTGATCGCACAACTTTGCACCGCAGCCGAGTTACTCCGACCAGCGGGAGGACTCACTTTCGGAGGGACGAGCGCTGCGAGTCCCACTTATTTCCACTCTTGACCTGCGCTTTCTCCCCGCCTCACATAACCCCAAGTTCAACGGAACCTTCTCTCGAAAATTCTTGGCTCGACTCGATATCCAAGATCACCCAGAATCGGCCCTACGGTTGCCCACGACCTAATCCTCAAAGTCCCCCCCCTACCAATCGACTCGATTGCCATCAAGGCAGAACAGTCCGCAGAAAATCGCTTAATATGCCGGAAGAATGATCTGGGGCCGAGTTGTGGTCGCAATCAAGATCAATCCACCATTTTTGGGCCTCAGGTTGTTGGGATGGCCCGGATACCTTACCGCCAGAATCCGCCCCATACCAATGGTTAAAAACCATGCGGGTTTTTCCAGAACCATACTGGTCCCTATCACCCATTGCATAACAAATTCGGGGCCTATGGATTGGGTAAGCATTATGCCGCCGCAAATCTCCGTCTCCTAACACATCCCAACCATCATACGCCACATTAATTAACTGCCCCAACCAGACCAATTTGCGCCAACCTTGGTCGGCGAAGCCGGTTCCGATAGCGTCCCAGGGCCACGCCGGAGGACTGATGAGGAACGCCGCAGCTACTCGCTCGTCGCAAATCGCTGTCCGTCCGGCGGCCATTGCGCCCAGGGAAAATCCGACTAGGATGAATGGCTTGGGGAAGTTTTGTCGTTCTGCCCACTGCAATGCAGCTTGAATGTCCCACATCTCGGCGGTTCCAAACGTCGGCACCCGGCGATGACTTCGGCCATGGTATCTGAAATCGAGAGAGATTACGGAACAACCCAGCCTCATTGCAGCTTCTGCTTCTCGAAGAATCCATTCATCCATGGAATGCCCCATGAAACCATGACAGAAAAAAACTGTGGCCTTCGCCGTGATTGAACGACTAGACCACCCCGCCACAGGTCGATTTTCGTCCCACGTCCCGCAAATGAATGCGGAGCTTTCTTCAATGGCAGGTTGCTCAGGCCGAGTCTTAGTGACATTCAGTGAATCGAAAGCCCGCGTCAGAAGTTGCTCTGCCGCGAATCGAGACATTGTCGTGAGAGGCAAACTGATATTCATGACCTCAGACACGTTAAGGAGACCGGCAATCGCCGCAACCTTAATCCCCTTTTCGATAGTCTTAGAATTACGAGCTTCCAAAAGAACGAAATAATTGTTCTTGCAAACGCTCTTCTTACCTGTGCAATCAGTTCAGTAGGCATAGTGCCATCTGCATTTGGAAAACTTTGGTCTGGCCTGCTTCAAACCTGGAATAACTATGGAAAGCTTTGTGCCAGTTCTTATAACCGCTCTTATTTGTTTTACGCTGTTCGTGGTTGTTGGGTTCATTTATTTCTTCAAAACCGCGTCGAAGGTCGCCGCTCCAATTACGACTAGTATGACGGAAATCTCTAAGGCAGTAGCAGAAAGAATTAAGCACAAACATGGTGACATTACTAAACAATTAATCGAGGCAGCTGCCGAAATCGAGCGACTCAAGTCGCAAAAGCTTTCTGTGAGCGGCATTGA
Source organism: Verrucomicrobiota bacterium (assembly GCA_033762115.1). Taxonomy (GTDB): domain Bacteria; phylum Verrucomicrobiota; class Verrucomicrobiia; order Limisphaerales; family SXQI01; genus JANRLX01. The sequence continues at coordinate 4,936 of JANRLX010000115.1, forward strand.
GTCGGTCATGGAGTTTGGTTTGATGGAGGTCGCGTTTGATCAGCATAATGTCCAACGCTACACAATTCTCGACACCCCATCCGATGTAATCTCGAAAAGAAAAACGCTGGAGTATCTTGGTCATTTTGAAGTCAGGTACAAAAAGAAAATTGGCGTGGATTTTACCAATCTAAGATTTGAATTAAGAGAACCTGGGAAGATCGCTGTTAGCGGGCTTGGTGTGCCAAAACTTTTAGGAGTAACCCAGTTAAGCATTAAGCCAATACTCACCGAAATTCGTCTCCATCACACCGAGGGGACATTCTTCCCAACCGACTCTTCCACAATATTACTTGATCACCCAGAGAGGATTAACCATGAACGTAAGCAACACGACAGTATCCTTGTTCAAGTGAATTCTGAGCCTTGCCTTGCTTCGGTAAGCAAATCGATTGAGCACATGGCGCTAAATTTTTTAAGAATGTGCTTTCTCCCTGCCGGGTATGATGTGATTAACGATTCCAAGATTACCGATGGGAAAACTTTTCCTGAAATTTGCATGATTATTAATAAAAAATGGGATGATTGCATTGGGTTTCAGGAAAGCAAAATGTTGGAGTTAAGTCAGCAGCAACAATTTTTGTTGAAGGACAGTAGTGAGAATCCATAGGCGATGCCCTTTCAAAATCTATAAGCATCCTCGTGCGAGGCGGTTACAGATAAGTGACGCTGACAAAGTATGCCTGGCGAGATTTACTGATCGGATTTACTAAATCAGTGTATCTTTATTCCCCAACAAACCAACCCGTTGCCAACAGGCATCCATCTCCTCCGAAAATCTTTCCAGGCAAATTTAGCCTGGGGAAGAGGAATACCAAAACTTCGTTCGAAATTGTTCTTTAGGAACACACAATTAGGTCGCTCAGAATATCCGTATATGACCGTCCAATGATCGTAATCTCCCATTAACCCATTAACACAGGTAACGATGGGGTAGCCTTTATTTATCTCCTCGCAGATTTGTGCGAATGTCAAATCGTGCCTTTGGCTTACACCTATTTTGAATTTACGAAGAGTGCCGATAAGTTTTGTAGTGCTCGTGCCCTTTATGGGGTGAGGGTTGACTTCACCGTAAAATTTTTCAAAGCGAAGCTTCTTATTGAATGTTTTTGCAATCATGAATCCGGCTACAGCACCACAAGAGTAACTGTCAATCTGCCAATACGTAGGCACATCTAGAAGATGCGCTTCAGAATCTAAAACGATTCTAGCAGGAGTTTTGACGGCGGCATAACCTGTGCGTCTAGAAATCCAGTCTTGCATGGGCAGGTTATATCTACCTGATTGTTGTAAAGCAACTCGAATGTCCCGCAGGGCACAATCGATGCAAAAGACATGCACGGCGACTCCCGCTCTCCTGGTGCAGTCGGTATCTGCGTCCCGATTCTACCCTCCGCAAACTCTGTTACGGAAACTTCCGCATCCATCCCCGCCACAAATCAATGTCCGCCTATTCTCCTCGGCGAACCTCAAACGAATTTAGAAAAAGTGGCTAATTCGCTACCTTGCACAAATATGAGCGCTGAAACTGCAAAGTTTGCCGAGGCGCTGGCTTTAGTGGCAACCTTGCCCATTTATTTCCGCCATTTCGCGTGCGCATTCTTCTCTCTCACATACTCAGAATAAGGTCGCATTTCCCCGTGCTTCGTTAAATTATCCGACCACGCCTTACAATCCTTATGAGCAACCCCATGCTTGAACAAATCGTCAATGGTCGCACCGATCTCGTGATCGATTATCTTGCTGCCGGACACCCTGCGAATTCGAGTGACGCGAACGGAGTTTCACTCATCCAATGGTGCGCCTACTTCGGCGATGTCACCGCAATCAAAGTTCTCATCGCCGAAGGCGAATCCCTCAAATCGCTTGGTGACAGCCTCGCCCTTAACGGCGCCGCCTTTCACGGCCACTGGCGCCTCTGCCAGTTCCTTATCGAAAACGGCGCGGATGTGAACAAGCCCCTACCTGATACCGCCGAAACTCCTCTCCATTCTGCCCTTTGCACTGCTGACCGGGTTGCCCACGACCTCGTCCTTAAAGTTCTCCTCGCCAACGGCGCAAATCCAAATTTTTTTACCAACCCCGCTGTGGAAACCGGCGCGTTCATGCGCGATTGCCGAACCAAAGGCGAAACACCCCTTCAGCGGGCCGCCGCATTCGGAACCGAAGAAACCATCCAGATGCTCCTCGATGCAGGCGCGACCATTGACGCGAAAGATATGCACGGCGACACCCCGCTTTCCTGGGCCAGTTGGAGCGTCCGTCCCAATTCCATCCTCCGCAAACTCTGTTACGGCAACATCCGCATCCATCCCGATAGTAAAACAATGGCCGCCTGCCTCCTCGGCGAACCTCAAACGAATTTGGAAAAAGGCGGCTAATTCGCTACCTTGCACAAATATGAGCGCTGAAACTGCAAAGTTTGCCGAGGCGCTGGCTTCAGTGGCAACCTTGCCGCTCGATGACCAGACCGCGTTGGTCGCGGTCGTTACGAAGCGGGTCGCCGCAGCCCGGCGCCGCGAAATAATGCGGGAGATTACGGAAGCCCGCGCCGATTATCAAAGCGGGGCCGTTAAACGCGGTTCTGCAGCGACGCTCATGAGTCAGCTTCGAGGTAAATGAAGCTGGTTTGGTCGTCCAAATTACCCCTCCGACCAGCGTTTCAGCGCCACCTATTTCAGCTTTGCAATATAAGTGTTAAGCACGTGCTTGTTTGTATCCAATGTACAAACCACCAAATGTCGGCGGGCGGATTCGTTCGTAAAAGACAAGCTGCCGCTGAGAGGGTTCCCTGTGTTCCGAACCAAAAAACTATCTCCCGATGAAGCGCGAGAATCGGGTCTTAATTTCCAGGCAGAAGGTTCAAACCCAGCTCGTGTTAACAGAGATATTGCCGCGTTTGTTGCCACTGGTTCAGAAAGAGCAATTTCGAAACAGGGAAGATTTTCCTCTGCGAGCGGCCCAGATATTTTGTTTATTCTGGACCAGACGAGCAATGCCATCCCCACCCCAACGATAAGCAGCGCAACAACAGTGAGTTTCATAACGTAACCTAAGAATCACTGATACCGCATCTCGCTTCAACGTTTGTATCCGAAGAGTTGCAGTAATTCGAATGTTTCGCCATTCGCCGATTAACTCTGCTGCCCCCATCGCCCGTCTCGGAGTTAGACTCCCGCCTCCACCACCGGCAACCGGTCCTTCACCAGTTGCAACACCTCCTCAGGCGATTGCTCCATCATCGGCAACGACAGCACCAGCACCCGCTCCTCGACCGTCAGCAACAGTTCATTCTGCCGCCCGCCCAGCTTGATTGGATCGTTCAGCCGAACGCTGCTCACCGAATTGAGATCAAAGGTCTCCCTCTTCCCGCCAAAACGGAGATCCTGGAAGGACAGTTCCGTGCCATCAAACCTCAAAACCCAGCGTGGCCGAATGAAGAAGTATGTATTCGACACAGCAAATAGGAAAAATACGATAGCTAAACTTACCGACCAATGGTTCTCGCCCAACAGGAATATTCCAGCAGCCGCGCCATGGATGATAGCGCGAATTACATAACGCTTCCGCTGCTCGACAATTGTAACCCTGCGCCTCATCTCATCCCAATAACTGTTTTTATTGACAGCCTTAAAAACTCCAGCCACTCTTCAGTCGTGAAAGGACAACTAAAGCCAAAAGAACCAAATAAACAATACAAAACAACCCGGTGACTTCGTCGGCTCGCGGCCCCCTAGCGATTCGCCAAAGGCTCCGACCAGCGGGAGAAACACCTAAGCTACAATCAGGGTTCCAGCAGCTTGTCCCGGTCGCTCACACAGTGAACCTTGCTTCAGGAGGAACTATGAAACCGTATCTATTGGCGCTGTTGATTGGTCTGACCGTGGCCGGATGTGACAGTCGGAAAACAGAAATTGACGCGGAGACCCGCGAACAGAAGCAGGCCCTTGAGGCCGACTCAAAAGAACTGGATCGCCAAACTCGCGAAGCCAAGGAGCGTGCCGATCTCGACGCGAAAATCGAGAAAGTTCGCATTGAGGCCCAACAGCAATCCGATAAAGCCCAGATCGAAGCTGATAAAAAGAAAGCCGAAGTGGAGGCGGAGGCCCGCAAAAAGGAATTGGACATCAAACGCAGCGCCGATTGAGCCTTTAAAAAAAAGGGGGGGGTATTGCTGGAAGCCGTCTCGACCCCTCCCAACGGCCAACCCCCTCAGCCGATGGGTCATGAATTCCCACAAGATCTCACTTCCTCCCGCTTGGATACCACCAATTTTCGAGCGTAGCGAGAACCCAGCCCATTCGA
>JANRLX010000116.1:0-16861 GCA_033762115.1 Verrucomicrobiota bacterium
GGGTGGTGAAGGCGGTGGTGTCGGTGCCCGCAGTGGTAGGGAATATCAAAGTGCGGATTGCCGCTGACGTATTTGCAAATGCGAACTCATTGGGGAACTCGACATTGCCGCCACAGCCGACATTGTCCAGTGTCACGGCAACCACGACTTCAAGCAATGTGGTGATGCGATTCTCCTTCACAGCAGTGAGCGGAGCTTCCTACCAGGTGGAGTCAACAACGAACCTTTCCGCAGTGCCGATTGTCTGGACGGCAGAAAGCGGGACGCTGACGCCGCGAGCGGGGGTGCAGAATCTTTCGATCACGAACGGGCCGCCGATCGATCCATTCAAGTTCTTCCGCCTGAAGGCGTTCTAAATAATTTCGCACAGTTTTTTGAGCGCGGAGAGACTGCTGTTTCTCCGTGTTTTTTTTGTGGGGTGGTGTCTGCTCGTGTCACATTATCGTCACTTGCGGGGAGGAAGAGCAGACATAAACTCGTGGGCCATGGTTGAAGTGTTGTGACCATGTCCAGGATCCGGTGCGGGTCCGAATCACGCTATGCAAAGTCTTGGAAAGAAACTGATCATTATCACTGTGGTGCTGGCATTGCTCGGCATTGGAGGCTTTTTTGGCCGTAAAGCCTACAAAAAGACAGTGGAAAGACGTCTTGTCCGGGAGACGAAGGAGTATCTGGAGCAGAAGAACTGGCGAGGAGCGAGCCTGACTTTGAGGCGATCATTGCAGTTGAACCCGCACAATCTGGAAGCGAGCAAAATGATGGCGGACCTGATGGAAGCTTCTGGCTCTCCGGTGGCGTTGGATTGGCGGGTGCGGGTCGTGGAACTGGACCCCGGATCGAGTGAGTATCGAATGGATTGGGCGCGAACAGCGGTTCGGTTGCGGGATTTTACTGCTGCAAGTAATGCGTTATCGGGATTGAGCAGTTCGGCGCGGACGAATGTGACTTATCACAAGTTGATGGGTGGTCTGGAGCTGGCGTTGAGCCGTCCGGAAAAGGCGGAGTCGCATTATGCCGAAGCGTTGCGCCTGGAGCCGACGAACCAGTTGACGTTGATCAACCTGGCGACAGTGCGACTGGGTTCAACGAACCTGACCCAGGCGGCGGAAGCGCGGGGAATTTTGAAATCGCTGGTGACAAACAAGGCGACTCGCCCGATGGCATTGACGCGATTGCGGGCGGATGCGCTTTATCGACAATCAACGAATGAGGCGATTGGATATTCCAGGGAGTTGGTGAATGAAGCGGAAATTTCGATTGATGAGAAGATGGATCATCTGCGGTTGCTATCGCGTGCCGGGAGCCCTGAAGAGAAGCCGTTCCTGGAAAATTTAAAAGAGCAGGCAACGAAATCTTCAGCGATTGCCTATTCCGTTGGACGGTGGATCACGATCAAACAGAGTCCGGCAGCCGCGCTGGCATGGCTGAAAAGCCTGCCTCCAGAGACGAGTTCGACTGAGCCTGTGCCGCAGGTGATGGCGGATTGTTTAATTTTGATGAAGAATTGGCCTGGATTGCTGGCATTGCTTGAAAGCGGCAACTGGGGGGAAAGCGAGTTTTACAGGCTGGGGCTCACCGCGATGGCGCAACGGACGATGGGTGAAACGGTCGCAGCGGAAAGTTCCTGGCGGAAGGCGATGCGGCTTTCCACGCGGCGATTGGATCGATTAACCCGCCTGTCAAAAGTGGCTGAAGCGGCCGGGATGACGGAGGAACGGCTGAGGGTATTGCAGGAAATCACGGAAAGTTTTCCGAAGGAACGATGGGCGGGAGAGAAACTGGCGCAGCATTTTTATGCGGCTGGAGACACGAAGGCGATCCACCATGTGCTGTCAAAAATACATTCCTCGAACCCGGCTGATCCATCGCTGAAGAACAGCCTTGCGTATATTCGGCTGTTGTTAAGGACAGACATGGAGAATGCGCATCGAATGGCGAAGGAAGCGTACCAGACGGCACCGGAGGACAGCGCAGTCATTACGACCTATGCTTATTCGTTGTTCCTGAATGGAAATGGGGCGGAAGCGGTGGAGTTGCTGAAAAAGCTAAATCCTGAGTCGTTGAAAAACCCGCGCACTGCAACCTGCTATACCGTGATCAATGCGCATACCGGCGACAAGGTGGCGGCGAAAAATTTTCTGAAAAAAGTGGATGGGATGCAAATGTTGCCTGAAGAAAGGGAGATCCTCAGTCAGGCCAGCGCTCATTTGTAACATCAGATTGATTCCATTTTCGTTGCCAAGAGCAATCATTCCAAATTGCACATGAAGATTTTTTTTCCACGAGGGCAATCAGCAACAGGCCTGGTCCATGAAAGGTCCAGGAACTGTGAAGTAGTAACGGGCGCTGCCATGAAAGTGTTGATGTCGCTATTGATGGTAACGATGCTGACTGGTGGGGCATGGTTGCAGGCGGCGCAATTGTTGCCATTCAACCCAGCTGCGGATGACAGGATCCATGCTCTCGCGGTGCAGCCGGATGGGCGAATCCTGGTGGGAGGGAAATTCACAATGATTGGAGGGAAGAAGCAGGCTTACCTGGCGCGGCTTTTTCCGGATGGCCGGGTTGATGAAACATTCCGCATCCAGCTGGATGCGCCGATCAACTGCATTGCCATCCAGCCGGACAATAAAATTCTCATTGCAGGGCATTTTCAGGCGGTGAATGAAACAAAGCAGACGCACCTGGCGCGGCTTGAAGCTGATGGCGCGGTGGACGGATCATTTCGTCCTGATCCGGATTTTGAAGTGACGGCTGTGGCTGCAGGAAAGGATGGAAAAATTCTTGTCGGGGGACGTTTTCGTCATCTGGCGGGCGCTCCGTGTAACTACCTGGGTCGTCTTTTTCCGGACGGCCGCTTGGACACGGATTTCAAGCCGGTGGTAAACAGCGAAATTCTTTCCTTAAGAATTGTGGAACAGGGAAAAATCGTGATTGCCGGTTATTTTTCGGAAGTGAACGGCACACAGCGCCGTCACCTGGCACGTCTGGAGGCGAACGGTGTGCTCGATTCAGAATTCGCGCCGGTGGTGGATGGATATGTGTATGCGCTTGCGCTGGATGGCGGGGGGAATCTGCTGCTGGGAGGGCTTTTTTCTGAGATTGGCGGACATCGGCGGACCCGGATTGCGCGTTTAAATCCGAAGGGCGTTTTAGACACGGCGTTCAATCCGGGGATTCATGATGGACCGGGAGTGCGTGTTTCCACCATCGGAGTGCAGTCGGACAGCAAATTAATTATAGGCGGGTATTTCCTGGGAATTGGAGAAAACGCGATTACGAACATTGCGCGTTTGAATCCGGATGGTTCAGTGGACAAAACGTTTGACCTCAAGGTGGGCGATGATCAGGACAATGCCGTGGAGGCAGTGGCACTGCTGGAGGATGGAAAGTTTCTGGTGGGGGGATCGTTTACGAATCTTTCAAATGAACCGCGCGGCGGACTTGCGCTGTTGGCAACGGAGGAGGAGAAGAGGCCCGGAGGGTTGGTGGCAGAGGAAAATAAATTTTTGTGGGAACGCGCTGGATCGTCGCCGGAATTGCAGTGGAGCAGGCTTGAAGGGTCACAGGATGGAGTGAAGTGGCAGGACCTGGGTGAGGGGAAGAGAGTGGAGCGCGGGTGGGAGTTTAGAACGGTTTCCCAAATGTCTCATCCATACCTGCGCGCGCGCGGGGTTGCTTATGGAGGCGGCCAGAACGGATCTAGCTGGCCGGTGGAGGCTGCGGCGGGAAAACCGCTGGTAATGATTTATCCGGCACGGCAGACGAATCAAGCGATGACCACGGCGATTTTTTCTGCGGCTGGCCAGGGGAGCGGGCCGATTTCGTATCAATGGTTCAGAGATGGCAAGGCCTTGATGGAAAAGGGTGGAGTTTTGGGAACAGCCACAGAGACGTTGCGTTTGATTTCTGTGTCAGCAGAGAGCGGGGGAAAATATTCAGTCACGGCAAGCAATGCGTTCGGAATGGTTTCGAGCACGCCTGCCGAGTTATTCGTGAATGACCCGGCAATCATCGCAGGGCCGACCAATATTTTTGCAAAGAGTGGTGAGGCGGTTTCGCTCAAGGTGGAGGCGGCAGGGACTGAGCCAATGAAGTATCAATGGATAAAAAACGGTTCGCCGGTATCGGGAGGAAACGAGAAGGAGCTGACGATTGAAAATGTGCAGGCCAAGGATGCCGGGAGCTATCAGGTGAAGGTGGAAAATGCCCATGGAAGCAGCAGCAGCGAGGTGATGAAGCTGAAGGTTGACTTTGGAGATGTGGATACGCTGAGCGTGGCGGCGAATGATGAGGTTGCGGCAGTGGTTGTGCAAAGGGATGGAGGGATGGTGCTGGGCGGGAATTTCACAAAACTTGGAGAGGAGGGAAGGAAGTATCTGGGCCGAGTCAATCAGGATGGAGTGGTTGACGAGAAGTTTGCCCCATTGCTGAACGATACGGTTCTTTCAATCGCACAACAGCCTGACGGAAAACTTTTGGTTGGAGGGCATTTTACATTGGTCAATGAAAAGCCGTTCTCTCGTTTGATTCGATTGAATCCAGATGGAAGTGTGGATGAGAGTTTTAATCCGGGGCTTAATGACGCGGTCATGTCGATTGTCCTGCAACCGGATGGAAAAATCTTAATCGGCGGATTCTTCTCGAAAGTGGCCGGACAGCCACGGAGCCGGATTGCACGGCTGAACCCGGATGGGAGCCTGGACATGGAATTCAATCCGGATGCGAGCTTTGCAGTGGATGCCATCGCGCTGCAAAAGGATGGAAAAATCGTGATTGCGGGGAGGTTTAAATTAGTCGGAGGAAAGCCGCACGATTACCTGACGAGGCTGAATGCGGATGGAAGTGTGGATGAGACGTTCAAGGCGGAAGCGAATGGCTGGATCAATTCGCTGGCAATCGATGCAGATGGAAAAATCATTTGCGGAGGTGAATTCACGGCTGTGAATGGCATGACCCGAAAGTACCTGGCCCGGATGCATCCAGATGGCAAGGTGGATGAGAGCTTCGATGTGGAAGTGAATGCGCCGGTGTTGTCGATCCGGGTGCAGCAGGACCACAAAATACTTTTAGGCGGGGATTTCACGATGGTGAACCAGCAACCGAGAATGCACCTGGCGCGGTTGGGAGCGGATGGGGTGTTGGACCAGGAGTTCAATCCCGGCGCGAGCCATCGAATTTATTCGATGACACTCCAGGAGGATGGAAAGGTGATTGTGGCGGGGCGCTTTAAAATGCTTGGAGGACAGCCACGGTTGCATATTGGGCGATTGAATTAGCGGCGCTGTGATGAATCCTCAGCCTGCACGGAAACAGGGTTGGCGGCGGGCATGGGCGTGGCAGGTGGGATGTTGCTGCGGAATGGCAGTTGCGGGAATCCAATCCGCGCAGGGGCAGGAGGCGTTGAGAAGCGCGATTTCAGTGGATCGAAGCGTCAAGGTGCGTCCTCTGCGGCCGGATTATGTCAAACCTGCGGGGACTTATTTTGGCCCGGTGCAGTTCAGCAAAGGGCTATACTCGGAGGTGGGTTACGACAGCAACGTGAACCTGAGCGAGAGGGACCCGCAGTCCGATGTGTATTTTCGCAATGGTTTTAGAATTGGTTTGCATTGGCCGGTAACGGTCCGTTCTGAACTGCGGTTTGGAACGGAGGTGGGATACATCCATTATCTGGACCGTGGGAGAAACAGCGGGTTCGAGGTGGCGCCGGACTCGACCCTGGCCTACACGTTTTCCTTTGATGAGCTGCGTGTGACATTGTTTGACCAATTTAATTACCTGCAACAAGCCCGGACGGAAGCGGCGCTGGTGAACATAGCGACATTGTCGCGATTGGAAAACAGCGCAGGGATCCGTTTTTCCTGGGAACCGAACCAGTTTATTTTCCAGTTTGGCTACAGTCATCACAACACCGCTTCGGATGAGGAGACTTACGAGTATATCAACCGCTCTTCCGAATATTTATTTGGCCGGGCGGGGATGCGCCTGGCCGAGGCGACAGAAGCGGGGATCGAGGCGAGTGTGGATTTTTCCTCTTACGAATTCTCGGTGCAGAACGATCAGGACACAGTATCAGTGGGAGCGTACGTGGAGTGGCAATTGATGGAGCACCTGCGTGTCATGGCGCGGGGAGGGCCGACGATTTCGAAGTTTCACAATCGAGTGACCACAGGGAACGATGATGGGGGGCTGAATTCGCATTATTACGGGTTTGAAGTGGCGCAGCAACTGACCCAATTCATGTCGCATAAAGTAGGACTGACGCGGGAAGTGCGTGCGGGATTAAGTGAAGGAAGCGCTTATATCGAGCAGTTGACCGGGAGCTACTCGTTCTACTGGTCGCCAACGCGATGGTTGACCATTGGGATGGGGCTGGCCTACGAAGATGGACAGCAGCCGTTGCCTTTTTTCGTGAACGGGGTGCGAGGAGAGATTGTGGAGAAGTTTAATCGATTCGTGGCTCATCCAACGATCTCCTGTCGGTTGACAGATTCATTCACGGCAACGCTGGCGTATATTCATGCGATTCGTGACACGAACCTGAACCAGCGGAATTATCGAAACCATCTGGTTTCCCTGAATTTGGCCTACAGTTTTTAAATCAAAAAAGGACCTCATATATGGTGATGAAAAACAGTTCGAGCCTTCGATGGACAGAGGCGGTGATGGCGCTGCTGACTGCGGTGACGCTGGCCTGTGGGATTCTGTTCGCGACGGGTTGCGGGACCGCTGCGAGAAAGCCGCATCCGTTTGATGGATTGCCGTTTTCACCGGGGGCAGCGAATTACTCGACGAATCTTTTGCAGCAGGGAGACATGGTGAGTGTCACCTTCCAGTATTCGAGCAATTTCAACACGGTGCAAAAAATCGCGATGGATGGAACGATCAACCTTGAAAGTGTGGGGACCACCATGGCGGCAGGTTACACGTCGATGGAATTACAGATGAGGCTGGCGGAGCTCTACCGGCCGCAGATCAAGGATGATGTGGTGACAGTCCGACTGGTGTCGGCCATTTCGAGTGTGTATGTCACAGGAGCGGTGTTTCGGCCTGGAAAAATCGCGATGGAACGCCCGTTAACAGTGCTTGAAGCGGTGATTGAAGCGGGCGGTTACGATCCGACGCGGGCAAACCTTTCCAAAGTGAATGTGCTGAGAATTGTGAATGGAATCCAGGAAACCTACCCGGTCAATTTGAAGGCAATCATTGAAGGGAAGGAACCGACGCCGTTTTATTTAAGGCCATTCGACGTCATTTACGTTCCCAATAAAGTGTTCAACTTCTAGGCAATCCCGTGAGTTTGTGAAGAGGCCATGAGCAGCGGTGTCAAAAAGCTACTGATCATCTGCGGTGTGCTGCTTCTCATGGCGGTGGGAGGATGGTTTGGTCGAAAGAGTTATTTGAAAGTGGCCGAGCGGAGGAGCCTGGAGGAGGCGCGTCGTTATTTTGCAAAGAACGATTTTCGGCAAGCCGGGCTTTGCCTGCAACGGGTGTTGCAGTTGAATCCTGTAAACATAGAGGCGTGCCGGTTAACAGCGGAGATGCTGGACAAGGTGGATTCAGCAGCGGCGATTCAATGGCGGGTAAGAACGGCGAAACTGGAAACCAACAATCCCGCGCATTTGTTTGAGCTGGCGCAGACAGCCCTCAAGCATCGGGACCATCGAACGGCAGCGGCAGCATTGAACAGCTTGACCGGGGATGCGCGGGGGAGCGGGAAGTATCATGAACTGGCCGGGGCCCTGGCGTGGAGTTTGAACGATCCGCTGAAAGCGGAGAAGGAATTTGAAACAGCGTTGCGGCTTTCTCCAACCAATGAACTGGTGCGTTTGAACCTGGCCCGGACGCGGCTTTCCTCGACAAATCCATCGGTTTCCGCGAACGCGCGGGAAATGTTGTTGAGTGTTCCGTCCGGTTCTCCATTGCGTGTGTTCTCGCTGCGTTCCCTGGTGAGCGATGCCATGGGGGCGAATAATTTAAAAGCGGCAACGGCGTATTCAAGGGAGCTTGTGGAGTTGAGGGCAGCTTACCCGACAGACCGGATTGCGCATCTGGAGATTTTAAGAAAGGGGAATTCACCGGAGTATGGCAAATGCCGAAATGAGTTGATGGTGCGGGCAACGAACTCCCCGAATGAAGCGTTCCTGCTTGGGCGTTGGATGATCGGAGCGGAAGGTCCCAAAGCCACTGTGGATTGGCTGCATCAATTACCAGCGGAAATCCAGACGAACCAGCCAGTGACGCTCCTGATTGTGGACTGTTATATTGCGCTGAAAGAGTGGGAACGGTTGATTGAGTTTTCACGAGGGCAGAGATGGGAGGGAGAAGGGTATTACGGGATGGCTTTGGAAGCGCTGGCGTACCGGCGGCTGGAGAAAAACCAGAACGGGTCGGCCTCCTGGCAGAAGGCGTTGCGCCTGGCAGGGGGGGGCCTGGAACGATTGAAAAAGCTGGCGCAGCTCGCGACAGCCTGGGGGTTGCAGGGGGAAGCGAATGAAGCGTTGCAGCAGCTGGCGGTACGTTTTCCAAAGGAGAAATGGGCGGCGGACCAGCTTATTAAAAATTTTTATGCGGAGGGGAATACCAGTGCCATCCGGAACCTGCTGGCGCGATTGAGTTCGGCTGATCCGGAGGATATCCGTTGTAAAAACAATCTTGCCTCGATCCTGCTGCTGCAAAAAATGGAATTGACGAAAGCGCATCAACTGGCAGAGGAAGCGTACAGGAGTTCACCGGGCAATGCCTTTTTTGTTTCGACTTATGCCTATTCGTTGTCATTGCAGGGAAAAAATGTGGAAGCTGCGGCATTGATGGAGGGGCTGTCCGCGCAGGACCTGGAAAGCCCCTCGATCGCGCTTTATTACGGGTTGGTGCAATTGCAGGCGGGGAACAAATCCGCTGCAAAACAGGCGCTGGGACGGGCAATGACAGGGAAGCTGCTGCCGGAAGAAGTGGAGCTTGCCAGGACTGCCTTGTAAAAGATTTTTCAGGTTAACCCGTTCTCCTTTCAGTCTTTTTGACGGTGAATCCGGATTTCTTAATATTTCAATTTGGAACGTTTGTGTTACGGCTGATTTTCCAAGGGTGAAAAGGGTTTCCTGAACATCGAAAAATCCGGGCATATTGTGGGGTTTTTTGAAGAAAATGGGGATGTCATGTTCGCCCAAAAAAAGGCATGGAACGTCCGCAAAGTGGAAGCAATAACCTCTTGCCATCGGTAATGTTTGGAGCGTGCGCAGGGCTGGATTCAATTAAATTGCGCGAAAAATTTTTATAACCAGGCGTCCGGATAAGCCGTACGCAGAACATGTCAGGAACCATTATGAAGCAGTCACAATTTTGGGGGATGGCCGCGGTTTTCTCAATGGCATTGGGGTACCAGGCTGAAGCGGCATTATTGAATCTCACCCCGGACCCGAATGCTCCGGATATCACGGTGGCCTACTTCAACGTCGATTACTCAGCCAACACCCGGGTTTTTCAGGCTTACACAGATGTGGATTTTGCAGCTGTGTTTTATTCCTATCCGGGGAGCCCTTTTGATCAATTAGGCACTGTTGGAACGTTCCAATTGAGCGCGACGCTTGATCAAAGTTACAATCTTTCATCGGGTACCGTTCAAATCCTTGGTGATCTGGGGAATGGTTCGGAGTTGTTGTTGAGCGGGAGTCTGGTTCCTGGCGCAGGGGGATCTGCCTTCGGGTTTCAGGGGCCTGGTCCAAGCGGCCCGGGAAGCCATGATCTGTTTGAGTTTACCTTCAATGTGACGGGCGGGGCGTTCAGTTCTGATTTTCTGACTTTTGGGAATATCGGGGGGATTATTCTGGATGCGAATTTCTCGGGCGGTGACGTTCCGTTTACGGGTTCCTGGTCGAGCAGCTTTTTCAGCGAAGGAGGGAACGGGGTTGGAGATGCCTTCGTGCCGGAACCTTCCACTTACGGGATTTATGCGGGGCTGATCGCAGCGTTTGCGTTGATTGTTCGCGCCCGGAGAACAGAAGTGCTTTCGGTTGGATAACCGATGTCCCCATTGACCTGATCGCAATAACTCCTCTACTACCCATGAAAAAAAGCTTAATCAACCTGCTGGGGGTGGCCATGGCGGCCATTCTGCCTGTAAGCGCCCAGGCGGCCCTTATAGGCGTGGTCCCAGGGTTCCCTAAATTAAATTACACGAGCACAAGCGGCACAGCAGTCAACTATGACTCTGTGAGCGATTTGATGGTTGTCACAGCTCCACCTGCAACGATGCAGTTTTCGAGCAGCGAAGGGTTGCGCCTGATCTCGGGAACGAGAAGTTTCACAATGCAGGCGGTGGTGGATGATACTGGCGCGTTGGTGGGTGGAGTGGCGGGGCATGATGTGGTCCTGAATGGCACTGTCAGCCGGTTGCAGAGCGGTGTGACCACTACTTATACCGGTGTTCTTTTGACCGGTGAAGTGATTGCGTTTGGCTGGCTTGAATCCGGGGTCACTGATCAGTATGACTTCCGTTTCCAGGTCACGGGCGGGGAATTGGCCCCGTTGTTTGCCGGTGCAGTCCTTTCCGTGACGGTCACAAGCGAAAGTTCAACATTCACCGGATCGTTTGAATCAAATTTCACTGGCCGCGCAAAGGGTGTGGCCGGGGCGGAAGTTGCTGACAGCACTGCTCCGACAATCACCTGCCCTCCAAACCTGGTGGTGGAGACTCACACCAGTGTGAACGGGGTGGCAGGCGCATACGTGACCTATGCGACTCCTTCAGTCACAGATGACACGGACCTGAATCCGACAATCGTCTGCACACCGCCTCCTGGAAGCTTTTTCCCTCTGGAAGCTGGTTTAGGCAGCACGAACCACACAGTGACCTGCGTGGCGACGGATGCAGCAGGAAACAGTGCGACTTGCACCTTTATCATCACTGTGCAGGACACTCTGCCACCGGAGTTTGCTGATGTGGGCAACCCTGTGATCGACGGATGCGATGAAGCGATCATCCTGACCAACGACGTTGGTCAATGTGTTGCGACTTTCGAGTTTCCACGCCCATTTGCGACGGACGGAAGCGCGAGCGAACTGATTCCTGTGGAGGTCAGCGCACTTGATGAAAACGGAATCACAATCCCGCTGATCGACCTTGGCAACAACCTGTTGCGAGGAATATTCCCTGTGAACATCACAGGCAGCAATGTGGTCACCCTGACTGCCAATGACGGACGTGGAAACAGCGCGCAACGGCAATGTTTCATCGTAGTGGTGGACAAGGAAGCCCCAATGATCGCATGTGTTGATCAGACAGCGACATTCAAGCCTGTGTTCACGAATGCGCTCTCTTCAATCAGTGCAAGTTTCTCCTGCCACGAAATTTCGTCGAACCACACGATCTGGTTTAACAGTTCGATCCGGACCCCGTCTTCCCCGCACGGCAATTTCTCGGTTCGGTTTTATGATCAGACTATTGAAATTCAGGTGGGGGATTCCAATATCACCACATCGGTTCCTGATGCGATTGTGCATTTCGTGAACAATCTGCCTGTGGCGACCACGACGTTTTCAAATGGTGAATGGGTGACAACCGCGCGCCCGAAAGCATCAGAGAACACCTTCCTTTCCGGTGTGGCTTTTGATGTTCCATTCGATTTCGAAGGATGCCGCGACAAAAAGCGTTGCTCATTGAATAAATGCGACAGCCGCGGCCGTCGCCACAAATGCATTGATGTGACCTGGTCCGGGCGGTTCCAGGTGGACGATGCGCGGACAGTTGTGAAATGGCAATGGGGAGCAGCGGTTTACACGAACTTCTCGACGGATTATAATGCGCTGGGGGTCAAGCCGGTGGATTCATTTACCGGGAGTGTTTATCAGGACAAATACCTGGCTGGCACACCGGAAAACTTCAAGAATTATGTCATCGTTGGCGCACGTGGCGAAGGACGTAACACTCATGGCAACTCACGCTGGGATAAGTACACAGGTGAGCTGACCCATCGCCGCAAGGCAAACCTGGGAATGGGTACTGTCTGTTTTGGAGCGGTGGATTTCACAGCGCCGGTTGCTGCGGACAATTGTTCCGGCTCAGTGACTGTCACTTTGAACCCTCCTTCCGGAAGCATCTTCGGGCCGGGTGACCACACGATTGTGGCGACGGCAGTGGATGGCAACGGCAATACAAACGAGTGCAGCTTCACGCTGACTGTGTTGTCACCGCTGCAGGTGGTGTTCGATTGTCCGTTGGATGATAATCTGAATGACAATACCTGCCAGCCTGATGCCGGGTTCTCAGACATGAATTGTCCTGATGATCCAGGCACACCGCAGATTGTGAACCGGTTCAGTGTGTGTGACACCGTGCTGCATTCGGTGCGTTTGCTGGATTGCAATGGCGAAGATGTGACCAGTGAAATGGCACCCTATGTGACAGTGCGAATTGATGTGACCTACCGGATCGGAAGTTATCCTCAATCGTTCCTTCTCTCGGATGTGCCGCAGAATTATTCCTACATCGGCAGTCCCGGTGGTGTGATGGTGCCAATCAATAGCCGCTTCAAATACAACCTGAACACAGCCGGGTTCCCCGGTGGAAGTTTGTATACGCAGAAGTTCTTTCGCTCCTGCGTCTGGGTTGAGTATAACTCATCTCCTGGCGTTGTGGTGGGAATGGAAGATGTGATTCTGGAAAGCCGATAAAAAAATAATAATCGGAATCGATGTGATAAAGCTGCTCCAGGTGGAGCAGCTTTATGCTCGAAGGGGATGAAAGGTCGTTGAAAAAGTGACGATGAATCCAAAAACCCGAACGATGGCGTTGGTCGTGATCGCCGTTCTCATTGCCGTGAAGCTGGCCTATCTTTTCAAGGATGAAGAGCAAAATGAGACCCGGACAGCTTTGACAAAGCCGAAGGACGCGACCGAAGCTTTACCATCCGTGAATCCGGCAGGCCCCCCGCAGGGGGAGGAAAGTGAAGCGGTAATTCGGGTTTTGCCTGGGCAGGTGCTGGCGACAATCAACGGGAAACCTTTAATTGCAGAAGATGTCTGGCCGTTGGGAAAGACAAACCAGTTGGAATTGAGCAGCGAGGTTTACCATTTTTTCCTGGAGCGGGCGATCAATCGTGAGTTGATTTTTCAAACGGCAAAGCAGCAGGGAATTGAGCTGAGCGAAGCGCACAAGCAACGCCTGGCTCAAATCCGGATGCAGAAGGAGGAGCGGGAGCCGGGGGTGATTGAAAAGCTGAATCGAAGCGATGCGGCAAGCGAGCTGGAGTTGCGCGATTCGGAAGCGTTCATGCTGCAAACGGAAATGATGGCAGCGCGTGGGGAGAGTCCCAACGTGAGCGAGCGAGAGGTGATCGATTTTTATGCTCAGCATCAGGAGGATTACGCAGAATTGCCGCAGGATGAAGAGGAGCGGGCAAGGCTTTGGAGTTCGATCTCCTTTTCGATCCGCCAACGGCTGGCCAATTCAAAGCGAACTGAATTCAACCGGAGCCTGGATAATTTCATGACGGAGCTCAAATCGAGCGCCCAGGTGGCGGTGATGGAAGCGCCTGAATCGCCGAGATCCTCACCTTCCCGCTGAAATCTCGAGTTTTTCAAATCTTCACCTGACCGCCACTGGTTTGTAATACGCGATTGATTGGCTTGGAAGGAACCAGAAAGCCAAATGCTTCTTCGGTTGATCGCATGAGTAAGTTCGAGTCAGCGCTTATAGGAGCATCCGCCCGGGTGAAAAGTAGAACCATTGAAGCAGCCAGAGGCCTGGACGACACCCGGAAGTCATGAAAAAGATCAATCGCTCCTACGAACCACACCTGGTGCTTCGGGAAATCTCACTTCGCCCGGGGGAGGAATGGACCCCGCAATTTTCTGGTTGGACCTTGATCCAGGTCGGAACGGGAACAGCCTATTGGATGCAGCCGAAACTGAACCAGGAGCTGGTACCGGGGATGGTGTTGCTGATTTCGGCACGGGTTGCGGGGACGATCCGCGCAAGCCAGCTGGATCGTGTATCTTTGTTTTATTTTCCAGTGCAACCGAGCCGGTTGATCGGCCTTTTCACTTTCAGTGAACATCGCTTTTTTGACCTTGCGGCATCGAAGGAACAGTTTGCGGTGCGCATTTTGCCGCCGGATTCGCCGATTGCAGTAAAAGTGATGGGCCTTTGTGCAAACCGGAATTCACAAGGACCGTCGTTTCGCCTGCAGTTGTTGCAGGTGTTTTTTGAGGTTTTTGGAAATGATTTCAAGGTGGAAGCGGCCCAGCCGAAGACAACGATGGAAGCCAAGGAGCGGCTGCGGGAATTTCTGCAACGTACCCCGACCTCGGAATTGTTGAACATGACCTGCGCCGAACTGGCGCAGATGATGAGATGCACCCCGCGGCATTTAAGCCGGATATTTTATGAAGTGGTGGGGGTCTCGTTCCGGGAAAATCACACGGAGTTGCGCCTGGCCCGAGCGCGGGAATTACTGGCGACGACGCAATCCAAAATTGTCGATGTGGCGATGGAGAGTGGATACCCATCTTTAAGTCTTTTTAATGCGATGTTCACACGTCGATTCGGGATGAGTCCCGGGCGATGGCGGCAGGAGTTTGGTAAAGGGAACGCGACGCTTTCAGACCGGCAAACGAACGGGACTTCCCTGCGGCAACGGGGAGGAGTGGAGGTGCCTGTTCCTGCGTTGAACGAGTAAGAGAACCCACGGAAGGGCTTCCGGTGCAAGTTTTCGGACATGTGATGACAAATTAGAGGTTATCTTTTCCCAGACGTCACATTTCCGTCATTCGCCCGACACAGATAAAGGCCATCTTTTCGCTCCTGATTTTTTCAGGGTCTCGCGGGCATTCATGCAGAGCAAGGCGCGGGGCTGCAAAGATTTTAAAAAGCCAGGATCGTTCCCTCTCTCTTTTTTGGGGAAGCGACCAATGGCGGTAGCATGCCTTGAAATGGCGGCAATTGCACCATTTTAACTGGGCGAAAGTGAAGTGATAGACCAAACAATCATATTGCCTCCCGGCGGTGGCCCGAACGGGAAGGATACGAACTATCGTTTGACAATGATGGTTCCGAAAAAACGTTTTCTTTCCTATCTGCGGGAGAGATGGTGGGTGGTCCTGACCTGCGTGACGCTGGGGATCAGCGCGATTGTGACCTACGAAACAATCCGGCCAGAAACATATAATTCCTACGCACAACTGCTGGTGGGGGATATGCAGTTGAACATGTCGAATGTGTTCACGGAGGATTCGCTGAACTATTACGGGACCCAGATTGAATTGTTGAAAAGCTCCCGCCTGCAATCGGCGGCGTTCACAAAGGCCGGAGTGCCAGCGACCGCGCAGGAGAAGGATCTTGTGAAATTGCAGGTGGTGCGCCCGATGGGAACGTCGATCCTGCAGTTGCAGGCGAGTGGAAGGGACCCGGTAGTTGTCCGGGCTTTTCTGGAGGCATTGATCGAAGAGTATATCTCGTTCAAGAAGGGATCGATGGCATCAACGACCGAGGATCTGCTGATTTCATTGAATGACCAGCTGATCAAAAGGGAAGCGGCGTTGAAGGCGGAGCAGGCAAAGTGGGCATTGTTTCAGAAAACGAACAATGTGGCTGTGCTTGAGGAGGAGGGAAAAATCGCGGGGAATTACCTGGCGGACCTGAATCTGCAATTGGCGAAGAATCGTCTGGAGCGCGATTTACTGGTGGCAGGGACGGGCCCTGTCAACAATGAAACCAATATCGTGGAAGGGGAGATTCAGGAGGTGATGAATACTTCTGACACGATCCTGAAGAGCGCGCGAATCGACCTGGCGCTCCGACGTGCTGAAAGGGAGCAATTGTTGAAGGAACGGGGTGAGACAGCTGCGCGTCGATTAAACGAGGAGATCAGTCGGTTGGAGCAAACGGTGGCTTTGCTGGAGGGGCAGCATTTGATGGAGCGGAAGGCCCAAATCCAGGAGCTGGACCAGCGGATTGCGGCAATCCAGAGCATGATCCCGGAATGGGAACGGAAGGTGTCTGAAATCAACCTTCGCCTGTCGCAGGGGCAGTTGTTGAAAAACAACCTTCAGAATGAGCAGGCGTATTATGACCGGCTGGTGGGAATGTTCCAGAACGTGGATGTGGGGCGTGCGGTGCAGCAGGAGCGATTGAATGTGATCCAGACACCGACCCAGGGGCAGCCTCCGAAGCGGGCGTTGCCATTGCGGATTGCGATTGCGGGGGCCTTGGGATTTTTCTTCAGCCTGGCGCTGGTTTTTGCCTGGCACCTGATGGATGACCGGTTTGTGTCAGTGCATGATTTGCGCGATCAATTTGGGGAAACGTTGCTGGGGCTGGTGCCGCAGATCAAAGTGCCGCGGAGCAAGCCGCAGGAGGCGTTGTTGAAGCAGAATGATACGCGCCAGGCGTATGCCGATTCATTTCGTCATCTGCGTTCAGCGTTAATGTTGTCCTTTAAGCGGGAAAGCCATCCGCAAACATTGCTGATTACCAGTGCGGCACCCGGGGAAGGAAAAACGACGATCTCGGTGAACCTGGCGCGTGTGCTGGCTCGAAGCGGTTTGAAGGTGGCGCTGGTGGATATTGATGGGCGCACGGCGGGGATGCAGCGGTTGCTTGGGACGGAAGAGCGAATGGGAGTGGCGGAGTTCCTGAGGGGAGAAGCTGACATGGGGGCGATTCTTCAGCCCGGGGAGATCAAGGGATTGTCAGTGATTGGCACGGGGGCAATGCTGGAGGAGGAGGGTCTTTTCCTGGGGCCAAAACTGCAGGAGTTCATGGAGGCATTGCGCCGGGAGCATCAGTTCGTGATCCTGGATGGGGCGCCGGTGCTTGTTTCGGACGAGGTGGCATTGCTTGTGCCGCATGCAGATGCGGTCCTGA
>JANRLX010000117.1:0-3120 GCA_033762115.1 Verrucomicrobiota bacterium
CATTCTCAATCCTCCTCAGGACCAGAAACCGGTCAGCCTCGAACTTCGCGATAAAAAACTCGTTGTTCAGGCCAGGCTCGATTCTTCCACTGAACCGGTTGACCTCGTCACTTACAATTTGGATCCTGAACTGCGTCCCTACCTTCACCCGGTCAAGGACCCTTCCGGCAAGGTGACTCTCACGCAGGACCGGCCCGGCGATCACGTCTGGCAGCATGGGATTTTCACCGGTTTGCACAATGTCAATGGCGTCGATTTCTGGACCGAGAAGCAGGGGAAACAGCGCTTTGTCAAATTGCTTGATGTCACTCAGGAACAGGATCGCGTCGGCTGGCGCTCTCTCACCGAATGGGTCAACCCGGATGGCTCCATCGCTCTTGAAGAGGAGCAGGCTGTGACAGTTTATGCAGTAACCTCTCCTTATTACTACAATATGGATTTCAGTTGGACCCTTCGAAGCAAAGGTCAGGAAATCAAAGTCGGCGCCCATGATTACGGCGGGCTGGCCGTCCGCATGGATTTTAATGGAGAAAATGCCCATTTGAACTCCAATGCCGAGCGGGGCAGGGAAACAGCAACCAAACGCGCTAAATGGTGCAATGTGTCCCGTCCCTTCGGCGACCAAACCTTTGGCATCGTTGTTTATGATCATCCTCAAAATATGAATCATCCACCCAAATGGCGCGTGGATGATCAGGGACTGATCAATCCCAGCCCTTCATTGCAGGGGGAATGGAACATTCCGGCTGGCGGCTCAAAAACATTTCATTATCGTTTGACCGTCCATGTCGGCCCCGGTGATGCCCAATATTTCGATCCCGGATTCGAGGAATTTTCGAAGCTGAAATTCACTTCCGTCGCTCAATCAACGGATGGGGAATCTGTCGCGCTCTGGAATCCTGAATGGCGTGTCAACGCGCCGGAATTCGAGGGCACTCCCAAAAAACTTCCTGAGTTTGAAGGGAAACGAAACGTGCTTATGACACATCCCTTCACCGGGGAAAAAGCCGCCGCTCTCGAGCGGGAATTCCTCGTCCCGGCCGGTAAGAAAACCAAATTAAGCTTTAACACCGCTGCCCACGCAGACGGAGATTGGGAGCTTCGCATCTATGCAAATAATCAATTGCTCCGTCGCCAGAAAATCACCCCCGATGGCGAGCGCTGGAAACGTATCGAACTTGATCTGACTCCTTTTGCAGGGAAGAAAATCCCCCTCCGCCTGGAAAACGCCGCCGATGATTGGTATTTTGAGTTTGGTTTCTGGAACGATCTTAAAATCGAGACCACTGAAATTTCCACTGCTGCCGCCAAATAGCGAAATATCATCACGCCACAGAAGTATTTATTATCCCATGAGAAAGCCGGATTTTTTCACCAGGTTTCTGGGTGGCCTGGCCCTGGCTGGCACGCTCATCGCCTCCGCTCTTTGTGTTTACTATCTTCAGACCTCCAGGCAACTGCAACGCGCCCACTACACCCGTGCTGCCATCCAGCAAAAACGCGCGATTTTCCAGGCTTTCGCCAATGACACCGCCGAATTCGCTCGCGCCAACCCCTCTCTCATTCCATTGATGCAAGGGGCTGGAGTCACCATTGTGACCAACGCTTCTCCCCGAAAATGATTATGGATTCACCGCTTCCATCTAATCTCCCGCAGGAGGAAAGCATTAATTATTCAGGACTTTTCCGGCTTGTTTTCATCACCCTCTTCATTTTGGCGATCACGGTAAGCCTTTTCATTTACCGCGAGATCGTTCTTGCCCGCAGGCAAACGAGCGAACTTCACCTTTTCATTGCTGAATATGAAAAAAACCAGGTCCCTGCCATGAAGGAATTCCACACACGAATGAGCAGCTACGCCCAGACCAATTCCGAATACCGGGCCCTCTTTTCCCGCTATTTCGGTTCACGGACCAATACTTCCCCCCTTAAGTCCGAATGACTGAAACGTGATCTCCAAAATGGAAATGACATCTTAAACAGTTTCGATTCCTTCGAGCACCTGCGGAATTTTTCCGGAACTGAAATGGATCAAGGTTGATCCGCTTTCTGCATCGATTTGCAAACTTTTCCGGCCTCCTTCATCCCTTATTTTAAGGTGAATCGGTTCCACCATTCGATGAACGATGTCTGCATTATTTTGATCTTCCATCCATAAGATCAGCAAATCACTGCACGCATCTGTTTTCTCCAGCCGCAGGTCCCGAAGTTGCGCCCCTTGTGCAATTATTTCGCTCACTCCCTGCCCATCAATGGATTCCACCGTTACCAATGTTCCAGCGTGCAGTTCCTTGAATTTTTCGCAGAACAGTTGCCAATTCGTATCTCGTATCTCCTGTGTTGCCATAACATCAGCTGTTTTGATTCGTTTCCTGTGTGCTCCCCGCCAGCATGCGATCATGCTCCGCTTCGTTCGCCCCTTCCTGGACCAGTTCCTCTGCCAGCGTTTGCTCATCCGTTGGCAATACTGCGGGAATTTTTCTTCCTGAATTGCCCGGCACTTCCTGCGGTTGGGTGGTCGCCGAAAGGCTTTCCTGCTCCTCCGCGAGAACTTGCGGGTTGGAGCCTCCTGTCAATTCCTCCATCGCCTGGTCCCAGTCAGATGCGGTAAACTCTTCCGCCATCCTTCCGTTAATCAGGGAAATTTCCTTGGCTCGTTGCTGAACCATGCTCCGGGTCACCGTCCCCACAGCTTTGAAGTCGCTTGAAATACGCCCTTGAACAGGTTGTGCTGTTTTCATGTTCCACTTTAAAGTGGAACTGCTTCTGCCGCAATTGCCCAGGCAGGGGTGAACTGACTAATTCACCCTACGGGAAAAGAGGAATCCGCTCCTTCCGGCTTACTTGCGACGAACGACCAGCATGGCTCCTGCAAGCAGCGCAAGCGCCAGCACCGAAGGTTCAGGGACAGCCGTCACCCGCGCAAAAAAATTATTTCTGATGTTGCTGTCCGTGGATTCAAATGGCCTCCAGCCCTCCGGAGTTTTTTTCCACCAGTCATTGAAGCTGCTCCCTACAGTGGGAGGATTGTAATAGACAAGCCCTGCAAGATCACCCGCCACCATTGCAATCCCGTTGAATTCAACTGTCCAGGTAAACGTGTTCGGCACCACCACATTG
>JANRLX010000118.1:0-50816 GCA_033762115.1 Verrucomicrobiota bacterium
GGGCAATGTGACCTCGATTGTCGATCCCGAGGAGCGGATCGCGGCACGGTATGAATATGATCCCTACGGCAATCTCACGGCCAAAGCCGGACCATTCGCAGACCTGAACAGCTACCGCTTCTCCTCCAAGGAAGCGCATGACCGTTCCGGCCTGGTCTATTACGGTTACCGCTTCTACGCTCCCCAATGGCAGCGCTGGGTGAACAGGGATCCGATTGGGGAGGAGCTTCCCATGCACCAAGACGAGGAAGTTGCTGAATTACACTATAATCTCCATACGGGATTAAATAATTCCCCGCTTATTTATGTCGATCCGGATGGTGAGGTTGCTCAAGCAATTCCAGTTATTATCAGAGTTTGTACTGGTGCTCGTTGTGCGCCTCCAGTTCCTGTTGCTATTCCCACCACCTGCACTCCTGGTCTAATCAGCAATTGCCCACCAGACAAGTTAGCTGCGCTTACGGCGGCCAAAAAAAGAGCCTGTGACCCTGTCGTAAAGTGTGAGGTTGGTGACTCACCGGCGGTAATGAGAGGCAAAATAGCACAGGCGAGAAAATGTATCCGAGCCCGGAGAATGCGTGATAATACATGCTTCCAAGGCGGAAACCCAGGACACCATCAAGCGGTCAATCAACTCATTAATCTTATATCCACATGTCGACGATACCTGAGAAAGAGCTAATAATGGAAATTCAGGAAGCGTTCGATTTGGTTGTGACCCCTGCTGCTTCCGAATGGCTGCATGAAGAATGTGGAGACGATGATGATATTGTAGATTTTTTTAGATTTAAAAGCTGGAAAAATATACCTAGTGCCACAATTGCAAAGAATTATTCGGCACTGCCATTTCTAAGCCCAAAAGCCTTTGCGTTTGTTTTGCCTGCATATTTAATTTGGGTGCTCGAAAACTACAAAACAAGCGCCAGTCCAACAGTGGATACAACTATTTACAACTTAACCCCATTTAATAAATCTGAAAACCTCGACTTATTTATTGAATCTAAATATCACTTGCTGACAAATAATCAAAAAACTGCGATTTTAAAATGGCTCCTATTTCTCTCCAAATATGGGGAGGAGCGTGTTGACATGAAGTTTGTCCGAAAGGCACTTGGTTATTGGCTAACTTATCAATAGATAGCCGAATGCCTTGATTGGTGCTATTCCCATGCCCATCGGCGGTTGACCGCGACGCGGAATGCAGGAAATTACTGGGAGTATGGTTACGATGATGTGGGGCAACTCATCGCGGCGAATGGGAAGGAGAGCGGCGGGACTGCGCGGTTGCATGAGAAGCTGGGGTATGATTATGATGCGGCGGGTAACCTGCTTTACCGAACGAACAACGCGCTTGTGCAAACGTTCAACAGCGACAGCCTGAACCAGTTGACGACCGCCACCCGGACGGGCACGGCGGAGTCCATGCCTGGTTCTGACCAATAGCCGCAGTTGGGAATACGGTTCTCGCCTGAAATCAATCCAGCACAACACCTCTGCTGGCCTGGTGGATGATGCCTTCAAAGAGATGGAAACATGATAGCGGACAATTATCGATTCATTCAATTTTCAAATTATTATGGATGATCTGAGATTATTGATTGTTCCTTTGTGAGTAGCGTTTTCTTGATCCGAGAAGTTCAGACGTATTATTAACCGGTTTCGCTTCTCACTTTGGCGGTTGATTTGGCTTTTGCTTTCGAGTGCAATAGCCTTTATTGGAATCGCCCTTGCTTTACGTATGATTTTTGGCTTTCACGTATTTACAAGTTTTACCGCTTTTCGGTTTTGTGTTCGGGTTGAGTGTGAGTCTCGGTTCCATTTGGCTGGCTTACGAATATCACGAGACCGGTCTTGGGCGAATGCTTCGCCGAGTGTTCCGCTTTGAGGTTTGAACTATCCACGCCAACCAGTGGATTATAGCTGAACCGGCTGGCGAGTGCTCAATCGACGACGAACCTGCCAACGGGTGTGCGGTAAAGAATCGCTTTCACTTACGATTATGAAGGGCGACGATGGCCATGCTTTAACAGAATTATCAGTGCAGTCGCAGGGCAGCTTACGATACGATGGATTCAGTATATCACCTTTTTGAGGATGAATAGCATGAAGACTCACAAGTGGCTCATAGGAGTGGTGTCTTTTGTTGCAATTCTTTTTCTGTTATACGCCTGTTTTCCTTATGGCCCTTCGCACCGCGTACAGATTGAGGCGCGGAAGCTAAGCGGCCAAATCAGAGACTGGGTTCTGCTTGGAAAACCCGATGCATTTGGCTTTACCAAGGAATATGGTAGATGCTACGTTGAAAAAACAAATTTCGTGGTTCAAGGCACTAATTATCTTGGGGTTTTGGCTTGGGAATCATCCAGTCTTCGAAGCAATGGACGACTAATAGGGACTGAGCAGCATGAAATCTTCTGGTGCGACGAAAAGGGATGTACTCGCGTGAAATGGCGTTAGCGGAGAAATTTCCAGCACACGATGCTGTACAATTTGAACTTGTACACGCCAACCATTGCCAAGGGTTGCCAGGAGGATTTGGCGCTTGAAGCGGGTGAGGCTTCCCAAGCCCCACGAGTTAGTTGCCCAGCGAAGGAGATTCGCTTTGGAATTGTGGTCTCGACTACGAATGCCCGTAAGCCAGGCTCGCCTGCACATTCACTCTTGATCAACCGAATATGGAACATTTGTATTACCATGAACTGGAATAAAAAATTGTGGGGTTATGTGGTTGAAATGCCGTTTATGGTGGCTCTTACATTGGCAGTCGTTTTTGTGATGGTTGTGGTCAAGTTAGCTGGCTTCATTCTGAATTTCGCATTTGAGCCGATTCGTTGACATCCCTTTTTCCAGGGTTGGGGAAGGTTACTGATCCTTTTTGTAGCATGGCAGATCGCTTGATGGATCTTGTTCAGAGATTTTCACGGGTGGTCTGAGATTGTGAATGAGGGGGAGAGGTGTAAGATGGGTGTGGAGTGGCGGTTTTCAAATATTAACAAGGGGGGCTGGAGTTCATGAGAGGAATTGAAGAGAAGTTGTTTGGGAGGTTGGATTCAGGGGAACCGATTTCGTTGTTCACGTTGCGGAACAGGAGCGGGATGGTCGCCAGGGTAATGACTTACGGCGCAATCGTGACGGAGCTTCACTCTCCGGATCGAACCGGGCGGATGGAGAATATCGTGCTGGGATTTGCAGACCTGAATTCCTACCTGAAGGGGCATCCCTATTTTGGAGCGGCGACGGGGCGGGTGGCCAACCGGATTGCGAAGGGAGAGTTTACGTTGAAGGGGCGGCAGTATCAATTGCCGATCAATAATGGGCCGCACAGTTTGCATGGCGGATGGAAGGGTTTCGACAAGGTGGTGTGGGAAGCGGTCGCGCAGGAAGGAGAGGCAGGCCCTTCGGTGGGGTTCAGTTATTTGAGCAGGGATGGGGAGGAAGGTTATCCAGGGAACCTGCGGGTCCAGGTGGTTTATACCATGACCCATCGAAATGAGTTGCAAATCGATTACAGCGCCCGAACAGACAAAACGACCATTATCAACCTGACGAACCACAGCTATTTCAACCTTGCAGGAGGGGGAGCGATTTTGGACCACGAATTGATGCTGGCGGCAGATTATTATACGCCTGTGGATGCCAGCCTGATTCCGACCGGGGAAATCGTCCCGGTGGGTGGGACTGCATTCGATTTTACGAAGCCGCGGAAGATTGGTGAAAGGATTGGGGATTTAAAACCGACGCCGGGCGGGTATGATCATAATTTCGTGCTGCGTCAGGATAGGAGCAGGCCTGCGCTGGCGGGGCGGGTGTTTGAACCGAGGAGCGGTCGGGTAATGACGGTTCATACGACGGAACCGGGGATCCAGCTGTACACGGGGAATTTTTTGGATGGGAGTCTTGTGGGAAGCGGGGGGCAAATCTACGAGCAGCACACTGGGTTCTGCCTTGAAACGCAGCATTTTCCCGATGCGGTGCATCATGAGAATTTTCCATCGATTGTGCTGGAACCGGAGCAGGAGTTTACCTCGAGGACAGTTTACGGATTCGGTGTGGAATGAGGAATTCGGTGCGGGGAGGAGGGATTGTGATTGCGCATAATTCTTTTCCATTGAACGGGTTTTGCTTTAATGCCGGGAATGCGCTGGCGAAAAGTCACGTTGATCGGAGTTGGATTGCTGGGCGGGTCTCTTGGACTCGCGCTGCGGCAATTGCGGCTTGCCGATCAGGTTTGGGGATATGTGCGTCGCCGGGAGAGCGTTGATGAGTGCATTCGATGTGAGGTGGTGGATCATTGCACGAATGATTTGAAGGAGAGTGTGACCGGATCGGACCTGGTGGTATTCTGCACGCCGATCAGCCAGATGGCCCCGCTGGGAAAGGAGCTGGCACCGTTCCTGTCGCCGGGGACAATCGTTACTGATGTGGGGAGCGTGAAGCATTCGGTTGTGCAGGAGCTGACCCCAATCATTGCGAAAGGCGGCGGGATTTTTGTGGGGAGCCATCCGATGGCGGGATCTGAAAAAATGGGTGTCGCAGCAGCGAGAGCGGATCTGTTTACGAATTCAATCTGTGTTGTCACTGAGACTGAGAATCAACCGGAGGCGACTGCCCGTGTCAGGCAATTATGGGAATCGGTGGGGGCGCGGACGGTGCAAATGAGCAGCCAGCAGCATGATGAATTTGTGAGCCGGACCAGTCATTTGCCGCATCTGGTGGCAGCGCAACTGGCACATTATGTTTTGGCCCCAACCCACCCGGCAGAGCAATCGCTGTTGTGTGCGAATGGATTTCGTGACACGACACGAATTGCTTCCGGTTCGCCAGAGATGTGGCGGGATATCTCAGTGGCAAACCGGAAGCAGTTGTCGATCGAACTGGGGATTTTTATTAATGAACTTTCACAATTGCGGGAGGCGCTCGATCAAATGGATACCGGAGCGATCCAAAAATTTTTCGATACGGCGAAGCAACGGCGGGACGCATGGTGCGCGAGGATGGCTTCCCCTTCACCAGAATAGCGGATGTCACTTCCTTCGTTGATTGAAATTCTGCCGATCTCCGCCCCGGTGGCGGCAGAGATCACCACCCCGGGGTCCAAGAGCATCACGAATCGCGCGCTGGTGCTGGCGGCGCTGGCGAGCGGCAGGATTACCTTGGAAGGGGCGCTCTGGAGCGAGGACACGCAGGTGATGGTGGAGTGCCTGAAGCAACTGGGTTTCGAAATTCAGCTTGCAGATGATCCGCTTGAATCGTGCAACCGGCAGATCACTGTCACCGGGCTGGGAGGTGTGATTCCACGCAGTGGCAGCCCAGAGCGCCCGCTCGAATTATTTGTGGGCAATGCCGGGACTGCGGCCCGTTTTCTCTCGGCGCTTCTCTGCCTGGGCCAGGGAAGCTATCGGCTGCATGGAGTCGCAAGGATGCATGAGCGGCCCCAGGCGGCGCTGTTCAAGGCGTTGCGGGAGCTGGGTTATCGGATTGATTCAGAGAATGAGCGGTTGCCAGCGGTGATTCATGGGAAGGGAGCAACGGGAGGTTCCTGTTCGGTGGCAATCGAGGAGAGTTCACAATTCGCCTCGGCATTGCTGCTTTGCGCCGAACATGGCGGTTGGAACATCCGGGTGACGGGGGAGGATGCGGAGGAATCACCCTATGTCACAATGACAAGCCAGCTTCTGGATCGCTTTCCGCGCAGGGGTGGGTCATTCCAGATCGAACCGGATGCCTCGAGCGCGAGTTATTTCTGGGGCGCAGGCTGGTTGCTGAAGCAAACAGCAGCAACGGTGGGATCAAAGATCACGGTGCATAACTGGCCGAAGGAATTTCTCCAGGTGGACACGCATTTTCCGGTGCGGATTTTTGAACTGCCGGGGAGACTTTCCAGACGGGACCAATTGGGGGACAGCATCATGACCGCCATTGTGCTGGCACCGTTTGCCACTGGAGTTTCGACATTTACGGATTTGGGGCGCCTGCGCTTGCAGGAATGTGAGCGGGTGCATGCATTGAAAACGGAACTTTCCAAATGCGGGGCGGTCATCGAGGAGAGAGGTGACACGCTGGAGGTGCATCCCTCTCCGTTGCATGGGGCCGAGATTGAGACGTATCATGACCATCGAATGGCGATGTGTTTTGCGACTCTGGGATTGAATGTTCCGGGAATCCGGCTCAAAAATCCGGCCTGCGTGAAAAAAACGTTCCCCAATTTTTTTCAGAAACTTGCCGCAGCAACTCCACACGGGCTTGGTGTGGGAATCCTGGATAAAGATGGCAATCGCCTGGAATTGAACCAACTATTTGCAGATTGAAGATGCAGCACCCGATAGTGATTGCGATTGATGGCACCAGCGCCAGCGGCAAGAGCACCAACGCGCGAATGGTGGCGAAAGCGCTGGGGTTCGTTTACGTGGACACGGGAGCGATGTACCGGACGCTGGCCTGGCATTGCCTGAAGGAAAAAATTGATATTCATGATCCCAGGGCAGTGGTGACCGCATGTCGCAAATGGCATACATCACTCAATTGCGTGGATGGGCAGGTGCAACTGCATGTGAACGGTTATTTCCCGGAGAAGGAAATTCGCACGGCGGAAATCAGCGCGGCGGTGGCCTACGTGGCAGCAGTCCCGAAAATCCGCGACTGGATGAAAAAAACACAGCGTGAATGCCTGAAGTTCGGCAACCTGGTGATGGAGGGGCGGGACATCGGGTCAAATGTTTTTCCTGAAACTGATTTTAAATTTTACATGGATGCCTGCCTGCAGGAACGGAGCAAACGGCGGGAAGCGGAGGGGGTGCAGGAAAACCTGGCCGCCCGGGACCATCGCGACAGCCAGCGGGCGGCAGCTCCATTGATGGTCCCACTGGGGGCAAAGATCATCAATAATTCCGGAATGACTCCGCAGGAATCGTGCGACATCATCCTGGAAGAGATTTACCTAAGGGCTCCTTCCCTGCGACCTGCCTGACCTGCTGTGACGCTGAGCTATTTTATTGCGTGGTCGATGTTTCGCCTGATTTACGGGACTTATTTTCGATGGCGGATTTATACCCCGGAAAATGTTCCAAGAAATGGACCAGTAATCCTCGCGGCCAATCACGCGAGTTTCATAGACCCGCCCCTGGTCGGCTCGGCCTTGCCTCGGCCAATCAATTACCTGGCGCGTGAATCGCTATTCCGGTTTCCGTTGATGGGAGCAGTTCTACGTTCGTGGAACGCGGTGCCGGTGGACCGGGATGGGGGTGGCGCAGCCGGTCTTCGGGCCATTCTGGATCGGTTGCTGGCTGGAGGGGCGATCATTTTGTTTCCGGAAGGAACCCGGACGAGGGATGGAAAACTTCAACCTGCCCGTTCCGGGATTGGATTGACCGTGATCAAATCGGAAGCGCCGGTTGTGCCGGTGCGTGTCTTTGGGACTTTTGAGGCGTTTAACCGAAATCACAAATTTCCACGGCCACGCCGGATTGCGGTCAAGTACGGGAAGCCGATTGATTTCTCGCGACTGCGGAATGAAGCGAAAACGTGCAGCAAACCGCGCCTGAAAGAGATTTACCAGGAAATTGCGGATGAGATCATGAAACGGATTGCGGCATTGGAGCCTGACGAGAATTAAATCCTTTGGGTGGTTGAATTGTCCAATCGGCCAAACGGGTTAAAACTTCGGTTTAAAGGAGCTCACAATGCTGGAGCATCCGCACGCCTGAGAGAATTGTCGGAGACGCATTTTGAAAGCGCAACAAAGGTGGACTGACCTCCGCCTGAACATTCGTGGAGCAACCTGCGAAAAAGGAATTCAAGAAAAGAGTTGTGAGCCTGCGGGAACAGACTTAAAACGGCGTCATGCCAAAGCCGGTTTCTGATTTCACGATTTTTTCACTGCTCAATTCACCTGCTGCCAATCGGCGGAGATTTCTGCACTTGTTGGGTGGGGCGGCGATGAGCGCCTCCTTGCCAGGGGTCCATGGAGCGAGCCGAAAAAGTTATCGTTTCGGGATGATTGCGAAATCGCAAGGGAACCCGTTTTTTGAAGCTTCCCGAGTGGGAGCGGAGGATGCAGCGAGGGAATTGGGAGCAAAACATGGGGTGAATATCAAAATTGATTGGCGGACCCCGAACGAAGAGGATGCGCAAAAACAGGCGGAATTCGTTGAGCAACTACTGCTCGGAGGCGTGGATGGAATCCTGATCAGCTGTTCGGATGCGAACAAATTAACCAGCGCCATTAACAAGGCAGTGGAACAGGCGGTTCCAGTGGCGACTTTTTCGGGTGATGCCCCCGCAAGCAAACGTTTTGTAGCCCTGGGGATCGATGATTTCGATTGCGGTGTGGCGACAATGGATGCCCTGGCCAAAGAGCTTGGTGGGAAAGGGGTGGTGGCAGCGATTGATGGCAACCCAAATGCGGCCAACCTGCAGAAACGGGCGGCGGGGTTCCGTGAAGCAGGGAAGAAGCACAAAGGCATTCAGTTGCGGGACATCTATTATCACAAGGAAACACCGCAGGACGCCGTGGCAAAAATCGAGCAGGTGATGCAGGCCAATCCTGACATTACCGGCTGGGGGTTGCTGGGAGGGTGGCCGCTATTTACGCAGAATGCGCTGAAATGGAGCCCTGGCACGATCAAGTGCGTCTGTGTGGACGCCTTGCCGCAGCAATTGCCGTATGTACGGAGCGGACATGTGCAACTTCTTCTGTCGCAAGATGTTTATGGATATGGATATCATGGGGTGGAGCATTTGTTGAACAAGGTCATGCTGAAGAAAAACCCGGCAAAAGTCCTGGATAACACCCCTTTAACCCCGGTCAACAAGGATAACCTGGAGGAATTTGCGAAAAATTGGGAGAAATGGATGCCGAAAAAAGCTTCCTGAGAACCGCGCCAGAGTGGAGATTGTTTATCGCTTAAGCGAACTCCTTACCATAACGATATATAGATTGCGCAGGGGAGTTCCCGGATTACTTTGTTTCGCTTAAATGAAGTCTGATTTGATGTTCGTGCTGGACACCGCTTCCTGGCCTGCGTTGCTGGTCGAGGATTCGGGTACTGTCCGTCGTGCCAGCGAAGGAGCCAAAGCTCTTTTCGGGACAGTGCTGGAAGGAGCCCCTAGCCTCAGCGCAATTTGGGCGAAGGAGAATGAAACCGCGGCGGAACTGTTTTTGCAAAAATGGGAGCGTTCCCCCAGCAGTGTCACAGCACTGAAGTTCCGGGTGAAGGATGGCTCCATCGTCAGTTACCAGGTGCATATCGCCCGTTTTCAAACGGACAGCAAAAAAGTTTACGTTCTTCAGTTGTTTAAAACGGAACCCTCCTCAAACGAAGCAACGGCCCATAAACAAAAATTGGATTGCGCATTGCAACTTACCCGCACAGTGGCGCTGGATTTTAATAATGCGCTGACAAGCATCCTGGGGCATACCTCGTTGATTCTGGGGCAGATGCAACCGGACAATCCGTACAGGAATTCATTGGTGGAAGTGGAAAAATCCGCCGAGAAAGCCGCCGAAATTGCCCATGACCTTGCCGCATTCAGCCGGCAGGAAAAGGATGCCAAAAACCAGCAGACAGGAAACCTGAATGAACTGGTGCGGCGAAGTGTGGAATTATTCAAAACTCCCGCTTACCCGAACCTTTTCTGGGGATTAAACCTCGAGGCAAAGCTTTTCAGCGCGACTTTTGATGAAGCGAAGATGCAGCAGGCTTTTGTCAAAGTCCTTGATAACGCGGTGCAGGCGGTGCCTGCGGGAGGCAGAATCGTGGTGACAACCACGAATGTGGACATTAATGAACCGCGCCATGATGGAAACGTGACGATCGCCCCGGGCAGTTACGTTTGCGTGGAGTTTTCTGATTCCGGCTGCGGCATCCCCAAGGAAGTTCTGCCAAGGATTTTCGAACCTTTTTTCACGACAAAGAATAATCCGGCCAATCGCGGATTGGGGCTGGCCTGGGTGTACGGGATCGTGACCAATCATGGGGGAAGCGTGGCAGTTTCCAGCGAGGTGGATGTCGGCACTTCGGTGCGAATTTACCTCCCTGCACACAAGCGGATCGTCAAGGACCGAACAGTCAAACCAGATGATCTCAGCGGCAATCATACTGTCCTGATGATTGATGATGAAGACCTTATGCTGACGATGGGGGAAACTGTGCTTTCCGCGTTCGGCTATCGGGTGCTGACTGCGAATAGTGGGGAGAAGGGGCTTGCTGTCTTCGCCAGGAATGCGCGGGAAATTGACCTGGTGATCACCGACCTGGTGATGCCGCAAATGAGTGGCCGGGAATTGATCGAGGAATTGAGAAAAATTTCTCCTGATGTGCCAGTGATTTGTGCGAGCGGCTTTGTGCGGAATGCCAATACGGAGGAGGATGAGATGTATTTGCAAAAACCGTTCACGACCCAGGAACTGTTAAGAAAGGTCAAGCAGGTGCTTTCATCCCAAGCTGTAGCCTGACGCTATTCCAGGGGGAAATATTCAGGTTTTTAAAAAAAAGTTTTCCAACGGATGTCGCTCGTTGACACTCCCTGATTTTTCAGCCTTCTATTGACCAGATGCAAATTGAGAGTCTGAAAGCGTTCTGCGATCTGGCAGAAACTGAAAGTTTTACACGGGCTGCCGAGGTCAACGAGATCACTCAATCGGCCGTCAGCCAGCAGGTAAGCATGCTGGAACGCACTTTCAAATCGCTGTTGATCGAACGGAGCAAAAAGAAATTCCGCCTGACGCGTGAAGGTGAAATCCTTTATGATTACAGCAAGCAGATCATCCAGACCTACGATTCGCTTCAGCACCGCCTCCAGGAGATCAAGGACATTGTTTCCGGAACTATCCGGGTCTCCACCATCTACAGCATTGGACTGCACGATCTGCCCCCTTATCTTAAAACATTCCTGAAGCTTTACCCCACAGTGAACGTGCATGTGGAGTACCGCCGTTCAAACCAGGTGTATGAAGATGTGCTTGGGAATGTGGTGGATCTGGGACTTGTGGCCTATCCAGCGCGAGACCCGAAGCTTGAAATTATCAATCTTCGGAAGGACAAGCTGGTTTTAATCTGTCATCCACAACATCCATTCGCAAAAGCAAAAGCGGTGCGCCTGAAGGACATCGCAAACCAGAAATTTATCGGTTTTGAACCGGACATTCCCACACGCAAGGCAATTGACAAGGTGTTAAAGGAACAGGGCATCCATGTCACGCATGTGATGGAGTTTGATAACATTGAAACGGTGAAGCGGGCAGTGGAAATCGATGCCGGAATTTCAATCGTCCCTGAGAGCACCATCGGGCAGGAAGTGGCAAAACAGACACTTGTCCAGGTGAGCCTGGACACGCAGGACCTGTATCGTTCGCTGGGGGCGATTTACAAAAGAAACAAGGTGCTCTCCCCTGCCATGAAACAGTTCATTGCCATACTCAAGGGGGAACCAATTGGTTCCAAAAATGTTAAAGCAGAGGCTTGATCAGTTCCTGCTCCTCCGGCTTTAACCGGGAATTCCGGAGAGGGCGAACAAGAGTCCTGGCCAGATCCTTTTCCCCCGAGGCGTTCAACACGGCAGCGCGAACTGCCAGCCAGCCAGGCAACACATTCAGCCAATTCACCTCCACACCGGCGTATAGCTCACGCGC
This sequence comes from Verrucomicrobiota bacterium, assembly GCA_033762115.1. Taxonomy (GTDB): domain Bacteria; phylum Verrucomicrobiota; class Verrucomicrobiia; order Limisphaerales; family SXQI01; genus JANRLX01. The sequence continues at coordinate 11,630 of JANRLX010000118.1, forward strand.
CTGCCCTGCCCTGCCCTGTCGCAACAGTGCAAGCGCCAGCGTGGTGCGATAAGCGAGCCGATTCGGATGCTCCCTGTAAAGTGCGGCGGCAATGGCTTCGGATGCTTCCACCTGTTCATTCAGGAGAAGATTGAGGTAGGCAAGGTCATTCCTGGCCGGTTCGTTCTGAGGGGAGCGCGAGACTATTTCCTTCATCAATTCTCGCAAGGTTCGGGTGCTTCCCTGTTGTTCGGCGAGGCGGATCAATCCAGCGTAAGCACGTTCTGAAAATTTCGGTTCGGTGGTTAATCGCTGGTAGGCCCAGCGAGCCTGTTCCCATTCACCCAACTGCTCGGCATATTCCGCGACATAAGCGAGCGCATCCGGTTTGCCAGTTGCTTCGATCATGACTTTGCGCCAGTGGCTCTCGGCAATTTGGGATGAGCCGAGTTCCTTGTTGACACGTGCGAGGTATAATTCCCGCAGGTAAGGTTGGATCATCCGATTTGTTTTCAGAATGGCCGAGACAGCGCTCCATTCACGCATTCCCGCGAGGGCATCCAGATGGGCCAGAAGGATGGTTTGATTAGTGGCGAAAGTTGCGGGCAGCACTTCCAGTGTGTGGTTAAAAGCGCGATGTCGATTGTACCAGCGGGCAAGGTTGAGGCGATTTTCAGGATCACTTAAACTCACCTGGGAAAGTTCATTAAAAAGTTCCTCACGACGTTCCGGATGTAATTTCATTTCAAGCTCCGCCGCGCGAGTCAACTGATGCAAACTTCCCTTTGGATGGGAACGCAACGCCTGGGCAACCATTGCAAGGCCATGATTGCCGACAGGAAATTCCGAGAGAAGCAGGAGCGCATCGAGCGAAGCCTGGTCTGTACCGGTGGCAACTTCCTTGAGAATTTCGAGGGCACGCTCGTTTGCTGCCGGGTCATTCAAACTGTGCAATGCCTGCCCCAGCAGTAATTTAGCGTCCCGATTCGCGGGAGACAATTCAACCCATTTTTCAGCGAATGCAGTAGCCTGCTCAAAATTGCGGCTGACAAGGGTCACCTCAGTGGCGAGTTGCAGGTTCAAAGCATTGGTGGGATTGATGGCAATCAATTGATTGATGTTCGTATAGGCCATATCTGCTTTTCCCAGGCGCAGGGCAATTCGAACCAGTTCACGCCTGTCCTCCTCGCTGGCCTTTTCGATTTCGATCAGATTATTCCAGAATGTAAGGGCATGCTCGTTTTCAGCGACGGAGTACAAACGCGCAGCGGCACGAAGAATTTTTTCATCGTTGGGGTTTAGCTGGTAGGCAGCCTGGGTGGTGCGGAATGCCTCGTTCCAACGCTGCTGCCTGATGGCTTTTTCAGCTTTGGCAACCAAAGCATGGGAACGCCATTTTTTGATCTGCTGATATAAAAATGGGGTGGCAATGCCTCCAATGATCAGCAGCCAAAGCAACCATTTTTGTTTCGCGAATTTCAGCATCACTTCGCAATGACAATCTGCTTTTCCAAAAAGTCCGCGAACATTTTTTCTGCGGAAACAAATTCAGGTGACCCAGCGATCACAATTTCCAGCACGCGTTGTCCCAGGTGACGTTTTCCTTCACGGACTGCTTTTAACCGGGTGCGCCAGTTGAACCGTTCCGAAGTTTCCAGTCCCAGCGGGACATCTTCCCACAAACAAAAAAACACGAGGTAAGTGGCGCCGTTGCGCTCAAAAACATATCTTTCCACAGGCAGGGTAAAGTTTCCGGCCTTGAATAATTTTTCGCCATATTCCTGTTTCAGGCGCAATCCTGTCGAAGGGAGACAGCTTTCGGGGCGATGGTTTCCCGCTAATTGCGCGGCGGCGCGGCCCGGTTCCCATCGCAAAAAGTAACCAAACCAGTCAGCGCCGTTGGGCCCGATCCATCGTGCGAACTCTCCTTGATTATAACGCAACAGCACCTGGGTGGTCTCAGGAATACGTTGAAAGCGAAAGCTGGTTTCATTGGTTGGCCATTGCAGGGACCAGGCATGGCGGGCGGTCTTTCCTTGTTCATGGGAGCGATACCAAAATTCCTTCGCAAGGTGGGCGGTCAGGAGCCAGATTATAATGGAGGCGGAAAAGCTCCAGGAAGGAAGCGGGACCGCATCCGTAACGACGGAGATGGCTGGGTCCCCGGAAAATTTCTTCGCCAGCCACATCAAAAAAAGGAAGGTGACACACACGATCAACAATCCTGCGGGATCATGCCATTGTTCAATCGCTCCGAGGCCATTTTTTGCAGCGATGCTCGTTAAGAGAAAAGTGCGAGCGAGATTCAAACAAAATGAAATCATCCCGCCCAGGAGGAGGAGAAGGAAGCGATTCGGCAGGGTAAGCCGTGACAACTCACCGAAGAAAAGCGCAAGCATGATGGTGGATTGCAATGAACGAATACCGCTGCACGCTTCATCAACGCTGACAGTGCCCGTGGCGAGTTCAATCAGGTTACCGCGCTGGGCCGCTGGGATTCCCAGACCATTCAAAAGATCAACGGTAAAAGCTGCAACCATCCGCATGGAGCCACGTATGAAAGGTTCCTCAACAAAGGTGGGCCATGGCACAGCGGTTGCCACAAACAGTAGCGGGAAGCTAAAGTGGCGCAGCCATTTTTCACCTCCCATAGTCCAGATCAAAAGCATGGTAAGCCCGACCACAAACAGGGCATAGGTCCAACTGACCAGGCGCCATTCGGGGTTTGCCTCCTGCACCATTTCGAGCGGCAGGGCAAGGGCTGGCAGCAACCAGATCCAGGGAGAGAAGGGCTTCACGCTTGCCGCAGGACGATCTTTCCAGCGCTTTGAAAAGAGGTAGGCAGCGAGGAAAGGCACTCCCCAGCCGTAGCTGTATTGCGGATTAATGCTCCAATCGACATGCAATTGATGGAACAAGGTGAACCACAATAAGGCAAAGCCCACGAGCGACCTGGCAACGCGCAACAACATTGGCCAGACCACCTTACCTTACGCTTCCGACAAGGTAAATCTCGGCTGCAACGCATCTCCTTCTTTACGAAAGCGTGATGCTCGATTAATTTCGCGGCTTTAATAACCAGTATTATAAAACGTATGGCAGAAGCATTTCCGGGCATTGGCAAGATCCAATTTGAAGGACCGAAGTCAAAAAACCCGCTCGCATTCAAACATTATAACCCTGACGAGTTGGTGGAAGGGAAGTCGATGAAGGAGCATCTTCGCTTCTCTGTCGTGTATTGGCACACATTTCGCGGAATGGGAGCGGACATGTTTGGCAGCGGCACGATGCAACGCCCATGGGAGACCGGGCCGGACAATCTCGATGCGGCGTTGCGGCGTGTGGATGTGGCCTTTGAATTTATCGAGAAGCTTGGAGCGCCTTTTTATGCGTTTCATGATCGCGATGTGGCACCGGAAGGGGCGAACCTGGCCGAGAGCAATCGAAACCTCGACGCCGTGGTGAAGAAATTGAAGGAGGCGCAGCAACGGACTGGCGTCAAGCTGCTCTGGGGCACGGCCTGCATGTTCGTGCATCCACGTTTCATGCACGGGGCCTCAACGAGTTGCAATGCGGATGTCTTTGCCTATGCCGCCGCTCAGGTGAAAAAGGCGATGGAAGCCACGCACGAATTGAACGGTGAAGGTTACGTTTTCTGGGGTGGGCGTGAAGGTTACACCACACTCCTGAACACGAACCTGAAACGGGAGATGGACCATCTGGGCAGGTTCATGCACATGGCCGTGGATTACAAAAAGGCGATTGGGTTCAAGGGGCCTTTTTATATTGAACCGAAGCCGAAGGAACCGACCAAGCACCAGTATGATTCGGATTCTGCCGCCTGCCTGAATTTCCTGCGGGAGTACGGGTTGCTGGAGCATTTCAAATTAAACATCGAGACGAACCATGCAACGCTGGCGGGGCACAGCATGCAGCATGAACTGGAAGTGGCCGCGGCCGCTGGGGCGCTCGGTTCGATCGATGCAAACATGGGTGACGTGTTGCTGGGCTGGGACACGGACCAGTTCCCGACTGACCTTTATCTGACCACGCATTGCATGTTGACGATCCTTAAAAATGGCGGGTTCACGACTGGTGGGACGAATTTCGACGCGAAGGTGCGCCGGGAAAGCTTTGAGCCAGTCGATCTGTTTTATGCCCACATCGCGGGCATGGATACATTTGCCCGTGGATTGAAGATCGCGGCGGCAATTCGCAAGGACGGGCGATTGGATGATTTCGTGAAGCAACGTTACAGTTCATGGGACAGCGGCATCGGTGCCCAGATCGAATCCGGCAAGGTCGGCTTCCGCGAGCTTGAAGATTACATCCTGAAGAAGGGTGAAATCGCCCCGCACCAGAGTGGTCGCCAGGAATATCTGGAGAACATTTTCAACGAGTTTATCAACTGATCAAGTCAGTATAAATGTCGCACAAGCCCCGGTTCTGCCGGGGCTTTTTTCTTTACGAACGAAGGTGGACTCCTTATGGTCTTGTCCCATGGCAAATCCATCCTGGTTTTCAAAACTCACGTGGCTACTTGTCTTTATGGCGTGTTTAATGCAATTCAGCGCTCCACAATCCGCCGCCGCTTCGCGCCCGACCATTCTTGAGAGCCCGGCAAGCCAGGTCGCAGCCATTCACACAAAGATGAGTTTGACAGTCTCTGTGGTCACCAGCGGGACCACTTCCTACCGATGGTACAAGGATGACCAGTTACTGACCAATAGCACGAAACCCAGCTTTGACTTTGCCAGTGTTTATTTCCCCGATTCGGGGAAATATCACGTGGTTGTTTCAAATCATGTTGGCGCGACGGTTAGTGATCCCGCGATCTTGACCGTGGTTCCACAGCCGCGTTTTGAGCTTGTCGGGAATGCATCGTTGCCCTCAGGAAACAGTTCGATACGAATGGAAGTAAAGGACAATTTGGCCTTCATTGTGAATGACAGATTAAGAATCTACGATCTTTCTGACCTGACCAATATCTCCAAAGTGAGTGAGCTGAGTGCAAGCGTTAGAAGCGTCGCGATTCGAGACAATCTGATCTATGGGCATGATGCGGAGCACTTAAAAGTGATCGACGTGGGTGATCCCTCCAAGCCGGTTCTTGTTGGCTCGACTCCATTAAGCCTGGGTGGAGGTAAAACAGGTATTCAGTTGGTTGGTTCCAATGCTTTTGTGCAGGTTCTCCAGGGATTCGAAATATTTGATATCAGTAACTCGACCAACCCTGTGTGGCTGAGTTCTTATACGTTGGCGAATCCCCTGGATATTGGGATCTCGCAAAACGTTGTCTATATCGTGACGGAGATGGCACGACTTCACCTGATTGACGCAACAAATCCTTTGGAACCAACGTTCATCAAAACTCTTGTCCTGACAAACTCGGTAAACTCAGCAAGCAAATTAAAAATCGCTGGAGATCGCCTTTATGTCGGGGGAACCTCATTAGCAGTTTTTGATATTTCTGATCCAGCAAATCCTCGGGTAATAGGGAAAAGTCGAAAAACCGGCAACGAATCCACAGCTGCGATTGAGGTTGAGGGGGATTTTGCTTACTGGGCTACAAACGGCATCCGTTCAGGTGTTACAGTTTTTGATGTTGGCGCTCCGGCTCACTTAGGAGCAGTTCAAAAAATAAATGCCGAGAATGTTGAGGCAATATCCATTAAAAACGAGCTGGTTATTTTCGCATCTTCCGCCCGGCTGCAAATTTATAAATGGCTTCCAGCCACAAACCTGCCAGTGCCTGTTACCCTGATCCGAAATACAGCAGCGGTCACGAACACACCGGTCTGTTTGGAAGCTTATGGCAGCGGTGGTGAACCGCTCCAATGGCGATGGTTTCACAATGAGACTCTGCTTTCCGGCGAAACCAATAACAGTTTGAAAATTTCCTCTGCCAATGAATCAACCATCGGAACCTACTCTGTTGAAATGGGTAATGGAATAGGATGGGTCTCGGGGGGGACTGCGCAACTGGCATTAACCGAAGCTGAACCTCTGGGTCTGGCATTTGCATCTGATCCCGCAGGGTTAAGAGTCCAGCTCAATCTAAGCGAAGGAATCCAAGGGTATTTGGAGGCCTCGACAAACCTGACTTCATGGGGACCGATTTGGTCCGGCCAGATCGGAGCGCAGCCTCCGAAGATTATCGATTCCACAAATTCAATTTTAAATCGTTTTTATCGTTTTCGATTTGGGCTGGAATAGGAAATCCAACAGCAAGAGAATTTGATCTTCAATACAGAGGAGCGATTGCAACACACTCTTGCTCTCTTGGGAAAGTCTGGCATCTTCTCAAGCTGATTAGCACAATCATGCATTCTGTTGTGCTGAATGCGGGCGATTGGCGCAGCGGTTAGCGCGTCTGCTTTACACGCAGAATGTCGGGGGTTCGAATCCCTCATCGCCCACCATTTTTCTACGTTCCGTCCGGCCAATCTTCACGAATGGCGACGCGAAAGAACTGGGTTATTTCGGATGTGGGGATGACGACAGTGGTGCGCTGGCCGTTGTAAGTAAAAACTGGTGAAAGCTTTTCCCAAGGGCCGTCAATGGAGGGAGAAGCATAAAGCTCGTAGGGCTGTTTGTTACTCAGATTGGGAGGACTGGACCAGGAGAATTGGATTTTATCATCTTCAGTGAGATTGAACTGGTCAATTTCAGTAAGGGCAAGTTGGAGAGAATAATAAGCATTCACTTTCCCCCAGCCGAAATGCTGGTCCCACCCTGGAACATCACCGCTTCCTGCTCCACCGACGAGGTCCATCCCACCGGCGCAGATGAGGGCGCGAAGTTGGGTGGGGGTAAGATGGGGACGAATTGATAGCAGAAGACTACAAACCCCCGCAACCTGGGGCGCACCATAAGGATAGCCTCGAACCGAGGTCCCATTGACATTGTGTGAAAAACAATCTATCTGATCGCCTGAGGCGGCTACATCCACGCCCGGACCATAGGCAGATATTCTTTTGTCTCCGGTATTCGTGACACTCACTCCAATTGCTTGAGGACGATTGCCTGGTGATGCAGGATCTGCAGACCTGCCTATGGGCGCCACGATTAAAACATTTTTGGCAAAGGCATTTGAAACAGAATTGAGCAGCTCAGTCGTGTTCACATCCACTCCGTACGGAATGGTGATGATTTTACAACCGTTGCTGACTGCGTAATTGATGCCGCGGGCCATCAGAGAGGCGGAAGCCAATTCATTGGAGCGAGCAATCTTGACAGCGATAATTCCGCACTGCCAGTCGATCCCGGCATAATCGTAATGATTGTTTCCCGTGCCCGCCTGGATTGCGGCCAGTTCCGTCCCTAACCCATCATGATCAGTGTAATCAGCATTTCCATCCACGAGATTGGTTCCGCCGCGGATGCGACCATCCAGGTCAGGATGAGAGAGGCGAATTCCAGTTGCTAAAATGGCAACGGTCACATTTGTGCTGCCGGTTGTAATTGCCCAGGCAGCGGGAGCAGACATGTCCTTGCCCTGATACACTGAGGATTGATTTGAAAGATGCCACTGTCGGTGGAATCGAGGATCGTTTGGAATGAGTTGCGCTGCGTGAAGCTGTCCCGTAAGCAGCAACGAAACCAGGAGCAGGAGGACGAATCTCAAAGGTTTCATAAGCACTCCTGTTAATAAGTGGGACAAGCAATGGTAAGATCATCCAGCACCGCGGTGAGGGAACTTATCGGGGGACGCCTGAAAGTGACCTTAATCTCCAAGTATTTGCCAACCAAACCATTCAGAGTTGATCCGCTGGTGACATTGACCCATGGCTGGAATGGAAGTTCTGTCTCTGCATTGTGCGCCCTGACCTGGACAACAATAGAAGTCCCGGTTGGACTGGTCTGGGTCCAGCTGATCGAACTCCAGATCGCTCCTGCTTTACAAGCGGTGTGGATGAAATTCCAGAAGCCAGAGGGACGGGTGGCCCCAAAGGCAGTCTGGCCGGTCATGTCACTATAGTTATAAGGTGCAGCTTTATAGTTTAAATCAGGAGCTGTGTGTCTCGCCCCATCTCCCAGGTCTGTAATCAGATCAATGACCCCGATCGGAATATTGTTTGTGCCGAGAGAACCCGCATTTGGATTAAGGCGAACGATGTTGTCTGAATCAATCCCGCTGGCCCAGACCTTGCCTGTATTATCCACGGCCAACCCAGTAATTGAGGCGGCATGGGGCCAAAGATCGACATTGCCAACAAACATTCCATCCGTGGTTTTCAGACGAGCAATTGTCCTGGTTCGTATCCCGCTGCCATGCCCCACCCAGACATTTTGAGAGTTATCCACAGCAAGTCCCTGGATAATTGAACCAAGTGGTGGATAGGTAGGGAAAGTTCCCAGGACAGTATTGTTAAAATTCATTTTGGTTACGGTGCCATCCAGGTGATGAGTATGCCACACCTCCTGACTGGCTGGATCAATGGCCAATGCGTATCGCCCTTTGGTGAATTCCCAATCCGAAAAATTAATGGGAGAGCCACCGAGCGGCAGGTAAAGCAGGCCTGTTTCCCGTCCGGCAGACCAAAGAACGTTTTGTCCATCAATCAAACCGCCGTAGCCTCCGGCAGTCTCAGTAAATTCAAAACGAGGGCGTCCTGTCTTATTTGGGTAAATGACATACTCATTTCCTGTGTTTGGATCGAGGTGCACATGTTTGGCAGTGGTTTTTCCATCTCCTCCGATCCATAGAGTGCCGTCTGCAGCAACCGCAACGGTGCGCACCCCAACAGGAGCAACCCGATGATAACGCAGGATCGCTTCATCATCAGCGCCCGGAACCTCCGTTGTAAAATCAGGAGCAGTGGGCCAATCCCGAACATCGGTAAGGCCGTAAGAGGTCTGTATGTAGCCATCGTGATTCCGGTCTTCACAGGTGTTATAAATAAAAGGGGGCTTAAGGAGGTTGCCTTTGGGATCTTCAATAAACGAACCATTCACCACTTTTCCCCGAGTCCCGCCGAGCACAATTCCAAGCTTCATGATAGAGCCCTGGCCATCCAGATTATCTTCGCGATTGCCCAGCCAAACGTTACAATCGAAATCAACCGTTGTTCGAGATGGATCTGAATCAATGCCTGGAGGAGCGGTGCGATATTCACCCACAACTCGCCCGGTGCCGGTATCGATCCGAGCAACAGTGTTTCTTCCAGAACATGCCACCGTCAAATGGGGTGAGGTGCCTGGTGCGGTCGTCATGCGAAGAGAACCGGAAACCGAATTTAAACCCACTTTCAAGCCAACATTGAAGTCAGTGTTTGCAGTAAACACTTTGGAGGCGCAGGCTGTTAAAGTCAGGTTGGCGCTGCTACTGGTGGTTGAGCCGTAAGGATTGCTGACCACAACAGAGTACGCGGCGGCATCAGAAGAAGCGGCATTGCTGATCAGCAATTCAAAGGCCGTTGCGCCAGGGATGTCGACCCCGTTTTTACGCCATTGGTAAGTTGAAGTGCCTGTGCCAATTGCCTTGACTGAAAATCGGGCCTCGCCTCCCTCACAGGTAATTGCCGCAACTGGTTGCACCTGAATGGTTGGCTTGCCATTGATCGTGAGCGTTGCCCTGTCCGATCGGGCCTGGCAATCGGGGCCGTAAACCATGACCCAGTATTCGCCAGCGTCGGCATGTGTCAGGTTATTTTTTGTATAAAAATAGGTGTTGGCTCCAGGAATGGAAGTATCGTTAAAAAACCATTGATACCATTCACTTCCCCCGAAAGTTGCTGCGGTAAATGTGACGGAGCCAGCAAGATTTTTAACCGCTGATTGTGGTTGCTGGGTAAAGGTGAGGCAGGTATTGACGCATTCAAACTGGACATCGGTGGATTGAAAAAGGCCGCCATTGATTGTGACAAGAGTTTTTCGGTTTGAGTTGGAATCTAGCGCCATGGTTTCCTGGCAAATGGTGACCTGCGAAAGCGAAAGGGTGCAATTATCTGCAATGATCCCCGTACCCAGGCCGGTGCCATTTTGGGTTGGCCCGGTAATAAAGCAGTTAATAATTTTATTGGTATTGCCGGGCGGGTGGTTTTGGTTCGAGCGAATGGCTTCCTGGGCCAAACGGATTTCGCAATTTCGGACCTCCATCGGAGTGTTGTTATAATAAAGCCAAAGGGCCGGTTTGGCATAGCCGGTTTGCAGGAAATTGTAGCCAGTTTGAAGCCGTTCCCCCACGGAATCGTCTTCCGCTCCGGTGAAAACGGTCCGTCCGGCAGAATTAGCCCAATAGATTTGGCCGTACAGATAAAGGTCCGAGTTTGGATTAAATTTGATAACGGCATTGGCTTCGAAAACAGCCGTGCCACCGATGCCAAATCCACCACTGAAAAATCGATTGGCTGTACTGGGACGAATGTAATAAGTGGTGTTGGAAGCAAAGGTGAAGTTGGTGGCGAGGTCATAGGCCAGCACCCAATCCATGACAAACCCGGAGGAAAGGGAATGTGTGGAGGCGACAGCTTTTTCATGCTTAACCGCCCTTTTGATCTGGAGGGCTTCAAACAGGGCATATGATTTTTCTTTCCTGGCATTCATGGAAGCGCTGGCCTGGGGCAAGTCAGCAAGATCGTTCGCGATCTCTTTGAAGCGGACGGATTCCTGAAGGATTTTTCTCTTGTTGATTTCCCGCCACTCTTTGGCAACTCCGTGTCCTTTACGTCTATGGGCGCTTTCGTTACGGAGGTCGCCACTTTCTTTAAAAGCGTTGCCACGGATCATTGTCAGGTCTCCGAATCGGAGGAGTTGGTCCTTCAGTTTGCGTTTTCCATCGAGCAGATGCTCTTCTTTATGTGGAACGGGGGCGTTGAAAAATTCAGTGATGATTTCCAATTGGGCTTGCTCTTCGGGAATGCCAAATTCCTCAGGATTTAACGGTTTTTCCTGAAGAACGACATCGACTTCAAGACTTGAACGGGTGTAGGTGACAATGACATCAGCCTTGATTCCATCAAAGGCATCCGGATAGATCGCTTGATTTGATGAAATCAGTTCACATCGGCTGGGTTTTAAACGACCCAGGATGACCGTTTCATCAGAGGAGGCATCACGATAGGTAATCGCGAGAGGGGTGGAGCGAAACCGTTTGCCGTCAGGACTAAGTATATCAACGGCGCCTTCAGCATGAATATCGGGATTGAGGATCAATTTGATAGGTCCTTTGGTCGCAACAACAAAGTTGCCCTGCAGTTCAAGAAGGTCCTGGGATTCCCTCCAAACCCCATTTTCCAGGTAATTCATCCCATTCTGGAGCTCAACGTAGGTCGATTCTTTTTGAACGATAGAGCTATCTTCGCGGAGGTAAGGCTGGATGCTTCGAACCACCCGGTGATGAGCGCCACGCTCGACCGTTTCCTGCACTGCTGCAAAAAGATTGAAAGATAATCCCAAAAGAAGAGAAAATCTTAATACATCCATGCGTTTCTATTTGTTCACAAATATTAAAATAAGCAATATTTATTTTACTTATTCATTAAGGGATTTTATTTAAAGCCCGAAACGCTTCATTGAGCCCGCAGAAGGAGAGAGACAAGAGTCAAAGGTGTTGAACAAATTCTTTATTAGCTGTCGAAGAAGCGCTTCATGTATCACTTCTCTGCGCGCTGGCTGGATTTTTCAAGGTCGATATCATTATCCAGCCGCGGTTTGAAAGCTTCGATGAAGGCATTTCTGAGGACGTTCCCCACTGTCACCCAAATATCCACATCGGTCTTGTTTTCAAAACTGCCGCTAATGGGAATCTTGGTCGCTACCTGGTCCTCTTTATGATTCTTAAAAATCTGTGTGATACCAGCAACCAGCCCTTGCCAGATCATTTTAAGTGGATTTTTTCCATCCTGTTTTAATTCGAAGACATCCAAATCTTCCACGAGCAGTTTTACATAACCTTCAAATTGCCCCTCCTTCGCCCCAACTTCAGAAAAAATATCCAGCGTTCCGCGCTTTACGTTAACGTTTGCGTACGCCTCAAGCATTTCATTCAGCGAAGGAAGGTTCATGTTTGTGACCGCAAGATTCAAATCAAAGGTAGGCTTTTCCGCCAAAGGGTTTAATCCCACCCGCAACTCCAGTTCCCCTTCTCCAATGGTGCGACCGCGCACGCGCACCTTGGCTGGAAGCGCCTCGGTCGATTCCCGGGCATTGGTGAGGTTGGTTGCCACGGCCACAAGATTGGTGATGAAGAGATCCATCTGCGGTTCCGTTTTGAAATCGTGAAACCAGATTTCGCCCCCATTCATGGCGAAACGATTAATGCGAAATGGAAAAAGTGATTTAACGATTTCCACCCAGCTTTTGTCGATGCTGGTCTGGCTTTGCTCTTCCGATTCGGCCTTGATAAAATTCAATTTACCCCTGAGCACTTCAATTTCCCCGACCAGGGAACCGTGAAATAATTCACTCCATTGCATGGAGAGATCAACTTGCTTCGCAGAAAAAAAGGGCACTGAAACCTCGCCACTGGTTTTAAGGACGTTCACGTCATCAATTGAATAAGCGCCCCGGATGAGATGAATATCCACATCCCCGATATGCCCATCATATTCAGGGAGTTCATCCAGCTGGTTATTGACGTAATTGCGAACGATTGTGGGTAGTGCGAGCCGAAAAGCCACCAAAGCAACCACCAGGAGCAGCAAAGCCCAGCGCCATTTGGCTGAAAACCGCTTTAATTTCATGTGCTTCCTCGAACCATTATACGGCGGGAGAGGGTGTCTGTCGTGACGGAGAAGAAAAGAACTGCGTCCCAAGGAAACCATTCCAGCAAGTCAGGAAATCTCTGAGTGCAGGAACCGCAATGCTCCTGATAGTGAGGGCTGATCACATCCGTTTATAAAAACAATCAATGAAAGGTGCCGGAGCCGGGCACCACTCGAAAAACTATGGAAACCAAGCAGCAAGTAATTCTGTCTGTCGATGATAATGATGTCGACGGAGCTCTACTAGAGCGTGCCTTCAAGCGTTGCGCCCTGCCCTGCCGCTTATTCCGCGTGAGTGAAGGCCCACAGGCCTTGTCGTATTTGAGCGGAGAAGGAATTTACTGCGACCGGGCAAGTTACCCAATTCCAGACCTGATCCTGCTGGATTTGGCCATGCCAAAGATGAGCGGGTTGGAAGTATTGAACTGGATCCGGCAGCAACCGGAATTGAAGAAAACAACAGTCCTCATATTCACCTCATCGGAGAACCCCGAAGATGTCAAAACCGCTACTAAAATCGGGGCCAATGGCTACCTGATTAAACCGACGAAATTCGAGGATCTGAAAAATCTGGTTAAAGAGATTTACACTGACTGGCTTGATAAAACGAAAAAACCAAAACCTTCCGTAAAGAAAGCCAAAAACGGTTCCAAATCTGAGGAAGGTGCTCCAGTCGCCGCAGAATCTGAGCAGACGGAAAACGGATCCGTTGAATCGCAGGCGACTCCGTCCGAATCTCCCTCCTCCTCACAAAATGTTACCCCTTCCAATGAATTAGCTGGGGCAACTGCCCCTTGAATCAAAATCAGTCAGACTTTTCATATCCCGCATCATTAAACTGGAGAAGATCTGTTCCAGTAAATCGCTTGCATGGTGCCTGTGGATATGGTTAGTTGGTAAGACACCGTATGACACGAAAGGAACCATGGATCTTCCAGGTTATGCCATAGGTCAGGCGGTATTTATCCGGACCGACACTCCCGATTACCTTGAGGAGTCCATTCCTTTTCAAACCATTGAAGAAATGGTTCGAGTCTGCTCCCGCTCCTACCCCAACCTCACGCTCGAAAAGGTGGTTCTTTACAGCATGATCGATAATGAAGCCTGCGCCTTGACCCTGGGGTTTATTTCATCGAGCAAAGGGCAGCGCCCGGAATCCATTCCCAAATATCAGCAGTAATTTCCGTTGCTTTTTCTTCAACTCACCTGGAGGAAATTTCCAGCATCCGATCAATCGGCAGACGCGCTCGTGTAATGATCTGAGGCGACAGCTCGACCTGCGGGGAGCGTTTCACCATGCAATCGTAAAGCTTTTCCAGAGTGTTCATTTTCATGAAGCGACATTCATTGCAGGCGCAATTATCGGTGGGAGCGGGAATAAAAGTTTTCCCCGGGCATTCCTTTTTCAGGCGGTGCAACATCCCCGCTTCAGTGGCAATGATGAATGCCTGGGCGGGGCTGGCCTTGCAATAGCTGACCATCTTTTCCGTGGAGCAAACCTCATCTGCCAGCATCCGGACAGCTCGGGTGCATTCGGGATGAGCGACGACAGGCGCGTCTGGATATTGGCGACGAATTTTTGTAAGCGCCGCATGGGTCCATTCCACATGCACGTAACAATTGCCACGCCATAATGTCATTGGGCGACCGGTTTGTTCCATGACCCAGGCACCCAAATTTTCGTCCGGGACAAACAGGATATCTTTTCCCGGAGGGGTGGCATTGACAATTTTTACAGCGTTTCCACTGGTGCAGATCACATCACATAACGCTTTCACTTCGGCACTGCAATTGATGTAGGCGATAGTCCAGAAATTCGGATTTGTTTCCTGAAGCTTTTTCAGGGCTGGAGCCGGGCAGCTTGCTTCAAGGGAGCAACCGGCGTCCTTGTCCGGAAGGAGGACCAGCTTCGAAGGATTCAAAATTTTGGCAGTCTCCGCCATGAAATGAACACCGCAAAAAACGATCACCTCGGCATTTGTTTTGGCTGCCTGTTGGGAGAGCCCGAGGGAATCACCGACGTAATCAGCCACATCCTGAATTTCAGCCACCTGATAATTATGAGCCAGGATGACCGCATTGAGTTTTTTCTTTAGCTCGAGGATTTCCCGGGAAAGTGCATCGATACGCTCAGGCGGAGTGATTGCGCGAGTGGGGAAACGATCCACCCCTGTCGGTCGAACCTCAGTAAGATCAATCATTGACTGAACGTTACGGTCGCACCTTGAAACCGTCAATCACACCAAAGGTGACCCAGAAAAGTCCCTGATCAGGGGTCAAAAGCAAGTTCTTCGCGAATGCCAAGATCGTCATCCGCAATGGCAATGACAATGCACGGCTCTCCCGGATCGATGACTTTCGCTGTCCAATTTAAATCTTCACCGACTTCGGGAGTGACTTCAATGGTTTGTTCCGGATTGGTAACTTCTAAATTATAAAGCTTTAGTTTTATTTTATGCCTGCCATCGCCATGCCCTTTCAATTTAATGCGATGCTCACCCTTGTTATTTTTTTGATGCTGCAACTCAAACCAAAACGGTTGAAATAGATCAATCACATAGGAACTGCCGGGCAGCAAGGTGATCTGCCGCTCCCGGTTTCCATGCGCTGCAAGGTACTTTCCAGGAGGAAGCTGGCCTGCGAAGGTCCCCTTTTTCTTTTCAATGTTGATGGTATAACGCAGGTTGGTATTCAACTCGGTAAACTCCGCCTCGCCACGAATGTTTGGCTCCGCTCGCCCGCTGACCGTTGCGGGTCCTCCTATTTGCGCCTGGATCATCAGCCAGCGGGAGGATGGATGGACCCATACTTCCTTATAATTATAACAGTTCGCTGCCGGCCAATAAGGCAGGTCCCTATCCCCGCGCGTTTGTATTCCCACCGGCAACCCTCCAACCATGTTCCCGGACATGGCAGAATACTGTGGGGCAAAATCAAATCCTTCCCCCCACATCGTTGACTGGGCAAACGGATTACGGCCAACCACCCATTGCAATTGCCTTTTAACCAGATGAATAAGGCTTAAATCGTTCCGAACCAAAGCCGCAGCCGCGAGACCGCTGGCTTGTGAAAGCAACGTTCCATGATTGCCCCTTAACTCAAACCAAACGGGAAAACGGCGCAAGTAATGTCGGTCACTGAGTTGAATTCCTTGCGAAACCTGGGCTTTGAATGAAGCCTGCCCGGACTCTTCAATATCGTAAATGGAAGCAGTGAGCATTGAGTAAGGTTCGGTGTAGCGACTGGCAGAACGGAGATATTCCGAATAAAGCAGCAGGGAGGAATACCATCTCATGAAATCACTATGCGTCGGAAATTGTGCACACAAGGCAGCCAATGCCACAGCCGGTCCCTGCTCATGTCCGCGGTGGGAGTAATGCAGAATTCTTTGCTTGTCCGGGTGTGTGTAGAAAAATCCCCTCAAGGGCACCCGCCATTTTGGAAAGACACGCTGCTGGGACTTGATGATGAAATCCGCATGTTGAAAAGCGAAATTGGCGTACTCCTGTTCTCCAGTGGTTAAAAATAGTTCTATGGCCGCCAGAATGCCTGCCGCCACCGGCTCGATCTGCCCTGCGCCCAATTCTTTGCTCGCGATCTCCCAATCTTCCCGCGCTGCCTTGAGGGCCTGCTCTGCAAGTGGGCTATTTCGATTTTTCAAGCTCCTCGCAAGATACGCCTCTGTTGTGGCCGCAATGAAGAGGTCAAACGGAGCGCTCCCCACTTCACCACTGACGTCATCAGCTGTGCCGATCTCATTGTCTGTCCAGAAATCCATTGTGGCCCAGGTGACACGGCGTCCATTGGTCAATCGTGTCTTCAAAAGCCATTGCAAGCCCCATTCGGCTTCTGTCCAAAGACGCCGAGCCAAATCCGGGTACTCGGTTTCGACTTTCTCGGCCAGTTTCCCCATCGCATACGCCGCTTCCGCGCTGTTCACCGAACCTTGGGAGAGGTCTCCTGCATCATGCCATCCACCATTGATAATAATTTTTTTCCCGTCGTATGAGGCGTTCCAGTCAGCATGGCAAACCCCATGAACGCCCGGTACCTCAACTCCGCACCGCTCACAGTAGAAAAGGTTCAATGTCTTGACGATTGAAGCCACCCAAGGGTCATGCTCGATGGTGAACGGCTTTGTAACATGTGTTCCTGCCTTGAGTAGGTATCGGCCTTTCTCCCGATACTCGCTGAAATCCATGACTTGAAATTCTCCCAGATCAGTCCGCGTTGTCTGGATAGGCTTGTTTAAAACGACCTCTCCATGACCCGGCTCGCCCGGTTCCAGAAGCCGGATCAATTTGAATTCCTTCGCTGTCAAACCGCTAGCCAGGGCGGTTTTCTCCGAACCCACCATATAGCCGGAATGTGAGTAGGCGATCGCACCATTTGCCACATTCCATCCTTCAAAATGGTCCGGCTCGACCTGCTGAAGCTCCAATTGATCGATATAAAAACAGACCACATTCGTGGCACCTGGCTCATTTCCCTGCAACCGGTAGACGAACTCCACACCAGTCACCTTGTCCCGGGACAAATTGGGAATTTCCCAGACGATATGGTTCCATTGATTGGGTTTGAGCAGAAAGAAATTCAATCCATCACGTCCATAACCACCGGGAACCTTTTCCGCGCCTTCATTGTGCAGTTGAACGAGCATTGAGATGGTGTGGAATCCCGGCAGAACCGGATAAACCCGGAAAGCCAGACGGTTGAATGAACTCCAATCCTCGTTCGGGACCACCCGACGTATCGCCGCTTCACCAAAAGGCCGTCCACTGACTTTATTTTGTTGCTCCGTTTTGGTTGGGGAAGTCAGCCGAATGGAATGCTTTCCCTGAAACGCTTTCTCGGCAGTGATTGCCATTTCTCCAAAACCGCGATGCTTCCATGTCTCCACCGATTCCATCTCATCCAGCATGCGGGAGTTCAGGACCGGCTTCTGCAACCAGCGATGGGTGATCGCGTTGGTTTCAGGTGTTGCAAGAGGAAAGTTGAAATCAAACTCTGCGGCTTCCAGGACACAAAAAAAGCCACAAAGGAATAGGCAATAAAACCTCACGACCATATGTCGATTTCAGCAGGAGGTGGGTGTTTCCTGCAATACCTCGACACAATGCGGGATTGCACCAACAACAAAACCGAGGCATTCGACCGCGCCCGACGGTTTTCCAGGCAGGCAGATGACCAGCGTGCGATCTACCACCGCTGCCAGGTTCCTGGACAAAATGGCATTTTTTGTGATTTTCATTGATTCCATTCGCATGACCTCACCAAAACCAGGCAATTCCCGGATTGCAATTTCGCGCACCGCTTCCGGTGTCACATCCCGCAATGCCACTCCGGTTCCACCAGTAGTCAGGATCAACTGGCAACCTTTGGCAATCAGGTCCCGCACTGATCGTTGAATGGATTCCTTTTCATCAGGAACCAACGCTTCCCCCATCATTTCCCAACCATATTGGCTGGAGGCAGCTTTGAGCGCAGGCCCGCCCAGATCATCGTAAAGCCCTTTGGACGCACGGTCTGAAATGGTAATGATTCCGACCTTGATCATGGCTCCCTCTTTGTTTTGGAAACAAGGTGAATGCCATTGATCTCCATCTCCTTGTCCACCGCTTTGCACATATCGTAAATCGTCAATGCCGCAACGGATACGGCAGTCAAGGCTTCCATCTCGACCCCGGTTTGCGCAGAAATTTTTGCTCGCGCGTGAATATAAATCCTGTCCCTTGCATCGCTCGTTTCAAACTCAACTTCACAGGAGGTAATGGGAAGCGGATGGCAGAGGGGTATCAGTTCGCCGGTTCGTTTTGCTGCCAGAATCCCGGCCAGTCGCGCAGCGGCAAATACATTTCCCTTGGTAATTTGGTTTTTTTCGATTTTATCCAGCGTGCTCGTAGCTACCTTGATTTCACCGGCAGCAACCGCTTCCCGGACAAGCACCGGCTTTGCGGAAACATCCACCATGCGCAGTTCCCCGCGCGCATTCAAATGGGTCAGTTCACTCATGCAAACCGCTACATTGAGAAGTTAGAGGTTGTTTTTCCAGTCATTTATCGCCTGGCGAATGAGCGCACCGGTCTGGACCTTTGGCTGCACGAAACGGGGGGTAAACCAGGGAAAGGCCCCGACAAGGTCATGCGTGACCAGTATTTGCCCGTCACAATCAGGGCCGGAACCAATTCCGATGGTTGGTATGGAAATGGATTCAGTAATGAGTTTGGCCACTTCAGGGATGACAAGTTCCAGGACGATTGCAAAAGCGCCTGCATCCGCCAATGCCCTGGCATCCTCAACCAAAGCATGTCGCTCCAGTTCGGTTCTCCCTTTTTTCCTGTAGCCACCTTCCTCAAGCACGCTTTGCGGTAACATGCCCAGGTGCCCACAAAAAGGAATGCCTGCTCCCGTAATTGCCTTGACCTGTGAAATAATGCTTCGGCCACCTTCCGCTTTCACAGCGTCCGCTCCCGCTGCAATCAACAACCGCGCATTTTCCAGGGCCTGCCCCGCATTCTCATAGGATTTGTATGGAAGATCGGCGCCGACGAGGGCATTTGGTCTCACTCTTGCCACTGCTTCCACATGATGAATCATATGCGCCATGGTCACATGCGTTGTATCTGGATAGCCTAACACCACCATTCCCAACGAATCGCCGACCAGAATAAAAGGGACGCCTGCCTCATCGATCAGACGCGCCATTGGAAAATCGTAGGCTGTCAAAGCCGGGACCGATCCCCTTCCCTTTCGCGCTCGCAGCTCATCAGCAGTCACTTTCACATGAAAACATCAACAGAGTTGCCTTACGGGAACAAGGGGAAACGTGCAACCAGCCCGACGCTGCCAGGAAGAATGACAGGGACTAATCCCGGTGAATCAGAGGCATTGCACCTGTTGCATTACTCGTAACGCAACGATTCGATGGGATCCAGATTTGCCGCTTTGTATGCAGGATAAGTTCCAAAAACAACTCCGACGATTGAACAGATCAGAAGTCCAAGCGCCACCCAGTCAAAGGGAATGATCGGACTGACTTTCAGGAGAACGGCCGCAATATTTCCCGCAAGAACGCCAAGGGCGACACCGATGATTCCACCAATTTCACAAAGCACCACTGCCTCCATGATAAATTGAGTCATGATGTTTCGTTTCTTGGCTCCAATGGCTCTTCTGATACCGATTTCGCGAGTGCGTTCCGTGACCGATACCAGCATGATATTCATGATCCCCACACCGGCTGCCAGGAGGGCGATTGAACTGACCACCGCCACTCCAACCCGCACGGTCAATGTGAAGGATTGAAATTGCTGGATCATGGAATCGTTGGAAAACAATTCGAAATCATCCTCCTTGGCGGGCGGGACTTTACGTACTGTTCTCAGAATCCCGCGGACCTGTTCCATTAAGTCCTCCATTGAGGAAGCGTCATGGGCCTGCACCAGCAACGTCATGCTCCGCCAACTCCGTCCATACCGATTGAGCCCCGTGCTGACAGGAATGACCGCGAAGTTATCCTGGTTGCCCCCCAACGCACTTCCGCTCGCTTTCAAAACACCGACAACCGTGTAATTGATCCCGGAAAACTTGACCCTTTCCCCAACTGCCGAACTGTAAGGAAAAAGCATCTTTGCCAACGCATTGCCAAGAACACAAACATCCCGCGCGCTTCCCACGTCACTGTCCGCGAGTGCGCGTCCCACTTCCAATTCCCAATTCTTGGTCGGGAAGCTTCCCGGAGTGCCGCCGAATAACTGGACCCCCGGCGGAGTCTTTGCATATTTGGACACCAGCTCACCGGTCCAGAATTGACATTCCACGCCAAAATTCCGTGCACCCACAAGACGATCACGCACCTGGAAAGCCTGTTGCAGGGTGATGTTTTTTCGCCTCCAGAATTTCTCAAAACCCTCCGGTCCCCCAAAATAAACCATCGGCCATTTTGAAACCGCAAACGTATTCGCGCCGAGGGAAGCCAGCTCCGATTGGATGTTCTCCTGCAGGACCCGCATCGCGGTCATCACTACGACAATGGAAAACACCCCCACCAACACACCAAGCAGCGTGAGAATGGAACGAAGCTTGTGCGTTGCCACAGCGGTCAACGCCATGACTGTGCTTTCTTTAAGTTCGCCCCGGTTCATTCGTTTCGCAAAGCATCCACAGGGTTCATTCGGGCTGCGCGCCAGGCGGGAAAAAACCCGGACAACACACCGGTTACAAGAGACACCAGCAACGCAATCCCGACAATCGAAAGAGACATGCTCGCGGGCAGAAATTTTCGGACAACCAAAGTCAAGGGGTAGGCAATCGATAATGCGAGCAAGCCGCCAAACAAGCAGATGACCGCCGCCTCAGTCAGAAATTGAATCAGGATCGTGCGCCGTTTTGCGCCGATGGCTTTTCGAATGCCAATTTCCCGCGTTCGTTCCGCAACCGAGACAAACATGATATTCATGATGCCAATTCCACCGACAAACAGGGAAAGCGCGGTAATTCCAATGCCCACGCTGGCGATCGTTCCTCCAACCCGGTTAAAGGTCTCAATCAAGGTTTCCTGCTGGTTGATCGTAAAGTCATCATCCACACCTGGTGGGACTCGCCGGATTCGCCGCAACGCGCCACGCACCTCCTCCTTCATTTCCTCCAGTTTCTCCACTGAAACTGCCTTGATATGGATTTCCACATCCGGAAAGGAACGAAAGGAAGACATGAATTCCATTAACGGCACGACCACCTGGTTATCCAGGCTTTGTCCGAACAGTGCCCCTTGCTTTTCCAGCACTCCCACCACTTCCAAAGAGGCATCACCGACCTTCAACTGTTTTCCAAGCGCGGTTTCGTTAATGAACAGGTTGGTTGCCACATCCCAGCCAATGACACAGACCGGCCGGCCGGCAGCGGCTTCTGCTGCGGAAAAGTAACGGCCTTCCGCCACGATGGTGCCGGTCGTGATCGCGAACTGTTCGGTCGTGCCGAGCACAGTCACGCTGCTGGCACTGCGGTTCTTGTATTTGACGGAGGCGCGCGAATCGGAAAGCGGCGCGACAGCCCGGGCCAGGGACAATTCCTTCTCCAACTGTTTGACCTGCGCAGGAGTGATCGGCCTGCGTTGGGCCGCTTTCATCCATTCGGCATGGGAATCGATGAACCACCCGAATCGTTGCACATAAATGACATCCGTTCCCAGGACCGAGATACTTTTTAGAAAAGCCTTGTTCAACCCTTGAATGGCGGTCGCCATCAGGGTCACCGTTACGATCCCAATCACGATCCCCAATGTGGCCAGCCCGGAGCGAAGTTTGTTGGCGCGCAATGCCGACAAAGAAATTCCCATCGCTTCCCGGATTTCAGTCAAAATTCGCATTAGGCGGACACGCTGCTGCTGTGATCCGGAGAGGGTGCCTTGCCCCGGACTTCATCACTGGCGATCAGACCATCTCGAATACGGATGATTCGGCGGGCATGCTGCGCCACTTCCTCCTCATGCGTAACAACAATGATTGTGTTTCCCTTTCGGGACAGGTCTTCGAACAAAGCTAAAATCTCATCTCCGGTTTTCGAATCAAGGTTACCAGTCGGCTCATCCGCCAGCACAATGGAAGGATTATTCACCAGGGCCCTGGCAATGGCGACGCGTTGCCGTTGCCCACCGGACATCTCGTTCGGTTTATGAGTGATTCGCTCGGCCAAACCCACATTCGTCAATGCCCGCAATGCCTGCTCCCGCCGCTCATCCGATGGAATGGAAGCATATATCAGCGGCAACTCGACATTGTGCAACGCATTTGAACGAGGCAGGAGGTTGAAACTCTGGAAGACAAACCCGATTTCCTTATTTCGGATTTCAGCAAGTTCGTTGTCATCCATGTCGCTGACATTTGTGCCATTCAACACAAATTCACCGCTGCTCGCCGTATCCAGGCAACCCAGGATATTCATCAGCGTCGACTTGCCGGAACCCGACGGGCCCATGATCGCCACGTATTCGCCACGCTCGATCTCAAGAGAAACATCACGCAAGGCATGGATTGTTTCGGACCCCATCTCGTACCGGCGCGAGATATGTTTCAACGAAAGCAGCGCCACGGTTATCCTTTCTTCTGCTCTGCGCCAGGAGGCGGCCCTTTTTTAACTTTCTTTCCATCCTCCAGATCCTTGCTGATCGCTTTGTACCCGCCCGAGACCACTTCCTTTCCTTCCTCAAGGCCTTCGACAATTTCGATATACTCAGAATCACTGATGCCAGTCTTGACCTTTGCCGCCTTCACGCTCTCTCCCTCATGCAAAAAAACAATTTCCTGCGGTTTTTCTTTTTCCTTCTCCTTCATTTGCTTCTCAGCCATCTGTGGAGAGGCATCCCCCTGCCCCGGCCCTCCCGGACCGGGAACCGGTCCCTTTGGCAGTCGGGTCGTGACACTTTGGATCGGGACAGTCAGCACATTGGTGCGATAGCGCGTTTCGATCTCTGCGGTCACGGACATTCCGGGACGAAAATTCTCCTTCTCCGTCACCCGGATCTTGACCTCGAACTTCGTGGCTTCCTGGCTGTTATTGTTGCCTCCCATCGCTGTCGCCCCTTTTGAGGCGTTTGCGATTTCAGTGACCGTCCCCGCGAACTTTCGGTCCTGGAAAGCGTCCACTTCAAGCATCGCCTTTTGGCCAAGGGCGATCAGCACCACATCAATTTCCCCAATATCGACCCGTGCTTCCATTTCATCGAGATTTGCCACGGTCATGATCTCCGTTCCAGCCATCATCGCGGTGCCAACGACGCGCTCACCCTTTTGTGATTTCAGTTTTGTCACTGTCCCGTCGATCGGGGATGTGATTGTCGTTTTCGCAAGATCGTCAGTGGAACGGTCCAGCGAAGCTTTGGCCTGGTCTCCCTGGTGGGTGCTCGTCTCGAAAGACGCTTGCATGACATTGAAATCCGTTTTGGCACGCAAATATTCGCTCTCTGAAACGAGTTCATTCTCATAAAGCTTTTTGATCCGCTGATATTCGAACTCGGCCTTTTCAAGGTTTGCCTTGGCCAAGGCTTTTCCTGCCTGGGCGGACATGAACTGCGCTTCCGCGGAGGCGCGTTGGGCCAGGTAATTGTCCGGCTTGATCTTCACCAGCAAATCACCCTTCTTCACCTGCTGCCCTTCTTTCACGGGCAACTCAATGATTTCGCCACTGACCTCCGGATTGATCACCACCTGCAGGACCGGTTGGATACGGCCGTTCGCCACCACTGTTTCAATCAGGTTTCTCCTGGATACCTTTTCCGTTTGAATGGTGATTGGCACCTCCCGTTTGCGCATTGCCATCCAGGTCCCACCCCCTGCGAGCAACAGCACAATGACAGTGATAATGATCGGTTTGGTTTTGCTGCGTTTCTGTTTGGCCATGGTTCAAATAATTACCTCGATTGCCTTTGGTTCCGCTGCTCGTTCAAGCGGCACAAAAAAGAGTCACGCCAGCAATCTTATCCGGTATGACACAAGGGATACCCCCTTTGTTACGAAAAAAATAGAAGAAAGTGTGCGGATTGAAACTTGCCCCGCCCTAATAACCCGCTAAAGTCGCCCCACTATGAGGAATTTCTTACGCACTGTTCTTGCCGTTGCCCTTTGCATGGCCGCCGCCAATCTTTCCGCCGAACCGTTGAAAGTCGGAGACACAGCCCCTGATTTCTCCCTTCAGGGTAGCGACGGGAAAACTTACAAGCTTTCCGATTTCAAGGGAAAAGCCGCAGTGGTGATTGCCTGGTTTCCCAAGGCGTTTACGGGCGGTTGCACCGCTGAATGCAAATCCATGAAAGAGCATGGCAAGGCGCTTCGCCATTACAAAGCCGCTTATTTCACCGCTTCCACCGATGACGCCGAAACAAACAGGAAATTTGCTGAGTCACTCGCCCTCGATTACCCAATCCTGAGCGATCCAACCAAGGAAACAGCCAAAGCATTTGGAATTCTCAATGACAAGGGAATGGCTGACCGCGTCACTTTCTATATCGATAAGCAGGGCAAAATCGCTGCAGTGGACACCTCTGTGAAAACGAGCGAGCACGGCAAGGATATCGCCGATAAGCTCGATGCCCTCAAAGTTCCTCATAACCATTGAGGACAAATTATCATGTCCATTCCCTCAAAAGTTGAGTCACGACTCCAAGCAGGGTTAAAGCGGTTTCAAGCGATCTTGCAGTCTGCAAAGATTCGAGATGTGAACGAATCAGACACTGTAATCATAGTGACTGATATTTTGTCTGAAGTGTTTGGGTTCGACAAATACACTGACATTACCTCAGAATTCTCAATTCGTGGCACCTTTTGCGATTTAGCGATCAAGGCCGAGGGTAAACCTCAAGTACTCATTGAAGTCAAAGCAATTGGCCTTGAACTCAAAGAGCAGTTCGCAAAGCAGGCAATTGATTACGCCGCAAATCAGGGAACTGAATGGGTTCTGCTCACAAATGGACTTATTTGGCAGGTTTATAAGGTTGGTTTTACTCAACCGATTAGTCAGGAACTCGTTTTAGAGTTAAATTTGGGATTGCTCAGTCCAAAATCGGAAGATCATCTTCATCAGCTTTATTGCCTTACAAAGGAAGGACGTGGAAAATGCCTTTTGGAAGATTACCATGAGAAAAAGCAGGCAATGTCCCGCTTTTCAATTGGGCAAATGATTCTCACGGATTCAGTTTTGGATGTTATTCGGCGTGAACTCAGAAAAATCTCTCCAGGTGTGCGTATTGAAAATGAGAGTATTAAGAACGTTCTTTTACATGAAGTCTTAAAACGGGAGGTCTTGGAAGGAGACAAGCCGGAAGAAGCCAGACGAAAAATCCTGCGTTTGCAAAATCGCACTGTTAAGCCCAAATCCTTCACTGCTGAATCTAGTCTTTCCTCAACCCATAACGAAGGACTGAATTCTGTAAAAGCTGAGCAGCAGATAGGAACCTAAATTTTTCATTTTGCCGCTGTCTGTGAGACAAGCCTTGGATCAAAGGCAAATTGCTCTGGATTGCGAATGATAACCCGCGGGAAATCCGGGTGCGCCGGATTGATTAGTCAATTGGTATACCCAGTGGACGACAGTAAATCGGAAAGTGGTGGCTGGAGGCGGAATTGAACCGCCGACACAAGGATTTTCAGTCCTCTGCTCTACCGACTGAGCTATCCAGCCGACCGGGGGCACGCATTACACTAACGAAAGCTTTCTTTGGCAAGGGGTAATTTGGGATTACCGCGTACATTTTTACTATTACACCGAAGGTCCGCCGTTGTCATGCGGAGGTGAGTAAATTGAAGGCGTATTCCCGGACGGCAGGAAAAAGAAGACAGATTATTCGTGAGAAAGGCGGTAGAGTATCTGGGCTGGTTTCATTTCATACTGCGCGACTGTTTTCATCCGCGCATTCGTCAATATCTGCCCTTTGGGAACCGTGACCACCGCCTGGACAGCGTTGGGCTCGAATTCTGTTTCAAAATCCATTTGCTCCAGGCGAAGCACGGTGTTGGGGGTTACTCGAACCACCAGCCCCTGATCTGCAAAAAAGAGGTCCACGGTGCTGTTTTCCCCGGTTTTCAGAATGGCCCCCTTTTGCAGGGTAGAATTCACCTTTGCCCGGTTCCATTCCCCTTCCGAAGAATAAACCTGGGCCTCTCCTCGAACCGCGCGAACTTTGACCGGCTTGCGAGCAGGCTGGCGGGTTACTTTTGCGAGGGATAATTCAGATTGGGGGGCTGCCTTGGACAAAATCAGCGTTGTGCCTGAACTTACTTGAACAAAAGAGCCGGTATCCTCCATCTGCACCAGGGCAGAACTCTTTCCTTTGGCACGGATTGCAGCGCCCGGTTGCAGGACCTTTCCTGCTTCAAGCGGTTTCCAACCTGTGCTGTCATAAGCATATTCAACAGCTCCTGTAACTTTCCTAACAACTGCATCCCCGTCAATAGAAGCCCTTGTGGTCGAAGGTATTGGAGATTCATTAACCGCTTTGGACGAAGGGGCAGCGCTGGTCAGGAGGAATGCGAGAATCAATCTGGTCATCACTATCTTTTTCATATTTCCGCTTTCTGACAGGCTGTTTGGGCTATAGCTTTTATTAGCATTGCTTGTGCCAGTGAGAAGAAGTGGGAAATGGTGGGAATTAAGTCAGATTTCCCGATTTGGAGGATGGAAAAAGGAACGTTGTGATCGGCGCTCCTTGGGATTTGGGTGTATACTCCCAGTTTAAGGAAGAATCAGACGTTCGATCTGGTATTCCTTGCGATTATCCATCCCCAAACTTAACAGGGCCGCGTTTGAGTAGATGTCGCGATTAAATTTCGGCTGCTCAATCCCCACTTTTTTTCGTTGAGCATCCAGAGTTTCCAGGGAAAAGAGATCAAGGGCCACCGGATCTTTGCTGAACCAAAGCTCGTTCAGCACGGCGGCATAATGCAGCAGGCTCCGTTCTTCCCCCTGATATTGGGCAATCAGCGCATCCGTCACATTCAAAACCACTTTATCCCCAATAGCTGGCAACGCGTAAATTTCAGGAATGGCAGATGCGAGCCGGGGAGGATCGCTTTCAAAACGAATGGTATTATCCACACTGCCAAGGGTCAGACTTCCAAGGCACCCGGCCACCCCTGTTAAATTATGATTCAATAAAGGGGAAACATTGATGATCCGGGTGAGCCGTGAAGTCACCAACCTGGAGGCATGGGAACGCCTCCCGACTCCGTCTCCATTTTTTTCAAATTCCAAATCACCGAAAACCAGGCGGCCCAGCAACGGGGTTTCGTAAAAATGTTCCGGGGCAAACCCCTCCTCAACTGCGCCGAGCACCTGAACTCCGAGCGTTTCCGCCAGGGCAGTCCAGCCTGCCAGACGGAGGTCCGCAAGGCGTTTGTCCCAAATGATGATATTGGTGGAAGGAATTCCCGCCGCCTGCAACCCACGAATGATCCCTTCCACAACTGGCTTCCGGGTCCCGCTCGCAGGACCCGGAGCTGCATAAACTTTAATTCCTATGACATCCGCAGGGTTGACCAGACTACGCCATGCCTCGGCGAGATTGGTCCGACCCGTGAACGTTTTGATCCCTGCATGGACTGTTTGAATGACCTCATTGGTTTGCGGCTTGAACGCCACGGTTGCCTGGTTATGAGAAACAATCAGAATGCGTCCATGACCGAGATTGAGGGGGATATCTCCTGCCTCCTCGGAGGCGCGGGAATCGAGCATGCCTGCCATGAAGAATGCCAATAAAATCTGAACCAAACTGCGCATTATAAGGATAAATAGTCGCGTTTCTTGACGCCTCAAGCGGCGAATGCTACCACCATTCCAAATGCTGACTACCAAATTTTGCCATTGGTGCCGCATGGGTTCAGCATTGGCGCTGGTTTGCCTGGTCGCGGGCTGTCAACCGCCCGGACCCAAAGCGTTACTACGCGGTGAGCAATTAATCAAGCAAGGGAAAGCTGCCGAAGCGGTCTCTTACTTGCGGACCGCAACCCAGTTGCTCCCGGAGCATGCACAAGCCTGGAACCATCTGGGTCTGGCTTTGCATGGAAGTGGCAATGCTGTGGAGGCAGTCAAAGCCTACCAGCAGGCATTGACGCTGGACCGTAATCTGGCCGCCGCCCGGTATAATCTGGGAATGCTTTACCTGGAACAGGGGCGTCCCGCAGAGGCAATTTCTGAATTAACCACCTATACCACGTTGCAACCCAACGCGGAGGCGGGCTGGCGCGCGCTTGCCTCTGCATTGTTGAAAGGTCGGCGCCTGGATGAAGCGGAACGAGTTTACCAGCATCTACTCCGAAATAATCCGAATGATCCGGAGTTGTTGAACGGGATGGGTGTTTCCCAGCTCCATCGTCGACGTTTACGGGAAGCCCAAAATCATTTTGCAGAAGCGAATCGCCTCGATCCTGGTTATGCGCCAGCAATCCTCAACCAGGCGATACTTTCCCAGCATTACATGGGGAATAAAACCTACGCATTGCAGAAATATCAGGAGTATCTGGCACTCACGAACTCAGTGGAACGGAATTTCGCCCGGGAAATGGCAAGTCGCCTGGAGGCGGAGTTTGCCGGGATTCCAACGACTGTCGCAGCCACACCACAGCCCGCAGCCACCAATTTCGTCACAACCAATCGACCGCCGCAAAACACGAATCGAATCACAGTGGAAGCAGAACGGTTAATGGCCGCCCTGACCAATCGCACCGAAACAGCGACAAATCCCGCAGCCCGGGTCCAGGTGTCAGCTCCTCAAGTGAAAAGCAACAGCACCCCGGCGAAAGTGGCAGCAACGCCTTCTGCCGCACTCCGCCCGGAGCCAACCAACACCGCTCCAGCAGCGGTTGTTGAAATGCCCGTTCCGGAACCGGTCCCGCCCACCGAAGAAGTGAAACTGGATGAAGAACAGATCGCGACGACGGTGAAGGACATTCCCGTGCCGACAGAAGCGAGCCACCGAACTGCACCAAAAACTCCAACAAATGTCGTGACTTCCCCGCCTCCATTGATCAGGCCAGTGGAACGTGAGAAGAAAAATTCCTCCTCGCTGGTGCAAAAACTGAATCCAGTTCGCTGGTTTAAAAAAGAGGAGCAGGAGAAATCGGAAAAAGTGGAACAACCTCAGCCAAAATCACCAGCGGCTGAACCAGCGCCCACGCAGGTCGCTTCCATCCAGAAGCCTGTCCCTGAACCAGCCAAACCCGCTCCCGTAGCGCCAGTGCCACAATATCCTCGATATAAATATTTGCGACCAGTCGCTCCCAAATCCGGCAACCGTTCAGCAGCAGTCACGAATTTCACGGAAGGTGTGCGACTGCATCGGGAAAATCGATTCGGGTCGGCAATAGAAAATTATCAAAAAGCCCTCGAACAGGATGGTTCCTATTTCGAAGCGCAATACAATCTTGGCCTCGCGGCGCTGGCATCGAACGAATTACCGCTGGCTTTGCAGGCTTTGGAAAAGGCAGCGACCCTGAACCCCAAATCGCCTGAAGCCCAATTTCACCTGGCTCTCGCGCTGAGGCAGGCCGGTTACCCGGTGGACGCAGCACAGCAGCTGGAGGCATTGCTCACCTCAGATCCCAAAAATGTCCAGGCGCATTTGACTTTGGGCAATATCCAGGCGCAGGAGTTGCAATCGAGAGCCAAAGCGCGGGAGCATTTTACACGTGTGCTCGAACTGGAACCGCAGCATCCACAGGCGCCGACCATTCGTTCCTGGCTGATGACAGAATAAGGCTAGCGTGAGGGGGGGAATGCCGAGGAGGGGATAAAAAAACCACCGCGGGTCGGTGTGATAATGGGAATGCTAACCCCGGCAGGTGAAGTGTTCGCACCCGCCCCAGCGCGCGCTCCCTCGTTGATCGCAACCGCCCGCACGAAAGTTGTGAGGATCAGATCCCCATATTTGCTGAGATGCCGGTAAGGACTCAATGGAACGTACACCAGGTCACGCGGTTCGAGTGTCACATCAGGAGCTTTTCCCTTCACGATCAGGTCATAATCCACAATGGCAATTTTTGGGTCGCTTAGGGAGCCGCGAACGATTGCGACGTGGGACAAATAAGCATCCTTGATCGGCCCCCCTGCTGCTGCCACCGCAGCAATCAAGGTATTTTGCTGGCGCGAAACTGAGCGGGGATTGCGGACAGCGCCCAGGACATAAATGTCGCGAGTCAGCGCAGAAGGAAAATAGACAAGATCGTCCGGTTGCAGATAGATGTTCTGAGACATGTCCCCCTGATTCAACAATGCCTCAAAATTCACCGGGATGCGTTCCCCTCCCCTGACGATAAAGCTGTGGGAAAGGTCCGCCAAATCCTCAGTGGTCCCGGAAGCGCTGGAAGACATGGCACCGCCTGCAAGTGACAATGTTTCCAAGAGCGTCAACGGAGCAGCCATAGAGTAAACGCCAGGATTTTGAATTCTTCCCAACATCCAGACCCGTTTGCTGTCGATGCCTCGAAGATGGATTGCAACCTGGGGGGTGCTCATGTAGCGCTTTAACTCCTCCTGCAGGCGGTCTCGCGCCTCGGTGAGGGTCAATCCCCAGACATCGATTCCCGGCAGCAGATAGTAATAAATTTTTCCGTCCGGTCCCACCACAGTGGTGGCGCGGCTGGATAGATCGCCAAGCACTTCGATCTCAAGGCGGTCACCCGGACCCAGGGTAAAGAAGTTGGTGGGAGCCTGCAGCCATTCGGACTTCAACTGGTTCGTTGCCTGGATGGAGGCAAAGTTGGTGACGGTTGAGAGATGCTTCTCACGTGCGTCAAATTTAGGTCCTGTTTTGGTGGAACTGCAACCCAATGCAAAGAGCAGCCCGACCATCCCGAGAATTACCCACTGCTTACCCTTCATAGATTATTTTATAATTGGCCGTGTAAACCATGGCCCAACGTTCACACCTGCATACGCTGTCACAAACCCCTGGATGAACGATTGCGCCGCTTCATCCAAAAGCTCCTCCACCTTGATCCATGGCCGTGAACTGACATACACGATGTCCTTCGGCTGCAACCGGAAATCAGGTTCGCGAGCGGACAGGATCGAGTTCATATCCACGGCAAAGGTTTCAGGCGTGTTCAAGGAGCCGCGGATGACCAGGACCTTCTTTTTATGCGCACGTTGAGAAAAACCGCCCCGGTCTGTAATTGCAGTCACAAGCGTGGCTTGGGAAAGATAGCCGATGGGGCCGGGATTCATCACCTCGCCAAGAACATAAATTTCATTGATCGAAGAGGCGGCAAAGAAAATGTAATCGTTCGGTTCGATGATGATGTTCTGGGTGAGGTCTCCCTCGTGAAAAAGTTTTTCAAGGTTCACCTCCATTTTTTTCCCATCGCGGACAATAAAACTCCGGGAGAGATCAGTCATATCGACTGTGGTTCGCTCATAAAGTCCGGTTTCGAGCCCCTTTGCCCGGGCGACTGCTTCGAGCAGGGTTAAGGGACGATCCAGCGGATAAACTCCCTTGGCGTTGACTTTGCCGAGCATGAAATATTTTTTACTGTTGAAAGCCACTGGGGTGATGATCGTTCGAGGCGCGGTATAATATTTACCCAATTCCTCGTCGAATCTCGCCCGCAACTCTTCAATGGTCAGGCCAGTGGCCATGATACCTGTGGCCTGGAGGAAACTGAGCCGCCCGTCAGGCCCCACAACAATGTTTGTCTTCGTCAATTCCGGGTGACCAAAAAGCATGAAATCCATGGCGTCCCCCGGTCCCAGCGTGAGTTTTTCCTGCCAGGCAGCCCTTTTGCGCGGAGAGGAAACGCTGAACGCCAGTTGGGAAGAGGATTGCTCCGAAGCTGGCTCCGCTGTGGACACTGGATCAGCAGCAAAGGCAGTAATACTCATCAAAGTGAGCAGTCCCACGGAATTGGCAAACCAGCGGGCCAGGCGGATGTTCCATGCGGGTGGCGGCGCATGGTTGAGCACTGCACCCACCAGGTTACAGTTGCCGTAACGCAACGTTTCAAGATGCTGGGCCGTCTCGGTGGCATCCGGCATTCCGCTTCCGGTCAGCCAGATCAGTTGAGGAACATTTTCTGCGAGAAGAACGGATTCCGGTTCACAGGCTGGAGGCAACTCGACTAACAGCACGAGGTTATCAATTTTTTTCCAATAGGAAAGCGCGTGCTGCCATTGCTGCCGCCGTTCGAGATTCCAGACCCATCCAGGCAATGGAATATGGACCACCGGCTCGGCATTTGGGTCCTGGAGTTGTTCAGCCACCTGCATCGGGGAAGCCAGAACGCTGGGTGTCAATGTGGAATCTTGCGCCTCCACTGGTTCATGGACTTTATTTTCAGGCCCTTCCGTTGCACCGGGGGGCGGAGTGGGCCTTGGAGCTTCTGTTTTTGGGGCTTCAGAAGTCGGGCGTGTATCCACTGTCAAAACCCTGAGACCCCGCTGGCTGGCGGCGCTGACAAGCAGCTTTACCCAGGTGGAACGTCCCTCTCCATGCCTGGCTGAAATGAATCCGCAAACCAGCGCCTGGTGCGGAGAGTAACTCAGTTTTCCCTTTAAAAGGGTCAATGTGCGAAATGCCCAGGCGATTTGTGTGTCTGGGTCCATCGTGCGCAGGTCACCGAGAGTGGCAAGGACAGGGAGCTTCGTGAAGCGCTCGACATCAGCCGCCGTTTTCAGGCGGGTGTCCATGACTTCAGTGAGCATGACCAATCCCGCAGCCATGACAAATCCCATGAGTCCCCCAGCAAAAGCAATCAGCCCGATTTTTGCCCAGCGGGACTTATTGTTCACCGCCT
Organism: Verrucomicrobiota bacterium; assembly: GCA_033762115.1. GTDB lineage: Bacteria > Verrucomicrobiota > Verrucomicrobiia > Limisphaerales > SXQI01 > JANRLX01. The sequence continues at coordinate 44,592 of JANRLX010000118.1, forward strand.
TGCTTGAAGCCGGGGAGAAAATTCGGTAGTAGCCCAGGGCATTGTCAACGAACAGTTGCGTGTCGGTTTGCCGTTTTACCAACGCCTGGCGAGTCGCTTCCAAGGTCTGGATCTTCGTTTTCAGCGTGGCAAATTCGATGGTTTTTTGAGAAAAACCACCCAACCGATTTCTTGCCTCCTCTTTTTGGGTTTCATAATTCTGCAACTGATGCTCAAGAGCGCGTTGCTGAACGGTCAATTCCATGATCTGGCGATCAATGTCCCCTGAAATCGGCCCGGCAACCGTTGCGCCAGTTTTAGAAGGAGTTGAAAGCTCTCCTTTGCCTGCTGCGGATTGCATGTTTTTGATGCGGGCCCTTTGGGCAATCACGAGCGGGTGCTCATCCGTGAAGCCGCGCACATGAAGAAGATTTTCCAGCTCCTCCTGGGCGGCGCGAAGTTTTTCGCTGCTGGGGTTATGCTGGCTCTTCTGCTGGGTCAGCGCAGCGAGCTTCATTTTGATCGTGTCGAGATCCAATCCCATGTTCATGTATTTCGCTTCCAACGCCGAAACCTGGGTGATGAAAGCCTTGGATTCCTCCTCAAAATTATGAAAACCATTTTTTCGATTGAACTCGATAAGTTGCTGATTTGCCTTTCCAAGTTCTGCTTCTGCGGCAGCGACCCGTTGCGCAAGATAAGCACTCACATCAACAGATTCACCAGCCTGCAATACTTTCGAATAACGAACCACCTCCTCCGCATAGAGATTTGCAAGGGTGACCATTTCCTCAACATTTTCATTCCCCTTGACCGTAAGCAGGACAACATCCTGGTTTGCAGAAGGAGTGATCGAAATCATCTTCGCCAGCTGGTCCCCCTTGATCATGATTGGCGGGATATTTGTCTGCGCCCGGGCCAGCACGCGATTGATCACGTCGCCAGACTTCATCAAGGTAAAGAGCGTCTGATCAGAAAGCTCACGTGAACCGTAAGGGTCCTGCGGTTCGTTGGATTTAAATGCATTGGGAATTTCCCGTTTATAAAGTGAGACCGTGACTTTTTGTTTGATGGCGAAAAGCCCGACAAACAGGGCAACCCCTGCCAGGGCCAAAGCTCCGGCGATCAGCCAAAGCCAGCCGCGCTTTAACGCGGTGAACAGCCGCCAGGGATCAAACGGCAAGGTATAATCCTTTTCCACTTTGGGATTCACACGATTATACGGAAGCTGACCGACTGGTCGCCTGCGTGCTCCCGCCTCTCCCTGCTCTTTCTCCGAGTTTGGGCGCGTCCACCCCCACGAACCCGTATACTCACGCTGCCCCTTGTTGTCCTGCTGATGGCCGTTGCTGTTTCCATGCGAACTGCCGTTGCGGCCAGCCTCCTCGCGATATTTTTTGCGCATCGCCGCAATACTGAATTCGTATTCGTCACTCATGCTGGTAAAAATTGGGCGCGATCAGCGGCCGTTCGGCCATGCAGACGGTCTGTTGCTCGCGCTTGTCCATTTGACTGGTTTTTAAAACGTGACCTTGGAGGTCTTGTTTTCTGAAGCAGGTATAAATGGACAGGTGAAGACTCGAAATCGGGTTTGTCCCCGTAATCCGGGGCAGTTGACCGCCCTGAATCAGGTAGGGGGTTCCCCGAGATCAATAATGAAAAAATAACCCGGCATGTGCAGCCGGGCTTTGGTGGAGGAGATGGAACTTAATCCGCTTTTGCGAGGAGAGTGGTAATCTCCCGCGCCTTTTTCGCCGTGACCCGGTTCACCCGGGAAAGGCTGTAATTGCATTCCGCGAAATTAGCGAGGCCCATATTATATGCGGCATAAATTTCACCGGCAGTGGGAGCGCGGCCAAGTTTCTTTTTCAATTCCGAATGAATCATCGAAAGGTAATCGGAAGCGTACGCGCGATTGATAAAGGGATGATAAACATGCGCTTCGTAGCTATAGACCTTTAAACCGCGGGATTTTCGATAGGCCGAAACATCCACCCAGGCAGCTTCAGAGATCTGGAAATCACCCAGTGAACGCCCATTATCACCGTACGTAAATTGTCCATGACTGGATTCAATATAACGCACTGCTTTCAACAGCTTTTCTGGAGGACGCCACTCTTTACTTTCCGCACTCACTGCACTTCCTGCGAGAACCAGCAAAGCAAGCACCGCGATGTGTTTAGTCATAAGCTTTTTTCCTTCCTTTGTTACAATCTATCAGTTTGGCAGGAAAAACAGCAACCAGCCCTCTTACTGTTTTTAATTTCAGGCGTATGCCCCCAGCCTATAGGGGAAACTCTCAATTCCGCTTCCATCCCGATGTGCAAAAGGATAGTAGTGCACAACAGAATTTCCCCATAAGAGACCATACATCCATTACGGAAGCACAATTCCTTTCAGATGTAAATATCTTTTTATTCTGTTTCTTTGATAGAAACAGGAAGCCCAAAGCAGAAAATAAAAGGTTTGGAAAGCTGGGAGCGCAGTTCTGCAATTTGCTCATCAATCGCCTGGGATTCCCTTGTTCTTGCAAATGAAGCTAACTGCACGTAAGAGCTCTCTTTGGTGACATACCCCATCGCCCCTGCCTCATCCTTTGTCAATGTTGCGGTCCATCGCTCGTTTAATACAGACCAATGGCAGCAGGAACTGCTGAGTTCGTTTCGGACAAGACGGATCAACCATCGATTTCTTTACGAATCTCCCAAGCAAGCCGCCAGATGGCTCGCCTTGCATGAGGCCTGTTCCCCTTCCCGGTTCGATCCTGCCTGCCAGGAAATTTATCAGGAAGCTTTCAACTTTGTGGGGCAATGCAGAATGAATTTCGATGCCGTCATTTCGCTCGGTTCTGGCGGGGGGCAAAAAGATGCTGTTCTAATCGATAGTTTGCATCGGGCTGGTGTGGGGATAAACTATTACCAGCCAGTGGATGTCAGTATTGCCCTGCTTCTGGAATCGACAAAAGCAGTTCAAAATAAAGTGAAGCTTGAATCGAAGCCGTTGCTCATGGCGCTGTCATCCAGAGAAACTCCGCAAGCCGCGGCTCCTGTTAATTCCAATCTCTTGCTGGCCTTTGGATTATTGCCGAACTTTGAACCGAACGATATTTTCAAATCCCTTAAAACCTGGGTTCGCAAAGGGGATCTCCTGCTCGTCAGCGCCAACCTCGCTCCAGGAGAAGATTATGCAGCAGGAGTGCAACGAGTTTTTCCCGGCTATGACAATGGATATACCAGGGAGTGGCTGACCGGGTTTTTGGTGGATGCGGGATTTGAACGAGAAGATGGCGAATGGCGTTTCCAGATCAGGAATGTGAACGATCTCCTTCGAATCGAGGCTGTCTGGGAGATAAGGCAGGAAAGACAATTCACCCTTTTCGGAGAGCTTTTCCAATTCAATCCAGGGGACTCAATTCAAGTGTTCTATTCGTATCGATATACCCTGAGGCGTTTTACTGATTGGGCAGAACGATACGGCTTTGCTCTCGAAGGTTCCTGGATTACTCCCTCCGGCGAGGAAGGAGTGTTTCTCCTCAGAAGCTGATCATTCACGGATTCAGCGTGATTTTTTGCCAGGGAATTCCAGATTTTTCCGCAAATTTGGCCAGGACTCGCTCATGTTCGATCAAAACCGCGCGGACGACGCTGGAATCATCAGCATGCCCAATGTCCGGAACTGAATCGGGGATCAGGTCAAGTTGGCGATGGGCATAAATGACGGCAAAAGTAGCTGCTGCAACAGTGGTGAAGGGAAGTTCGTTTGCTTTGCCTTCGGCAAAATCCTCCACCACATTGGAGAGGAAATTCAGTTGCTCTGCGAGGTGGGGAAACTTTGGCGCATCAATCTGGGCAAACTCCACCTTGAGAATCGGCAGTTTGCGATTTACCCCCTGCAGGATCTGCGGCGTGATTTTTGACGCCCCCCGATGCACAAAATGAACGATTTCAGACATGCAGGCATTGTGGGGCAAGCACAGGGACATTGACAAGCATGCAACCTCCTAATGGAGCGGCATGGAAAAACGGATGAGATTTCGAAATCTGATAGTTGATGGAACTGGTTCAGGGATAGCGCATGTCACGCCGGATGAGCGGGAGGCAAAAAAAGTGCGTGGGGTCTTTTCATTTGACGCTCCTGTGAAGCCGCTCGTAAGGTAAGGCGTAGTCGAGCAGAATGGGCGTTCTGAGGACAAGAATGTATGCCGGAAGGATATTGCGTTAAATGCAAAGCCAAGAAGGAGATTGCCGATGCGGTCGAGGAACTGATGAAGAACGGCCGCAAAGCGATCAAGGGCAAGTGTCCAACCTGTGGCGTGGTCATGTTCAAAATCCTTGGAGGAAAAGCAACCACGGCCGAGTCCGGATCATCTTCTTCTGAACCCCAAAATCCCGCTGGTTCATCCGCGGCTTCGACGAAGTAAACCATTATGTCCCAGGAACTTGCTTACGCAATTATCACGCCGTACTCACTGCACAAATCCCGCACTGGAGGAATTCTCGCACGATTGATCACCCGAACCGGGCTTGATCTTGTGGGAGCCCGAATGTTCGCCCCCAGCGCTGAACTGGTTAAGGAATATAGCCAGGCGATTGTCTCCGCCAATGACCCGCAGGACCGCCGAATCCAGGAATTGATTCGCGATTACATCCTGCACAACCTTTCCCCTGATCCAAAAACCGGCAACCGCCGCCGTTCAATGGTTCTCCTTTTCAAAGGAGAGGATGCAGTCCGCAAAGTTCGTGGCGTGATTGGAAATATTTCCGCAGACCGCCGTGGCGGTGAAACGATCCGGGACACTTACGGTGACCTCATTCTGGATGAAAATGATCAGGTTCGCTATTTCGAACCCGCGGTGCTGGCAGCCCCGAACTGGGAGGAAGCTCAATTAAAGCTTAAGCTCTGGGCCAGGCATTCAGATACCGATGGCGGTATTGTTGAAGGCACCATCTCGTATGGTGCGGGTGACAAGCCGCAACGCACTCTCGTATTGATCAAACCTGATAATTTCCGTTTCCCCACCGGACGCCCGGGGAATGTCATCGATTTCTTTTCCCGAACCGGTCTTTACATCGTTGGGATCAAGGTTCACCGCATGAGCGTGGCCCAGGCAGTGGAGTTTTACGGCCCGGTCCGGGAAGTTCTCCGCACAAAATTGACCGACATGGTTGCCTCCAAGGCAAAGGCAGCGCTCGAAAAGGAATTTGGTTTCCACATCGGCAGCCCTGAAGAAAAGCAACTCGGCCATATCCTTGGGCCGATCTATGGCGACAGCCAGTTCGATAACATCGTTAAATTCATGTCCGGCCGCACTCCCGGCGAATGTGATCAAAAAACATTGACCGCGCCTGGGACTGAAAAATGCATCGCGCTTGTTTACGAAGGTGTCGAAGCCGTAAGAAAAATCCGCGATGTTCTCGGGCCAACCGATCCTTCGAAAGCCCCTCCCGGCTCGATTCGCCGCGAATTCGGCCAAACGATCATGGTCAATGCCGCGCACGCCAGCGACTCAGAAGAGAATGCGCGTCGTGAGATCGGCATTGTGAACGTGGCTGAGAATAGTTTTAAGAAAACGATCGAGGAGACGCTCGGGCAACTTTAACCGGAACTCGAATTTACCCCGCAAATGCCCCTTCGCTGGGGCATTTTTATTTCCAAAGCCCAGGAAGCCCTTTCAGTTTGATGAGCAATTGAGCATCTGCGGCAGGAAATAGGTACTGATCCAGTTCAGAAGCAGTGATCCACGCCACTGCCTGGCAGCCCAGCGGAGCGGCCTCACCTTTGGTCAGGCTGCAAACATAAAACTGCAATCGAATGGTTTTTTCCGGGTAGGAGTGGGTAACGCTTTCGAGCAATGAACCAACTTCGACATCAATGCCAAGTTCTTCATTCAACTCGCGCCTGAGGCATTTTTCGAAGGTTTCATCCGGCTCGACTTTCCCCCCGGGAAATTCCCACAAGTCACCAAGATGATCGTGTGAATGGCGTTGGGTGATCAGCAGCCGACCTGAATGAAAAACCAATCCCGCTGCGACATCAATCGGTTTCAAGGTCAACGACCGATGCTCTTGTAGATAAAGCCGAGCCGTTCCATTTCAGCGACATCAAACAAGTTCCGTCCATCGAACATGATCGGATGGGTCATCGATTTACGGGCCCGTTCCAGATCCAGCTTTTTGAACTGGCTCCACTCAGTGGCAATTACCAGGGCATCACAACCGTCAGGCACGGCATCCATGTCATCAACAT
>JANRLX010000119.1:0-3069 GCA_033762115.1 Verrucomicrobiota bacterium
CTGGAGAAATCGAATCCACCTGCCCTGCCAAACCGCATGGTGTTGGTAACAGGCAGCTAAAACTTGCTCCTGAAGGTATCTATGCTTCCGGCCCCTTTGTTCGAATTGGTGGCGAAACAAACATCTACGTGGTTCGTTTAAATAATGATGGTTCGCTGGATTCCACTTTTCGTTCCGGCCTCACCCGCAGCATGGCCCTGGAGGGGGGGATTCATTATCTGGAGTTGAATGCGCAGGGTGACCTTTTCGTCGCAGGCTATTTCTCAACTTCAAATACCCATAATCTGGTCAAGCTCACATCCTCAGGTGCGGTCGCTGCCGATTTTTCCCAGGGACTCGGATTTTATCCCCATATCAAAGGCATCGCAGTCATTGGCAACCAACTGCTCGCGCTGCAAAATAGTTCCTATTCCCGCGGTACCATGCTGCATCGGTTGGATGCGACCGGCACTCTGGACGTTACTTTTTCCTACCCCGTTGAAGGAGGTGCGTCTTGGTTCGGGCAAAAATCAGGAGATTACATTCCATTGATCCGTTATACTCCCTCCGGCAAAACTGAAATCCGCCACTACTCCCCCGAAGGGCAAATCGCCTCCGGTTTTCAACTCGAATTTCCAGGTTCATTTGGTGCCATAACTCATGCGGCAAGCACTCCTGATGGTAAAATGCTGCTGCTCGGTGCCGGTCTGGCGGAAGCTGGCTATCCTCTTTTTGCCTGCTTCACTTCCAGTCCGAAAGCGGCGTTCGTTTCCACAGTCTGCGATGGAAATGGAAAGGTTTGCACCCGTTTCCAGGGAGAAGTTGGCAGAACTTACCGCATTGAAGCCTCCACCGATTGGATCAACTGGAGCGAATTTCAAATCATCACACTCACCGAGAGCGAAACGGAATTACTGCTCGAACCCAGGAACACCGAACAGGCCCGTTTTTTCAGGGCCAGGCTTCTCCAGTAACTTTTTGCAAGCAGAAGTTATCCCCACTCTCAGTGAATAAGTCCCCCGGTCGGTTGATAAGTTATTGCGCCCTATTCTTGACTGTGTTCTTCATCAGTTCATTTTTTAGGGACGATGAACCAAGCCCCCACCTTTGGCTATTCGACCTTTCCAACGGCCGCCTTGACGCTGCCGTCCATGGACCGCTGCAACCATTTCCGGCGGCACTTTTCCCGTTCACTCATGCAATGTATTCATCACGGGTTTTCCGTTGAAGAATGCTTTGGAATGATCTGGGAAGAAACTCTCGAGGAAATCCCGCTTCCGGAGCATGACCAGTCGCAACTCTACACCGAGCTCATTCATTGGGCTCGCCAGCGATTTTTTTAATTCATCTGCCGCTCGACTCAGCTGACCTGAACGCCAGGGTCGCCATTCGAAGTGGAAAGACGTCCTTTGAGTTGCTGGACCTCCTTTTCCAGGTCCCGCATCTGCCGGATCATTTCCGGCAACTGCTGCAACGCGATCCATTGCCGCTTCGTTTGTTTGTCCGGAAACGCCGGGCTCCCCAGCACCGTCCCGCCATCCGGAATGTCCCGCATCACCCCGGACTTCGCGCCAACTGTCGCTTGCCGTCCAAGCTTCAAATGATCTGCAACCCCCGCCTGCGAGGCGACAACGCAATAATCTCCCAGTTGCGTGCTGCCTCCAAATCCCACCTGCCCCAGGATCAGGCAATGCTTGCCCATCATCACATTGTGCGCCACATGCACAAGGTTATCGATTTTCGTTCCCTGCCCGATGACAGTCGCCCCAAGCGCACCCCGATCAATGGCGCTGTTTGCGCCAATTTCAACGTCATCCTCGATAATCACCTGCCCTACCTGCAGCACTTTGCGATGTTTCCCTTCATCAAGGACATAACCGTAGCCATCCGAGCCGATCACTGAGCCTGCGTGGATGATCACCCGTTTGCCGATCCGGCATTTTGGATAAACCACCACATTGGGATGCAGCAGCGAATCCTCCGCAATTTGCGTGTCATGCCCAATATGATTTCCTCCCAATAACGCCGCTCCGGCACCGATTTTCACCCCTGCCTCCAGGACGCAGAACGGCCCAATATGGGCGCTGGGATCCACCGATGCTGTGGGATCAACCACCGCGCTCGAATGAACCCCGGGCAATGGCTTCTCCTGCGGAAAAAACAACGGCAACAATCGTGCAACCGCCACCCGTGGATTTTGCACTCGAATCAGCGGCTTTCTCGCTGAAACAAAATTACCTGAAACAATGATCCCCGCAGCCGGACTGGCTTCCGCCGCGGCAAAATAAGCTTCTTTCTCAGCAAAGGTCAGGTCGCCCGGCCGGGCCTGTTCCGCTGAGCTAAACCCCTGGATGGTGATTGAACCGTCTCCAATGACTTCACCGCGAATGCGGGAAGCAATCTCAGCAATCGTCATGGTCATGAGAACATTATTTAGCCGTTGTCGTGTGTCCCGGCCAGATTGGAGTTCCAGCGTCCGCCTCAACCCTGGATAATTCCCGCAACGAAATCATTTTTTGCAGTTCCACATCCCACACCTTTAATCGCAGGCAGCGATAGATATCGATTGGATTTAATGATGTGGTCTTCGGCTGTTGTAATTCAGGCATTTCCCGGACCGCTTCAGGCAACCGGTAAAAAGGAATTTTCGAATTCAAATGATGCACATGGTGATAACCAATGTTGGCTGTGAACCATGACATCAACTTGCCCATTTTCATGTAGCTTGAAGATTCCAATGCCGCCTTTTCATAAGTCCAGCCACCCTTGTCCGAAAATGAAACTCCCGGAAAATTATGTTGCGCGTAAAAAAGGTAAGTCCCCATCGCATACGCAATGAAATGCGGAATGGTCTGGCTTAACAACAGGGCAACCCAGCCACCGTAGGAAAATAACGCCACTCCAATCGCAATATGCAGTGCAAGTGCGACAATACAATCCAGGTGCTTCCTCGGATTGTTCATGAATGGATTGATGCACATCCCATAGATAAACATGAAAAAATAGCCAAACGCGATGGTCAGTGGGTGACGCACAAACAGGTACTCAAATCGTTTTCCCCTGGAGGATTTAAGATACTGGTCCTTCGTC
>JANRLX010000120.1:0-16434 GCA_033762115.1 Verrucomicrobiota bacterium
CGCTTTGCAATGCCAACCCCTCCTACCCCGTGGAAGGGGCCGAGGAAGGGGGCACCGTGGCCTTAAGGCCAAGCTTTAACCATTGGAATCGCGTCGACATCAGGAGAAAAAGGTTCGAAGATGGTCAAGGACAGTGCACCAGCTTGGATTTACCCGTGTTGAGTCCATGATGGAAGCGGACGAGTTTTGCGGAAAAGGTTGAAAAACAGGCCGTAAACATTGGATAGAATCATAGGGAGCGGTTAGTCCACAGTGAAAACTATTCACACAACCACTTCTTCACGATACACTTATCAAAATGGCCATTCCAGCACGCACCTCAACTCAACCCCAAGCTCGACCTCGAAAAAACCCGGCAGCAGTTGCGCTAGGACGGTTAGGAGGCAAGAAAGGAGGGATCGCCCGCGCAAAAAGCCTTTCAGCGACTCGCCGAAAAGAAATAGCTTCTTTTGCAGCATCAAGTCGCTCTGCAAAACTTAGCCCAAGACAACGTTCAATGTTAGCCGCCAGAGCTGCTCGTGCACGCTGGGCCAAGGCTCGCAGAGCCTTGCTTTAGGTTTGTTTCGATGCTCGCTTGACCGAATATGTGAGCATGATAAAATGAATTAATGGAAACGCCCCTTCGTTACTTTCTCTATTTACGTAAATCTACCGATGAAGAAGACCGCCAAGTTCTGAGTCTTCCCGCTCAGGAGTTTGAGGTGCAACAGATTGCTATTTCTCAAGGCCTCATCATCGCGGACACTGTTTCGGAAAGTAAATCTGCTAGGAAGATAGGGCGGCCCGAGTTTGCGCGTATGCTCGCGAGAATTGATTATGGTGAGGCGAACGCGATACTTTGTTGGAGGCTAAACCGCCTCGCAAGAAACATTGAGGAGGGCGGTCAGCTGATCACGCGCATGCAAGACGGTCGCATTAAAGAATTGCGAACGTGCGAAAAGTCATATGGAGTTCGTGACGTGCTCATCCTCGCTGTTGAGTTCGGATTGGCGAGCCAGTTCTCATCAGAGCTTTCTGACAATGTTAAACGAGGCAATTCAGCGAAACTTCGTCGAGGTGAGTGGCCAGGTCCAAAACCAGATGGATATCTCTACAATCACAAGCTTCGCAATATTGTCCCTGACCCACAAAAAGCTCCGATCATACGAAAGCTTTTCGAAATATTCGCCACCGGCGAATATTCGCTAACTTCCTTTGGTGAAGTGATCGAACGCGAGGGGCTGGCCCGCAAAGGAGCAAAACCGCGAGGTAAATATTCGACATGGTGGATGCTGACCAACCCTCTCTACATGGGTGTCATGGTTTGGAACAAGGAAGCGTTTGAAGGAAAGTTCCAACCCATTATTGATCCCGCGCTTTTCAAAAAAGTGCAGGCGGTTCTCGAACATGGTTCTGCCCCTCGCCACACTCGAAAGCAGGTGTGCTTTCCATTTCGGCGCACGTTTCGTTGCTCCTGCGGTTCGATGATTACTGCCCAACTTGGGAGAGGGCGCGGCGGCACCTACCGTTACTATCGTTGCACACGAAAGAACGGGTTCTGCGGCGAACCTTACCTTCAGGAAGGCGCGGTGCTCAAGCAGTCTGCCGCAATCCTCTCCGCCATACGCTACAGTCCAGAAGCTATCGCAGAGTTTGAGAGGATGTTTGCCATTCGAGTTTCGGACGGGCACAAAAAGGTTTCCAGCCAACTTAAAGCCATTGGAATTCGGAAGGAGGAGGTGCAACGAAAACTCGATAAACTCGTGGCAGGATACATCGACGGGAGCATCGATGAAGAGAGCTACCATCGATTCAAAACCGAATTGGTAACTGCCAAACAATCCCTCAAAGCTGAGGGGAGAGACTTAGATCGACTCGGGCATGCCAAATGGATCGAACCCACACGTCAGGTCATAAACACCTTGAAAACACTGGCTTTTTTGAAGCCTGAAGAGAACTTGCCAGAAATTGCATCACTCGTACGGAAAGTTGGATCGAACCCCTTAATTTCACAGAAAACGGTGACTTTTGGACTAACCGCTCCCTATGATTCTATCCAATGTTTACGGCCTGTTTTTCAACCTTTTCCGCAAAACACGTCCGCTTCCAAAATGGACTCAACACGGGTAAATCCAAGCTGGTGCGGTTAGCAGGACTTGAACCTGCACGGGTTACCCCACTACCACCTCAAAGTAGCGTGTCTGCCAATTCCACCATAACCGCGCACCAATTGACCGCGTTATTCAACCACTGTTTTTCCCTCGTGCAAGTGGAATTTTCCATTTACCCCTCGTGGAAAGGCCGATTGGCTTTTTCAGGCCGCTGCAATAACTTCTTCACGTGGATTCATTGGGAACAGCGGAAATTCCTCGTAAAAACTCTGAGCTTCGGCTTTTCACAACCGTCGATGCCGCGCTTCAGGAAATGCTTGCCGCCATTGACGCCGCCAGCAAATCCATCCGCTTCGAAATGTACATCTACCGCGCCAGCCCCATTGGCGAAACATTCCGTGAAGCGCTCACCCGCGCCGCCCGGCGCGGCGTCACCGTCCAGGTGCTCTGTGATGCCCTCGGCTCAGTCTCCCTCCCTGAGAAATTCTGGGACCCCTTGACCGAGGCTGGCGGTTCCTTTCGATGGTTTAACCCCCTGCAACTCAAACGCCTCGGCTTCCGGAATCATCGAAAACTCCTCGTCATCGACGATGAAATCGCCTTCATCGGGGGATTCAACATCGCTCCCGAATACCAGGGCGACGGCCTCACCAAAGGCTGGCATGACGCCGGGATGCGCCTCCCCGCAGTCATGGCCCGACAGCTCTCCCGCACTTTTGACGAAATTTATACTCTCGCCGATTACCGGCACCGCCGTTTTGCCCGTTTTCGCCGCACTCATCTCCAAAAAGTCATCTCGACCCCTGCGGGGAACATTCTCACCACCGCTCCCGGTCGCGGCCCCTTCCTCGTCAAGGCCGCCCTCCTTGCTGACATGCGGAAGGCAATGTCACTCGATATCATCTCAGCCTACTTCCTGCCCCCTCGCCAGTTACGCCGCGCCATGCTTTACGCCATCAAAAAAGGAGGCCGTGTGCGCCTCCTCATGGCGGGAAAATCGGATGTTGCCCTCTCTCAAATGGCCTGCCGCAATCTGTACACCGGCTTCCTCCAAAACCACGTTGAAATTTACGAATACGAACCCCAGATCCTGCACACGAAATTTTTCATTTTTGATAATATCGTCTATGCAGGCTCCGCCAACATGGATAAGCGCAGTCTCATGATTAATTATGAGTTGCTTGTCAGGATCGAGGACAAATCACTCGCCGATGAAGGCCGCTATTTTTTCGAAACCGCCCTCTCTCATTCCACCAAAATTGAACTCCGCCAATGGCAGCACTCCCGCACCATGCTCCAGCGCTTGAAGGAAAAATGGGCCTTTTTTGTTCTTTCCCGCGTCGATCCCTACCTCACCCAATTACAACTCAATGTCCTGCGGCATGACCAGGAGCAATCGAAAACTGAGCCCCCCGCAATCACCGCTCCACAACGGGTCTCCTGACCCCTCATTCCAACAGCCCATTCACGATCTCCTCCAGCTTTTTCCCGCTGATCCGCAATGTCTTGTGTCGGCTCATCCCGCCCCGGATTATTTCCACCGCTCCTTTGCTGCACCCCAACTTCTTCGCGATCATCCCGACCACTGCCTCATTCGCCGCTGCATCAACCGGCGGTGCCATCACCCATACCTTAAGCTCATCCCCTTCCACGCTCCCGATCTCATTCCGGGACGATCTCGGAACTACTTTGACCGCAATTGTTATCCCCCCTTTCCCTTCCCGAATCCAACTCACAGCGGCAGCCTTTCATAAAGCCGGATGATCCAGGGCGAACTGCCACGAATCAACGCGATCAGAATGCCGATCCCTGCCAGCGGCCTCAAATCAACTCTTCCCACCTGCAACGGCAACCATTTCAAGGGCCAAAGCAACCGCCGGCCTGAGGCCGACACATAGCTCCAGAACGGATGATTGCCAAAATAGACATAGCTGTTCACCAGGTAAAAAATCAGCACCGCCAGCCAGAGGTAGGCAAAAAAGAAACAGCTTCCAATCGCCACCACTCCAGCCTGCTGCCATAAATGCGCTCCATTTCCTGGATCAGGCATGATTCCAAAGCGCACGAACACCCTTGAAAAAACCACCCAGAACAATGCAGCTCCCATTGGCACCAGCATCAACTTGATCACTCCCGGCAACCGCTCCAGCACCCCAAGCTGCTGCTTGATTGCCCGGTGAAACGGTTCATCCGAATGCTTACCATGCAACACGCTCAGGAACAGCATCCAGGCATAAAACCCACCCAGCCAGATCAAAAATGAAAGCAGCGAAAAAGTGAAAATCCTCCCAAAATGGTCACTCCGGAATGGCAACGCAATCGCAATCAGTTCCAGCTTCGGTGTCCAGCTCAACGCCCCGCCGATATGCCGGTAAAACACCGCCCGCACCAATAACAGCCCCGCAAGAAAGAGCAGCCCCGGCCAACCCCGACCCTGGCTCCCCTCCGCCTTTTTCAACGTTGAAAGGAGGGAAACAGTCGCTGAAGCTGCGGCTTCAACCTTTACCGACCTCCAGCTGATCCAGAGTAACAATCCAACAAAATTAAAAATAAGATTTAATGCACCCATGCGTGGAGGACCGCATAGCAATAGCCAACCCCACTTCGTTCCGCAAACCTCTTCACCATCGTTTTCACAGACCTGGATTAACTTTTATTGAATATCTCACGAAAAACGCTTATGATTTCCTTCTGATTTCCGATACCTTTTTATCGCTGATGTATCGCAAGCGCCTCTTTCCAGCCGGGAATCGTCCCTGCGGTGAAAAGGGTCTCCACTGCTCCACCCGGACCCTGGCACGCTTCCCTTTTCGTTTTCCGGTCCTGTTCCTCACGCTGTTCTCTTTTGCACTGTTCTCACCTGCTCCCACTGCCCAGACCCTCCCGCTCCTTACCAATATCGCCAGCATCCGTGCCCTTTCCCGCGCTGAAGCCTCTCTTCACCCTCCCCTTCGCGTCCAGGCCGTTGTGACTTATTATGATCAGTCCCAAACCAATTTTTTTGTCCAGGACGGAACTGCCGGAATTTATGTTGCTGTCACAGAAGTCAATTGGGGCCTTCGCCCAGGGGATGAAGTGATTATTGACGGCCAGGCCGCCGCGGGAATGTTCATGCCCATTATCGCCTCACCTGTTATTCAAAAAATCGGCAACAAACCGCTCGGCCAGCCCACCCGGGTTTCCATCGCGGAGTTGAATACTCCCATGGCCGATTCCCAGCGGGTTCTCATTGAAGGGGTGATCCGCTCCGTTTTCGATGATAACGGGCGGCTTATCTATGAACTCGTCGAGGACGGGGCTCGTACTCGCGTCATTGTTTACACTCTTGCCCCTCGTGGTGACCGCCGTATTTTTATCGGTAGAAAACTCCGCGCCATTGGCATCGCTGGCGGATTTTTTAATGCCGAAGGGCACATCATTGGCAGTAAACTGCTCGTGGCCGATTTTTCCGATACTCAACTGATTGATCGTCAATTCCCGGATCCCTTCTCTCTCCCCATCGAAACTGTCGCCAGCCTTAAAAACCATCCCGAAGGTTCCCGCGTCCGCATCCGGGTAATTGCTGAAGATTCCACACCCCGTTCCCTCCTTCGGGCACATGACCAAACAGGCTCGATTACCATTACAACCCGCGAGCCAGGCAGTATCCGTCCCGGGACCATTGTCGAGGCTGTCGGTTTTACAACAAAAAACAACCCCCCGCTCTTTGAAGATGCCATTTTTCGCAGGCTTGGCATTGCTCATTACCCGGGCGAACCTGAACCGCCTTTCTCTTCCAGGGAAACTACAATTCTTCGCACCGTCGAAAGCATCAGATCCCTTTCTCCCGAGGAAGCTGCCCGAAATTATCCCGTCCAGCTTCGGGGCGTGATCACTTATTACGACACGCAGCAAGGCCTGCTTTTCTTCCAGGGAAGCACCGATGGTATCTTTGTCACCACCGCCGAACAGGACCTCGACCTGAAAGCCGGGGATTTTGTCCAGCTTCGGGGATTTACACATCCCGGCCAATTTGCCCCTCAAATTCAACTCCCCCGGTTTATAATCGATGGTGACGCTCCCATGCCCGTCGCCCGAAAGGCCAGCTACACAGAACTCCTCAGCGGGGCCTATGACAGTCAATGGATCGAAACACAGGGTTTGCTTGATTCCATGCAGATGGACGGTGATCTGCTCGTGCTTTCCATCATCCCCCCAACAGGTGCTGGTTCCTATCGCGCCTACGTCCCGAACTTCACGAACAAGCCCTTCCCCAATTCCATGCTCGATGGCAAAGTCACTCTTCAAGGCGTCTGCGGTTCCTTGTTTAATACCGACCGCCAGTTAACCGGCATTCATCTCTTTATTCCCTCTCTCGCTTTTGTCAGCCTCGATCAACCTTCCGAATTTTCCGCCGCGGAAAATGCCGTTATCGATATCGGGCAGCTTTCAATGTTCAGCTCCGCAATTCGCGACAACAAGCGGGTTCGCATCCAGGGCAGCGTCACCTATCAAAAAGATTCCATCCTTTATGTTCAGGACAAGACTGCCGCCGCCAAAATCATTACCACCTTCCCAGTTCAACTTTCACCCGGTGAAAAAGTCGATGTCTCCGGTTACCCTGTCCCTGGGGAGTTCAGCCCTGTCATCCAGCATGCCACCGTCATTAAACTCGGCCTCAGCACCTCCCTTGATCCACTGCTCCTCTCTCCCGATGAATTAGTCACGCGTAGGAAAGTCTCGAACAATGGCAAACTCGTGAAAACCAGCGGCACCCTCATCGGCAAAATTCCCGGCGACAGGGAAATCGTTCTCGCCCTTCAGTCCGGTCAACATATTTTTAATGCTTCCTTTCAGGGCAGGGATCCATTCGAAGCATTGCGTCCTGGCTCAGAGATCGAATTGACCGGCCTCCTCCTCTATCAACTGGATGAACAGAAAATCCCCCAGGGATTCAGGATTCTCCTGCGTTCTCCCGACGATGTCACTGTCACCAAAGCCCCTCCCTGGTGGACCACACGCCATACCATCGCTGCCATTTTCCTCCTGACCAGCACTGTTTCCATCTCCATGCTTTGGGTCTATGCCTTGCGCACAAAAGTGAAAAAACAAACCGCCCTCCTCAAGGAGAACTTTGCCAAGGAAACCCTCCTTACCGAACGTTTCAAGAAACTGGTCCAGAATGCCCACGATCTCATTTTCACTCTCGATCCACAGGGCCGCATCCATTCCATCAACGATGCCGGTCGCAACCTCCTCATGCTCAGCCCGGATGAAACCAGTCTCACCATTCAGGAACTCGCTGCTCCCGGTTCCCTTCCCCTCATTGAAGAATGGTTGCGCGCCCAGATCGCCACTCCTCAATCCACCTCCACCACCCTCCAGCTGTGCAAACGCTCCGGTGCCATCGCGGAGATTGAAGTCACCTCCCAACTTCTCGTCGAAACCGATGGTAAAACTCTTCTTCAGGTGATCGGACGTGACATCACCGAACGCAAAGCCGCCGAGCGTGCCCTCAAGCAAAGCGAGGAACGATTTTCCAAGGCTTTCCGTTCCAGCCCCACTCCGGTCAGCATCAGCCGTCTTGATGGAAACCAGGTCGATGTCAACGACGCCTTCCTCAAAACGCTCGAATATGATCTCACCGATATCGTGAAACCCAATTTCCACGATTTCCTCTGGGCCGACCTCAGCCAGCGGGAAGCCGTTCGCCGCAAGCTTCACGAAGGCATTTCCGTGCGCAACCAGGAGGTCAAACTCCTCACCAAAACCGGCAAGGTCCGCACCTTCATCACTTCCTGCGAACCAATCGAGATTCATGGCTACCCAAGCGCCATCATGATTCTCCACGATATTACCGACCGCCTCGTTCTGGAGGAACAATATCGGCATGCCCAGCGCATGGAAGCCGTCGGCCAGCTCGCCGCCGGTATTGCGCATGATTTTAACAACCTCCTCACCATCATCCAGGGCCATGCCTCCCTCGTCCGCGCCACCGCTGCGGATGCAACCCTCGTGGAAAGCGCCGAGGAAATTGCCGCCGCCAGCGACAGCGCCGCCAAGCTGACTCGCCAACTCCTTACCTTCAGCCGCAGGCAAATCATCGTCCGCAAAAATCTTAACCTTAACGATGTCATCGAGCAGCTTGGCAAAATGCTCAGGCGCATCCTGGGCGAGCATATCACCCTCTCCCAAATCTGCGCCCGGGACCTTCCCTTGATTTACGCCGATGCCGGCATGATGGAACAGCTCCTCATGAATCTCGTCGTCAATGCCCGCGATGCCATGCCAATTGGCGGCAACGTGACCATCTCCACCTCCGCCTGCCGCTTTGCCCCCGATCAGTCGCTTCAACATGCCGAGGCAAGGCCTGGCGATTTCGTCTGCCTTGAAGTCACCGATAACGGCCATGGCATGGATGAAAAAACGCAAAAACGCCTTTTCGAACCTTTCTTCACCACCAAACCGGTTGGCAAAGGCACAGGCCTGGGCCTCGCCACCGTTTATGGCATCATCAAGGACCACGGCGGCTGGATTGAAGTCATCTCATCCCCCGGCAAGGGCGCACGCTTTCGTATTTTTTTCCCTGCACTGGTCGAACAGGAAACCTCCAAAGACGATGGCCACACAAAACGGATTGCCCGTGGTGGCTCCGAAACCATCCTCCTCGTCGAGGATGAAAAACCGCTCCGCCTCCTCAGTCGGACAGTCCTCAGCCGCCTCGGTTACAAAGTCGTCGAAGCTGAGTCCGGCGTCGAGGCCCTCGAACGGTGGAAAGAAATCCGCAATGATGTGGACCTGCTCCTCACAGACATGGTCATGCCCGGCGGCGTTTCCGGAAAAGATCTCGCCCAGTTTCTCTGCAACGATCGCAAGGACCTCAAGGTCATCTTCTCCAGCGGTTACAGCGTGGACCTTCAGGAACTCGACCTCCACGAAGATTCAAACTTCCTCCCCAAACCCTACAACCCCGACAAACTCGCCAAAATCATTCGCGCCTGCCTCGACAAAAAATCCTGACCTGCTCAACCAGCCGGCCTGATCAGAACTCCCGTTTCATTGCCGCCAGCAGTTCCTCATAACTCTCAAACGCTTTAAACTGTGGAAACTGCTCCTGGATATGCTTCGGCGAGTGAAACAAAAAACCCACATTTGCCTCTCCCAGCATCGCCGTGTCGTTGAACGAATCTCCTGCCGCAATGATCCGGTAATTCAACGCCCGCAACGCTGCCACAGCTTTCTTTTTCTGGTCCTGCTGCCGCAACAGGTAATTCGTGATGCTTCCCTCCGTGACTTCCAGGCTGTGGCAAAGAATCGTCGGCCAGCCCAGCTGCTTCATTAACGGTTTCGCGAACTCTTCAAACGTGTCCGAAAGAATAATCACCTGCACCTGCTCCCTCAGTTCATCCAGGAATTCCCTGGCCCCCGGCAGCGGTTTCAATTGCGCAATCACTTCCTGGATATCCTCCAGCTTCAATCCACGCTCCTTCAGGATTTTCAACCTCCCCCTCATCAAAACGTCATAATCAGGAATGTCCCGCGTCGTCAGCGACAATTCCTTGATCCCCGTCTTCTCCGAGAACGCGATCCAGATTTCCGGCACCAGCACCCCTTCCAGGTCCAGCGTGACAATCGTTTGCTTAGGGTTCATCTCTCGTGATGGAAAAGCCGCCGGGAAAATTCCCCAGCGGCTGTGATAAAACGTTTCGACTTACTTCCGGCCTTTGCCTGCCTTGGGCGCGGCTTTCCTGGCTGCCTGCCGTTCGGCAATCGCCGCCTGCGCTGCCGCCAACCGCGCCACCGGAACACGGAACGGAGAGCAACTCACATACGTCAATCCGATCTGATGGCAGAACTTCACAGAATCAGGATCGCCACCATGCTCGCCGCAGATGCCGAGTTTGATGTCGGGACGCGTTGAACGCCCCTTCTCGATCGCAATCTTCATCAACTGCCCCACCCCGGTCTGGTCAATCGTGGCAAACGGGTTCCGCTTGATGATTTCAGCTTCCTGGTACGGGGCCAGGAACGATCCCGAGTCATCACGGCTCATTCCCAGCGCAGTCTGCGTCAGGTCATTCGTTCCGAAACTGAAGAACTCCGCTGTCTGCGCAATTTCATCCGCTGTCAGCGCTCCGCGTGGCACCTCAATCATCGTGCCCACGCTGTAATTCAGCTTCACCTTCTTCTCCGCCTGCACCTGCTTGGCCACCTCATGCACAATCGCCACCTGCAGATCCAGTTCCTTCTTAAACCCAACCAGCGGGATCATGATCTCCGGCTTGGCTTTCACTCCAGCCTTCTGCGCCTCGGCCGCCGCTTCAAACACCGCCCGCGCCTGCATCCGGGTGATTTCAGGATACTTGATCCCCAACCGGCAGCCGCGGAACCCAAGCATAGGGTTGAATTCATGCAACTCATGCACCCGCGACATGATCCGCTCCACGTTGATCCCCAGCTTCCTCGCCAGGTCCATCTGCTGCTCCTTCGTGTGTGGCAGGAATTCATGCAATGGCGGATCAAGGAAACGAATCGTCGCAGGGAACCCTTTCAATTCCTTGAAAATCCCCAGGAAATCCTCCCGCTGATACGGCAGCAATTTCCCCAGGGCTGCTTCGCGGGCCTCCAGCGAATCCGCCAGGATCATTTCCCGCATCGCGTCGATCCGGTCCCCCTCGAAAAACATATGCTCCGTCCGTGTCAGCCCGATCCCGGTCGCGCCAAAAGCCACCGCATTCCGCGTTTGCTCCGGGTTGTCCGCGTTCGTTCGGACCTGCAGGCGCGAAGCCTTCCCGCACCAATCCATCAGTTGCTTGAAGCTCTTGAACTTCTCACTCTTCTGCGCTTCCTTGTCCCCGTTGAGCAATCCGGCGATAATTTCCGATGGCGCCGTCTTGATCTCTCCCGCATACACCGTTCCGGCTGTTCCATCGATGGAAAGGTACTCCCCTTCCCTGTAGCTTTTTCCCTGGACCGTCACACTCTTGCTCTCGTAATCGATTTCGAGCGCCGAGGCCCCGCAGATACAAACCTTCCCCATCTGCCGCGCCACCAATGCCGCATGCGAACTCACGCCGCCGCGTGCGGTCAGGATTCCTTCCGCCGCGATCATCCCGCGCAAATCCTCCGGTGAGGTTTCAACCCGCACCAGCAACACCTTTTCACCTTTTTCCGCGGCAATCACCGCACGCTCCGCGTTCAGGTAAATCTTCCCCGAGGCCGCGCCAGGCCCTGCCGGAAGCCCCGTCGCAATCGCCTTTGCCTTCTTCACCTCTCCAGTGTCAAACACCGGCGCCAGCAACTGGTCCAGCTGATCCGCCGGGTTGCGCACAATCGCAGTCTCCCAATCGATCAGTTTCTCCTTCACCATGTCCATCGAGAATTTCAGCGCCGCCATCGCGGTCCGCTTTCCATTCCGCGTCTGCAGCATGAACAGCTTCCCTTCCTGGATCGTAAACTCGATGTCCTGCACATCCTTGAAATGGCTCTCCAGGATTTTACGCACATTCAATAATTCAGCGTACGACTTCGGCATCGCATCCTTCAACTTCAACACCGGCTCCGGCGTGCGGACACCTGCCACCACATCCTCGCCCTGCGCGTTGATCAGGAACTCACCGTAAAATTCATTTGCTCCGTTTGCCGGGTTGCGCGTAAAGGCCACACCCGAGCCCGAGGTCTCGCCCGTGTTCCCATACACCATCGCCTGCACATTCACCGCGGGTCCCCATTCCGATGGAATGTTGTACTTCCTGCGATACACAATCGCCCGGTCATTCATCCAGGAACCGAACACCGCACCCGCAGCCCCTCGAAGCTGGTCCCACGGGTCGTTCGGGAACACTTTCCCGGTCCGTTTCTTCACCAGCTCCTTGAACCGCTTCACCAGTTCCTGCTGGTCTTTCGCCGTCAACTCGCTATCGACAATATCCTCGTGATACGTCTCATGCTTGTAGGTATGGATCACCGTTTCAAACGGTTCATGATCTTCCCCCTCACGCTTCTGCACCCCCAGCACCACATCCCCGTACATCTGGATGAATCGGCGGTAACAGTCCCACACAAACCGTTCATTCTTCGTCGCTGCCGCCAGCGAGAGGACAGTCTGGTCGTTCAACCCAAGGTTCAAAATCGTGTCCATCATCCCGGGCATCG
Source organism: Verrucomicrobiota bacterium (assembly GCA_033762115.1). Lineage (GTDB taxonomy): Bacteria > Verrucomicrobiota > Verrucomicrobiia > Limisphaerales > SXQI01 > JANRLX01. The sequence goes on from JANRLX010000120.1 coordinate 12,225, forward strand.
AATCCCGCGCCCCTGATCGCACTGCCACCAGCAACGGCATTCCCTTGGCGTCACCGAACTTGCAGCCCATGATCTTTTCCATGTTCCGCACCCCATCCTCCATCTGCGCCTGCAACTGCTTCGGGTAAGTCCGCTTGTTCGCGTAATAATATGTGCAAACTTCTGTTGTGATCGTGAAGCCCGGAGGCACAGGAAGACCAATCCGGGTCATTTCAGCCAGATTCGCTCCCTTGCCGCCCAGAAGTGCTTTCATGGAGCCATCCCCATCAGCTTTTTTATTGCCGAATACATAAACGTATTTGGCCGCTTTTAATGCAGTTGCCATATCAGATGATTAAATAAAGGTGTAGTTTTCTTCGGAAAATCCACGGAAACCGAGCGGCGAATGCTAACAAAGGAACTTCCCCTGTCAACCACTCCATCTGTCAAAACTCCCGATGCCTCCCGAATCCATTTTTACATCGCCTTGCCTTTAAGAGGTCAATGCTGCGTTTGTTTCACCGAAAGGCGCAGGAAAAGGTTCGGCGGGGTCAGATCAAGGGGTTGTCTGAACTCCTGATTTTCGTTGGATATAAAGCTTCCAGCCGTGGTCCAATTCCCTTTGAGATCTGCCGCAGATTCCAGCGTGTAAGTCCGGCCTGCCGCCCCAACCCATCGCACCTCCACCTCACCGGACTGGACTCGTGTCACTGCCAGGCGCAGGACTGATTCTGAGTCCTTTGGATTTGTCCCCGCCCAATACTCCTCCACATCCGGCACCCGGTCCATGTCACTCTGAATTCGCCAGTTCACCGCCCTTTCCGGATCGCCAGCCGCATGCCTGGCTTCAATATACCCAATGGCCTGTTCGAGCAGGTAATCACGATTGGCCTCGTCGTTGAAACTGGCCTCGGCCAACACTCGGATCGCCGGTTGAATTCCGCGATCCTCGATGATTTCCTGTTCGGGAGTGTAGGCAATCCATGTGCTGATGGTGTAATTGATTCCGAGTTCAGAAATGGATCGCAGAACTGGATTGCCCGAGCCACCGCGCGTGCGATCACCCATGAGCACGGCGTTGGGCGCTTCGCGAAGCATCAGTGCAAAAGACTCCGCTGAACTGAGGCAGCCCTGGCCGACGAGCGCCACCATCGGGGCCGAAAGGTAAAGAACGGGATGCGGCGGCGCTTCCTTGGCTGTTAATTCGGTAAAATCGAAAGGCCCAGGCCCTGTCCGGGTGCGGGTATATCCATAAAGCGTCGCGCGGTTGAGAAAGAACCCCGCGATCCGACGCGCGTGAAGTTCATTGCCGCCTCCATTCCGCCGAAGATCAAGGATCACTCCTCGCAGGCCCGCCATTGATTGGAAGAAAGACAACAGATCAGCATCACTGATCTTGTTTAACGTGGCTGTATCCAGAGTCGGCAGGACCACATGGGCCACATTATTGGTGAGGATGGTATGAATCAACGCCCCGGCAGATTTGTAGTTTTCGTATGGCTTGGAGATATATTGAGTGGGCAGTCCCACTGGATAGTTCCGCGCGACCGGCCGAGGTGTGCCAATCCAGACGCCATCGGGCTTTTGCACAGCGACATGCCAGTCGTGAAGGACGCTCAAACTCTCATTCAAAGCCACCGCAAACTCCTCTGCTGACAAGGAAGCTTCGAAACGTGATTTGTTGGTTTCGTAAACAGCGTCCCAGTCAATCCCTTTGACTTCAAAATAAGAGTAGGTTTGCCTGAAATCTTCCCAGACATTCCGAAAATGCTCCGCTGATGTGGCAGCTTGGACGCTATTTGTAAGTTGAAAAATCATGAACATCCCGCAAGCGAATGCCTTGATAATCCGGACCAGCGAGTGCTCAAGAACTTTGGGTTGATGGATGCTCACAAATCTTTGACGGTTGGGTGCCATGGACAGGTTGCCTTCCCCCTGAGCAAAAGTCCATCCCTGGTTTCATGGGAATCCTGAGTTGCAAATGCTTCTTTGGACAAGGAAGACGCCTGTTACACCACTAAATCATCCCCATTACCCCTTGACTGCACGAATAACGATCTTCAAACACATTATTTTACCTTAATTGACTATTTTTACATTTAAATATTGTAATAAAACAATATTAAACACTTAATCCTTATGAGCAAACGCAAACGTCTCCGCAAGCTTCTCCAATCTCAGGCCACCCCCAAATCACTCCTCACCCCCACCTGAATCCCTCTTTTCGTCTTACAGTTTGCCGCGACGCCTGAGGTTTTCTTCCACCTGCGCTTTGAACTGGGCCAGCCCTTCCGCGTTTCTGAAACGTCCGTACATCGATTTAGGAGCCTGCGCGATCAGTTGAAGGGCAATCTCGTCCTTGCCACAGCGCGAGGCATAATAGGCATACTCCAGGTTCCTGCTTACCATTGGCCATCGTCGAATCGCTGTGTCGTAAGTATCACGAATATCCAGCCATACATGCTCCTGTTTAAAATAATCGGTCTCCTCCTCATGATACGCTTCCAGCTGTGAATGCACATGGATCATGACCGTCGCAAGAGCAGGGCCAAATTTCGGATTCATAATACATTCCCGCCCGAACTGCCTCATCTCCAGTTCGTCTCCATACCACTTTGGTGAAAGATAATTCAATTTTCGTTGGGCAGCGTCATGGTTGTTGGGGTCCATCGAGATCGCCCGGTCAAACCAAAGTTCCATTCGTTCCCGCCCCTTCCCCTGGCCGAGTTCCACAGTGAGCATTTCCGTCGCGGCCCAAACATTCCCTCCATCCAGGTCCCAACATTTCTCGAGCGCGGCTTCTGCAATCTCAAGATCCGCTTCGAATTTCACCCATCCCTGGGGACTCACCGTGTTAGCCAAACCCGATCCCCGCGCTTTCCAGGCCGAATCAATATACGCACGCCCTTTGACGAGTTGGATTTCCGCAGTCTTCGGCCAATGCTGCATCAGATGAGGTTCGATTTGCAGCCATGCCTTGTCCGGATTTGGTTCCAGCCGTTTCAGCAAGTCAAAGTATTGGGAGGTCATCTCGTAAACATCCTGTGGTGGAAGGGAACGGTCGCTCGTGGCTTGAAAAAATGATTTTTTCGCCGACACCACGAACGGATGCTCAGGGGTCAATTCTCTGTCATTGAGCAACGCTGCGCCACGTAATGCCGGATAAAAACTGAACATGGCATGATAGTCGAACAGCCCATCGACGATTTCCCGATAGGCAGCCTTAAGCTCATTGGTTCCAATAGACCCTTCAGGAAGGTAACGCACCGCCAGATAACGAAGTAACGGATCAGTGGAGCCAGCTTTGACTGCTGCAGCCGCAAGCGGAGTGACCTGCCCCGCCTGGATTAAAGGGCTTCCCGACAACCTCATCGTCAACCATTTGGAAAAGGCATTCGTCGCCTCCACGAAACCGGGCGAACTGTCCCCATTCAGCTTCACATATTTAACGAGGGTGTTCTCCTCGTACCACTCTTTGCGAAGCCGGTTCTCGGCAGGAAAATCCCGATTCTTCGCCTTGAGAGCGCCCGGTAAATTAAACGGAAGAGTATTTTGGGATGCAGTTGCCGCAAGAGGCGCAGCAGGCGTGCTTTCTGCCTCAGGCGGAGCAGAAGCTTTTTGCCCACAACCATAAAAAAATGCACTCAGCAGAAAAAGCAAGGGGAGAAGGCTTGGCTTCATCGCAACCTTTGATAGAGCAGTGCGCACCGCCTTGCAACTGAATTGGCTTCCATCTATGCAAAGAAGTTCAAGTCTCTCCCAATGAGCCTCGCATAATAATCAAACTAATTTAACTTTTATTGTTGACATATGTGCTCAATTTTGGTTTGAATCAAATGCAGAATAATAAATCGCACTGTAATCATCAAATCTTATGAGCAAACGCAAACGTCTCCGCAAGCTTCTCCAATCCCAGGCCGCCGCAGCCAGCAAAGCTCCTCTGCCTCCCGGTAACATTCTCTCCATCCCAACGCCTCCCACTCCCCTCGTCACCTCCGGCAGCAAACAAAAAGCCGTCGACCTCCTCTGGGAAATGTTGCACAGGAAGTTGCAAAGCCCCGATGCCATGACCGATCTCCATTTCCTCACCAAATCCATCGAAAAAATGCTCCGCATCGAACTGGCCCATCGCAAGCAGGACCATGCCGAACGAAAACTCCTCCTCGCCGAAAAGAAACAGGAGCTTGCCGCCCGGAAATTCGCCTTCCAGCAACTCAAACAACAGGAGAAA
>JANRLX010000121.1:0-26737 GCA_033762115.1 Verrucomicrobiota bacterium
CTCTTCACTGACGCTTTTTAGATATTGTTCAATTTCAGCCTCACTAAGTTTTCGTCCTTTATCCTGCAGTTCCCTAATCTCCTCCGGTGTCAAAAATTCAGCGGCTGTATTTGCCAAAATTGGATCACGCTCCTTTGCTGCAAACAGAGCGAATAAAAGACGTAACTCCGCGGTTGTAGGAACATCGCGAATAAATTGAGGACTGATGAATTGGTAAAGTAACCTGACCAACTCTCCAGCTGGGATAGGAATTCCAGCAACTCCTCCTCCTATGTTCAGACCGGCTATGATTGGCTCCACGATCAGGTCGATATTGGATTTTTTCATTGCCAATAAACGCCGCGATTTCTCCAAATGGGCGCTCAACAGCGCAAAATCGGCGAGCGCCACCTGCCGAAGCGCTTCCGGTTCCCCGAATTCAATGACATTCCATCGTCGAACGTTCGGTTCTCCTGCCTGACTGACTCGAAACTCAATAGGAGTTTCTCCCGGCAGCGAAGATGTCACGAGTTCCAGTTCATCCGTCCATCCGCGCGAGGCAAAGGGCAAAGCTTCACGATATCCATTTTCTGAACGAAAGAGCAGTTTTTGGAGAGTTTTCCCCTTATGATCCAGGATTTCCCTCTTGATATCACTCTGCTTGTAAAAGCAATGGATCGCCGAGTAATTGTTTAGATCGTCAACTTCAAATTCTGCCGCAACCCAGAGATCGTTTTGGTTTGTCGGACTTGCAGGCATTTTACCAATCGGCAGCGATCCTGAATCCGCAAGCTCATTCAATTTTTCCCATTGGGCTGCTGCATTTATATTTCCCTTTTTATCTCGCGCACTCAGTACGACTCGAACCGACAATTGAAGCTCCCGTTGTCGATTGAAGCCGGACTGGGAACGGTATGCGTGTTCGGCTGCCGACCGACCAAATTCAATTCGGCGAAAATGGACAGTTCCATCTATTTCCTTCCATCTGGCGGTGACAAAAGTCGGCGGACGGTTTTCCTGTTTTTGCAGTTCAGTTAATTCAGAGGCAGTGAGTCGGCGATTGCTTGATTCCCTTTCGCCATAAAGCCAAACCTCGACCAAGGCATCCTTTTCTCCCAAAAATCCAATAAAATCATTCCAGGTCGAAAACCGCCCATCAATTGAAACAGGAATACCGTCTTGTTCCAGGACCAGGGCCGCGAACCAATTTGAGCTGCCCCATTCATACTGAAGAGTGCCGTAAACCGAACCTATAGCCCGATCATTGGAAGACCTTTGCTGATGAGTTGCGGAGGGAAGCTGATCGAGAACTTTTCTTAAGTTTTCTTCAGCACTGGCACTTGTCTGTTTTTCCTGTGCCAGCAGAACTCTTCCTGCAAGAAGCAAGATGCTCACGAAATAGATGAGGTGGCTCATCGCGATTAATGACTCGGACGAGGCATCCTGCGCGGGGCAACCACGAAATGATTGAGGCAAGCCATGCTGGAAAACAATATTGCTTGAAACACGGATTCCCCAATATTCATGGGATTCGGACCGCTTTTTCAAGTTTGAGGAGGAGAAGGCCGCTTCGTCAAGCGCATCTGTTGCTTTGACCTCCCAAATGGATTTTCGCACTCTTGGTCTCGCATGGCCAATACGTTCGGACATTTGTTTCGTATCACCACCTGGGGGGAGTCCCATGGTGGGGGCGTTGGGGTCGTTGTTGATGGATGCCCTCCAAGGATTGAATTGACTGAAAAAGATATCCAGCCGGACCTCGACAGACGCCGTCCCGGCCAATCAAGGATAGTCACTCCTCGAAAGGAAACTGACACAGTCCAGATTCTCTCGGGAACTTTTGAAGGAAAGACCCTTGGCACCCCCATATCGATGTGGGTGCGGAATGAGGATGCCAGACCTGAAGCCTACTCGGAAATGGCAACCAAATTCCGCCCTTCCCACGCCGACTACACTTATTTCGCGAAATATGGAATTCGTAACTGGCAGGGAGGTGGCCGATCCAGCGCCCGTGAAACCATCGGAAGAGTGGCTGCAGGGGCCATCGCAAAAAAAATCCTCAAGGAATGGTTTGGGGTCGAGATCCTGGCTTATGTAAAGCAGGTGCAGAACCTGGGGGTCGCGATTGAGCCGGACGAAGTGAAATTCAAGGACATTGAAGCAAATATTGTTCGCTGCCCTGATCCTGTAGTTGCCGAGAAGATGATCCGTTTGATTGAAAAGGTTCGAAAAATGGGTGACAGCGTGGGCGGGATTGTTGCCGGAATCGCCCGGAATGTTCCGGTCGGTTGGGGTGAACCGGTATTTGATCGTCTTGAAGCGGACCTTGCCAAAGGGATGTTGAGCCTGCCCGCATCCAAAGGTTTCGATATTGGCTCCGGTTTTGCAGGGATCAGCCTCCGCGGAACCGAGCACAATGACTTGATTCGTTCCAAAAACGGGAAGGTCAAAACAACAACCAACCGTTCAGGTGGAGTTCAGGGTGGCATTTCAAACGGGGAAACGATTTATTTTCAGGTGGCGTTCAAACCTGTCGCAACCGTGATGCATGAACAGGATACCGTGGATATCGAGTTTCAAAACACGACTTTGAAAGGGCGTGGCCGCCATGATCCCTGCGTTCTTCCCCGGGCGGTCCCGATGGTGGAAGCAATGACCGCGCTGGTCCTGGTGGACCATGCCTTGCGGCACCGCGCGCAATGCTTCGTTTAACGGAGCGACGGCACTGATTGCGCTGGGTAGGTATCGAGCCCTGCCCGGCCACTGAACACCGCGATTAAAAACAGCAGATTGGCCCTCCAGGCATCCTGCCAGGCAGCTGGCATGAAGAGCCAGAAGCTCGCAGCCAGGGCAATGTATGGACCATACGGGATTCGCCCGGTGAACTCCTGTCTTTTCAAGGCGATGCCAATCAGTGAAACAGCAGCTCCTACAATGGAACTGCCGAAGATCGCAAAAATAACTGCTGGCCATCCCATAAACGCGCCGATCGCAGCCATGAATTTCACATCTCCGAACCCCATCGCTTCCTGTGGCACAACCATCTGGTCCGTCACCACTTCCATTCGTGGCACTGTTGAAGGATCGATCTTCTCTTCACCGATGATCAATTCATCAGGGGTCAATTTAACGAAAGTCTTGAAATAACACCGGTCCTCCAATTCGACTGTTTTTGCATGCAAAAGCACAGCGTCGCTTTTTCTATAAAACAATTCTTCAAATCGAATTTCCTGGTCCGGAAATTTGATCGAGGTTTCATTGAAAATCACCCTGCTGTCCGGCTCAAGCACAAGGCGCTTCTTTCCAAACAACAGTTTACCTCCTCTTAAAATCAGGTAAATCAAGCCACCGCCAACCGCAATACCATAAAAACTTTCACGCAATGCGGCAGCGCGGTTTTCCACATTCTGAAGTTGAGGCACCAGCGCTGAAAGAAGGAATCCTGCGACAATACCACCAATCGTCACTTCGTCAGGAATGATGAAATGCTCCAGGTCAATAAACGTAGCCACCACAAATCCGGCGAGCAAAAGACAAACTGACAAAGCGAGCAGCGCCGAAACCTGACCAAAACGAATCCATGCACATAAAAAGAGAACACCGGTCAATAGTTCGACCAAAAAATAACGAACTGAAATGGGAGCAGAACAATTTTTACATTTTCCCCGTAAAAAAAGCCAGGTTACCAACGGGATGTTAAGATACCAGGGGATCGTGTAGTGACAATGCGGGCAATGTGAAGGGGGCGAGACGATGCTTTCGCCACGAGGCATCCGATGAATGCAAACGTTCAGCAAGCTTCCGACCATGCTCCCAAAAATAAAAAGGACCACCGTCCAGAAATGAAACGGCACTGCAGCCCAAATCTGACGGTCAAATGTGGCCATCTAAAGAGAAATGTTGATCAAAGCGGACTCCTTGAACGTAAGCCAAAATGGTTCCATGAGTTCAACCATAAATATTTCTTTTCAAAGCTTCCCTCATTACTTCTATCGGTGAAGGGACCCCGGTCCACAACTCCAGCGCCGCGGCACCCTGGTACAGTAGCATTCCAAGTCCATTTGATATTTTACAACCCGATCTTTTGGCTTCGATTAAAAATGGGGTCTCTGCCGGCCTGTAGATCATATCGTATGCATAACCTGAGTTCCTGAGGGAAAACTTACCCACTTCGAATGGCAACCCGTCCTCTGGACGCAACCCGGCAGAAGTTGCGTTTATCACCAATTCGATCTTCTTTTCAGGATAACCAATCTGGACCAACACACCTGGGCAAACCGAGTTGATCTCTTTCATGAGTTCCTGGACCTTCGATGCTGTCCGATTGACCAACCATAGCTCTCGAACTCCTTCCTCAGCCAGGCGCAACGCTGCAACACGACCTGCTCCACCAGCTCCCAACAGCAGAACTCGCGATTCCGGCAGGTGAATTCCGATGTCTTCCCTGATTGAGCGAATAATTGCATCAGCATCCGTATTAAAGCCATGGCTGCGAATTTTTTGCGTCTCATTTGCACTCGTTTGCCCAATGGGTTTCCATTCGCCATTGACATTAGTCTCAAACCGCACGGTGTTGATGGCACCGTATTTTCGCGCCCTTTCATCAACGACATCAACCAATTTCATTGCGAGCATCTTGTGCGGGACAGTCAGATTGAGCCCAATGAAGTTCATTGCAGCAGCGCCAGCGATAGCCGCGCCGAGATGCTCAGGAACTACATCGAATCCGGCGTAACGCCAATTCAGCCTGAGATGGTTCAGTGCTGCATTATGCATCGCAGGGGATGCGGAATGTTTTACAGGATAGCCATATACCGCGCAAAAGCGGGTGCTCGCATTGAGCGGTTCGAAAGGACTATTCATCAATCAAAGCACTAGAATGCTAATCAAGCTTTGCCGGACTTGCGAACCAACCCAATCATGATCCCCTGGATTTCCAACTCCTCTGCGGGAATAAGTTTTGAATAACGTGGATTTTCCGCTTTCAGGAAAGGCTTTCCCTTTTCCACCACAAAGGTTTTTAAAGTGCTCGCACCATCGATCAATGCAGCCACCACATCTCCTGGAGTCGGATTTGCTCCATACTCCAGAATCACATAATCGCCATCCACAATATGCTTCTCGATCATCGAATCGCCCCGCACTTCCAATGCAAAAGTTTTGGCAGTGTGTTTGATTCCCAACGAACTTACATCCAGAGTCAGGCAGGCTTCCGCTTCCTGAAGGCGGGTCTCGGGAGGCCCGGCAGGAATATTTCCAAAAACGGGAATATCCACGAGCCGTTTACGAAGATGCTGAAGAGGTGAAAGCACCTGCATAAAACGGGCGCGGCCCCTGGAATCTTCAATATACCCCTTTTTCCGAAGCGCCCGGACATGGTCAGCAGCAGCGTTCATGCTGCGAAAGCCAAAATGGTCAGCAATATCCCGAAAGGTTGGGGAATATCCGTTCAATTGCTGCATTTTAACAATGAACTCCAGGACATTTTGTTGGCGCTTGGTTAGCGGCTTCATCACTGAACAGTTTTCCAGTAAAACTCCAGCCGTCAATCCTTAAACCGGCCTGAGTAGTCAGATACAATTTTCCTGTAATCTCAAAACATGGCCATGCCTCTTTGCCCCAATTTCAATCAGATGCTTTAGTTATCCTACTGCTCCAAGGCGCTGCCATGCTGTGTCCTGGGCAGAATTTATAGGAGTATCTTGCATGAACCACGAAAATACCCGTCGACAGCCTCAACGTCAGTGGAACCAATCCCCAGAATCACACGATTGGTCTTATGATGAACGTCATCCACATGATCGATGGGAACGGGAAGATGATTTCCGACAGGAGCAGGATGGACTGCGCCGACCTTATGACACGCATGAAACCCGGTCTGTTCCACAGCAATCGGGTTGGGATGATCCCGTTCGAAATTACCCTGAACACCGGCAACATCGGGACTATAACCGGGACCTGGGCAATCGAGCTCAATGGGATGGTGATTTAAACCGTCACGGCCAGGATGAAAATCGTTCCCGTTATGATTATGAGAGATCGTCACATGATGATCACAGACATTATGATCCCCGAGGAAACGCTCGCCCTGAACGATCTTCCAGCCCTCCAGAGCGGGAATATTATGGGAGACAACGGGACGAACGGGACACTCGCCATTGGGATTACCAGGGTGGTTCTGGACAGAACTACGGTTATCAGAATCAACAGAGCCAGCGTTATGAGGGCCAACATGATTGGGGTCGTGAAACCCGGCGTTACGAAGAGCAACAGCGGCGAGGAATACGCGATCAGGAAGCTTATCGCAACGAGCAACAGCGTCAAACTCCCGGGCAGAACCAACGCCCAGGCTGGGAACCGGAAAACCCGTCGCACTACCGCGAACGCCCACGACATGAGCAGCGATCCATTTCCGAAGGATATTATTCTCAACACCGGAACCAGCCACGTAGCAGAAGACGAAACGACGAATAACCATCAGTTTTAATCTGGCATATGAGAGAACGATACCGAGACCCTGAATCGAACAGACGCTACGATGATCGACATCAACGCGTAAACGAACCGCCAAGGCAGGAATGGCAGAGTGATGACCGTGAGTATCGGGACCATTACCAACCCGAAGAGCACAAACATATGCATGATCAGCAACCTCGCGGTGAGCGTGATTATATGCGCAATGAACGTGAGTGGGAACGGGAAGGTTTTTCCCAAAGCCAACAAGACCGTGCTTATTATCGACAAGAGCCTTATCAATCAAACTTCGAGCAGCAGAGGGATTGGCGAGAGGAAGGACGCGGGTATCCTCGTTATGACCGGCAGGAAGGCCCCTGGCATGGCGATGAACCAAGTTATTCTGAACGCTCTGAAGAGTATCGTGGCTACCGTGGTGATCCCCGTGAAGAATCCAGCAGGAGAAGAGAAGAGCGACCTCCCTACCGTCCGGAAGATCATTATAACCGAGGCCCTGAAGATGATAGAGAGAGTTTCCGACGTCATCCTGCTCAAGAACGTGAAGGATACCCGGTGCAAAGAAACTATGGGGATGATCAAACCTCTCGTGGCGGAAAATGGGACCAATCTCGTTTTGAAAATCACCATTATCAGCATAGTGCAGCGGGTTTCGATGATATGACCGGTGGTAGCAATGATCAGGGAAGAGCCACTCGCGGTCGCAATCGTTCAATTAGACAGGGCATGGACGGTCGGTTTAGTTCTGGTGAACAGGCGCAATTGGACAGGGAACGTCAACATTCCCGCGCCATCTCGCAAAGGGATGATGAGCCAGGGCAACATGCTAATTATCGAAATGAAGACTCCCAAACAAGTGGTCGAGTAAATCAGGCGTTTAGAACCACGAAAGCCAAACTCAAAGAGGGACGCTCCAGGAAAACCGCAAAAAAGAAAAAGTGATACTATCTGGAACGGCACCAGGAAACTTGAAGGGCGCCGGGTTCATTTTCCAACCCGAACACTAATGTTTGACTGTTTCGATCCCGGAAACTCTCAATTTCCTTGTTCCTGCCCATTACCCGGCTTTGTTTGATATCGTGAATAACGATGGTCCAATTTTTAACCTGAGACTGGAACTCCCCCTGGATGGAAGAATATTGCAACTCTCCTCCTCCTTCCCGGGCTTTTAATGAAATTTTTCGTTTAAGAAATTTCCCGGAAGCATAACCCAGGCTCACGCCATCATCCTCATACCATTCAAATTCACCATAGTGACCGGGCCACACATGTAAGAGCATGTTGTCAGCAGTGATGGATTCGATACTTTGCTGAACAGGTATCAATGGAATAATGCTGCCGGCTTTTATAAATATTGGGATCCGATCCAATGGCGCTTGGGCAAGTACATCACGACCTCCCCGAAATTTTTCTCCGTTCCAGAAGTTATGCCATATTCCAGCTGGCAAATAAACGCTCCGGGCGCGGGCTCCAGAACGTAGAATTGGTGCCACAAGAATGTTAGCGCCCAGGAAAAATTGGTCATCCACTTCTCGACATCGTGGATCATTCTGGTAATGCCAAAAAAGAGGGCGCATGATTGGGGCGCCTGTGGAGTGGGCTTCCTGAAAAGTAGAATACAGATACGGCAATAATCGATACCGAAGCTTAATGAAATTGCGGCAGATTCGTTCCGTTTCTTCTCCAAAGGCCCAGGGTTCCTGAGGGCAGGTTTTAATATTTGAGTGATTGCGAAAAAACGGGGTGAATGCTGCCATTTGTATCCACCGAATCAAAAGTTCTCCGCTGCAATTTTCTAAAAAACCGCCTGCATCACTTCCGCAAAAGGGCACCCCGCTGAGACCAAGATTCAGGAGTTGTTGAATGCTGTCTCCCAGATGTTCCCAATGAGAACTATTATCACCCGTCCAAATGAGCGCATGCTTTTGAATCCCGGCATACCCAGCACGACTGATCACAAAAGGTCTCCTGCCTGGGCAAGCGTTCAATGCGCCTTCTTGCGAAGCCCGCGCCATTTGCATCCCATAGATATTATGGAGTTCCGCATGAGAGCGCTTTCCAAAATCGCTGCGATGAATGCACTTCTCCGGCAATGTCTTTGTAGGAAGGGCGAAATTTGCCGGTTCATTCATGTCATTCCATATCCCGGCAACACCGGTTTGAAATAATACCTGCTGCTCCTTTCCCCACCATCTTCGGACTCGTGCAGAGGTAAAATCTGGAAACAACGATCGCCCCGGCCAGACTTTCCCGATATATGGCTTTCCCGTCGGACCCCGAACAAACATTCCAGCTTTCCTGCCACGGTTTAGAAGCGGAAACCGGAAATCATTTTTCACCCCGGGATCGACAATCGAAACAATTTTAAAGCCTTTTCTATGCAAGCCCGAAATCATCTCCTGGGGATTTGGAAATTTTTTGCCAAACGTAAAAACTCGATATTCATCCATGTGATGAATATCCAGGTGAAGAACGTCGCACGGTATTTTTCTTGAACGAAATCCCTCTGCAATAGATTCCAACTGATCGCGTGATTCATAACTATAGCGCGACTGCTGATATCCTAAGGCCCACTGGGGTGGCAAAGGGATGCGACCCGTGAGTTTCGTAAACGATTCCAGAATCTGTCGAACAGAGGGGCCAACAAAAAAGTAGAGGCTGATCTCACCCGAATCCGCCTCGATACAAAGCTCGTCGCTTTTTCCATTTCCAACGTCCCATGTCTGCCTTGCGGGATTGTCCCAAAAAATACCGAAAGCTCGTCCTTCCCGCACAGAAATCAAAAATGGAATGGAAACATAAAGGCTCTGAAGTGAAGGGTGAATTCCCGGTGAATGCCCGAGAACATCGATGTTCCATAACACTCGTTTTAGACCACGCTTATTCATCGGCCCCGTGGTTTCCCCCAATCCGAAAAATTCCTCTCCAGCAGCAATCTTAAAAATCAGCTTTGGCCTGGGAAAAAGTGAGCAATGGGAACCTGTGCTTTGAAGCAACTGATATCCATATTTATCACGGATCGTCACTTCACCTGTTTCCGGGTTAAATGAACATTCAGCCTCTGAACTCGCTACTCGGTTTTCAGACCTTTTTGTAAAAGAAAGAGGCTCTTCGATACTCCATGAACGCTCTGGAGTCTTTTTCTGTGAAACGTGTAAGTGGAAAATATCAGGTGGAGCAACGCCAAGACGAAAATGGAATCGAGATTTTTTCACATCTCCAGAGACTATCGTTTCAATGCGATTTCCTGGTAAATTTCAACATGCCGCGCGGCGATAATCCTGGGTTCATACCGTGATTTCATGACCTCTGCGGCACCCTTGGGGCGAGGCCAGCCATTTTTAATCCATCGTTCAATCCCATCCACCATACCGAGCCAATCCTGGGAATCGTAAAGTTCTGCGCCTGCTACGTCCTTGGCAATATCCGGCAGCCCTCCCGCACGGGAACAAAAAACTTTCAAATTACGTGCGAGGGCTTCCGCAACCACCAGGCCAAACGATTCCTCGATGGAAAAATGAGCCAGCGCGGAGCTTTGATCAAACAACGCGACCAGTTCCTCTGCATCAACATGTCCACGGTGACTGGCAATGCCCAGCGGCTTCAATTTTTCAAGTCGCTCAAAAAAACGATCTGCGTAGGGATCCTTGCTTCTTCCTCCAATGAACTGCACATGGAACTGTCGCGTTCTCTGCGCGAGTTGCTCGAACATCTGCAAACTTTCGAGCTGTCTTTTATAATCAACGATGGTCCCCACATAGAGGATTGTTGGGCGGGATTCGCGGGAATGCGCGGGAATGGACGCGAGGTACCGTTCTTGTAAAGGATTGGGAACATGCCACGTTTTTCTGGCAACAGGTTCGACAAGGCTCTGTGTATAAGCAGAATTACAGAAGACTCCTCCTGTTTTTCTCAAGGCCACCCACTCCAAAAAGGCTGTTAATCTTAGGTAGAGATCAGCACGTTTTCCTGCTTTGCGGGCGATTTCGCGCATGTTTCCATGAATCGTGACCACATTAGGAAACCCGGAAAAGGCCGCACCCAGGGCACAATACCGTTCCGTGCCCTGACCATGCACCACATCTGGCTCAATCTCTTTAAGTTTTCTGCGGATTGCCCGGACACATCCGGAATACAATGTTCGTCCCCAGCCAATTTTGGGGACTAGTTCTGAATGGTAAAATATATTTGGCGCAAGTGTGAGTGGACTTTCAAGAGGTTTCCTTACACAGCAGAGAACATGAACTTCTACGTCCGGACAGGATCGAAGCCCCTTGATTACGCTGCCTGCAGCAGTTCCGAAGACAGGCTCGCGCAATTCATAGGCCTGTTCTTCATCACGATTATCTGGAACTAAAAATCCAATACGCATCACCGATTGCATGTCACAAGTTTCCTTAATGACTTGTAACCTCTCGGTTCATATTTTCTAAGAGCTCGTTCGGGATCAAGTGTTGCAAGGTAATCCTGTTCTTTTGGGTTTAAATTCTGAGAGGCTCGAGAATGAAGTGGCTTAATCTTTGGGCCTCGAAGGCCGCGTCCAAGATGAAACAAACTGTACCCGCACGATATCAGAAATTGGTGCACAGGGCTTGGAAATGGATTTAAATCTTCAAAGATTAAATCACGGAGATTTCCTTTTTGAAGCACGCTCTCGGCCCCTTTTAAAACATCCAACTCATGCCCTTCCACATCCAGCTTGCAAACCTTCCAATTAACATCACTGAAATGAGTATCGATTTGGGCAGTATTGACATTCCAATTTTTAGTAAATTCCACAGGGTTGTTTGACAAACGCGAAATACCACGATTGTTATTCCAGGCTGAACTGGCAACCAGCACGGCATTGCCGTCTTTGTTGCTGAGAGCAATATTGTGTAAAGTTCCCGTTCCTAACTTCCCACATTTTCGCCAAAGAAGTTCATTGGCAGTTAATTCTTGAAAAATTTCCGGGTGAGGCTCGAACGAATCAACATGGCCAAACGGGCCAACACAAATTCTTAGCAAGCTCGTCATTTGGCCGATGTTTGCACCGATATCGCACGCATGCTCACCAGGATCACACAAGCGGACAAGAGCTTCTGCGACTGGTAAATCAATCAATCCAAAATAAACAATGTTAGCCCCAATCGTTTCAGAGGGACGCACCTTTAAGGGCATACCCCACGGTAATTCAACATATTCGACTAAATGATCAGGGACGTGTGCTGGTCGGCGTAAACGCCTCAAAATCTGCTTGGGGTTATGCAGATATTCTGGCCTGAAGGCATTTAACAAATTCATTATCGTAAAAGCAGCAAGGCTAGAGCTTAACTCGCGAGTTTCAGGTAAAGCTTCCGCGCCACAGAATATAACGGACGGCAATAGCGTTGAAGATAGTATGCAATAAAATCAACTTTCAGGCGATTACCAACCATAGCTTTTTTCTTGCATTTTTCTAAATCGCTTCCAAGGTTTTCCGCGACTTTTTTCTGAATGAATACCACATCTCCCCATACATCATTATCTGGAATATTCGTCCCGCAAAATTCAAATCCAAAGCCTTCAAGAAGTGGCTTGACATCTTCGTTGTAGGTTTTTTGCCCGATGCGCATTGGTTTTAATGCCACTTCTGCATGGATTGCCACGATGCGATCTTTGATACCACTAGCTCCTATCAGTACAGAATATTCAGCCCCCTCGACATCCAGCCACAATGCAATCTTTTGACATTCTGGGTATCGCTCATGAATAAATTCATCGATTCTTACTGTTTCAACCTCTATCGAATCTTTGATTTTGAGTCCCTCATGAATCAACAATGAACTGGTCCCTGTATTCTCATGAGGATTTTCGTAATCCACATCAGTAATATGGAAATGAGATTTTCCTTTTTGATCGCTAACAGCAACAGAGTAAATTTGAAGCCCTGCAGCTTGTAGTCTGCGATCTTTTTGCATTGCCTTGAAATTAATCGGATTTGCCTCAAACGCCACAATTGTTGCTTCTGGAAGAATATCCCTGAAATACAAGCTTTGAAGTCCATCTCGGGAGCCAATATCGCAAACGCAATCCACTTTGAGAGCTTTGCATAATGACCCAAAAAGGAGTTTGGTGTTTAACTTGATTGGAGGGATCTCCAGACTCATTCAGAACAGGGTAACTTTGAATTCCGTAAAAACAAGGCAGCATTACAAATGTAAAACCTCACTGTAAACTTCAATCAATGATCTTGCCACTTCATGCCAGGAAAAAAGTTTAATGTCAGGAGCTTTCAATTGAGGACAACGATCATAAAAATCCTTAATTGCTTTTGAATTTTCGGTTCTGCCCCTCCCATGAAAATAATGAGCTTTTTCACCAAATCGTTCGCGCGACCATTTTTGATCAGGAACGAGGATAGGCAGCCCACAGGCTACAGCTTCATGAGCGGAGAGACACCAGTTTTCATAATCGCTCATCAGCACAAATCCACGCGCACGTTGAAGCAGATGGATCATTTCCGATTCATTGCTGACGTGAGTGACATACTTCACAATCGTGCCATCAATTTGGGATTGAAATGTTTTCCAGTAGGCATCCTCCAGATGATAGGGTTTGCCGACAAATTGAATCGGCACCTGAGCCCTGTGGGCCAGCTTAGCCAGCTCCAGACTATTTTTAACTGCTGTGATGGTCCCGGTGCAGATCAAGTGAGGCTCACACCGAGTGGGCGGTCCGGCATGCAGGTACGTTTCCGATAACCCAAGGGGAACAATTCTTATCTGAGAATCACTCAATCCATAAATGGCTTTTAATGCCTTTTTTTCAGCGGCCAATCCGACGATTATTCGATCATTTTCCAAAAAGGCCTTCCACTTTAGCTGATCCAAAATTCCATGTCCTATGGGACTCTTTAGTAGCGTTCTTACTATTGCCCCCTGCATTTTCAAACGGTGATCTGATCGATTGCAGGTTTCCGACATTAAAATCGTGAGCACTACAGGAAGATTGATGGCCCTGGCTCGACGCAGGTAATCAGTTCGGGGTTCGCCGAAAAAATGGATCAGGTCCCCTTTTTGCGTTCCATCCCACCACCGGATATATTCCACATCCACACCAAGCTCCGTAAGCGCCTGACTGGTTTTTTCAATTTGGATTTGAAATCCCCCATGAGCTAAAAGAAAAGGACTCGAATGGTCTATTAATACCTTCATTTCAGCAAGGTTTGACCGACCCAATCCATCGCATGACACGCATGCGAATGAGACTAACTCAAGGAGGTGAGTTTAAAAAACAAGAAAAGATTTCCCTCTTCCGTTTCGTTCATAGCGTGAATTTCAGAAGAAACAAGACGATGAAGCAGGTCAAAAATCCTTGAAATCACCATCCATTGGAAGCTCCTCATTATTCCGTGATCCAGAAGAGCTTTTCAGGTAGGTAGTATGCCCATTTCCATTTACGGGTTTGGTTATGCGCCCATTGACATGGAGGTGGGTCTTGGAATTGGGGAAATTTTTCCGACTGCTTTCCGTCTTTACAGCAGTGCTGCGGCGCAGTTTGGACTTTGACTGTGTTTTGCCGCTGACAAGGTTCATCAGGTCATCGACTGCTTCCTTTAGCATCACTGCCTGAGCATTCAGTTCTTCGGATGCGCTGGCGCTTTCCTCGGCATTGGCAGCGTTGGACTGGGTCACTTTGTCCATCTGTGTTACCGCAATACTGACCTGCTGGATGCCCTGACTTTGCTCACGGGAAGCACTGGCAATCTGGCCCACGAGTTCATCCACAGTGTGTGCTTTGAGCACAATTTCCTCCAGACTTCGCGCCACTTTGCTGCTGATCTGAACACCCTGCTCGCTTTTACGGATCGAATCCTCGATTTTTTCGGCAGTTTCACGAGCAGCCTGGGCACTTCGTTGCGCCAGATTACGAACTTCATCCGCAACCACGGCGAAACCCATCCCGGCTTCTCCTGCTCTTGCGGCCTCGACGGCCGCGTTAAGCGCCAGAATGTTGGTTTGAAAGGCAATTTCATCAATGGTCTTGATGATTTTTGCAATGTTGTCGCTGGAGCTTTTGATCGCCGCCATGGCACAGGTCATTTCCTTCATGTCAGAAAATCCTGTGTCAGCAGCGGCGCGGGTCTGATTGGCGAGGTCTTTCGCGCTTTCCGCATTTTCAGCGTTTCGCTTTGTCATGCTGGACATTTCCTCGAGCGAAGCGCTCGTTTCCTCCAATGAGGCCGCCTGTTCACTGGCTCCTTCGGCCAGACTTTGGCTGGAGGCAGAAACCTGGGTGGCAGCAGAAGCCACCTGCTCAGATCCATCGTTCAATGCCTCACTGACTGATGTCAGTAACTTTGAAGTGCTGCGGATGATGGTGAAGGCAACTCCGATTGCAATCAAAAGGGCCAGGAGCACTCCAAAAGTGATCGCGTGGACAGATTCCCTGATACCAGCCTCGATTCTTTTCCCAGCCTGCTCCCCGTTTTCTCTGTTGAAATCAGCCAGCGTCCTGATTGTTCCCATGAACTCATTAAACACAGGCTCAAGATCATCATGCATGGCAGTCAAGGCTTCCCTGGTTTTATGTTCCCTGCTCAGTGGCAGGATAATACGCTCACGCATTTCAAGGTATCTTTGACGGGCTGGAGTGATCGCCTGCCATAGTTCCCGATCCCGTTCAGTGCTTATTGTTTTTTCATAGGCAATCAGCAACTGATCTATTTTCCTGGCGATTTCTTTCATTTCGAGTTCCACCGAATCCGTTTCCTTTTTTGAGGCCGAAGAGATGTGCTTAAAGGCCAATGCCCAGGCATCCTTGGCCGCGGATTCAATTTGTCCGATCAAATAAACACCCGGCAGAGCCTGCGTGGTAATCAGGTTGGATTGTGCTTTGATCTCCTTTAAATGGATGTATGAGAAGAACCAAAGCACCAGGTTGATCGCGATGAGACTTCCAAATCCGCATAAAATTCGTTTTCCGATTGTCCAGTTCTTCATAATTCCTTTGGAATGGATGTTAATTTTCGACTCCAGAAATAATCTTTTTCACATCAAGCAAGGCTTTTACCTCCCCTTTCACTTTGGCCATCCCAACAATGAATCTGGTCGGAGGCAACCCGCCAAAATCAGGAGGTTCTTCGATATCCGAAGTGGCAATGGTTGCCACCTCCTCCACGGCGTCGACAATCAATCCCATTTGGGTCGGTGCGCCAGAATCCAGTTCCACCTCAACCACAATGATGCAAGTCCGTTCAGTGGGTTCAACTCGCGGGAGGCCAAAGCGCAAACCAAGATCCATCACAGGGATGATCTTGCCGCGTAAATTAATGACACCGCGAACATAGTCGGGCATTCTTGGCACAGTGGTAATTTCGGCCATTCGAATGATTTCCCGGACTGTCAGGACTGGAATTCCATAATACTCATTGCCAAGAGCAAATGTGAGGTGTTTACCACCCTCGGCTTGAGCTTGTACTGAAGCGTCTGTCATAATTCTCGCTTTTAGGGCCCGGGGCGACCAGCAGACCGATACCATTAGGCTGGGCGATCAGTTTTGAATTATGTATCGGGGAAAACGGGCAAAACTTTAGGATATAACGGGAACTCATTCGTCAACCTCGTTGGAGGTGGGTATGGTTTGGAAAGGTAAAACCACTTAATCTTAGGGGCTTATGAAGAAGAGAAATTGGTTGCGGGGGCAGGATTTGAACCTGCGGCCTTCAGGTTATGAGCCTGACGAGCTACCGGGCTGCTCCACCCCGCGGCCAAGGAGCGTTAAATATATTGCGTGGCAAGGCTTTGACAAGTGTTAATCCAATTTATTTTGGAGTTAGCATTGGGAGCGGCAAGCGACCTATTTTTTGGGTGGGAAGACGGTCATCCAAAGAGCCATGTTCCATATTTTCCGCCGAGACATGCCCATCACAAAAGAGCGTGGATGCCTTCCCTGAATGTCTAAAATGAACTGTCGGTTCATTGGTGGAAATGTAGTAGAATTCTTCAAGCATCGGTCGGTCTGGCGATGCAGGAGCCTGAAATGTATTCACCTGTCCTGCATCCGCAAACAGGGCGATGTCCTGAGGATGCCTCACCTGATTGATATTTAGACTCGCGTTAAGAGCGGGGGACAAATGCAAATTGTACCCATAGCCGTAGGATGCGCCGAGCGCCTTCAATTTGAATTCACTCATTCGATATTGCAACGCAGGACAAACCTCCACCCCCTTCCCTCCGAGGTAAGGGAACAAAACGCCCTGTGATAAATCAAATTTCCGCTTCCCTTCCGCGCCTCGTTCAAGCCATCCGAACCAATAAATATCTCCTCCATTGGTTGTGCCTCCCCGGAATCTGAACATGCGCCCCTCATGATCATCCCAGTACATTTGGGCAGCAAAACCCAATTGCCGCAGGTTATTAACGCATACTGCTCGCTGTCCTGCCTGCTTGCTTCGCGACAGGGCAGGAATGATCAATGCACTCAAAATGGCTATGATTGCGATAACGACCAGCAATTCAACGATCGTAAAGCCGTTGTGCCGGTAAGTTTTCACGGCATCTGCAGAGTTGCCCGAACGCGGTAAAATGCAGCGTTCCCACCTTCTGCATCCTCAATGGACAAAATGCTTCCCGATCCATTTTTCCGGGAGATTTCACTCCATTCGAGTAAATTGCTGCTGCGTTCCAAATGATAAACGTATTCCGTTTTACTTAAAAAAAAGACCCTCCATTTACCATTTTGGAACTCCACCTGGATATCCTTCAAAGCTGGTTCAGGTAGATTGATTTCAATGTCATCAATACTGCCTTGAGCCAGAATGGAGCCAGCAAAACGAGGGTCCTGACCACTGTCGCTGTAACTGGCAATCGCAAAAGTATCCGCCTGAAAATCTGCAAAATGACCAGGGTAAACCAAAGGTTTTAAGGCAGTTTCTCCATCCAGTGAGTATGGCTCGCCATTGCGCAATACTGTTGTTCGCAAGGTTTGGGTCCCGCTATCGAAGCTCATTTGAATTTCAAAAAGGTCCTCCAGCGTCCAGGGCAGAGGATGATTATCGCTAAAAACAATCTGGTTATCACTGGACGCGATAGTAGGGGCAAACGTTTCTCCAAATCCACTATCCGGAAAATAGCTGAATTCAACTATACTGCGCGGGCCCTGCAACGCATTCACACCTGTGCCGCGATAAAAATTGGTCCGGGTGGCGTTTGCCCATTGGATAAAACCAATGGCAATCTGGAAGGTGTTCGGTTTTGCGGGGTCAACGCCGATTTCCATCGAATGGATGGTGAGGGCAAATTTTAACGAGAAGTCATTACTGCGCGTGATCACTGTTTGCAGCGGAATGTGGAAATAACTGTTTGGCTTCCGCGAGTCCCATGTCACCTCGAGTTTGCCTGAATTTGTGTTCCAGCCAAAGAGGCTCTTATCACCATAGGAGCCCCATTGGTTCGTTCCTGGAAATTGTTGAAATAATTCCACCAGCGTAGCGCCATGGGTCAAAATACCCACGGCGCTCAGCAGCAAGACTTTCAGATAGCGGAAACCGCTCATTGTTTACGACGGTAAAACCTCACAAAAGCCAGCCCAATTCCAAGCGTTATTAAACTCCAGGTACTCGGTTCCGGGACGACTGAAACAAATCCATCGATGTCAGATTTTCCTGACAAAACCTCTATCCGCAAATATTGGATGGAGGATAACCCGACCGGCAACCCCTCCGCATCGATCGCCCAATCCAGATTATAACCTGTGCCACCTGCTGAACCTCCATAAAGGGCACGAATCGCCGTGAGGTCCTTTCCGGAAAAATCCGTTCCGGTCAGTGAGGGATCAACTGGAATCGTGAAATTGCCGCTCCCATCTGTGGGAAACAATCCATCCACAACCGGAGCGAGCGAAGGATTCAAGGCATAATAGGTGATATTGTCCTCGCTCACAGAAACCCTGGTTGTACCAGTATTGTTACCGAACAATGTGCCATCTCCAACTCCACCGCCTGAATAATTCCCATTGGTGATCGTGAAGCCACTCCCCCCAAAAATCAGGAAATCAATCCCAAAGGGATTGGCGGCATTGTTGAGCACTGGTCCGCCAAAGCGAACTGTCAATGAACCGTTGGCACCGATGGATACCAATTGCTCCGCCAAATAAGGTGGAGCATAGGGGTCCACCGGCCCTCCGAACTCACCGGGAGTGACTCGGGATGGTTCTCCCAGGGAGGAATTGGGATTTGTGTATCCGCTGGTTACGCCCGTTCCCGGTGTATAGGAAATGACCTCTGTGGCAAAGTGTTGCCCGAAACTTGAAACAACTTGCGAACACGCAACCAACAGTACAGCTGCGATCTTGATATGCTGCATGACTGACCTTTCATAGTGCCCCGTCAGGGGAATTTAATTGGGAGGCCAGCCCAGGATTAAAAGCAAAAGCCTTCATCCCGGGCAGAGAATGAAGGCATTCATACGACATACAAAATCGGTTTGCATGTGCTGGCCTCATCCTTCTCTTAGCGGAGAAGTGACCTGTATAAACAGGTCCGACGAGAGCATCGCAACCGGTATCCTGACTTCGGGCATGCCTCGCTTCTGCCTTCCTGATTTCTCAGTGGATATAGAAGTTTGTGTCCCGTTACAGTGGCGCTACCGTCCTCGATTTGCACGAGGTTCCCAGACGTTGCAACGCTGATTGTGAATCACCGGTCATGAACCGGATGACCACCGCTTTCAAAGAACGTGGGTGACGATGGACATTATCAACTGATCTGCCAAGAAAATTTTGTAACGAACGGCACTTGAACTGAGTTCTCTCATTATATGAAACGATTACATCAAATCCTTACTGTCTCCATTCTATTCAGTTCCTTGCAAGCTGCCCCTTTGCAGCCTTCACGGATCTCAGAGAATGCTCGCTGGTTTCTTCACCTGGACGTGGATGCCTTGCGTAAAACCGCCATCGGCAGTGAAATTATCAAAAAAGCAAATATGGAACTGGCGCGCACCCTTGAAGGGAAAGGGGCGAAACTGGATTTCTCCACCGATAAGTTGCATTCCATTACCGCTTATGGACTTACTTATGCTGGAGGTTCTGAGCCGGAAGGAGTCCTGTTGCTGGATACGACAGCGAACGTAATCAATGATTTCAAAACGGTCGCATCCACAATGGCGCCGAATGGGCTCGTGCCGTTCGATAAAGTCCCCAACTCTGTTCATGAAACTTACCTGCTGGCAGATGATCTGTATGTCAGCAAAGTGTCCGACAGCCTTTATCTCGTGGGCAAATCCAACGACCGGATCAAAGATGCGCATCAGGTGCTGGGAGGAGGTTCCAAATCCCTTGCCACCGGGAATTCCTTTTTAACGCAGCTGGGAACCCCCGGGGAATCATTTTTCTTCATGGCTGCCGGCAAGGCATTCAAAGAGAGTCCTGACAAAGCTCCCCATGCAGCCATCCTGAAAAATGCGGAAGCGGCGCGATTGGTGGTTACAGAGCATGGAGATCAGACGGCGCTGACTTTATCCATTGCTGCCGAGTCGAGCGAAGTCTTGAAGCAAATGCAGGAGGCTATCCAGGGGATCGTTGCCCTGGTAACTCTCACGCAAAGTGAAAACAAGGAACTCGTATCGCTGGTTCAAAAATTAAAAATTTCCACTCAGGATAAACTGATCACTTTAAATGTGCAGGTGCCCACCACGGAAATTCTCAAGAAAATGAATATCCAGGCCGGAGCGGGCAAGTAATTGGAAGGGACATGGATTCCTGTGAGACAGATCGAGTTCCTGAGAAATTGAACGATCTGGAACTGATCCAGCGCTGTCAGACTGAAGGTCCGTCCGCATTTGAAGAGATTATTCTTCGATACCAAAACAGACTGTTCTCTTTCCTTTGCAGCAGGATGCGCAACCAGGCGGATGCTCAGGATGCGCTTCAGGAGACTTTTTTAAAAGCATATCGGCACCTGGTTTCATTTCGGGGGGAGAACCTTGCGCCGTGGCTTTTTACCATCGCAAGAAACACTGCGTTTTCCTTTTACCGAGGTGACACCATCCAGGAAGAATTATCTCCCACTCTCCCATCGAGCAGCCCTGGCCCTGCTGAGGAAAGTGAATCCCGGGACCAGCAAGACAGGATCTGGCAGCTCGCCCGTGAATTGAAGGCGCAGGAGTTCGAAGTGCTTTGGTTGCGATATGCCGAACACCTGGATTTGCCAGCAGTTGCTGAAATTATGGGAATCAGTGAAGTCAACACTCGCGTGCTTCTCTTCCGGGCTCGCAAAAAACTTGGGAAGAAGTTATCATTAAACAGGTGATTTATGTTTGGATTGATGTTTACCTGCAGATTGGAGCAGAAACGAATTTTGGCTGCCTTTGATGAAGGGCGCCAACTTTCGGTTTCCACCCGGACTCACCTGCGCAATTGCCAAAGATGCCAACAGTTCCATGCGCAACAGAAGGAGCTCCAGGAATTAATTCAGGAAAAACCCCTTGAGCAAGCGCTCCCGGCGAATTTTTCAACCCGGCTCTTGAATCAGCTTCATGCAGAAGGTTCTTTAAAAAGTCCAAAACGCGCGCCTTCATTACCGCTGGCATGGGGTGTTTCGCTTGCCCTTGCCGCTTTCATGATTGGTCTTATTCTTGCCCGGAGCGGCAATCGAATTTCATCAGGAAAAGAACAAAGGGCCGAGACGATTCAACTGATTGCAACGAATGCCTTGCCTGCCGGTGAAAAAATCCTCGCCTACAGCGCGAAGCTCGAGCAGCCCATGAAATCTGAAATTGATGCGTTGCTTTTTGACACGAAGACCGCTGTTCGATCACTCGCAATGCAATTTCTTCCGGAATCGACGATGGATTAGAGCTGAGTTGAGCTACTCAGGCAGGGCACTTAATTCCGCAGCGCTCCATGGTTCGGTTCGGCTGCCGGTATCAGATCGAACGGCTTTCACTTGTTCAGTGGAAATTGCCGGAGCCTTGTTGCCCCATGTCTGTCGAATATAAGTCAATAAGTCCGCCAGCTGTTCGTCGGTAAAAGCGGCCCCCATCGCAGGCATCGCCGCGTTCCAATCCTCTCCCTTTACTTTGATCGGGCCAGCCAAACCATGCAAAGGAATGCGAATCAGGCGACCAGGGCTTCCAGTGACCCACTCGGAACCGGCTAACGGTGGAAATTGACCGGGCGTTCCCAAACCGTTTGGTTGATGACATAGAACACATCCCGTTTTGTAATGTTGTTCACCACGCGCCAGACGAACCTCATCGCCTGATTTGGGATTAGCATCCCGAACTGCCGCAATCGATTTATAAGGAGGATAAACTTTGGAATTAAACCCTCCCGCTGCCTGGTCCAGGTAAACGAGTCCCCAAAACAGGAGAATTGCCAGAAGCACAAAGAACCAAATCGGAATTTCCTGGTCGGACACCGTAGGCTCAGCTAATTGGATTTGTTTTCCAACGGACGCTTTGGAAGCAGGCTGTGATTTCTTCGGCTTCATTGCGGAACAGCGTTGCTCGCTCCAGCTGGAGCATTTGTCAAAGTCGCAGTGGGCGCATTTGTATTGATTGAGGGCGCTGCGTTTGTCTTCGGAGGCGCTTCAAAGACAGGTGTGCTTGCGTTCAAACTCAGGAGGTAGGCGACCAGCGCCACAGCTTCAGGAGTTGGAACAATGACAGAACCATCTTTGGGCGCAAATGCAGGAGGTATTTGCAACGCATTCGATGCCTCTGTGCCAGCTTTCCTTTTTTCAAACAGATAAGGATAAGGAGCCATGTTGGATTTCGGCACTTTGATTTTTGGATTGTAAAGATGGAGCAGGTGCCAGTTGGCGTCCGGGATGCGAGCTCCCACATTCGCCAGGTCCGGCCCCAGCCGCTGCGAACCCGTCATTGCAACATCCTCGTAAAGAAAATCCTTGGCCACCGTGTGGCGAGTTCCCCAGCCACGTTGTTGATCATTCCCCTGCCCTTCACTTCGAACCTGTTGCGTATGGCAGGCATAACAACCATTGGCCCGATACACCTCTGCTCCTTTACGAGCAAGACCATTGCGCTGAAATGGATAAACCGCCTGGGTAATCTGGTTCGTGTCCGGCGTCATTGCTACCGTGTGCCGGTAAGGTGTAAAGATCAGCCCGAACCAACTCCATCCCATCGTGATGAGCAGGCCCAGGAATATCAGCGGTCCATGCTTCATCGGCTACCTCCCCCGACCCAATCGCCACAGCACTCCATGCAGGAGTTGCGGGTCAACTCATACAAATCACGAAGCATCATCAATCCACAAATAATCAGGATCAATACACCGATCATTGAGATTCCCACGAATGGCAACGTTTTGCGGGTGGCCTCCACAAATGGCAGGGAAGAATTCGCCAACGCATTTCCCTGGACGATCCCCCCAAGCAGAAGCGGGAGAATCAGCAACAATGTGCCCGCAATCATCATTGTCGGAAAAGCTTTGCCAGTACTCAATGAACTGGGGGCGCTGTTAAAAAGCGTAGGGACAATTCCGATCATCGCCGCGACCGCTGCCAGAGTGAAAAACCCATAAAATGTCCCCTGCGCAAGCCCTTGCGGCCAGAGTGTATAAGCCAGCAGTTCCGCAAACTGCGGAACATTCCGTGAGGTTTGGGGAACGCCGCTCAAAGCTGCCAAAACAACGCCAATGACAAAAATCAGGGAGGCAAACCGGACCATCCTTAAAATACCCGCGAAGGATGAATTCTTCGTTGGCGCATAGGTTTGATGCCAGGCAAGCCCCATTCCCAGGGCAGGCACGGTGGATAAAACCGCCGCAACGGCGCTAAGTGCTGGCAGCCATCGTGGCACTGCTGCCTGATATTGAAAGCCCGTCAGGCTGGAAAACAGGACCCATGCCCAAAAAGAAAATACAGCGGCACTGTACCCGGCGAGAGGTTTGCCTGAAAGTTTGGGGAGAAAATAATAGACCACTGCTGCTCCAACGGGCACAAGCCATAAAGCAACAATGTTGTTTGAAAACCAGGTTGCAATGATCGGTTGCAAGGCACCGCTGACCGGCTCCGCCTGCAATAAAATATATCCAGCGGCAAACACCCAAACAAAAAAGAAAATCGCAGCGAGAATCCACCACATGGATGGATACAGATCGCGTTCTGTCCGTCGATGAAAGGTGATCAACGCACAAATTCCATAAAGGAAGAAGGCGAGCAATATGAAAGAAGCAGCAGAGCGGGGAAGATCAAACCGGTCCAGGCCGGTAAGATTGCCTCCCAAAATTGCGACCACCCCAATCAATACGGTTAAATTCCAAAGAGCTCCAACCAGCAACAAGGTTGTTTTGCCGAATAACAATGTGCGTCCCAGCCGGCAAATCATCCAAAGAATCAATCCCATTGCTGCCTGGGAAGCAAAACCGTAAAGAAGCATGGCGGATTGGGCAGGAACAAGCCGCCCATAAGTGAGTGCAGGAACACCCGCCATCATTGCGGGAGCATGCAATTTTATCAGGCTGAGCAGATAAACCAGGTTGCCAAGGACGAACCAGCCAATCGCCCCAGTGAAAAAGAGCAGGACAGGTAAACGCACTGACAGATCACTCTGCTCCGCGCTGGGCGGATTCACCAGAATTTCAGAAACTGGCTGGGGCTTTGGTGTGGCGTAAACAGTCATTCAGTGTCCGTTTACTCGAAATCACTCGGCTTTTCAGGTGCCTTTGGGGCAGGCGCAGTTGCCTTTTCCACGCGGGCAATAAGATTTGACCTTGCGGCCGCAGGATTGGCGGCTGATTGCAATGAAAGTTGCATCGCCCGTTCGATTGGCATTCGGACGACTCCACGGTTTTTGTCCACATAACCGTAGCTGCCCAAAGCCTGGGTCGTTTCAGCTCGTAAAGCCATGCTGGCTTCACGACGTGCTGCCGCGCGTTGTTCAGAAACCGATTTGCTTTCCCGTTGGGACTTCACCATGACTCTCAGCAAAACCGTCATGATGAGAAATGTTCCGACAATCGCCACGATATTGACGATCGTGCGCACTCGCCCCGAGTTGCCTGAAGCAGAACCTGAACTGCTGACAGTTGAAATGGGAGTTGCCATATTAATGTCCTCCTGAGCTTGGCTGAGCAACCGATATGGGAGAAACGCCCAATGATTCCTGGTGAGTCACCGCTTCGATGAGTCGCGGGTCTTTGATCGGGTATGGTGGATTCTTGGCGTAGTTTACAAAGAACATTTTTGTCAGCAACGCTCCAATCCCACCCACTACAAGAATGTCCCAAAGCGTGAAATGCACCCCATTCGGATAAAGCACCGGCATGACGTTGAATGCCATGTCGAGGTAATGCATGACCCAGACCAGCACGATCAGAGGCAGCATCACCCACCAGGTCAACTTTGCATCAATCCGCAACAAAAGGACAAAAGGCACGGCGAAATGGATGAAGATCAACGAATAACCCACAGCCGCCCATGAGCCACGTTCACGCAGAACATACCAAAACGTTTCTTCGGGAATGGCTGCATTCCAAATCAAAAAATATTGTGAGAAATGAATGTAGGCGTAAAAAACCGTGAACGCAAACAAGAGGACGCCGATGTCATGCATCTGGCGGCGAAAGATCACTTCCTTCAGGACTCCAAAACGAAATTTATTAATCAGGAAGTAGATCGTGCCAAGCGCCACCCAGGTGCTTCCTGCAAAGTAATAAACACCGTACATTGTGGAAAAGAATTGATGCTGAAGCGATTTCATCCAATAGATCGCAGCCAGCGTTACGCTAAATGCAAAAATGAACACTCCGGCAGCAGCAAGACGACGTGATTTGTAAGTCCAAACCGGTGACCCGTCCTTGTCCTGCATCAGGGAGTAGCGGCGAAAACTGAGCGCCATCCAACTCCAGATTCCTAAAATCGCAAAGGAAACCACATAAAAAGTCGGTTTATTAAACAGCACCTTTTTGACATGGAGCGCATGATCCGCTGCAGGATCAATGTTCATCCATGGATAAATTTGCGGGGCCAACAATGCGATGGGAATAAACAGGAGCAACATCCAGGGGAGCAGCGCCGCAATTTGTTCCGTGACTCGGCGAACCGGCACAGACCAGCCCGCATCAAACAAATGATGCAAAATCACGAGGATCAGTGAACCAAGGCAAATGCTCAGGAAAAACATGTAGGCAGTCAGATAGGAATAGCCAAACTGCTTCACTGTCGTGACTTCGGTGTGATAAACAGGAAGATGACCTCCTCCGTCGTGCACACCTGTTGCAGATTTTTCCATGGGCGGCTGCCCGGGGGAGTTTGCAGCTGAAACGTCACCAGTCACTCCGATAAAAAGCATCCAGAACAGCGCAACCGCACAAAGCTGTCGCACAGATCGTCGTGGGAAAATTGAACTAAGGTTCAAAATCATATTATTTCAGCATTGCGCGTTGTTCCGCCGACAAATCCTGCTCGGTGCCCAACCGTGAAAGATGCAAGGCCCGAAGATAATGAATGATCGCCCAACGGTCTTCCACTTCCACATTCGGGCCATATGGACCCATGAGGTTTCGTCCATGGGTAATCACATGGAACAATTCTCCGTCCGGCATTGTGACAATCCGCTTGTCATGCAGATTTGCCACCACTGCCATTCCAAACTTCTTCGTGATTCCGTTGCCATCGCCAACGGCTCCATGACAAACCGCACAGGTAATCTGGTACCGTTCGCGTCCCCTCGCCATGACCTGTTCATTGAGAGCCACCGGATTCAACGCCACAAAATTCGTCGTCCCCGGTTCAAACCCGGTATTTAAGGCGCTCATCTCATATCGAGCCCCGCGCGACACTGTTCCCTCTACTGGCAATCGCGATGCACGCCCATCAGCAAAGAAAGAGCTGGGAGTCTGCGGACGGATTTTTGGTTGGCGGTCCATGTCAGGAAAGACTTCAATTGGCGGTTTACGTGAGATGCTGCCACGAAGACCAGCCACACTGACAACCAGCGCAATCAACAAAGCAAAGCCTAGAAGAAAATATCGCATAATTTACTCCTCGACCGCTTCAATGTTTTTGCTCCCGAGACTTTCCAGTAATTTACGGGTTTCAATGGGAGAAAATTTTGGATCCCTTGCTTCCACCGCAATGAAAAATTTATCGTGTGTCACCTGTGCAAATCGACGGGTTTTGAACAATGGATTGTACCATTTTGGCAGCTGATTCAGAAAAAACATTCCAAACAAAGTGCCAAACGAAGCCAGCAAAATCGTCAGCTCGTAAGATACAGGAAACGCAAACAAAGGGCTGAACAACGGTTTTCCACCCACGATCAGCGGATAATCATACTTGTTCATGTACCAGATCATC
>JANRLX010000122.1:0-2463 GCA_033762115.1 Verrucomicrobiota bacterium
CATCCCCTTGACTCCTGGTCCCGGCGCCACCCTGGGTCCTGAGATCAAAATCGATCTGCCCCGCCCGCGTGATCGCAAACAACTGATGCATTCACCACGCTTCAAGGAAATCCGCGCGACCATCATTGAATTCCTTCTCAAATCGAACTCAAAACGCGCTGGCATCAGCCGCAAACTGGTTCTCCCTGATCTCGAACCGGAAGATTTAACCGTTCCTCGAAATGTATTCGGCCGCCGCACGCCTATCCGTCGAAGGGAAATCAAAACTGTGGAGGTTCCATGAGTGAATACCTGCTGATCGATCAACTTTCCAAGGCCTACCCCTCCAAAAAAGGGCTTGCCGTCATCGTTAAGGACTTCTCCCTTGCAGTGAAAAAGGGCGAATTTATTAGCATTATTGGCCATTCCGGCTGCGGCAAATCCACCGTTCTTTCCATGCTGGCCGGTCTCAATGAGATCACCAGCGGCACCATCATCCTCGCGGGCAAGGAACTTTCCGGTGCAGGCCCTGATCGCGGGGTCGTTTTCCAATCTCCTTCGTTGCTTCCCTGGATGACCGCGTTTGAGAATGTCCAGCTTGGGGTCAACCAGGTTTTTTACACCGCCTCAAAAACGGAACGTCATCAAATCGTCGAGTATTATCTCTCAGTCGTGGGTCTGGCCGATTCCATGCACAAATGCCCTTCGGAACTCTCCCAGGGAATGCGGCAACGCGTCGGCATTGCAAGGGCATTCGCTCTCGCCCCCAAAATGTTGCTCCTCGATGAACCATTCGGAATGCTCGATTCCCTCACCCGCTACGAATTGCAGCAGGTCCTGATTGATCTCTGGCTCAAGGACCAGAAAACCGCCGTCATGGTCACTCATGACGTCGATGAAGCCATTTTCCTTTCAGACCGGATCGTTATGATGACTGATGGCCCTGAAGCCACCATTGGCGACATTCTCGAAGTTCATTTCGAGCGCCCGCGCAATCGCGCACAACTCGCTCTGTCCGCTGAATATATCCATTTGCGCGATCAAATTATCGAGTTCCTCGAAATCCATGCCCATCGCGGAAAAATTCCTCACAAACGCAACCCTTCTGAAAGCGACTCCCGGCCAAAAACGACTTCCTCCCTCCAGCCTGTCCTGACCGAGTAGATTTCATGCATCCTCGCCCTCTCATTGACGAGTTGCTTGAGGAACAGGCATCTCTCACAGCAGTCGAGCGATTTGCCCAGCGTCACTCCGCCCATCAACTCCCGCTCAACCAGCCTTTTTACCGCGACCTCATTCCACTCTCGCGCCCCGCTCCCGGCCATCAATATGCCTTTCAGGTGGACCTGGATCGCTGCACTGGCTGCAAAGCCTGTGTCGCCGCCTGCCATTCCTTGAACGGCCTTGATGAAGAGGAAAGCTGGCGCAAGGTCGGTTTACTCAAGGAAGTGGAGCAACGCTCCGGCATTTCCGTGACCGTCACCACAGCCTGTCACCATTGCACCGAGCCCGGCTGCCTTGAAGGGTGCCCCACCCAGGCTTACGAAAAAGATCCGCAAACCGGGATTGTTCACCATCTGGATGATCAATGCATCGGTTGCCAGTACTGCGTTTTAAAATGTCCTTACGATGTTCCCCACTATTCCAAATCGCGTGGCATCGTCCGCAAATGCGATATGTGCGCCAATCGCCTCGCGGTCGGTGAAGCTCCTGCCTGCGTTCAATCCTGTCCCAACCAGGCCATTCAAATTGTGACTGTGGAGCAGACAGCCATCGCCAAAAAATACCTGGCCGAGCCTGCCTCCTTTCTTCCCGACTCTCCCGATCCGCGCCACACTCTCCCAACCACCAAATTCATCAGCAACCGTTCCATCACCTCCCTTGTCAGTGGCAATGAGCATCGGATCACTCCTGCCAGGGGCCATTTTCCACTCGCTGCCATGCTCATTCTGACCCAGGCAGCGACCGGTTTTTTTCTCCTGGCTGTCATGCAGCCTTCAGAATCGAAAATTCCCGCCCTCATGGGCCTCGTCACTTTTCTTGCTGGAATGATTGTCAGTCTGCTTCATCTCGGCAGGCCCCTTCACGCATGGAAAGCCTTTCTCGGGTTCCGCACCTCCTGGCTCAGCCGTGAAATCGTGGCTTTCGGAGTCGTCGCCAAACTCGCAATTCTCTGGGTTGCCACATTGTGGAATTTCATTCCATTCCTCACCCCTTATAAAACCCTGCTGGGAGTCACCACCACTCTCACTGCCCTTGCAGCTGTCGGTTGTTCAATCATGGTGTATGCGGATACTCATCGCGAATTCTGGGCCTTGCGCTACACCGCTCCCCGCTTCATTTCCACCACGTTGTTATTCTCTGCCGTCGCATTCCAGTTGCTGCAAACCGGAAACCCCTTTGTCGCTGGCTTTGCTGTGCTTCTACGCTCATTGCGTGTCCTTCAGGAGGTGCGGCTCCCACAATCCCCCTCCCTCATTTTAA
>JANRLX010000123.1:0-2949 GCA_033762115.1 Verrucomicrobiota bacterium
ATGGGAGAGCCAGCTTTTTGCAGAGGAAACCAGGCGCGAAGGGACTTTGCTGCCGTGCGAGCGAGCGAACTCGCCAACGATGAAGGGAGCGCCACCCCAGGGGAGCGACAATGACTCTGCAGCGAATTCGCTTGGATTCGGAATATACAGGAAGGAGGGAAGCAAAGGCCGGCTTTCAATGGTGCCTGGCTGCGTAACCTGAGGCAACTGAAGGACAGACTGTTCCATTCCACGCCCACTTTCCTGTTTTAAATCCAGAAATGAAAGGGCGCAGTGAGTTGTCCCAAGATCAATGCCTACCGAGTAATCCGACATAGGCAAAAACCTAATTACGACTGGGCAAAGAACAAGTGTTTTGATTGAGAATGGTTTGCCGACCCGGAGGAAAAGAAAGCGGGCGCTTAAAGCGCCCGCTTGACCTCTCCCTCTCTGTTCCCTGTTACCAGGTCCTCCAACCTGGCAGAATCCCCTGTAACGCAGACAATTCGATTTCTTCAGTCCCCTGTATTTGAATGAAAATCATGTGAAACGTGCTATTCTGTTTCCTCATCTTTAAGAGCAAGCAGAGGATAGGAATCAGCACGTTCCCAAAGTGGTTGCAAATCTGGATCGCGCAATGCGGTAAGGCGCATTTTCTTGGCATCGCCGTTGACGAAAGCCTTCTTGAGATAGTAGCGAGCTTCCTCAATGTGGCCGGTCAGTGTGCAAAGGCAGGCGAGTTGGTAAGAAACGCTCGCGTCCCTGGGGAATTTGCCAGCCACCCCACTGAGAACGTTGAGCGCTTCCTGTATGCCCTTATGCTTGCGAGTGGATTCCGCATGGCAGACCCAGATTCCAGCGCAATGCGGCAAGGCATCGCACAATTTGCGTGAAATTTGCCAGGCTTCTTCCCATTGTTCCAGCAAAGCATGTAAAGACCACTTTACAGCCAGGGTGTTGGGATGGTCCTGGTATTCCGCAGGCAATCTGGCAAGCTCCTCCGCAGCGGATTGGGGATCACCCAGCATCATCCACCCTTCAGCAGCTTCCACCTGGAAGCTAAATGGTTTAGGAATCGGGTCCATGGCGTGAAGTTTTAATTTTCCTCGTGACGGGCCAAGTCCAACCAGGTGCTAAACCAATCCTGTTCGTTCCAATCCTTGAGTCGTTTGTCTTTCATAAATTTTCAAAACCCGAAGGCATCTTTTTCGGCCATGTGAATGATCTGGTTGAGGCGGGCAGCTTCAACGGTCAAACGAGCCACAGTTCGGAAATCACCCCGTTGAGTTGCTTGCAGAGAAGCCTGACGGACCGAGTTGAGTTCTCGCCGGAGTGCTTGAATATCACCTGTCATTGCATTCATCATTGCCTCTATTTTTAATCCACCCGGAAGCAGGATTAAATCGGGAGAAATCCGAAGCTTTGGTGGGAAGGAATGCAGGTGAAAATGCTGCCACCCTGATGCAATTCTCAGGGTGGCCTATAGGGGAAGAAAAACCGGATAAATCTCCGGCATTTGGACCAGCAGCCAAACCTCAGGTCAGGCGGTCGGCTGAAAAGATCTTATCCTTTGTAGGAGGGAATTTTCTCCCATTTGCCAGTGCGGGCGCTTTTAAGAACGGAGTCACAGACATAAGCTGTTTCCAGCGCGTCGCGGAAATCAGGACGAGCGCGTTTTTTTCCGCCAAGGGCTGAGATAAAATCAGCAACCTGATGAATGAACGTGTGTTCATAACCGATTTGCAGTCCAGGCACCCACCAGTTTTTCATGTAGGGATGGTCACCATCCGTGACATGGATGCTCTTCCAACCGCGGAGATTGCCAGCGTCCTTGTGATCGAAGTATTGGAGGCGGTGAAGATCGTGCAGGTCCCAGAAAATTGAAGCATTTTCTCCGTTGATCTCAAAAGTATAAAGCGCCTTGTGTCCACGCGCATATCGAGTGGATTCGAAGGTGGCAAGAGAGCCATTTTCGAATCGAGCAAGGAATGCGCAGGCGTCATCGATACTGACCTTTTCGACTTTGCCGGTGAGATTGTGCTTACGTTCCTTGATAAATGTTTCTGTCATCGCAGTGACGCTGTTTATGGAACCGTTCAGCCAAAGAGCTGTGTCGATGCAATGAGCGAGAAGGTCCCCTGTGACGCCGCTGCCTGCTGCTTTGGCATCCAGACGCCACAAGGCAGCGCCGCCTTGCGGAAGATCCTTCGAAATAGTCCAATCCTGAAGGAATTTGGCGCGATAATGGAAAATGCGTCCGAGGCGACCTTCATCAATCAGTTGCTTGGCCAGGGTGACAGCCGGGACACGGCGATAATTATACCAAACCATGTTTGGCACGCCGGATTTTTCGATCGCCTTGACCATTTTCTCCCCCTCTTTTCCATCCATGGAAAGCGGCTTTTCGCATAGGATCATTTTGCCTGCCCTGGCGGCGGCGAGGGCGATCTCGGCATGGAGGTTGTTGGGAGTGGCAATGTCCACCACATCGATGTCATCCCGCTCCAGCAAAGCGCGCCAGTCGGTTTCAAACGATTCGTATTCCCATTGGTCGGCGAAAGCTTTGACTTTCGCTTCGTCCCGGGCGCAGACCGCTTTGAGCACAGGTTTATAGGGGAGATCGAAAAAATTGCTCACCTTGCGAAAGGCATTGGAATGGGTCCGCCCCATGAAACCGTAGCCGATCAATCCAATCCTGAGTTCCTTTTTTGGCATAAAATTGTGAAATGGTTATTCGCGCCAGCCATGATTTTCACGGACCTGGACCATAGCGGCAAGGATATCATTCCAGGTTTGCTGATTGCTCATAGTGTCATTGGGGAACATGCAACCGTCCCAACAGATATGTTTGAACTTTTTGGTGACCTTGCCTTTATCATCACGCATCCAGTAACCGGCATCACGGGCAATATTGAGCTTGCCACGCGGATCAGTGGCCAGGCAATGGCGACCAGTCTTGTCATGACTGCC
>JANRLX010000124.1:0-40372 GCA_033762115.1 Verrucomicrobiota bacterium
CCCCTCATTCAACGCTGTCATTGAACTATCGTCCGGACTCTTTGGAAATGAGCAGGTCAGAAAAATCCCAGTGGAACTCCCCACAAATACCCGAAAACGGATTATCATCCCGGTATTTTCCCCCGGCCGATATGATTCTCAATGGAATGCCCGGCTCCGCGATTTTTCAGGAAAGGTACGCCAGGAAGTTCTGAATGTTTCGACGAAATCATTGGCTTGGGAAAGTCGGTTGATGGGCGCTTTGCCGAGAACGTTCTCGGGAATTCCAACCCTGCCTCAGATCAAACCTTCCAGCAAAGAACTCCAGCCCCAGGTGGCGAGATTTCAACCCGATCATTTTCCGGACAATCCCATCGCATTGGATGGATTGGATCTTCTCTATATTAATTCGGAAAAGGCCATTGAGTTGTCAGTCAATCAAGTGGGCGCGATTTTAGGTTGGGTGCGCGGCGGTGGCCATTTGGTCCTTGTGGTCGAGCAGTTGAATGACGTGAATTCCACTCCCTGGCTCCAGCAGTTTCTTCCAATGGAACTGACCGCAATTTCCAATCACAAGATTGATCAGGCTGTGGATCAATGGTTAAGAAGCCCGCGGGAGAGCAAAAAGGAAGTAATTCCGCTGGTCGTCGGAGGGGCAATGGATGAACAGGATTATTCAGTTTACTCATCTCTTTCAACGGATAGTGCTTTCAACAATGCTGAAATGCCTGTTGCAACCGGATCACTCCGGGATGGGACCCCAGTGATTTCTGTGGATGGAGTGCCTTTGGTGGTCCGGGCACCCCGCGGCAGAGGGTGGATCACCCTACTGACCTTTAGCCCTGAACGGGAACCGTTTCGTTCCTGGAAAAATCGTGGACATTTTTGGGCCCGCACCCTCGGCGTGCCGACACGATGGCTTTCTTCCAATGACATGAATTACTCACAACGATTAAGTTCCGATGGGGTATTTGGTGCGCTGATTGACAGTCGTCAGGTAAAGAAGCTGCCGATCGAATGGCTTCTCCTTCTTTTGATCATTTATCTCATTGTCATTGGACCTTTTGATCGTTGGTGGTTGCAGAAAATAAACCGCCAGATGCTTACCTGGATTACTTTCCCCAGTTATGTCGTCCTCTTCTCATTACTGATTTACTTTATCGGTTACAAACTTCGTGCGGGAAACACGGAGTGGAACGAATTGCAGTTTGTTGATATCCTGCCACGCGGAGATCGCGCTGATTTGAGGGGCAGGACGTTTACCTCGGTCTATTCATCCGAAAATGCCAGTTACCCTCTCGCCAGCGAAGCCATTCCCTCCAGTTTACGCGGAGAAAGCCATCAATACGGAGCAGGCCGCGAAGCCAATCGAGCTTCCATTCAACATGTGGGCAACGGCTTCAATGCTGAAATTTATGTCCCTGTCTGGACAAGCTTATTTTACGCACAGGATTGGTATAAATCAGAGAACCGGCCTTTCCATGCTGAAGTCTCCCAAAAAGAAGACGGTTACCTGGTCAAAATGGAAAATTTTCTGGATCGCCCCTTGACTGAAATTCGGATCATGCTTGACGAAGTCGTTTTTGAGGTGGGAACCCTCGCCCCCTCAGAGAAAAAAGAAATCCTCCTGAAAACTTCAATGGGTAATCCTCTGCGCATCTTTGTCCAGCAAAACGGCGCCTATTTTCAACGGGCAGTTGACACACGGAACAATTCGTTCGGAGATAACAGCAGTGGGCGGTTGGAAAACCGGCCACTCACCTCGGCAGTCATTTCCTTTATTAGCTTTTTGAACGAAGGTTCCAGCAGCACCAAATTCATTTTCCCCGCAGGGTTGGATCTAACTTCTCAAGTCCTGAGAGGCGATGCGGCTGTTCTGGCCTGGGATGCCGGACATGCTTACACACAGCCACTCAATCAGTTCACACCGCCTGTAATGAAACGGGACTCACTCCTTCGGTTGGTTATCCCCGTCAAACGCTCCACCATTTGATTATGAGCAATCCCCCTCCAGTTCTGACTTCTTCTTCAACCACAATCCCCCCGGCGCAATCTGGACAGCCGGCGCCAGCAGTCCAAACAGTAAACCTGACGCGGGCATATGGCTCCATGGTTGCGTTGAACTCGTTGAACTTAACAGTCAACCGTGGTGATCTGTTCGGTTTTATCGGTTCGAACGGTGCTGGAAAAACAACGACGCTCAGGATTCTTGCCACGTTCCTTGCTCCTTCCAGTGGAACCGCAAATGTGCTTGGGCATGACGTTGTTCGCGATGCCGATGCAGTTCGACATGTGATTGGGTATATGCCCGATTTTTTTGGTGTTTATAAGGACATGGAAGTGACCGAGTACCTGGATTTCTTCGGTGCCTGTTATAAAATCCCATCAAATCAAAGGGAAAAGACGGTCAATGATGTTCTCGAACTGGTTGGTTTGTCCGAAAAACGTGGCGCTTTGATAGGTGCATTAAGCCGCGGGATGCAACAACGGCTCGGGTTGGCGCGCGTTTTGATCCATGATCCTCAGTTGCTTCTACTCGATGAGCCGGCAAGCGGTCTCGATCCTCGGGCACGCATCGAAATGATGGCAATCCTCCAGGAACTCCAACGTTTGGGTAAGACCATCATCATCTCTTCCCATATTTTGAGTGAATTACAGACCCTTTGCAATCGGGTCGCAATTATTGAAAAAGGTAAATTGATCTACAGCGGCCCTGTGCAAGGTGTGCGGGATCAAATGGCTCCCGGCTGTGTTTATTGGGTCAGCGTCAAGACAGACACAGAAAAAGTCGTGGAGCTTCTTAAAAGCAGGGCTGAAGTCGCTGAGGCAGCAGTAGTGGATGGGCAGATCAAAGTGACACTCAATGGCCATGAAACCGATCCCACCTTCATTCCGGAAGCTCTTGTGCATGCCGGATTCAAACTGACCGGCATGTGGGAGGATGAACTGGGCTTGGAAGAGGTTTTTCTCAGAGTGACTCGGGGAGAAACACAATGAGGGATGCAGGCCTGGACTGTCATTGCCAGGGAATTACGTGCCCAATCCCGCCAGAATTGGAATTATCATATACGCGTCCTCACCACGACTGCACTGCTGATTTGTTTCAGTTTATACTTTGTCGCGAATGATCGCAGTAAAAGCGACGGTCGGCTGCTCTTTATGATTCTCCATGCAGCAACTGTAATCATGTTGCTTTTGGTAATTCCTCTGCTGGTCGCAGACACTTTCAGCCGCGAACGAAGGGAAGGAACACTTGGTCTCCTTTTTCTGACACCGCTTAAGTCAATGGATATCGCAACCGGGAAGATTTTTGCCCAGCTTTGGCGTGCTTTGTCCGTATGGTTATGCACCTTTCCTTTGTTTACGATCCCTGTGCTGATGGGCGGGTTGGAGTGGCATAATATCGCCCAAAGCATCACTATTCAGTTCGTCGCTTTTTGCGCCGCTGTCGCGGGGGGAATGGTTGCCTCCTGTCTGACCACCAGCGGTATCGCCGTCCTCTTCATTGCAGAGATTTTTGCTCTTGGATTCGCAAAATTTTTAGGAATCGTCCTGCTCCTGCCTCTTTTAATCACTTTTTCAAACCTTCATTGGCATTCACTCGGCATGCTGTGGGGAGAACTCGTTTTCAATTCCAGACAACTTCACGAGACCTTGTTTTTAAATGCACCTCACATTTACTATGTTGTGCCTGCATATTCAATGCTGTGCGGCCTGTTGGCATTGCTCGGGGCAATCCTCTTCTCCAGTTTCAGGTTAAAAAGAATTAATCGCATCGGCATCCAATCTGTATTGATGGAGAAATGGAAAAAGGCATTTTTCACTCCACGGTTCCTCCTGGGTGTTTTTAAATCCCGATTGCATAAATCGCTGCAAAAGAACCCCATCTCATGGCTCGAGCAACGAACCGCCTCTGCACGCCTGGCAAAATGGGGGTGGTTTGCCTTGATTCTCCTGGGTGAAACCTATTGCGCAATGACCTACGGAACGGCGCAAGCCGGTTCGTACCTTCAACTGGTCTACGGCTTTTTAATTATCGCAGGCATGGCGCTCTCAGCTTCCATCAGCTTCAGGGAGGAACGACAGAACGGAGCACTTGAATTGATCATGGTCACTCCCCTGACTATCATGCAAATTATTGGCGGCAGAATCCTGGGACTGTACAAGTTGTTTTTACCCGCGGTGCTGCTTTATCTTTTTTCACGTTACTTTCTTGATCCGAAATTTGTGCACAGTTGGGTGCCTAATCATGAATCGAACTGGTCTTTTCTCGTTGCCTATTTTAGCACACCTATCGTCGCCTTTGCGCTGAGCATGCGATTATCAAAATTTAGCTCGGTGTGGTTTTTCACCATAATGGGAACCATTTTGCTGCCATGGGCCAGTTCTTTTCTTGTCGAAATGGGAAAATTTCTGTTGATCAATTTTGTTCCGAAAGTTGCGGCCATGATTCTTGCTCCAGGCTATTCAAGCCTTGATGCGAGCAATAGCTACGAAGTGGACCTGCAACTGGCGATTATGATCATCGCTGCTGCCTATCTTTTCACAACCATGCGTAATCGCTCTTTTGTGGAACGCTTCACCAAAGCAGCAGCGTGATCAGGCAAGAATCTCCCGAACTTTCGACGAGACATTCCCGTCCCGCATTAAAGTCTCCCCCACCAAAATGGCTTTGGCTCCCGCTTTTTCCAGCCGTTGCACATCCGCACGCGATTTAATTCCACTTTCCGCAACGAGCATCACCTCAGGGAATTTGTTTATCTTCGCTGCCAACCGTTCGGTGACAGCGAGATCGACTGTAAATGTTTTAAGATCGCGATTGTTCACTCCGATAACTGTTGCACCGGAATTCAAAGCTCTATCCAACTCAAGTTCATCATGCACTTCGACCAATGCAGTCAATCCGACTGATTCAGCAGCCAGACGGAACCGTTGCAATTGGTCATCCGTTAAAATGGCGGCAATCAACAGGACTGCGTCAGCCCCCCACTCAATGGCCTCAAGAATCTGCCGTTCATGAATAATGAAATCCTTTCGCAACAATGGAAGGGCAACTGCTTCGCGGACCGACTTAAGAAACTCCAACGAACCTTGAAAGTATTGCACATCAGTGAGGACTGATAAGCAATCAGCCCCAGCCAGCTCATACTGTCTGGCAATGCGAACAGCATCAAAATCAGGAGAGATAATTCCAGCTGATGGCGAAGCTTTCTTGATTTCAGCGATCAATCCGACTTTGCCGACTTTAGGAAAGAGCAGTGCTGATTTAAAATTGCGTCGCGGTCCAAAACCTTTCACAGCCCATGCGAGACGATCCGCAGTGGCTGGCCGGCTTTCCAGCACCGCGATTTCCTGCTTCTTCGTTTCGACGATTTTTTCCAGGATATTCAAAGCGATTACTCCTCTTCCTCTTTGACTCCGGGCATTCGTTTCATGGGCCCACCCGCCCGCAACCAGCCATGGACAAATTCATCCAGGTCTCCATCCATGACTCCTTGAACATCGCTGGTTTGGATCCCGGTGCGCAGATCCTTTACCATTCGATAAGGCTGAAAAACATAGCTGCGGATTTGATTCCCCCAGGAAACGCTTCCCTTTTCACCGTAAAAACGTTCCATTTCAGCTTTTTGAGCGTCCAGTCGCTGGGCATAAATTTTTGATATCAGCATTTTCATGGCCGTTGCCCGATTCTGATGCTGGGAACGCTGATTTTGAGACGCCGCAACAATCCCCGTTGGAAGGTGAGTGATGCGAACTGCTGTTTCCACTTTGTTCACGTTCTGCCCCCCTTTGCCACCCGAACGATAAGTATCCACCTGCAATTCGCTTGGCGGGATCTCAATCTCCTCATTTACCTCCTCGATTTCCGCGATCACGTCTACACTGGCAAAACTGGTGTGACGCCGCTTGTTGGAATCAAATGGAGAGATTCGCACCAGTCGATGCACTCCGCGCTCCGCCTTGCAGAACCCATAGGCGTTTTCACCTCTTATAATCAGGGTAACGCTTTTAATCCCTGCAGTTTCTCCCGGAAGAGCATCCGAAACTTCGATTTCCCAGCCCCGATTTTCGGCCCATCGCTGATACATTCGCATCAGCATGCTGGCCCAGTCACAAGATTCTGTTCCTCCGGCGCCTGCGTTGATGCTGAAGATGCAATTATTTTTATCGTGTGGCCCCTGAAGAAATACTTTCAGTTCCAAAGCTTCCAATTCGCGGGAAAACTTCTTGAGGTCACGTTCAAGTTCCTGTTCCAAGCGGGTCTGCTCAGCGGGAGGTTCCCCTTCGCCGAGCTCCACCATGATTTTGAAATCTTCGAATTGCTTTTCAGCGCTGATC
This sequence comes from Verrucomicrobiota bacterium, assembly GCA_033762115.1. GTDB lineage: Bacteria > Verrucomicrobiota > Verrucomicrobiia > Limisphaerales > SXQI01 > JANRLX01. The sequence goes on from JANRLX010000124.1 coordinate 6,319, forward strand.
AGTGGATCAACCTTTTTTCGAAGCAATGCCGCTTCATCAATCAATTTCTGGGCCTGGTCCCGATTATTCCAGAATGTCTCGCCAGCCATCAGAGCGTCCAGTTCGGCCTGCCGTTTTTGTGCGCTCGGCACGTCAAAGAAACCTCCGTAGGTGAGCAAGCTTATCGCCAGCGGTCATTAATTGAGCTTTGATCGGTTCGAACATAAGCGCTGCAATTTACGCAACCTATGCTGGATGTCATCCAAGAAATCATACCTCCTCGGCTAAATCACTCGAATCTGCTATTGGCCTGAGGAGAGAATCTGACGGGACAACGTGATTGCTTCCCTGGCTGCTTCCGAAAGCTGGGACCGTTCTTTCAAGGTTTGATAATAAATGAAATGAATGCGTGTCTCTGATGCAATTTGCGCCAACTGTTTCAACAATTCCAAATTTCGTTCCGAAGAAGGCATGAGGAAGATTTTTTCGGCCAGGGACAAGGCGGCGACAGGATCATTTTGGTTCTCCACCCAATTTTTGCTGATCTGCTCGTAACTGCCGGAAGTTGGGAAAGCCCGGGTTAAATTTTCAAACTGCGGAGATCTTCCCCATAAAATTTCAGCACTATCAACGACCTCTTGAAGATGATTCAATTGCAGTAATGCCTCCATTTTCAATAGCCGGGCTGAAGAGGTTTCATTGGTGGCCAGGAGCGTCAGGACTCGTTCTGGTTGTTTGGCCGATAACAATTTCTGGGCTGCTTTAACAGGAGTAAGATCATTTAATATTTGCCCGTAAGCCGCTGCTGCAAGGCCGAACAAGTTCTTGGAAACTGCGTAATCGCCCAATGTTTCCAAACCGGAAAGAGTAGCAGGAGTTATCTGCCAGAGAAGATCGGTATCAGGTGAGATTCTGGAGGCCAGTTCAAGACCGGATCTCAAGATCTCGGGATTGCGACCTCCAACTTTTTTTAAAAGCTCAATGGCAATTTGAGGATGCCGAATTGCGAGGGCTTGGGCCAACTGCAAGGGCAGACGCGGTTGTAATGGGTTCAAATGAAGTAGATTCAGGCATTCCTCAGATTTTATCTGGGCAGGCAAATGGGCACTCAGAAAGAGCAACCGTTCCAGACGCAACTCCCAGTTCAATGGATCAAGTCTGGCAAATCCATCGAATCTTAGGAGTATCTCCTTCGCTTGAGCTTCAGACATTGAAGTTCCTTGCGCTTCTGAAGAGAGGCGAATCCAGCCTAATAACGATTTACTGTTTGCAGGCCAGAAATTAAGTGACCGCCGCATGCATTCGGCTGCTGCTGATATAGTTGTTTGACGCGGCGCCTGCCATGCCAGGTAAGCACTGACAGTTTGCATGAGCCCCACAGCGGTCAGCAGACATCCAAGCAGCACCTGACGCCTCAATAAGTTTTGATTTATAGGAGAAATGATCGGAGTTTTTTCGGAAGAGGATAGGTAGCCCATGATCGTGGCAATCAAGAATGCGTTCGCAGGAATTTGAAATGGAAATTCTACGCAAGCGTGAAGTAAAAAGAATAAGATGGCCGCTCCACCACATACGAGGATTCCATTTGGAATCAGGTCTTCACTATCTGTTCTTTTATGAGCATCAGAATGAATCCTTCTGAAAAGTTTGAGCAAGTATTGGACAAGGAGGAAGAACATACAGAAAGCGACTGGAAACCCGAACTCAACAATCGCCTGGATAAAATCATTTTCAGCGTGCCAGAAAGTTCCTTCTCCACCAAAAGTTTTGTGGATATTGAAGGCAGTGGCAAATGTTCCCAATCCTGTTCCAATGAACGGATGATTTTCGGCTATTTGCCAGCTATCAGACCAGATATTGAGCTTTAGGACAGAGCGCTGTGCCAACTCCCCCGATGTTAATCGTTCCACTACAGTTTTTCCGCTAAGGATAAACACTATTGCCAGGCCAATGCCTGCAACAAACAATATTCCCCGATCTGGCGATCCTTTTTGGAGCAGAAAAATGTACACAGTGAGAAATGCGATAAGAAGGCTGAGCGCTGCGCCTCGCGACCCGCTAAGCAGGGCAGCGCTCAGGCTGGAAACAACCGCCACGGCAATGAAAAAATGTTGAATACGGGAGAACTTAAGGCTGGTGTTATTTTTGAGCTTGGAGATTCCCTGCCACAAAGCCCCCATACAAAAAAGCGCAGTAGTGCAAAGCCAATTTGCATAATGGTTTCGGTTGGCGAAGGTTCCTGCACCACTTCCCCATGAGACCTCCCACAAACCCAGGATCATTTTTTTTCCATTTAGCTGATACCAAATGTCGGAGGCGACCAGAAGGATCGAAGCGACAGCCAAAGAAAACAGGAGGGCAGTGCTCCAATGCGGAGATTGTGCAGCCCTGCGGGAGAGAACAAAAAAGGATGTTACAAGAGCCAGATGGTGCAATCCATTTAATGATCTTCCTGAAGCATAACTGAGAGTAAACAATGTTGACCCAAGCGGATCTTCATGAAGTTTTGATAAATCGGCCCGCTTTGAGTTCAAAGCTTCCAGAACGGAGAATGGAAGAGGAATAAGCTGGAGGGAAACAATCCCGATTAAAATAAAGAAAAGCCACGGCCCTCTGTTTCGCGATTCTCTAGCTGTGCCAATCAAGGCCAACCCTATTAAAATTCCGATAATCCCCTGTCCCGCAGGTCTGACCCCTCCAAACCAGAACGTCGAAAGAATTAGTGCGAATAACCACAGATAGTGGGCTCGCGAGGAGTTCACTCAGGTTTTCCCCTGAGCGTTCTCAGGGATTTTACGAGGGGTAAGTTCGTAGTTATCCCGGATTGAATCCAATCCCCATCTGAATAACTTACAGTAGAACCCATAAAGTATTTGCTCGAACAGTCCGATATTACGAGCAAGGAACAGATAATATGATTGTGTACATTCTTAGCGCCTGGTTTTTGCTGCTGATCTCGTCGGTGGCTCTCACGCGCAGCAACGCCTAATTTTTGGGACGTTCCATTTTAAGAGTCCCAGTTTCGTAACTGGACTTATAAGTGGAAAAAAAACGTTCAGGGGTAATCGTTCCGCTGTAAGTGTAAAGTCCGCCAGCCAATTTTCCGAGGTCTTCTTCCCCAGTAAATTCGAAATTTCCGTTACTGTTCGTCCCTTTTAGCTGTACTGAATACCCGAAGCTAAGGATTCTTTTGTACTTTGCATGGAAATCCGCTCGGTAGGTTTGTTGATCAATTTTTGTTAACAGGCAGCGCAATTTACCACCATGGCTTTCATCTTCATTCATCCAGCGACCTTCCCATGGACCGGTGATGTCCTGAGCAGGTATGGGATTTTTCAGGGCAGCTTTCCATTCCTTATTAAAGCTCGAGCAGCCTGTAACCAGCAGGACTGCGGAAAGCATTATTGAATTGAGTAATCGCATTTTTTTACTGGTTTAAAAAGGTGACCTGATCTGAGCGTGCTTTGATTGTTTCAGGCAATTTTTTGGAATCAATTTTCACGATAAGCGAGTGTGTTCCAGGCGCCAAGGTAGTGGTCACCTTGGAACCGGAGCCAACCATATTTCCATTGATCCAGATTGGCGAGTCAGCTGGAATATTTTCCAAATCCAGGTTGACCGCACCATTTTGTGGCACTTGGAAATGTGTTCCCAAGTAAATTGCAGCAGGATTGCGATACGATTTTCGATCCAGGCTTGCCTGCATCTCAGTTTTTGGCAAATCTCCGCTCACCAAAGTCATGGCAGTTTCCCACCCCTTTTCGTTCATCTGTTGCTGAACCACTTTTTCCGCGCCAAACTGTGCAATGTCAATTGTTTCAGGAAGGAGTTTCCATTGACGGGCCACATTCCCCTTTGAGGCATCAAAAGGTCCCGGTTTCCCAAGTTCTGCCAGGAATCGGTAAAGATGCACCTGTTCCTCCGGTGTCAGGCCATCAACTAATCCAGCAGGCATGAGTGAGCCGGTGATATTACGTTTCTGCACTTTGCTTTTCGATATACTCGTTTCACGGCCTGTGGCATCGCGCAAGACAAGTTCCGTGTCCGTCTCCCGGATCATAATACCGGAAATTTCTTCCCCATCACTCGTTTCCAAAAGAACGGCGTGGTAGCCTTCCTTGATTTTCCTGTTCGGAAACTGAACAGCCTCTATCAGGTAATCGATTTGTGCGCTGGCTCCAATTGAAGTCATGTCAGGACCAACTTTCCCCCCGATTCCCCCGATTGCATGGCAGGTAATACAACCCAATTCAGTGCGTCGATATATTTTTTCACCCTTCACTGGATCCCCTGTATTCTTAATTTGGGAAATGAGTTGCTCAAGCTCGTGCGGTGTTAAGGCTTTTTCTTCTTCAGCTTCCAAATTCCTGGCAAGGGCCATTACCAAATCCGGTTCAGCCCGGCCCCCTTCGCGAGCGGCTCGCAAACCAGCCTTTGCCATTGCCGGAGGCAGCCCGGAACGAGGAAGCTGTTGAGTGAATGCTGCGGCGGCACCTTTTATGCCCAGAAGAGTTCGCCACATCTCGAGTGCTTCGGCTTCCGTTTTTGTTTCCGACAATACCGTAATTGCGAGTGGCACCCCCCTGGATAAATCCATTGCAGTGAGCGCTTGAACCGCCTGGCCGCGCAATTCAATTTTGCTGTCACTGGAAGCAATCCGGGAGAACGCCTGGACAGTTTCCGGAGTTCCAAGCTCCCGCAGGCTATTGAAGAGTGCGCGACGCATGTCTGAAGGAGTCGCTTCTGACTCTGCCAGCGCAAGAAGCTGCGGAGCCAGTGACGTCGCCTTGTATGCACCAATCAATTGAAGAAGGGCTGGTTGAACAACGCCCCCCTGTGCAGCCAAAAGCTCTTTCAATTCCTTTTCTTCAATCCTCGCCCGATGATTCCGTGCGCGGGCAGCCTCGTTGAGCGCGGAAAGGACGCGGGGAGCAGTTTGTGAATTGAACCCATTTTTTCGGAACTGAGTCCAGAGCCGATTTAAATGATCCATGTTGCCAGTTTTTGCAATGAGTTCCAACCAGGGGCCGGAACCATCCGCTGGAAAGTCGCCTGAAGGTAAAATCTCAGAGAGGACCGAACCTGCAACTTCTCCGGGAATAGCTTTCAAGGCATACTCCAACTGCTTTTGTTTGCCTTCTGGCTTCCATTCCCCGTTTTTAACTCCCTTCGCCCAGACATCGGCCAGGTCATTTATTGCAAGCCAAACAGCGTATTCCAGGTACTTGTCCATTGTGGAATCCACCACCCCGAGGACCAGTTCTGCGGATTTTGATTGCGGAATTTTTGCCAATGCACGAACGGCTTCCATTCGAACGCGGGGATGCTCATCCTTAACCAATCGTTCGAGACTGCTCAGTGCTTCCGGAAATCGCTGGATCCAAAAACTTAAAACCCGAGTGCCTGCCGCACGGATTCGAGCATCCTTGGCATTTAAAACTTTCTTCAACAACTCAGGTTCCGGAAAATCAATGGATTGGTACATCCATAGTGCCTGCAATTGGGAACGCTCACTTGATTCCTTTTGAGACCAGGAACGCAGTTCGCTTTCGATGCTACTGCCACGTTCCGTGAGCACACGACGGGATTGCTGGCGGACATAACTGTTACTGGAGTTCAAATAATCCAAAAGTTCGAGAGTGCTGGATTTTGTATAGTTGATTTTGGGCAGGCCTTGTTTGCCTTTCACGCTCACCCTCCAAATTCGGCCATGCTCATGATCGCGCCTCGGATCACGAAAATCGACTTCGCCATGCTGAATAATCGGGTTGGACCAATCGGCGATATACAAAGCGCCGTCAGGCCCCACCTTCACATCAATGGGGCGAAAGGTGACATTCGTGGTTCGCATCACGTCGGGCATTTCCTTGGTGACATAACCTGTTCCAAGCTCGTTAATGGAAAAGCGGACAATCCGGTGGGCTCGAAAGTCGCAGGTGATCAGATTCCCCTGCCAGTCGGGAGGGAAATGCTCACTTTCCAATACTTCCAATCCACAGAACTTTGGGTAATTTCCGGGGCTCACGCTGTCCATAATGCGCCGAACGCCTTCGTAAGTAACGTACATCGCCTGAGGCACGACCCAATTAATTCCCTGGTGCCCTGCGCCATCGGTCGCAAAGCTTTGTCCATATGAATCGAAATGGTGCCCCCAACTGTTGATTAATCCTTTCATATGGATTCCCAATTCCATTGTCGGTGGGCGAAGATTGAAGATTCCGCCGCTGTCCAGGCGGACGACTCCATGCGGTGTTTCAATATGACTATGTATGTATATGGACTGATTGAAGTAAAGCTGGCCGTCATGCCCCCACCGCAAAGTGTGCAGAATATGATGTGTGTCTTCAGTTCCAAACCCGGAAAGGACAACCCGCTTTTTGTCAGCTTTTAAATCCCCATCTAGGTCTTCGAAATGGAGCAACTCGGTGCTGTTACCCACGTAAACACCATTATTTCCAGGTTCCAACCCCGTAGGAATCAGCAAGCCATCTGCAAAAACTGTGGATTTATCTGCTTTTCCATCATGGTTGGTATCTTCCAGAACGAGAATCGTATCATTCGCTTTTTGTCCAGGCTCGATTTGTGGGTAGACTGAGGAACTTGCGACCCAAAGACGCCCTTGAGGGTCAAAATTCATCTGAATGGGTTTGGCCAGATCGGGATTTTCAGCGAAAAGAGTCACTTCCAATCCGGAGTCCAATTGGAATTGAGGTAGCGGCTGCTCGGATTTTGTTTCGAACGATCGTGCAGCCGGTTGGAAGGACTTTTCTCCCCTGGGGTTTACAATTTGAACTTCCTCATTTGCCCCAATTTTAACGAGTTCATACTTTCGATTACGAAGGGCTTTCAATGAATGGATCTGCTCTTCCTTCGCGTTGATCAATGGATCAAACATCGGTATCTCGCGAGCGTTCTGGCCTTGCTCGTGCTTGCGGAACCCAAAGAGATAAGTTTGATTTTGTGGACGCCAGCGATGGAAATAGAGTTCGTTTTTATCAACAATGGCTTTCCGTAATTCCTCCAATTGTCGGAAGACGGGCCCATTGGTAAAGTAGTATCCACGCCCCCATAATCCATGCTCACCGACAGCTGCCGCTTCACCATCGATTTTCAATACGTAACGCCCTGCTTCCAATTTTTGGACCTGCACCAACATCGAGGCGCGAGGGGCGGCATCCAGGTGCACTCTTTCCGGGAGAATGGGATCAGGAAGACAAATATCCATTCCCTGAAAGGTGACGCTGTTTGTAGTCCGTACTATATCCGTCACCGCAAGGCCTGCGGTGCCTTCCCGAATTTTCCCATCCGGTAAAATGCCGATCCGCCATGGGTCCTGCTCCAACCCAAGCTCACGCACAATCAATCGGGCAATTTGCCAGTAACCGTACTGCGTCAGGTGAATGCCATTGTCTGTGTAAGCTGGATGTTTCTCCAACTGCTTTTCGGAAGTGTTCTCAAAGAGATTAACAAAAGGAATTCCTCTGGTTCGAGCGATTTCCCTTAAGCCTTCCGTATAGAGATTCAGCTGTTTATTATGAGCAGTAGGATCGGGAAGTGGAGGAGGGAGACACTCATGCCGAATGGGACTAAGGATGACAAATCGGACCTGATCTGGTTTTGAAATTGTTTCAATTGTTTCGATGAGACGGTTCAAGTCGGCTTTAAACTGCGGAAGCTTGCCTTCCCCATCAAAAGAAGCAGCCATCCCATAGCCCAAAAAAACAACCGTGGGCTTTACAGCAGCCAGATGCTCCCGAAGCCGATCAAAACCTGCTGCCGGTGGATCAAAACCAGCTCGGGATTCGCCGAGGACAGTATCAGCGCTCCAGCCTAAATTGCGGACAACATACCTGATGCCTGGAAATGCCATTGCCAAACGGGTTTCCAAATAACCATAGGCCTGCTCTCGTTCGATGAACGTATCTCCCAGGAGAACCACCCTGTCCCCCTCCTGGAGTTTGAACCTTGGAACTTCGGCAGCAAATGCTGAATGCAGAAACAGCCCCAAAACAAGTAAGATTACTCTTGTGCGCATTGGTATCTGGTTTGGACTAAGAAAAGAGACTGAAGCTTCAAGATTCAATCAAATTCGGGCGAATCATTGGTCGGGGCGGTGAGATTTGAACTCACGACCTCGTGGACCCGAACCACGCGCGCTAGCCAAGCTACGCTACGCCCCGGACCAGAGGCGTAAAACTGCCTTTGGAAAATGGGAATTGCAACAGGATTTTACCAGTTATGGTACCTGAACGATGCGATAAAACCTCGCTGAAACCCCTTCGGGCAACGGTTCATTAAATGAGGTCAGACGACCTTCCGCAGTGATCGTCTGAACCGGTTTCCAATCAATCAGGTTATCCGAGAAGTCGATCCTGTATTTTTCCCCTGACACGCTGTTCCAGGAGAATTCAAGATTTCCATTCTGGATTTGAGGTTCGATTGCCAGATTCAGCGCGGCACCACCCGTTAATATTCCGTCGGAAGCAAAGGAGGCCAGAACTCTATAAGAAACGGGGCCAGACTCGCTCGCACGCACTCCAAGGAACCAGTCTCCGGCGAGATCAACCTCATCTGCCCGAAGAACAATTTGTTCCCCTGCCCTTCCTGCATTCGCGCTCGAATAATCATAACTGTTCAGCGTCGGAACGATTCCTTTTCTGACATACAAATTCACATCTTCAGAAAGATCGAGAAGCTCAAACAACACCGCTGAGGCGTTTGCGGGAACCGGGAAATGATAAATATTGAATTCATCATCACCGATGCTGCCGGTAACTGCCACTCCGTTAACAAGCCGTGGCAAATCAGCCGGGCCATTGTCCGTAATCGAGGTGATAGTATATGGAACCGGCTCATCGTTGTTGTTTAAGACGGTCACATAATAATTACCAGTCTTTAGGGGCAGCGAAGAATTCTGATCCAGCACAATTCCTACACCACCTTCTGTCACGTTACCTGTAGCAGTGAAGTTTGTTCGATTTGGAATAAAGCCTTCGCCAATAAAAACCGACAAGGCGCCTGCAGTTTGAACTGACAGCTGGAGTGACTCAGTCTGTGGTTCAACCTGGATTTCGTAAGCATCACCCTCTTCATTCGCTGAAGCTGCAGCTGCGGCATTTTCAACACTTTGGCGTGAGAGCAATCGTTGTGGCTGAATAGGAGCGCAACTGCTATTGTTGTAGTCGACCCTAATCGAGAAATTGTTCGTTCCGAATGAATTGACATTTCTCACCGCCAAATAATATCGACGACCTGGTCGCAATGGGGCAGAAGGTGGGGAAGTTGTGGTCAACCTGAAGGAAGCAGTATAGGCGCCAGCACTATTTTGAACGGTCCGTACAGGAGCGTAATCGTCGCGGGTCGGGTCTCCAGTGGGAAGCCCGCTGCGATCCACCAACAATTCCACCCCCTGGCCTAATATAGTGACTGTGGAGGCAGTTGTGGCGGGACAGGTTTCTACAATAAAATATTGCACCTGATTTGTCGCAAGGCGACCGGGGACAATAAAATTCGTGATTGTGGTGTTGTTGAGATTGCGCGGGTAAATGCGTTGGTTCAGCAACAATTCCGCATGAGGCCGCGCATCCACAAAATTGAGGATCAATTCCCAATCATTCAGCAAGCCTGCGGGATTTGTGGCACCGGTCCGGGTATCAACCATTTGCAATTGCCATTCTCCCAATGATCGTTGTCCGTTCAACAAGGAGAGATCCTCTTCAGGAAGGAAATAACGATTTCCGCGATCCAAAACTTCGATCTCATCCAAGCCGTAAACAGCACGACTTGCTGAAAACTCGACAACCACATTGGTATTCGTTGCGATGAGAGTTGTGAAATAGGGAATCCAGGCAGGAGCCACGGAAAAGTTCAGGTCTTCTCCATTTAATGTCAGGGTCCCCCGCCCTGTACAGGGGTATGGTCCGACAAGGCTGGCACATTTGCCTTCAGGGCCAGCCTGATAAATCGAGGCAATTTCCTCTTGTGTGAGCACACGCGCGAAAATTGCAGGTTCATCCATGAGCCCTCTCCATGCACGGTTCGGGAGGAACAGAGATCTTCCGAATTCCAATGCTGCATTATTTGTCGCAAGGATGGGAATAAGGCCGGGGACTGTTTGTCGCAAAGCTCCATTGACATAAATCCTGCCGATCGTCCCTTCCTTCACCAAAGCCACGTGCTGCCATTCATTTGAACGAAGGACCACACCAGCAGGAATTTTGTTGCCGTTAAAAACCATATGGTAGCTCAGGGAGTTGGCTGTTGAGCCTGTCTCCAAGGCAAATCCGTCAGCTCCCGCCAAGGATTGCTTGCGCACCACAATGGCGGAAGCCCGTTGAGAAGCATGCGGATTCAGCCAAAATTCCACAGTGAAGTTGTTGGTCAAATTCAGACTGTCCGAATGAGGAACCAGGACTCCCTGGCTGGTGCCATTAAACGACCACGCACGACTGACAATGCCAGTCGTATATGCTGGCTCTATAATTCCGTGGTTGGTGGAACTGAAATCAAAGACATGATCTTCGGCTGTCCACCAACTCATGAACTCCTTGTCAGGAAACCGCTGGGCGGCAAAGCGGATCAGGTATTCACGCCCTGGAATACTCGGAAACGAACGACTGATCGCTCCTTTTTCCAAGATCAGGTAGTTGGTGCCGGAGAATGCCTCAAGTTGGTTGTTCACGACCGTCACGATGGCATTGGTAACGCGCCACTGCTCCACCAAACTTCCCAAGGGTTTGTTTCCCGGGCTGGTTGTTTCCCAGCTATTGGTAAAAATTCGAGCCAGGTTCAAGATGGAATCACCGAAAGGCGGGGTCATTTCTTTGATCGCGCTGATATCTCCAAAATCGCTTTCAGTAAAAATGGCATAGGCAGGCTGCTCCACCCCATCCAATAAATATTGCGACCCGAATCCATTCGTATCAGCCGCTCCACGCGCTTCACTCAAGAGAATTCGCGTCCCTTGCGGAGAGAGAAGCGAGAGGGTCATGTCTGAGAGCCGCTGGTGATCCATCCGCACGCCGACGCGAACATCCGTGACCACCAGATCATCGAACAACTCGATCAGGTTATTGGTCGCGGCTGCATCAAGCAATGTGGTGTTGGTACGATGGTACTCGAATTGATATTCCGAGAGGAATGCGTAATCAAATTCGGTTGTCAGGTCAAAATCCACTGACCCGAGCGAACGATTGTAAACGCCCACATAATAAGTTCCGGGCACCAGGAAAGGTTCTTCGTAAGCGCTGGCGTTCAATGTTGTGGCATTGACCAGAATATTGGTTCCGCGATAAGTGAAATCATTGGTGGTCGGCAATCCTTCAAGTTTCATGACCAGATCAAGGGAATTAGCGAGACCTGTCTTCTGCCTGAGACGAAGCGTAACACGATTGATTCCAGGACGTATCTCCAGCGGATAATAAGTATAATTTGTAGCGGCAACTGTTCCTGAAATAGTCCCGCTAAGCAGTTCATCCTGCAGCGTCTGGATTGGGATGGTTACGTTGGTCACATATCCGACATGTCCGGGGGCATTATCAATCTGATACATGATCCATGGGCCAACGACTTTTTGCCCGACAAATGATTGCAATGTACCAGGGCCATCGGTAGGGAATGATCCAGCGGGTGGGAAGAAGCTATCATTGTAATGAAAGCTGTTGGGATTTGGAAAATTGGTTATTGCAGGGCGATGGTTGTTCAGGAACGTGGCAATTCGATTGTGCTCAAGGGTGCCCACCAAATCCCCCATTTCCTCATGAACAAGACCTACATTTACAGCGGTATTTAAAATTCTCCGGTTGCTTAACCCAAGCGCAATAACTATTCCAGCCTGAGGACGGGTGGGTGTTCCATCCGGAATTGCCACGCCAATTGGGAACCCACGAAGGATTGGATTCGCATCATCCCCCTCCTGAAAAGGAAGATCACTCGAAATGGCCATCAGGTTAAATTCAGCAGATTGCTGGTCTTCACTCTTGACTCCAACGTAATAGATGACGTCCTGACCCACAGGAGCATTTGTGGTCACAAAAAATTCAGTCCCGCTCCGGGTTGTGCTTTGAACCGCACCAGCGACAACCGAAGGGACCAAGTTGGTCAGCCGTGAATCACGTGAGACATACAAATCGATATCCGCTTCCTGATTGCGTGGACGCCCAAGATTTAGAGGCGCAAACGTGACAAAGGCAACATTGGAACCATTGGTTAACCCGGAAGTCGATGTTGCAGGATCAAAAAAATTGGTGAAGACATAGAATCGCCATTGATTCGTGTTCCCAATATCGGAACCCAGGGAAGGATTGGCCCCCACCCTCTGATCCATCAATGGAATTCCATTCTCAACCGGAGTTACGGGTGTGCGGACGGTCAGTGCGCTGGGAGCGGATTCGAATTGGAAAGTTTTGAAGGCATTTGTGACAAAAATATTTTCAGAAGAAATAACCAATGCGAAATCCTGCAGCACATCGTTCGTTCGCCCGGTGACTGCAAATCCATTATCCACCGCGTTGATATTCACCCGGCGTGCGCGGACTGTTAAGGTAAATTCTTTTCCGAACTCGGAAGGATCGCGAATGAAAATATTCTCAACGTTATTGATGATGTCGCTCGGCACCGATCCTTCCGTTGGGGGCAGCGGCGTTGTGTAAACGCTAGCCGGACTAAAATTATTTCCCGAGTAAATGACTCCGCTCTCGATATTGGTGATGATGAGGTCCAGATCATTGACCAATTTGACACCGACATTTGGATTGGCAGGAGGATCAGTCCAAACCAAAGTGACGCGCAACGGCGCGAACTGAGCATTGGTATCAAGGGTAAACCTCCAGGTGCGGGATTCGCCAGTCGCAAGAGCATTCGTGGGATTTTGATCCAGCAAGATCAGCGGCCATTCTGCCTCAGATGTATTCGTCAGAATTTCGGGTAAAGTTTGCGGCAAAGTCGGTAATCCCCATCCCTGGTAATTAATAGAGGTTTGAACGTAATAATCGTAAAAGGAACTGACACTTCTCGAACTGTTGATCAATAACGCCTTCATCAAGGCCGGGCTTAAGGCCCTCCGGGATTCGGCATCGACTTTGGTTTCAAAAAATTCCTGAATCAGTGCGAGCAAGCCGGAAATGGCCGGAACTGCGAATGTGGTTCCGCTTTCATAACGATACTCACCCAAAGTCTCGTGAAGGTTTGTCATTGCCCTGCCTTCTTCAGTGTTAATATCGTATTGATTGGTCAAAACCCAATCTTTTGAACGTGCGCTTAACACAAAGGTTCCAGGAGCGACGACATCAGGCTTGAAGCGCCCGAGCAATCCTTCGGTTCCAATCCCTGTATTGCCCCGACTGGAGTAGGATGCCACTGAATCCGAGCTATCCGTGCGTTCGAAGAAGAGAAAATTTGTCGTAACGAAGAAATTGGTGTTGCCTTCAAAGTCAATCACTTCGTTGGTTTCAAGCAATCCGTTTGTCAGAAAGCGTGGATGCTCCAAAGCCCCGACCGTGATCACATTTTTGGCAGTCCCGGGAGAGAAGATGTTTCCAGCTTCACCACCGCGACCGGTGTTTTGCCCGAATCCAGCATTGCCAGCAGGAAAGACATAAACCACAGGATGTTGCCCGGAAGCGCCTGACAATGAATCTCGTGTCGCCGCATCGAAACGGGCTGCTGAACTATCATATTCTGAAACGCCTGAATAAACCCAACTGTTATTTGAAATCAGAGAGTTTGTTCTTCTTAGCGTGAGGTAATTCGTTCTCGCTGCCGTTTCCTGTAACCACGTATCTAAAACGTAATGTTGAACGTCTGGCGTTCCCTCAATCGGAAGGGCAAATAATTTTGCCGCAGGTGCAATCCCTCTGTAACTGGCGTTGGTCAATGAGCCGTCCGCTTTGGTTACGGTGGCCGATTCCGAACCGTCGCCGGCGAGGACAGCCGCCACAAAAGTTCCATGACCGTTCGGATCGTTTGCAAGCATTCCCGGAAATGGAGAAAAGACCCGGTCCTTTAAATCCTCATGTGATTCATCAATGGCAAAATCATTGATATTCACCCAAATATTGGTCCCGGTCAGGTCCATGTAATTGGCATTGGTGACAGTGTCCGCCGAAACGCCTAATTGGACGCGGGTGAGATCATTGGCTGGCGTGCGAGCCGCTTGCAGTTCCACGCTTTGAACCGCTTCGATTTTTGCAATAGATACAACATCCTGTTGTCCAAGTTCGATCAATAATTGAGGTCCGAATGGAGAAGGTTCCCTCGCAACGACGGTCATTCCGAAATCCTTCACATACTGTTCCGCGGACTGGGACAAATCTGAAAATAAAGTTAGTCGAATCAGCGCGTCGACAGGCGGAGTTTGGTCTTCTGAAATCATCTCCATGAGTCGGGCATCCAATTTGAAATATGGATCAAAAGGAATGACGGCCCGGACTGAATCGTTCGCTTTGAGGCTCTGGATACTTTGTGAATTAGCTCGGACCAAAAAGGCATTATTGGGCACATAAGAGACAATCGTCATTCCTTCACTGGCAAGCAGGTCTTTAAATGCTTTGCCCGCTACGCCGCTGGCCTGAACAATAAATGCAGCGGGTGATTGGGACCGCAAATTGGCTGGAATTTCCAATTCCCGAGATTCCGCCGTATCGATAGTGGCATTTCGAAGAAGAATGGCGTGATCGCTGCCCACAAGCTCAGACAAACTTCTTGAGCTATTTGTTAAAACCCATTTTTCCTTCTTTTTTTGAGTCGTAACAGCTGTGTTCGTTCGAGCTGATTGCGTGTTTGCTCCTTCAGATTTTTGACGCTGGCGCTCCTGATTGATCTTTGCCTGATAATCGTTCCCTTTGAGCCAGAAAAACAAGGCCCCGACAAAGAACAGGACACTAAGCAGCGCCCAGGTTCGTGGAGAAAATCGCATAATCGAACTTAGTTTCTTCTCTTTAAAACGCAAATTTTACGCCAACTGTTATTCCGGTGGCGGCAACACGCTAAAGCTTTCAACCACTGCACGCGGTTGAGCATTTTGCCCCCTTACATCTCCCTCAATTCGAAAAACAGTCTTCGTCGCCACTTCTCCTGTGATCTGATAATTGGTGCAAAGATTATAGAATTGAGCGGTTGTGGTCAGCGAACGCTCCGCTGGCTTCAAGGATTGACCAAAAGCATAGACCACGAACTTTGGTTCATCCGTCCGAACCAAAGACATGATTTGCTGCGGAATTCGTTCCACCACGTCATCAGTCAATCCATGACGGAGTTGGTTTAATTGACCGACAGATAAATTGAGGAATGGGGAGTTTACTGAAAGCCCCGGCGCCCGCAAAATATCGCCAATATTCAAGTAAACCCCGTTGGTCACCTGGTTTCGGGTGTCATTCAATGACCTGACAATCGCTCGTAACTGCGGACTGTTCGGTTGCACGATCAAATCCGTAAACTGCTGGTTTGCGGGCGTGGTGATGTTTGAATTGGGGGCAGAATTCGAGACGACATGAACCCCGCTCAACACTGCGGACCATGCGGCAAGGTTTGTCTGGTTCACTGACAGCAGGCCACGGGCAGCGTTTTCGCTGGGCGCCGCAGTGAAGATATCCAGCAAACGCCAGTCATTGGTTGGACTGGTGGCATGGCTTCCAGCCCAAAGACGCCATGTTTCCCCCGGCAATCCAATACTTTTCAGGTAAATCGTTTGCCAGGGAGTGCCGCGATGAACCTGACCCAGCTGACCAATATTGGCGAACCTGAAGTATTTGTTCGTGCTTCGGTTAATAGGAAACTGCCAATCATCCGGCCTGCGGATATTCGGATCCTTTTTGCCAAGAGAGGAGTCGCCAGTCTGCGCATTCAGAAGGAATTCTGCTCCCCGATACTCCCATGGATTGTAGCGTTGATTCACCAGACCGATATTGGAGGGTGGGAAAGGGACATTGATGGCCTGAGGTGAGGAGGGTTCCTCCGCAAATGGATTCAAATCATCCCGATAATAATGAACGAATGGATCATTTGCCTGCCAGGAGGATTGCTTGTAGAGGCGTGTGCCCGGAGTGAAAGGCGCCTGTAATTCCAATTCGGTCAGGCGGGTGCTGGCATTTGTCAAAAAATCGCCAAAGTTAGTGATAGCCCCCATTTTGTCGCTCACAGGGATGGCGTTGTATGAAGCCCAGATATTTTGATAGGTGTTCGGATCGCCTGTTGAAACGTCGATTTGCGCCCAAACACCGGAAGGTAAATTCCGGTTGGAACGTGTGATCAGGTCAGATCGATAAAAAGTGGCCCCGGAAAGATTGGTTCCACTGCCTGCGGTAAGGTTGGTCAAGGCATAGTTGATATCAAATGTGGTGATCAGATTATTCAAGTTTACCAGGTCGATAATCCGACCAGTCGTGGAATCTGTCAGGATATACTGGACCGCATTTGTGATAACCAAATCAAGCTGCGGAATGGTAAGATTCGTTTGCCAGGCGTTGGTTGCGGAAATCGGAAGAAACCAGGGAGGACCGCTGCCCAGTAGAACGCTTAACGGAAGCGTAGACACATTCGTGAAAATGGGAACCTTCATCGCAAATGGGAGCGCCAATCCATTCGTCCACCCAGGCCAGTTGGTATAATTAATAACCGGAGGCGTGAAAAATTGATTCGTTGCGTAAACAAGTGTGCTGGGACTATTTGTGCGCCGTTCGTAGAGAGAGACGAAAGCTTGCGCTCGAGCTGTCAACTGGAGCTGGCCTCGGTACGGTCTTACATATGGGTTCCAGCCTTCAACTCCGAAAACATTTGAAATACCAAGCAAATGGATCGCGCTGAATTGGTTCGGCAATTGGTTTTGCTGCGACTTTCGAGCCAGTAGCTTTCTTACCACTTCAACGCCGGTCTGAGCAGAAAATTCATTGAAATTAGGCAACTCCTTTTTCGCACCAATGATCGCAGGCACACCAAGAATGGTCGCATTGGTGATGATGACATCCAAACCCGCGGTGCGATTCGTTGCAATGAACTGTTCAGGAGATAACCATGGAAAACCAGTAAAGAAAGAAGCGTTTGTTTCCTCCCTGTACCCGGCTATGAAAATCGCGTTGACCACCGGATTGGTCGAAGGATGCCGACCGACACGAAAGACGGGGCGGAAAACCGTGGGAAAATCCACAGAAGTGCCGGTTGACCTGTTAGTCAGGTTATCATGAATATTGGCAGCGACCTGCAACAGACGATGTATTTCCGAAGAATACTCAGTCACCGGTTGCCGCGATCCAACAGGACGCTCCCAATAAACCAAAATATTCGTGGCAGATACGTTGGTCCTTGTGTAATTCGTGACATACCCGATATAGGCGCTGTTGTTCGTGCGGTTGATTTGAACCGCCTGCTTGATTAAGGCATCGGCAATCCATGTAAAATAGTTTGATGACGTGATGGAGTTGGTCGCCCAGGGAACAAGATTTGTGGAAATGGTCCCGGGTATATTCGTATAATTGAGGTGGATTTTCGGCACCCCTCGTTCAGTTTTTAAAGCGGGAGATGAGTCAACACCCATTTGGCTCATCAGCCGGTAAAAAGTATAACGATCATACGAACTGGCGCTGTTTCGTGTGGAAAAATTCAAGCGGCTCGTCAAATCCGCAAAACCGCCGGAAAAACTACTCCGGGAGTAAAGATCCTGGGCATCGTAGAACTGATTGCCATTCGTGCTTGGGTTTCCTGGCCAGGGCCAGTTGTTTATTTTAAAGGAATCTTCCTGGTCCGGGGTCGGAGAAACAGGCGGCAAAGAAACATAGCTCCAGACTGGCCCGTTCCCATAATTGTCAATGGCATCATTACTGAACTCAGCAAAGACAGTGCTGTCAAAGGTCGCTGAAAGGGTTGGAAGAGAGCGTGGATTTCCATTGTTCCGATAGCTTAAAATGGCACGAGCGTTGTCAAAGGCAGCCCCAGCTGGTCCATTAAAGGGGGTTGTGGAAAAGGGGTCGTAACGATAACTATTGTTGGCCCATCCATTGGTATTGAGGTCGCGAAAAAAAGCGGCCAGATTTAATTCCCAGGAGCCATATCCCTGATTTCGAAAGAAGCCATTCGTGCTACTTGGCGCAGAAGATAGCTGATTTACTTCATTTCCAATATTGTTCAAATCGAGGGTTTTTCCCGCCGGGACCGCAAGAAATGCATATCGACCGATGAATCGGTTCGTTTCACTGTGGGGAAATTCTGGACGTTCCAGCACACCAACCCATTCCGGATCGCCGACAAAATTTCCCCGGAGCACATTGGGACCAGACGCGCTGGAAATCGGGACACCATTGGTATTGAAAAAGCCGCCAGTGGCACTGACTTCGGGCAGATAGCCGTTTGTCTCGAAAAAACGGTTTCGGTTTAAATCCATGTAAAAACGAAACTCGGGCGCAAAGGAGCTATTGCTGTTCGTTTGGACAAAAACCGGGACGCGTGCGTCGTATTGAAGATTGGCAATCAGGCGGAGCAAATCATCACCCACCACCGGATTTCCATTGGCGTATTGAAAGTTAACGTTGGTAGGACGTTGTTGATTCAGCGGTTGAGACTGAAAACCAGCTGGATTGATGAAGTTGGTCGAATTGAAAATATCATACTTCAGGCGATTTCCAGCAGCTAACATCGTCCCGACTGCCTGGGCCTGGGCTCGGGCGAGTGCGGTATCTGCCATTAATTTCGCGATGACCTGATCTTCTGTGACCTTCACCGAAACCCGTTCGCGGCGGCTCATGGCCAAAAAGACCACGGCCATAAAAGTGACAATCGCCAGCATCACCAACGTAATGACGAGGGCCACTCCTTTTTCTGACTGATACTGACGCTTCATTGAACTGCTGTGCGAATGGGAACTCGTTGACGATAGAGATGAACCTTACTCAAATTGCGTGAGAGAAATGTGGTGGCCTGACCAGAAAGACCATCCTCAATCATCTGATTATATTGTTTGAGAGTTGCTGGTTCGAGGACCCCAATTTCAATATCCAGATAATGCGGGAGGGAGTTGCCAAAAAACATGGCCACAGATTCCTCATTTCCAAAAGGAACCTGCCGGAGGATCATGCCGGAGCCATCCGGAACATAAAATGTGCTGGTCCTCTCAATTTCCAATCCATCAGATTCCTGCCTCAGAATTTGGAGACCGTTCGTTTCGGCAGTGTCCCAGCCTAGGCGAAAACCATTTTTTGAAAAGGGCACCACTCTGAAATGAACCAATCCTTCGGAGACAAGATGAAAGTTCGTGTTATTCGTGATGCTGGCCTGCTGAACAAAATTACTGAATAAATAATCAGGATGGGGCATTTTGTTAGTCCAACTGTTCTCGATCCGCTCCAGGGTTCCCACCGCATCTCCAACACGTGCGGTTCCAATTCGGTAACCAATACCCGTCCACACATTTGTCTGTTTGTGGAGAAGATATAAATAATGATGCGTGTTTGTTCGAATTTGAAGGGTGTTTTGGACGTTTGATTGAATGATGGGGATAGTAATGCCACGCACATCAGCCAGTGTGGGGTTAAGAATCAACCCAAGGCCAAATGCCAGGTTTCGATTGCTTTGAATACCACTTGCCACGGTTTGCTCCACCTCACGGGTAATTAATTCCATGACAGCACGACCTTTTTCGGAAACATCTCCCTGAGTTTCAGTTTTCCTGAGAGCGCCCTGGGTTACGTTGAAGACCGCATACAGCGAAACCACAATGACCCCCATCAGCGCGACAGCAACCATCAGTTCGGTCACAGTAAAAGCACTCGCCCTGACTGACCTTTGCAAGCCGGTTTCGGAACTATGGATTTGCCGCAAATGCATTGGTAAATTGGTTGGGAGTAAAAAAGTTTAACCCGGCAGAACGAACAATTTTTCCTCCTACCTGGGTCCGGAAAACCTTGCGATTTCTGCCAACCGCCCAGTTGTTTCCTCTTTCATACAAAGGCCAGCGAACAATCAGCCGAACGTCATGGAGGTTTTCGCCGATGTTGAGGTTCATGGCCAAAGTCATTGGATCATTAACCAGTTCCGGTGGAATGCTAATGACAGGTGTCACTTCGGACTGAATCTGAAAACGAAAGCCAAAGTCATTGGGCTGGTTGGCAATGGGACGATCAACTGCAGAACCGGTGATCGAACGCATCCGGGCAAAGATAAAGTTGGTCCCTGCAGCAGAAATTTTGGGCATTGTAAGCAGGCCGACAATATTGGACCCGGTCAATGGTTGAGAAGGTGTGGGAAGGCTGTTGGTTCTACGGTTATTGCCGTTCTGGACGATGTGAGTGATCTGCTCCACATAATTAGTCAATTCATCCATTCCTCGCGAACCACTCCTGATCGCCTCAAGAATATACAATCCATCCTGATTGATGATCGTGTCTTCACGATTGTCCTGCTGCACTGTCATCCCGGTAGGAAGGACACCAATGATTGCTGTCAGCGCGAACGCCACGATGGCCAAACTCAAAGCAATTTCCACCAGGGTGAATCCCCGCTTGGATGAATATGAGGAGGGAATGTTCATGTTCGCGGCGGGATGGGTTGAGTGCGGGGACGACCTGTCAGCCAATCAACTCGAATGGCAGGGTTGTTGGTGTAGTTACCTTTAGGCATTTCGATGACTTCAGCGGGGGCAATACGCATGCTGCCATCATCATTCCGAGGAAAAATCACTGTGCCCTTTGTCAAAGTAAGATAAAGGTCCTCCTTACCATGAAGCATTTGTCCCTGATAATTAAAGCCGATATAGGGAAGGGTGTAATTCGAACTGGTGATCAGAGGAAAAGGAAATAATTTTGCGAAAGGCAGCGGTTTGTTCAAATCGATTTCGTTGATTGCGTTGGTGTTGAATTTATTCGTCGATATGAAAACCCCTTCAGGCAACGATTTCCACTCACTCAAATATCTTTTCGTTGCCGAACCGGGCTGATCCCCGAGCCCTCGAGTGGAATAAAAAGCGTATGAGGTATATTGCCCATTAATCAAATTTGTCAGGGCACGTTTTTCATCCGAATTTAATGAGTTCCAATTTTCCCTGGCAACTTGCGGTGGTAAAAAAACCAGGTAAACAGAACTTCTTTCAGCCATGGCACGTTGCCGGGCAAAGCTGATATCATCCAGCAACTGCCGATGCGCGGCAGCAAGGGAATTGGTGTTGGTAAATCCTTTCAATGCCGGAATCCCGATGGTTGCCAGGATTCCGATGATAATGATCACAACCAGCAGCTCGATCAGGGTAAAAGCGCGAGAACGCTTTGCGGCGAATCCATGAGCGAGGGTTGTGATTGCGGTAAGCATGAGACCTTTATTTCCAGCTTAATACATTGTCTTTGTTGTATCCTTCATCGGCCAATTTAGTGTCATCGATGGCTCCATCCGGGCCGAATGACCAAATCATGATAGGAGAACGCAATTCAAATGGAGCAGCTGGCCCTGATCGAAACAGTCCGTTTTTGCCATTGTTGCTCGTATCCGTGTTCGACAGTCGGGAAACGGCCATTTTGCCATAATGGGCATCTCTCGTTTGCCCGTCATAATTCAGGTCGAGCGAGATGATATAGGGAGCGCCCCAGGGATCACGGTAAACTCCATCCACCCCGATTCCGGGTTTGTTCCTGCCAGATACATCCTTGGGATCCAATAAGGTCTCGCCCTGCGGATTTTCAGGATTGTTCTTGACTTTGGCGGGCAGCCATTCCCGAATATTCTGAAGGATGCCAATGACTTCCGAGTTATTGGTATTCACAGTTCCGGCCATCATCACTGTTGAACTAACTCCACCTTTTTTCGATACATGCGAATCAGTCATGACACCACTGGTTGTTTCAAATGTCTGAAAAGTCCCATAAGTGAAGTCCGGCTGAGCATCATTCAGCGAAGTACGAATCCGTTTCGAAGTTGGGAATCTGCTGTAGGTCGCCTGATATTGCGTGATGGCTCCCTTGATCGCGGCAATTTCCTGTTTGGCCTTCGCAACCTGTGCAGTGACTTTTGCCCTCGACAGCGCTGGCAGCAACATACTGGCAAGAATTCCTATGATCGAGATGACCACAAGCAATTCAATGAGGGTAAATGCTCGAACTCCAAAGTGCTGCTTTAACGATTTATTAGACATAACATTAAACCGGGAAGATTGAGGAACACAGGACATGCGATGGATAGTGTTGAAATGAAAGAGGCGAACATTCCGGATTTTTCGGATCTGAATGTCCGGAGACCATTTTTTTTCAGACCAGCGCACTGGAATATTCTTTTTCGTTACACGCTTTTGGCACATATCAATTCCTCCAATTCCCAATAACAGTTATTTTATCACCCAACTCGATTTCGGCCCAGAGATCGAATCCGTTTCGATTATGGCGATTAGTCGTGGAAGCGTCATAAAACCAGGGATTAAATTCCCCAACTTTTCCCTTCAGCATGTATGGCCCCTTGACAGGCACAGCGAGTAATTCGATATCCGCCCCATTAGCCAAAATAGGATCAAGTTCCTTAAACTGGGAAGGCTTGAAATTAAATCGACGATACGGAACATCACGAGGATCACGTGAGGAATTCTGGATTCCTCCAATACCGAAAACCGATCTTAGATGGCCCGAATTCACGATTTCATCATGATTCAAAACTTTAAAATTGCCGTTCGTAAAAACGGCCCCGGAAAGCTCATAGAAAAGTGGATTTCGGCTCGAATGAACGCGATGATCAGAAAGATTTAACCGATTATCACTTGGATACGAACCCACCTCTGCCTTGTACGATTCAATAGCAGTAATCAAATTATTCAAATCTGCCTTGACGCGTGCCTCTTTCATTTTTCGAGAGGCCACTCCCGCGACCCCCACAACCAAAGTGGCCAGGACGCCGATAATCGCGATCACCACCAGCAACTCCAGCAGTGTAAATGCAGAATTGTGGTTTGGTATTTTTCGACGTTTCATTGAATGACTATTTATCACGCAATTCCTGTTCCATTCTTTCGCTGAGCCACTGTTTTATCATGCTCTGGTAGTTCAGGTAGCGTGATCGGGCCAATCTTTTGATCCTGGCAAGCATCCGCGGATCGATCCTTAAGGTGATGGTAACAGACTCGTTTGCCTCTGAACCAACCGCAACAGAACTGTCCATCAGGCGAACATCGACACGGTTTTCACTCCAAAAGCTGGCTTCAGCCACCTCGCTGTCGAAAACCGGGACTTCTTCCCAATTGGTTACCACGTTCATTTTTCAGGCGAGCTCTATTGAGCGAGAGTCTGATCGAGTTTCCGCTGATAAAAAAACTGTTCTTCGGGTGTAAACGAACGCGCGCAAATCACGCGAATTTGCCGACCATTGGTGCGATACACGCTGAAGATGCCCAATCCACTGGCACTACGGCCCAGATTGAAAAACCGCGCCTGAACAGCAAAGCGGACGCTGTCAGGTAGCAACCGCACCGCGAAAGGATCCTCAAACGACTCTTCCACATCTTTAGGAGTCAAAGAACCATCGCATTCAAACGGGGGATTATTCCAATCAAACTCCATGCGAGATCAACCGTATATCCAACGCCCATGCAATGTATTTACTTTGTAAGTACATTATAAGACTTTCTTTGTCAAGGTGTCTCATGAAACTTTCACAACGTCCACTTAATTCAGTAGTAGCGTCATTCCCGGAAACGGAATTAAAAGCAAAGAACCGCCAGTACCTACCGGCGGTTCCAAAGGTTCAGAACACGTTCTAATCGTCCTTTGACCTGCCACCACCACTTCCACCGGCATCACCCAGTTTATCGATTAGTTTGATCAACGGAAGGAAGAGGGCGATCACGATACTTCCCACGATTACTGCCAGGAAAACAATCATGATCGGTTCGAGCAAAGAAGTCATCGCAGACACTGCATTATCAACTTCTTCCTCATAATTATCCGCTATTTTCATCAACATTTCCGGGAGCGCACCAGTTTGCTCACCGACATCCACCATGCTGATGACCATGGGAGGAAAAACCTTGGAAGCTTCCAGAGGGGCGGTAATCGTCTCACCCTCCTTCACGCTTTCATGCACCTGGGCAACTGCCTCTGACACAATAATATTTCCAGAGGTTTCCTTAACAATTGTCAACGCCTGCAGAATAGGAACACCGCTGCTGACCAATGTGCCCAAGGTGCGGGTAAACCGTGCAATGGCGACTTTGGAAATAACCGGACCAAGAAGAGGAAAGTGCAACTTGACTTTGTCGAACAAACGACGGCCTATCTTGGTTTTTGTAATAAGTAACTTAATTGCAATGAACACGGCGACGACTGTCCCCAGGGAAGCCAAAAAATTATTCGCCATAATTTCCGAAATCCTTAACACAATCTGGGTAAAGTCTGGCAATGGTTCCCCTTCCAACATGTCAGCGAAGATCTGCTTGAACTTGGGAACAACGAAAACCATCAGCACTGTTAAAATGGTAACAGCCACGATCATAACAGCTGCCGGGTAAAACATGGCAGCCACGACCTTGCCTTTAATTTTCTGAGCTTTTTCCATGAACTCAGCCAATCGGTTAAGAACCACCTCGAGCACACCGCCGAGTTCTCCGGCTTTTACCATGTTGACGAAAAGACGATTAAAAACTTTAGGGTGCTGGGCCAAGCCTTCTGAAAAAGTACTGCCTCCTTCAATGGAAATCGCCAGGTCGTTAATAATTCGACGAAGGGCTGCGCTTTTTTCCTGCTTTTCCAACACTCGCAACCCTCTTAATAAAGGAAGGCCTGCATCAACCAAAGTTGCCAATTGACGGGTAAAAGCCGTTAATACCTTGGGCTTCACCTTTGCACCCAGTCCGGGAATGTTGATATTGAACCCCCTTTTTTTCTTCCCACCTTCTGTTTTGGCGACAGGTTTCGCCGCGCCTTTTTTTGGAGCTCCTTTTTCTTTTGGCTTCTCAGCTTCAACAACTTTCGTGGGGAAATAGCCCATCTCGCGGAGACGATTTAGTGCTTCCGACTGGGTGGCAACTTCCAGTGTCCCTTTGGTTTCCTTGCCACGCGAGTCCATGGCGACGTAATTGTATTTAGGCATAGGGTTCTGGTTTCCTAGGATATCGGCTGATCAGCAGGTTCATGCAATGAGATTCTTCTTCTTTGACCACACTGCAAGGGAATCGTTATTATGTGTATTTCAGCACTTCCTCAATAGTTGTTTCGCCATCAAAAATTCCACGAAGACCATCTTCGCGAAGTGTGATCATCCCGGATTCAACAGCCTTTTGTCGAATAACCACTGTAGGGGCACGTTCATTAATCAAGGCACGAATCGCATCGCTTACCACCAACAGTTCGAAAATTCCCTTTCGTCCCTTGTATCCGGTATCATTACAGGTCTGGCATCCACGACCGTAGTAAAACACCTTGTCACCGATGTCATGCGGTGAAAGGTTCAGTAATGAAAGCTGGTTTTCAGTAGGCTCGAATGGAGTTCTGCATTTCTTGCAGATAGTACGTACAAGTCGTTGAGCCAAAACAGCCATTAACGAGGAGCTGATAAGGAATGGTTCAACTCCCATGTCCACAAGGCGGGTCACCGCGCCAGGGGCATCGTTAGTATGCAATGTGCTCAGCACAAGGTGACCTGTGAGGGATGCCTGGATTGCAATCTGGGAAGTTTCCAAATCGCGCATTTCCCCCAACATGATAATATCAGGATCCTGACGCAGGAAGGCGCGCAATGCCTTCATGAAAGTCATTCCAATTCCCTCATTCACAGCCACCTGCATGATTCCTTCGATATCAAACTCAACAGGGTCCTCGGCCGTCAAAATTTTTACGTCAACGGTATTGACCTTGCGAAGGCAGGAATAAAGTGTCGTCGTCTTTCCAGAACCGGTTGGCCCTGTGACCACAAAGATTCCGTTTGGCTCCTGGATCGCTGCATTGGTGTAATCCAGAACATACTTTGGCAACCCGAGACTTTCCAATTCGAGGCTCAATGCAGAGCGATCCAAAATACGCAACACCACCGATTCTCCATGGGAGGTGGGCAGGGTGGACATACGGAAATCGATCTGCTTGCCCCCAAGATTCAGAGAAATACGGCCGTCCTGGGGAAGTCGTCGTTCTGAAATGTTCAGGTTTGCCATGACCTTTAAGCGGGAAGTCACAGGCATTGCCAAATGCTTGGGGGGCGGAGTCATCTCATAGAGAGCGCCGTCCACACGGTAACGAATCTTAAATTCATCTTCAAAAGGTTCGAAGTGAATATCGCTGGCACGATCCTGAACTGCCTGGTAGAGAACGAGATTGACGAATTTTACAATTGGCGTCGCATCAGTAAGTTGAGTGACGTCCGGCAGGTCTTTGGCCGCATCGGCCAACTCCTTCAAATCCCCATCTTTTCCCAATTCCTTGAGGATGTCGTCGAACCCGCTGCTTTCCTGCGGATACAGCTTGTTCAAGATTTTTTCGATCCTGGCCGGATCCATGACGACCGGTTGAATCTCCTTGCCGATCATATAGGACAATTGATCGACCAACTCAGGATTTAAGGGATCAAGAAAAGCTACCTGCAAGCTATTGCCATAGCCTGCCACAGGAACGCATTGGTGAAGGCGGGCCGCTTCGGAAGAAACAGCTTTGACCACATCCTCCTCAATGTCGCTGTCTGAAACATCGACGACCTGGGTGCCAAGATGCTCAGCAATAATATCCAATTGCGTTGCCATGTCGATAATCCCGGTATCAGCAAGTACTTGCATGATCGGCTTGCCATTCCGGGATTGTTCCTGCAGCACTTCTTCCAGCTGCATGTCATCGATTAATCCCCGTTCACGAATGATGGATACGAGGGGATGGGAGGAGGCGTCACTCATGAGATTAGCTGGCAACAGCAGCGCGGGCGGAATCAAGTTCCTGCAATTTTTGCACGATGGTCGTCGGATCCTGGGCTTTCGTAATTACTTCTTCCTGCGCGATCAATCCCTGTTGATATTTATCCAAAAGGAATGAATCCAGGGTTACCATCCCGTACTTTGCCCCTGTTTGAATGTCTGAATTAATCCGAAACGTTTTGTTGTCCCGGATCAATGCGCCCACGGATGGGGTATTCACCATGATTTCAAAAACGGCAACACGTCCCGGTTTATCATGGCGAGGGAGGAGCAATTGTGAAATCACTGCCTGCAGCACTGTTGAAAGCTGAATACGAATTTGCTCCTGCTGATTTGTTGGAAAGGCATTGACGATACGATCAATTGTTTTCGCAGCGCCTGTTGTGTGGAGGGTCCCAAAAACCAAGTGACCCGTTTCAGCCGCAGCGATAGCCGCTTCCATCGTCTCCAGATCGCGCAACTCACCAACCAGGATCACATCAGGATCCTGACGCAGCGCACGTCGCAACGCTTCGGCAAAATTAGGCACGTCCACATTGACTTCCCGTTGGGTAATCAAAGCTTTCTTGTGCTTGTGGTAATACTCGATGGGGTCCTCAATCGTGATCAAATGCGCATCATCCCGTTCTTCGTTGATGATATTGATCATGGAAGCCAGGGTAGTGGTTTTTCCAGAACCGGTCGGACCAGTGACCAGGATTAGACCACGAGGACGCCAGAGCAACTCTTTGACAGAGGGAGGAAGCCCGATCTGCTCCATTGTTAAAAGCTTGCTGGGAATTTGCCGCAGCACGAGGGCAAAATTTCCCTTTTCCTTGAATACACTGACACGAAAGCGGGCCAGTTCACCGAAAGCAAAACCGAAGTCAGCTCCTCCACGTTCGCGCACATGCTGGATATGATCCTCTGAAGTGATGCTGCGCATCAGTTCTTCAGTATCTTCAGGCCGCAGCAAGGGACCATCGACGCGATGCAAAATACCATGCAACCTGATTACAGGAGGAACACCAACACGGATGTGCAGGTCAGCCGCCCCTTCGGACACCATCAACTGCAACAAATCGGACATCTGATACGACATAAATAACCGCTTCTAAAAAGAATTAATCTGACTCTGCTGATGTGGCACGGATCACTTCTTCAGCCGTGGTTAACCCGGCAATGACCTTCCGTGTTCCATCTTCTCGCAAGGTTCGCATTCCCATTTCCCGGGCTCTTCGCCGCAAGACTGATGCCGGAACCTTGTCATAGATCAGTTTACGCGCTTCGTCATCAATAACGAATATCTCGAAAATCCCGAATCGACCTCGATTTCCCGTCTTGTTGCAATCCGGACACCCTTTTCCTTTTCGGAAATTGGCGTTTTCGATCTTGGAAGGGTCAATTTCCAGCGCCCGCAACTCCTGCTCACTTGGCATATGCGGCGCACTGCACTTTTTACAAATTTTCCGAACCAACCGCTGTGCCATCAAACCGCGTGTGGATGACGCCACAAGGAAAGGTTTCACGCCAATATCGATCAAACGCGTCACCGCGCTGGGCGCATCGTTCGTATGAAGGGTTGAAAACACAAGATGCCCGGTCAATGAAGCGTTGATGGCAATACTTGCTGTTTCAAGATCGCGAATTTCCCCCAGCATCACGACGTTAGGCGCCTGACGCAACATCGCGCGCAAGGCCATGGCAAACGTAAACCCGACGATTTCGCTTACCTGCACCTGGTTAATCCCGGCCAGCTGGTATTCGACAGGGTCTTCAACGGTAATGATCTTGCGATCAGGTCGGTTAATATAGTTCAGACACGAATAGAGAGTGGTTGTTTTTCCAGAACCGGTTGGACCAGTCACCAGCAAAATCCCGTCCGGCATCCCTATTAATCGTTCGAAAGTTTGTTGGTCATCCGTCAAAAATCCCAGTTCAGGCAATCCAAGCTTCAAACCTTCCTTGTCCAGAATACGCATGACAATGCTTTCACCATGGTTTGTGGGAAGGCAATTAACGCGCAAATCAATCGGTTTATTGTTGATTGTCGTCTGGATACGACCGTCCTGCGGGATTCGTCGTTCCGCGATGGACATGCTCGATTGAATTTTTAGACGGCTAATGATGGAAGCCTGCAATCGTTTGGGCGGACTTGGCATTTCATGCAGCACACCGTCAATTCGGTAACGCACACGAAAATACTTGGCCATCGGCTCGAGGTGAATGTCCGAAGCGCGGCTTTTAAAGGCGTCAACGATGATGGAATTGACCAGTTTGATAATCGGAGCATCGGCATCGACAGTTTCCCCACCGTCCTCCCCCAAAGCTCCAATTTTACCCAGTTCCACCTCTCCCTCGGTGATATCCTGGATCATTTTATTGAAGGCTTCCCCTCCACCGCGGGAACTTCCTCCACCGGAGCCACCAGAACCTCCGTAATATTTCGCCAGGGCGGCCTCAATCTCATCAGGAGCAGCCACCCGCGGATCCACCTCCATGTTTAAAGAGTGGCGAAGGCCGTCCAGCGCATCCAGATCGGTAGGATCAGCGATGGCAACCGAAACCGTCCCATCAGATAAAAACACCGGGATGGCATTGTATTTTTTGGCAATGTGCCGGGGAACCGCGGCGATCACGTCATCCGTAAGCTTCATATCGCCAAGTGGAACATACTCCACACCTGAGGCGGCTGCCTTTGCCTGGGCAACTTCGGCTGACCGAAGAATTCCCTTGGAAATCAAGGTGTCCAACAAACCTTCCCCGGTCGAATCAGCTTCTTCTCGAACTGAATCGACCTGCTCATGGGTCAAAACAGCCATGTCGAGGAGAGTATCGATCAAATAATCATCTTTCGCGGCCACAATTCACTTTCTCAAACAATGGGTAGATCAGATGAAAATAGTATCGGGGCTCGAGTCAAAGTCAAATGCTCGCCCCTGTCATTTTTTCATTTGATGATTAGACAAACAATAGCATTGCTTGTGCCGAGGAATGTGATGAAACGGCATTGAAACTGAAAACCAGCTGAAAAACGACTTGCGAATGAGCCACTCCATTCCTATATTTCCCGCCCCTGAGCACCCGTAGCTCAATTGGATAGAGCGTCTGACTACGGATCAGAAGGTTCCAGGTTCAACTCCTGGCGGGTGCACCACTCAAACCGGTAGATAATTTCGAACCTTTTCCTGCAGTTCCTCGATTAACTCCTGTTGCATGAACTCATAATCATCCGGAATCAACAACACCGCCGTTTCTTTTCCTTCAAGCGCTTCAGGATATTTTAGCCGCAGGCGGTTCAGGTGAGATTTTTCCATCAGGAGAATAATATCTGCCCACCCAATCTGGCCGGATGTCACAACGATTCTAGCGTTGGATTGTGTTCCAGCAGACCTCACCTGCACACCTGGAGTGTTGGAAAAAATTTGCTCAGCTGTGAGACTTCGACAGCGGTTTCGACTGCAGACAAAGAGCAGTTTCTTTGCGGTCACGAATGCAAACGGGTTTTCAGCAGGTTTAACGCTTTGGCACGGTGGCTGAGATTATTCTTAATTTGATCCCCCAACTCGGCGAATGATCGGTCGTATCCCCTGGGAACAAACAAAGGATCATATCCAAAGCCCTGATTTCCCCGGGCAGCAGGAATAATCTCACCCTCACAAGCTCCTTCGAAAATCTCGGCCGCCAATTCGGTGTCATTCGCAAAACAAACCGGGGAAGCGGATAATTCGCCAGGTGGCAGAATGGGAGCCCACGCCAAAACGCATTTGAAGCGCGCGGTCCAGGGACGGGGATGAGGAGCAAGCAGGCGGAGCAATTTTGCATTATTATCCGCGTCCGAAGAGTTTCCCTCTTTTCCAGATTCAATATTGGCAAAGCGGGCAGAATGAACTCCTGGCGCGCCACCCAAACAATCCACTTCCAAGCCGGAATCATCTGCCAGGACCCATGTATCGGAAGAAAATTGCACCGCCGCCAGCCAGCGGGCCAGTGCGACCGCTTTTTTTATCGAATTTCCTGCAAACGTGGGAGCATCCTCAACTGCCTTGGGAGCGGCTGGATAGTTTTTAAGCGTCTCGTAGGTGTAGGAAGAGCCGAGGATGGCACGGATTTCCTCGGCTTTATGTGCGTTTCCGGTAGCTATGATAATCTTCGAAATCAAGGCAGTACCACCCGAAATAACAGCATTACAGCGTTTGGATTAATTTGTTCGCTGAACTGAAATGAGCCATCCACAGGAGTGTTTGTGCTGAGATTCGACCAGTTGGTGGCATCCGTGCTTAATTGAATCGTATGCGGCACCAAAGCACTGCTATTCACCGTAAAACGGAATTCATTCCCTACCTTCTGAGGATTACTCAGTTCTGGAGAATTTACGGTGCTATTGGTGACGTTGATTGTAACGACTGGGGAGACCGAAACTGCTCCAAGATTGTCTGTGACTTGAGCAATGAGATTGTAACTGCCTGCGCTTAACACAAGGTCGAAAACATAAGGTGCCGAAGTGTCAGCAGTTCCGAGTGAAGTGTTCCCGTTAAACAACTGCACGGAAGCCACGCTACCGTCGTCCGACGCCTCAGCCGTTACCTGCACCGCTCCTGCGGGAAAAGTCGCATTGTTTGTAGGACT
The DNA here is from genome assembly GCA_033762115.1 of Verrucomicrobiota bacterium. Taxonomy (GTDB): domain Bacteria; phylum Verrucomicrobiota; class Verrucomicrobiia; order Limisphaerales; family SXQI01; genus JANRLX01. The sequence goes on from JANRLX010000124.1 coordinate 37,748, forward strand.
GGTAATGGTCACGACAGGGTCCTGGTTTACTGCCTGGACAGTGACGGATCCATTCTGGCCTGCGTGCGGTTGGCAAAAATAGGGAAAAACGCCTGCATCGTTAAACGTGAAGGTAAACACAGCTCCATTGTTCCGTAATCCCGAATTAAACAAACCACTTGCTGTTGGGCGAGTCCCGCTTGTGACGGTATGCCCATTTCCAATCCAGGTCCACCTTACCGTATCGCCCTGGTTAATAGTAATATTGGCTGGATTGAAAAAATTGTTGCCGACACTGACATTGTGGGTGGCAGCGTGAAGAGTCAGGTGTGCTGCTGCCGCAATAGCGAAAAGCAGGCTGATTTTGTTAAAGTATGTTTTCATGCTCTTTTTGGATTAAAAATTCATGGTTACCGAACTAAAAATTGCATGGGCGGTATAGTCCCGAAACCCACCAAACAGCGGCTCATTATACTCAAAAAATCCATATTGCAAGCTGCCAAGAATATTTGGTGCAAAACGGCGGGTTAAACCTGCTGTGATTCCCTGCCTTTCAAAAACGATCCCCAGCGGCAACCGATCTGCGTGCTGTTCCTGCTCGTAATCCGCCTTTGAATACAGGTAGCTCAGGATCAAGTCTGTTTTCTGATTCAGAATATAGGTTCCGGCCACCATAGCTGTCCAAACATAACCTTCGTAAGCCACGACTGAAGCCGTGTCTGGCGTACTGTTGATCCTGGTGTCCTGCAGGGAAACTGTGGTGTTCAGGTAAAGACGCCGCCAGGGAGTCCATGTGGTATTCAGGCTATAAATATGAGCATCACTGTTTCCGGTAAGGATTGCACCTCCGGGAAAAAATATCTGTGAAACGATCCCTGAATTCGGATCAAAGACAAAGGTGTCAAATGGATCGGTGCCGGTGCGATATTCGTTCGAGGCAAGTTGATAATTCAGAGTCGTTTTCAACCATCGAACCGGTCTCAGCACCAGACGCAGCTCAATCTCATCAGTTATTGTGTCACGTGACCGGATGAAAGCTGGATAGCCAGGGTTCGCACTTCCGCCAAACGAGAGATCCAGGGCATTGGCAAACTCTGTTTCCCGCAAGCGATGGCGATAGCTGGCGCTGAAGGAAGCTTTCGTCCATGGAGAAATGGTAAAGCCTGTTTTGTAGTCCTGTAAATGGGTGTCCGCATCCGTATCGCGAGTGAACTCATGGTGCCCCCCGATTTCATCTTCGTACTGACCGATGCTTTCCTGTTGCAGGCGGGCATCAGCGAAAATCACAGTCGCAGGAATTTTGGTGTAGCGCAGGCCCACGGTTTCCTCGAAAACCCGCTTATCAATATCGGAATGCAACAGAGCGGGATCGGTTGGCGTCAGCCCCTCGGCAATATCGACATCACCAAACCCCTTCTGCCGTTGCCATTGATTTTGAAGTCCTGCGTTAACAGTGAATCCATCCCAGGGCCCCAACTTCGCATTCGCGTTGAATACGTGAGAATCCTGTTCCAGCAGAATACTACGACTAAACCAGAATGGTTCATCACCGACGGTAATCCCAACGCTGCTCATGTTAACGGCAGCGGAACCATCCAGCCGGCTGAAAAAATATCCTCCCGAAAGGAACAACCAATCCACAACCTGCTTTTGCACCATTAAGGTATTTGCACCCTGGAAATGATCATACTGTTGCTGATTGAAGAGATATTTCTCCAGGGTGCCGGAGCTGGTATTGAAGTAAATGGGGTGAAAACGGTCTGACCTGTTATCATAAAATTCACCACGAAAATTGTTCTCGAACGTATAACCCCGGTGCTCATGTAAAAGGTCAAATTTCAGAATGTGAACTTCTTCTTCGATTGGTTTACTGGTTGGAAATATTTTCCTCGTATCCACGGCCGATCCTGCCATCCCCGGGTCCACACTGCCTGCATCTCCGAAGGCGAGACTATTCTTCTCGCCATCGCGAAATTGATATTCATAACCAAGTGTCAGCCGAGGCAGATCAGGCAGGGTCAATCCAAAATCAATCCATGCCTTACCCACATCCAGGTCGAGGTCACGATTCAGTGAGTATGGCCCCAGCTGACTGAATTGATCGACTCCGCCGATGTCATGGTAATATTCCCGATACTGCTGAAAACCAGCACGAACGAAACCGAACTCCGGTTTTTCCAGCAACAAACGAAAAGCATAGTCATCTCCATTGCCAATGATTCGTCCTTCAGCCTGGATTCGTTCCCCGCTCGGGAGCTTTTCCTCATAGAAAAAACGTTCGATTCCACCTGCAAACCCTTCGTTCATCCCATAGTGGTCCCGAAAAAGGCGCTCATTTCCCGAAACTTCAATAAAGCGGAGGCTGGGTGTGACGCTGAATGAAGTGATATTCGTGCGTGGCCCTTCCAAAGGCCATTTGGCACCCTGATCAATCCAGGCACGGAGAAGGCCTATCTGTTCTGGAGTCAGGCGCTCTGCCTTGCCAGGAGGAGGCATTTCCATGTCCTCAACCAAGTAAGCAACGTAATGGATTAAGGGACTTCGCGCACTGTCACCCGGCAGAATGGCTGCTCCGTTTTCCCCTCCTTTCAATGCATCCGCACTGTTGTCCAATCTGAAACGGCCTTTCGGCTTTTCCGGGCCATG
>JANRLX010000125.1:0-24225 GCA_033762115.1 Verrucomicrobiota bacterium
GGCGCTTCCATCCAGTCTCCCAAGACGCGGAACCAGGCCACGCGTGAACCTCTGGCAGCGCTGGATTTTGTGATCGACCAGGCGGAACCCGCGCTGTTTCTTTTCAAGGATTTGCATCCCTACCTGAATCGCAGCCATCCAGCGGTTGTTAGGCGGTTGAAGGAAATCGGGCTTCACCTGAAAAACAGTTTTAAAACCATTTTCATTGTCGCGCCGGTTTTGGAAATGCCGATTGAACTGGAGAAGGAAACAACCGTCATCAATTTTCCGCTGCCAAACAGGCGTGAACTTGGCGAGTTGCTGGGGACGATCACCAACGAGTTGAAGGAGCATAAGAACCTTACCATCGAGATCGGGCCTGAAAGCCGGGAGCAACTGGTCCAGGCCGCGCTTGGATTGACGGAAAGCGAAGCGGAAAATGTGTTCGCGAAAATGCTGGTGAAAACCGGCTCCCTTAGCGGCGAAAATATTTCGGAAATTTTTTTGGAAAAGCAGCAGATCGTCCGGAAATCAGGCTTGCTGGATTATTGCGAGGTCACGGAAACAATCAGCAATGTGGGCGGGTTGGGTGCCTTGAAGGAATGGCTGGGCAAACGTTCCCGTGCATTCTCGGAAGAAGCGCGCGCGTTCGGCCTTCCCGCGCCGAAGGGAATCCTGCTGCTGGGGGTGCAGGGCTGCGGAAAAAGCCTCTCGGCCAAAGCGGTCTCCTCTCTCTGGCAGATGCCGCTGCTCCGTTTTGACATGGGACGAATGTTCGGGAGCCTGATGGGGTCTTCGGAGGAAAATGTGAGGCGGGCAATCCAGGTTGCTGAATCGGTCGCGCCGATTGTGTTGTGGATCGACGAAATCGACAAGGCATTCGCAGGCTCCGGCGGTTCCGGCAATTCCGATGCCGGGACAAGCGCGCGGGTGCTGGGCTCATTGCTCACCTGGTTGTCTGAGAAAACATCGCCGGTTTTTGTGGTGGCCACCGCCAACGATATTTCACACCTGCCGCCAGAATTATTAAGAAAGGGGCGGTTTGATGAAATTTTCTTTGTGGATCTTCCCGCGGATGAAGAACGGGAGGAAATCTTCAGGATTCACCTGGAACGTCGCAGGCGGGAGGTTTCACAATTCGATCTGCCCTCGCTGGCGCGGCAGAGCGAGGGTTACAGTGGAGCGGAGATTGAAGAGGCCATCATCACCGGGTTGTACGATGCGTTTCATGAAAACCGGGAACTGACCACTGAAGATATTTTGCATGCCCTTCAACGAACGGTTCCCCTTTCCAGAACAATGGATACCCAGATCAATGCCCTTCGGGCGTGGGCTGAGGGACGGGCGCGAAACGCATCCTGTTGACGCAAGGGAACCGTGAACTTCACCGCTACCGAAAGCACACCCCTGCTGTTTGCGATCATTGCCGTGCTGTTGATTGGCCTTTCGAAAGCGGGATTTGGGGGCGGTTTGGGGATGTTGACGACGCCATTGTGCGTGATGGCGTTTGGCCCTGACCGGGCGATTGGGATCCTGCTTCCGCTGCTTTGCATTGGGGACGCATTTTCCCTTTATTTTTACTGGCGGAAGTGGCGGTGGGAGAACCTGGCGTTCCTGATTCCAGGAGTGCTGGTGGGGGTCTGCTTTGGGGCTTTGTTGTTTGGCAGGTTCAGCGCCAAACAACTGAATGTGATCATTGGGGCGCTGGCCCTCAGTTTCGTGATTTTTCAATTCATCAAGGAAAGGATTTTCAAGGCGGAAGGGGCTTTTGAACCGAATCACAAAATAGGATTTCCATGCGGGATCGGGGCGGGAATCACTTCGACCTTTGCGCATGGGGCGGGGCCGGTGGTGAGTCTTTTTTTGATCCCGCAACATCTGCCGAAGGAGATCTATGTGGGCACGACGGTGCTGGTGTTTACCTGGATCAACTGGATCAAAGTTCCCTTTTTTATCGGGAACGGGTTGCTGACGATGGATTCCTTTGTTACGAGCCTGAAACTGGCAGCGCTGGTGCCGATTGGGGTTTGGTTGGGAGTATGGTTAAACCGGAAAGTTCCGGAGGCGCTTTTTCTCCGGTTGATTTATTTCTTCACGTTCCTGACCGGGCTCCAACTTATTTGGAGAGGTGTTCAATAGCAACGACTTACAGATGCGGGAGGGGAGGAAATGGGATCTGTTGCGAGAGGAAGTGGGAATAAGTGGGAAATGCTCCCGCAGGAAGCAAAGGGGCGAAAAGGGTGACAAATGGGTGGTTCAGGAGGCGGGATTTGGATATAACAACAGAGACAGCCAGCTTTTGATTTTTTTTGCAACTTGCGACAGGTCTGGTGTGTTTGTCATGCAGGAGCGGTTGCTCCCAGCCCGGAGAGTGGCGAAATGATGACTGATACGGAACAATTTGAGCAGTTCATGAGGAATTACCAGAACATGGTATTCAGCACTGCGGTGCGCCTGCTGGCCAGTGAAGCTGAAGCGCAGGATGTCTCGCAGGAGGTGTTCCTCAAGGCTTACGAACGGTTTGCGGATTTACAGCACAGTCCGACGGCGGGGGGGTGGCTGAAAACGGTCACCACGAACCTTTGCCTGAATCATTTGAGCCGTTACCGGGGGCGGTGGCGATTTTTCTCGGAGTTGTTCAACCGGGAAACGGAGGAGGAGTTCGAGTTGGAAATTGCCACGGGTGATCTTGTTGGTGATGAGGTGGAGGAGGCGGACCGCCGCCGGGTGCTGGAAAGCGCGTTGCAACGGTTACCCTCCAGCCAGCGGGTGCCGCTGGTGCTGTATCATTTTGAAGGGAAAAGTTACGAAGAAATCGCGGAGAGCACCGGCAGTTCATTGAGCAAGGTGAAGACTGACATCTTCCGGGCGCGGGAGGCATTGAAGAAAAAGCTGAAGCTGGACCTGGCGGGCGAAGAGGGTTGGGAGGAGTTCAGCCCTGAACTGGCGACAAGGCGTGAGGAGCGAAAGAACCGGCTGGATATTCCCCGGTTGATCGCGCCTTTGAATTTTTTAAATGGGGCTGTGTGAGCGTTATGAACCCTAAGTATGAAAAGCAACTGGAAGAGGTGATCGACAAGCATCTCAAGGCATTGCCGGAGCGGCAGGCGCCGGAAAGCATGATCCCAGGGGTTATGGCCAAATTGCAGGAGCGGGCAAACCGCCCGACATGGCAAAAGCCTTTCATTGAATGGCCGCGCGGTTTCCAGATGTTTTTCGCGGTGGCGATGCTGGGTTTACTGGTTGGCGCAACGTTCCTGTGCGCGAAGTTCTGGCCTGAACTGCCAACGGAACGGGTGAGCGCGACGCTGGGCGGGTGGTTTGGGAAGTGGACTGTGCTGTGGGATGCGCTGGATGCCCTGGGACGTGCAGGGCTGCTGGTGATGAAAAGCGTTGGGACGATCGGAATGATCTGCTTCTTCGCCTTTTGCACGGTGATGTATCTTTCCTGCGTTGGAATGGGTGTGGCGTGGTATCGCATTGCCCAGCAGGGGCGCGCGTAAACGTTTCCGTCACGCACTTGCAGCATCCGCTCACTGATCGGGGCACAGGCGCACGCATTTTGTGTCAGTTTTAATATGAGGTTCCCTCGGTTTATTTTGTCTGTTTGGTTTTTGCTAATGGGCAGTTTACTGCCGGCCGGGCCTCTGGTTGCCCAGCCTGTGGAGGAACCGTCTCCCTCGAGGGTAGCGGAAAGTTCAGCTGTGCCGGGGGAGACGACTTCCACCAGCGATTCCAACTCCGCTCCTGCAATGAAGGATGAGCACGCCTCGGAGCATCATGAGGAAGGTCACTGGGAGGAGGGGGAGCATCACGGGGAGAGAAAGCCGGAGATCGTGCTGATTGCGCAGGATGGACGGCTGGCAGTGGAAGATTTGGTGGAAAGCGTGGTGGTGATCGGTGGCAATTTTGTGCTGGATGGAAGTGTCAAACGGGATGTGGTGGTGGTTGCGGGCACACTGAAATTGAATGGGGAAGTCGGTGGCAGCCTGACTGCGGTAGCAAGCCGCATTGAAGCGGGGCCAAAGGCAGTGGTGAAACAGGAAACGATCCTTGTGGGTGGTCCGTTGCAAGCGGACCCATCGGCGAAAATGGGGGACAGCACCGTGGTCGCGGAATTTGCCGGCCCGCTGGCCGGATTGGGAGACTGGGTGCGTGAAGGGGCATTCATGGGACGACCGCTGCCGTTGAGGGTTCGATGGGTTTGGGTGGCTTCGATTTTCAGCCTCCTGCTTGTCCTGGCGGCGAGCCAGCTGTTTCCGAAGCCGGTGGCCTTGTCGATCCAGGCGCTGGAGGTGCGGCCGGTGGCTTCTTTTTTCAGCGGGATGGTGGCGGTGATCCTGCTGGTGCCGATTATTGTGCTGCTGGTGGTGTCGGTGGTGGGAATTTTGGCGGTGCCGATCCTGGCTTGCGGGGTGTTGCTTGCGCTGCTGTTTGGAAAAGCGGCGGTGTATCAATTTGTGGGCCGCAATATTTTTGAAAAAATCGGCCAGTCGTTCAGTACCGGACCGGCGGTCATGTTGCTCGCGGGCGCGGCGTTGTTTTATATTTTATATACGGTGCCAGTGGTTGGGTTCCTTGTTTATGGACTGGCGACAGTGATGGCCCTGGGAGCGGTGATGCTGGCGCTTTTTGGAATGAGCAACAAACCTGCGCCAGTGATGGCGAGCGCGCCGCCGGCAGCGGAAGCGGTTTTCCAATCCACAGTCGGGAATTCTCCTGCGCCGGTGATGGCAACGCCATTTGTCGAACCGATTTCCTCAACTGCTCCGTCCTCTGGGACGACAGAAGCGGGTGCGCCGGTCCCACCCACAACCGAGCAGATGCCGGGTGCTGTTCCGTCAAGATATGCCGGTTCACCAAAAATCATGAGTGAACAGGAATTGTTGTTGCTGCCGCGGGTGGGTTTCTGGAGACGGCTCTGCGCTTCCTTTTTGGATTTGCTGCTGCTTTCGATCCCGATGGCGCTGGCCGGTCCTTTTTTCCCGTTCGTGCTGCTGGCTTATTTCATCCCGATGTGGGCCTGGAAAGGGATGACGATGGGGAGCACGATCATGGGACTGAAACTGGTGCGGCTGAACGGTGAACCGATGAACCTGCCCGTGGCGATTGTCCGCTCACTGGCCAGCTTCTTTTCCGCGCTGGTGATCGGGATTGGATTTTTCTGGGCAGGATGGGACCGTGAAAAGCAATCGTGGCATGACAAGATTGCGGGTACGGTGGTGGTGAAAATGCCGCGCGGCACTTCATTGGTATGATTTTTCGCTAAGTTCCGGTTTGGCCTCTTGACCTGCGGCGAAACTGGTTCATTATCCCCTCGCTTTGGCGGAATAAATGCCGAACGCCACAACTTTTTCTGACCATGAATCTTGACGCCCTTTATTCTGAACTGACGCTTAAAACGAAAGCAAAAATGGCCCTGATCGTCCTTGACGGCCTCGGCGATATCGCAACTCGTGAGCAGGATTTCATGACGCCACTGGAAGCGGCGAAGACGCCCACGCTGGATGCCCTTTGTGAAGATTCAGCCCAAGGCCGGATGATCCCGGTGGCACCGGGAATCACTCCAGGAAGCGGGCCGGGACATCTCGGTTTGTTCGGGTATGATCCGCTGGAGTTCCAGGTGGGGCGCGGAGTGATTGAAGCGCTTGGACTTGGTATGGAACTGAAAGGCGGGGATGTGGCGGCACGGGCAAATTTCTGCACGTTGAATGCCAAGGGAATTGTCACTGATCGTCGTGCCGGGCGGATTGAAACTGAAGTTTGTGAAGAGCTTTGCGCGTTGCTGAGCAAAAAAATCAAAAAAATAGGCGACACCGAAGTGCTGATCCGGCCGGGGAAAGGGCATCGTTTTGTGGTGGTGTTTCGTGGGAAAGGTCTCGAGGGGCCGCTGACGGATGCGGACCCGCACCGGGAGGGATTGGCCATTCCCGCAGTTGAAGCGGTGAATGGAACATCAGCAAAGGCAAAGAAGGCCGCAAAGCTGGTGGGAGATTTTTACAAGGCAGCGTTGCCATTGCTGGTGAAGAAAAGCCCGGCGAACGGTTTCCTGATGCGGGGGATCGCGCATCAGCCGGAGATTCCGACTTTTGAAGAGCGTTACCAGATGAAACCGGCGTGCATTGCTGTGTATCCCATGTACAAGGGGCTGGCGCAATTGGTGGGAATGGAAAAGCTGGAAGGGCCGCAAACAATTGCTGAACAATTCGAGCGTTACCTGGCGGAGTATGACAATTACGATTTCTTTTTCATCCATTACAAGTACACGGACATGTACGGGGAGGATGGAAATTTCGAGGCGAAAAAGAAGGCCATTGAAGAGTTCGATGCGGCATTGCCCATACTTTTGAAAAAACGTCCGGATGTGATTGCCATTACCGGGGACCACTCAACCCCCTGCGCAATGAAGAGCCATTCATGGCATCCGCAACCGGTGCTGCTGCATTCATCTTGCAGCGGATCGGACAAGCTGGAGCGTTTTACCGAAACAGGGGCGAACATGGGATCGCTGGGGGTTTTTGATTCGAAGTTCCTGATTCGGTTGATGCAGGCCAACGGCAAAATGTTTGATAAATTCGGCGCGTGAAAGCTGTCATCCTCGCGGCTGGCAAGGGAACCCGGATGCGGGAACTGACGCAGTCGATACCGAAGCCGATGCTGCTGGTGCAGGGGAAACCGATCCTGCAGCATATCATCGAAGGACTCGCGCAAAACGGGATCAAGGAGTTTTGCATTGTCACGGGTTACCAGGCGGAAAAGATCGAGGAGCATTTTGGAGATGGAAGCCGATGGAACCTTGGGATCAATTATGTCCGGCAGGTGGTCCAGGATGGAACGGGGAAAGCGCCGGAACTGGCCAAAGAGTTTGTGGGAAAGGATTCCTTTCTCCTGACCTACGGGGACATCCTGGTGAAAAAACCGGAGACTTACGCAGAGATGCTGGCCCGGTTTGCGCAGGAACATTTCAGCGGGTTGATCACTGTCACCCCGGGCGAGGATGTGACCAAGGGAGGGATCAATTTTTTTGATGAGCAGTTCTGCCTTTTGAAGATTGTGGAAAAACCTTCCGCCGCGCAGGTGGAGCAGTATCGCGCGGAAGGGTTGATCAAGGCGGGTCAGCCGGTGTGGTACAACGCCGGGATTTATATTTTCAGGCCAGACTTGTTCACCTTCACGCAAAAATTGCAAAAATCACCCCGAGGCGAGTACGAATTGCCGGATGCAATCAATGCAATGCTTGAACAGAAGCACAGAATCGCAGGGCTGGAAATTATTCGCGGGAGATGCGTGGATGTGCGGGACCCGGAAGTGCTCGCCTCTCTGGAGAGGGAATAAAAAGCCTCCCGAAGAAGGCTTTGAAATTTAGTCAGGAAAGGAGATTACCAGCCCCAGCTGTAATCGCACCGTGAACCGCAGCGGGAATGGCCACAGCTGTTATAGGAATAGTTGCAACGGGTCCCGCAGCCCCAGTGGCCGCAATTGTTGCTGGTGTAATTGCAGCGTGTTCCGCAACCCCAATGACTGCAATTATAGGTATAGTTGCAGCGGCTGCCACAACCCCAGTGACCGCAGCTGTTGTTGGAATAGTTACAGCGGGTTCCGCAACCCCAGTGGTTGCAGTTCGATCCTGAGTGACCGCACCCGTAGGTATGTCCCTGGCTGCAAGGTTCAGGGCTGACCTGGGGCGGACAAGGTGGAGAGTATGAATAAGTGGCTGCTTCCTGTTGAAACGTTTCTGAAACGGACGCGCGGGAACTGACGAGCAAATCAACACGGTTCAGCAGTTGATTGACCTGTGGCTCCGAAAGTTTTTCTGCCGGTCCGGTGGAAGAGGCGTTGAATGTCCGGCTCTGGCCTGCCTTTACAATCGAAACAGCCGGAAGCTGGGGGGAGGAGATCTCTGCGGCACCTGAAAGAACTTCAACTGCCTGATTGTTTGCATTCAGAAGGAAGTCGCCTCCGTTGACATTGAGTGAGCCGGTTTCGGTGCGGAAGCTGGCGGCGAGCGTGTCTTTGCGGATGCTGCCAACGAGCTGACCTTCCTGAAGGAAAACTCCCTTGTCATCAAACTGGACGATGGAGTTTGGCGCGATACCAACGAGCCGCCGGGAGGATTTAAGGACCAGATCGACGCTGTCCTGTTTTCCTGTTTTGATTTTGCTGCCGCGTGAGAGAGTGTCACCCGCTTTAAGCCGCTGCCATTTTCCATCAGAACCAAGAATGGTGGGAGCGCCACGAAGATTGGCAACCTGGGCGAGATGCGTTTCCTCTGCATTCAGGCTGAAAGTGGCGCACACAATGAATGCAATCAGCAGGAGCCATTGTGCAAGAGATTGAAATTTAGATGGCGTTTTCATACAGCTTTGGCAGGCCGTCCGTTCCTGCCACAATAATGAACGGCAACAGCATGTCAAGAAAAACAAGTCAATTAAACCTGATAGTTTGATATGAGCAATTTCGGGACACGAGAGTACAGAAGAGGGCAGGCGGAGAATCCGGGCGCTGTGTAATAACTATTTCCTGGTCCCATCGCGCGATGGGGCAGTGGGAGGAGGTGTTCCCTGGGGCGGAGCAGGAGGTTGAGGCTGATTCCCGTTATTGTTCCGGGGGTTCGTTGAAGAATTATTTTCCTCCTCCGACTCAAGCAAACCGCCACGGTTCCAAAGAAGGGTTATTGAAGGTTTGTTCGGGTCAGGCTCGGGGCTGACATGAGGAACGCTTGAAGGGGTATAAGTCGCTGGAGAAGCGGGTTGAAAGAGTTCACTGACCGAACTGCGCGAGCTGACGAGGAGATCAATGCGGCTGAGGAGGCGATCATTCTGGAGGGTTGAAATTTTCTCGGATGCGGTGGAGGAGGAGATCAGCGGCTGGCTTTCGCCTGCCTTAATGACTCGTGGGGAAGGGAGTTCCGAATTTATAATTTCCGCCTTGCCGGAAAGGAGAGTGATCTCATTTCCCTGGGCATCCAGAAGGAAGTCGGCGCCATTGACATTAATGATGGTGTCCTGAACCTGGAAATTGGCGGCAAAGGAACTGCGGCGGATGCTTCCAAGGAGTTGTCCTTTTTCCAAAACAAGATTTTTTTCTTCGACGCGAAGAATGGAATCAGGGGCGAGCCCAACGATTCTGCGGGAAGGTTCCAGGTAAAGATCGACGGTATCAGAGTTCCCTGTTTTGACGCGAGTGCCTGGGGAAATTTTGTCGCCCGCCTTGAGCCGTTGCCAGTTGCCTTCGGATTTTGAGACCACAGGGGTTCCATGCAACCGCGCGACCTCGGCGATGCGGGCATTGTCGGCAGCAACTCCACAGGTAACCATTGCCATACTGATTACCAGTTGCAGGACAAAAGATTTAAAAATATTCACCATTGAGAACCCCCGGGGCACCGATGGACTTGTGACAATATCGAAAACTTTATGAAATTACAAGCAGACTCATCTTAAAACCAGATATATTGATTCGTAGATAGATTAAATATTCAAACAAAAAAGAGAAAAAACCTCCCCCACCCGGGGGAGGTTTTTCGATGCTGTCGGAAGAAAGTATAAAAGTATAAAATCATTTGCGAGTGCCTCTGCGATTGCCTGGGTTACCGGGGCTAGTGCCATGTCCATCGTTGATGGGAGGGTTTCCGGGAGGTTGTGGGTCATAACCATTGCCGACGCCGTTGTTTCCTTTTTGCTGACGGCAGCTGGTGCCGCATCCGGAATGACCGCAATGTTTGTTACTGCCGTGGTGAGAGCCACTTCCACCACCGCTTTTCCCACCATGAAAAGAGCCGCCACGGTTTCCAGGGTTGCCGGGACCTGTGCCTGGACCATCATTGATCGGGGGATTTCCGGGAGGTTGTGGATCGTACCCGTTGCCGACGCCATTATTCCCTTTTGGCTTGTTTGGTTTGTTTGGATCACATTCCGGACTGACCTGAGGAGGGCAGGGTGGGCAATATTCAAATGTGGAGGCGGCCTGAAACGTTTCCGTTACCGAAGAATGGGTACTGACGAGGAAATCGATGCGATTGAGGAGTTTGTCTTTTTGCGGTTCTGATAATTGGGCAGAGGAACCGGCAAAAGATTGGGACTCACCGGCTTTGACAATTTGCGGAACTGCGGAGTCACGGTTGGAAACTTCAGCATTGCCGGACAGCACCTGGACTGATTTATCGGGGACATTGATGAGGAAATCGCCTCCGTTAACCTTAACGTAACCGGAATCTGTCCTGAAATTTGCGGCGAGGTTTTCTTTACGGATGCTGCCGATGAGTTGTCCATCCTTGAGATAAAATCCATTTTCTTCGACTTGCAGCACTGAATTGGGGGCCAGCCCGATTTGGCGGCGGACGGATTGGAGATAAAGATCAACGCTATCGCCACTGCCAGTTTTGATGGTGTGGCCGGGAGAGAGGATTTCTCCCTCTTTTAAGCGTTTTCGTTCACCTTCCTTGTTATAGAAGGTGGGAGTGCCTCGGATATTGGAGACTTCGATTAAAACAGGATCGCCCGCAAGAAGCGATGGGGCAGAAAGAGTGAGCGCCAGCATGATCCGGGCTCCCATCCATCCAATTTTATTCCTGGTTTGTCTCATAATTAGTCAGTTTCATGGCGGACTGACCTTCTCGAATTCGAGAGAAGCTAAAAGCAGTCCAACTTTGCTATCGACAGAAAAGAGACTGGCGTAATGGGCAATCCGGGTTATTCTACCGGCCTGTTTTTTGCTAAATGGCTGGTAATTATTAATGAAAGAAGATTGTCTGCGAATGTTTAAGGGAATGCTCGTCATGAAACCCGCATCATCCATCCAGTTCTTATTGTTGCTGATTTCAGCCCTTCTCCTGCCGGGGAGCATGGCAGAAGGGGGAGCGTCGCAGATTCAGATGGCGCCTCCGCCAGCGCCTCCGGAGATTGTGCAGGAGGAAAGCGGGGAGCCTGGACTGGAGCGGCAAAGTGTTGGGAAAACAGTTTATTCCATTGGCAATCCAACTCCGGAGGAGCAGTTCTTCCTGGAATTGATTAATCGGGCGAGGACGAATGCGACTGAAGAAGCGATTCGTTACATTACAACGACCCACCCGCTGATTATTGCGGCGATAGGGCAGTTTGGGGTGAACACGAATGTGATGCTGCAACAGTTTTCAACGAACCCGCCAGCGCAACCGCTTGCATTCAATGCGGCGCTGACTGCCGCGGCGCGGGCGCACACGATGGATATGTTCACGAACCAGTTCCAGGGGCATGTGAGTGTGAATGGGAACACACTCTCGACCCGGGTGGTGAACGCGGGGTATGCCGGGTTTTCACGACTGGGTGAGAATGTTTACGCATTTGCGAGGGATGTGGAGCATGGGCATGCAGGTTTTGAAGTGGATTGGGGAAGTGCGCAAAATGGAGCGGTTGATGGAATGCAGTCACCGCCGGGGCATCGCAATTCAATCCACAATGTGAATTTTCGTGAGATAGGAATTGGAGTCCACCTTGGCTCCAACCCGCATCCGACACCGACGAAAAATGTCGGCCCGCTGCTTGTGACCCAGGATTTCGGGGCGAAGCAGTCGAACACGCCATTCATTACCGGTGTGGCCTATTACGACCGGAATGGAAACAATTTTTATGATCCCGGGGAAGGGATTGGCGGGGTGAACGTGGAGGTGGAGGGGAGCGCATTTTATGCGATCACCACCGCTTCGGGCGGTTATACAGTGCCGATCACGACGAACGGGAGTTATTTAGTGACTTTCAGCGGCGCAGGTTTCAGCAGCGTCCAGCGATCGGTGAGTGTGTCCAACCTGCAGAATGTGAAAGTGGATTTTATTCCAACATTGCAAGTTGCGAGCATCAGCGGTTCAGCGACTCCTTCGATTGGACAGGCAAATCCGTACCAGATCAGATTGATTGGCGGAGCCACAGAGTATGACTGGCTGGCGTATGAAAACATGGCGCTGGAATCGGAAGGAGCCGAAAACGGTTTGGCGAATGTGGATACAAATGTGGTTGCCGCTCCCGGGGTGCAGGTGATTGCCACCGACTACAAGGCTTCAGGAAACGCATCGTTTTACCTGTATCATTTGAATCCCGGGGCAGTGCCGCAAACGATTACGTTCCAGGATGAGTTCCTGCTCAGCGCCAATTCACAGGTGACATTCCAGAGCATGCTTCGGTTTGCGTTGGAAGCTCAAGTTGCCCGAATGGAAATCCAGAGAGATGAAGGGAAACCCTGGGAGACGGTCTGGTCATTGCAGGGGAATAATATCTGGGCGAACTCAACTTTTCAGCAGCAACGACCTCCTCCGGCATTTACGAACATGGTGGTTGATTTGAGTGCGTTTGCAGGAGAACTGGTAAAAATCCGATTTAATTACGATCTCGGTACCGGCAATTATTTTGGACTTCAGCAGAATATATTCGAGATCGGCTGGCATATCGATGACATCACATTTTCAAACATCAAAAAATTCAACGCGCACAGCGGCGGGACGACCACAAGTAATTCATTCAGCTTCATTCCGTCCATTGACCAGGAGTATGTGCTTAAGGCGCGCCCGGTGGTGGGGCCGCATGTTTATGGATTTGGGCCGCTCCTGACGGTTAATTCCCAGCCAGCTCCTCCGACGGTTCGGATTGATTCCATAGCAGCGCTGAATGGGAACGAGATTGAACTGGTGTTTGACCTTGGCAGCGGCTCGGTCAACGATCTGTTGATCGAAACAACCGCGAATCTCTCGCAAGGATGGACGACCCTTTCCGGAACACCACGGTCCGTGGGAAGCAACCGATTCCGCCTGGTAGTGAGTGGCCCGAACGGGGAGGGTGCGGCCTTTTTCCGAATCAGCCTGCAATAAACCCGGGAGTGACGGAGCCGATCAGCGGACATGGTTGTCCACTCGACAGTTGCTTTGTCGCTGTTCCGTTGCATAGTTGTCGCCCGGCAGGGCTGGCCGCCTTCGGGTGTCTCGATACCTGCCTTTTGTATTAAGTGAAGAAGCTGAAAGAAAATCCTGTCCGTGTTGGCGTTATTTCGCTTGGTTGCGCAAAGAACCTTGTGGATGCAGAGATCATGCTTGGATCCCTGCTGAAGGAGGGGATGGAAATCACCAATGATGCCGCGACTGCTGATGTGGTGATCGTGAACACCTGCTCGTTTATCGATGCGGCGCAGGAGGAAAGCGTGGATGCGATTCTGGAATCGGCGGATTTGCGTGAGGCAAAAAACCGCGGGCAAGGGTTGATTGTTTCGGGCTGTTTGCCGCAACGATTCAGGGAGGAACTTCCGAAATTGCTGCCGGAGGTTGATGCGTTCATGGGGGTCGACCAGGTGGCGCAGGTCAGCACGATTGTGGAACAGGCGATGCAGCACCGGGCTGAACGATTGGCCAATCCAGTTAAGCCTCCAGCTCGCGTGAAGAAGCAGGTTGCCCGGACAATTGCCGCATTGGACCAGGCGAAACCGGAGCAGCATGCTCCCCTTGCGGCGGCGACACCGTTGTATGATGTGACCGCGCGGCCGGTTTACATTCCCGATTATGCCACGCCGAGATTTCGCCTGACCCCCAGGCATTTTGCCTATGTAAAAATTGCGGAGGGGTGCAATCATCCATGCAGCTTTTGCATCATCCCGCGAATGAGGGGTGGGCATCGCAGCCGCCAGCAGGCGGACGTGGTGCAGGAAGTGAGGCAACTGGTGGCTGAAGGAGTGCGTGAGATCAACCTGATTTCCCAGGATTCAACCTATTACGGGCTGGACCTGCGAGCGGAACGGAACGGTTCGATTGCCGCGCCTGAAAAATTCCAGGCTGCGACGCGGCAACTCCCGACGAATGCCACGACACTTTGCACATTGCTGAAGGAACTGAACTTGATTGAAGGTGAGTTTTGGATTCGGCTCCTTTACACTCATCCTGCGCATTGGACGGATGAATTGATCGAGACGATTGCCAGTTGCGAGAAGGTGGTGCGTTACATCGATATCCCGCTCCAGCATATTCATCAAACGATGCTGGAACGGATGCGGAGGGAAACCTCCCAGCAATATATCGTGGAGTTGATCGAACGAATTCGAAAGGGAATCCCGGGGATTGCGCTGCGGACGACATTTATTGTCGGGTTTCCAGGGGAGACGGAGGAATATTTCGATGAACTGCTGGGATTCATTGGCAGGACGAAATTTGAGCGGCTTGGGATTTTTACTTATTCGCATGAGGAAGGGACTCGTGCGGCCGCGATGGGAAACCAGGTGCCGGAGAATGTAAAACAGAAGCGGCGGAAACTGGCGATGGCTGAGCAGGCGCGGGTGGCAGCTGAATTGTCAGAGAAATTTGTGGGGCGCGAAATCAAAGTGCTGGTGGAACGGCAGGCCAGTTCCAGCGAACTCGAGCATGCCAATGTGAGTTCATGGGAGCACGGGTTGATTCGCCAGGAAGGGGAAGCCGCGGTGGAGGGGCGTTATCTGCTGGCGCGTGGGGAAGCGGACGCACCTGACATTGATGGGCGGGTTTACATCACGGGAAGAAAGAAGCCCGCGATTGGAGAGTTTGCACGGGTGAAGGTGATCGGTCATACCACCTACGACCTGATCGCCAGGGCAATCTAACGGATGAATTTACCGAACAAACTGACCGTTGGCCGGTTTGTCCTGACTGCGGTTTTTCTCGTGGTTTTTTTTGCGCGCTGGCGCTATGCGGACACGCTGGCACTGCTTATTTTTATTGGGGCAAGTCTCACAGATTATTGGGATGGGAAAATTGCGCGCCGCGATAAGCTGATCACAAATTTCGGCATTCTGATGGACCCTCTGGCGGACAAAATCCTGGTTTGTTCAGCGTTCATTGCATTCGTTGGTCGGGGGCTGACTCCGGCATGGATGGTCGTGATCGTCGTGGCGCGTGAACTGGCAATTACCGGGTTGCGAATGCTGGCTGCATCGAAAAACCAGGTGCTTGCAGCGGAGGGTTACGGCAAGCACAAGACGATCTCACAGATTGTGACCATCATCGCGGTCCTGGTGCTGGTCAGCCATAATGAGTGGGGAATGGTTGGATCTTTGTTCAGTCCCTGGGTGCCGCTGTTCGCAAAAATTTCATTGTGGATCACGGTGGCGTTGACGGCATTGTCCGGGTTGCTTTATCTCTGGAAAAATCGTGAGATTTATCTAAACGATACCTGATGTGGATCCGGACGACCGCATAAGTTCGCTGGACCGGTTTGCGACGTTAGTTGCCCAGGGATTTGGCGTTGGCAAAATCCAGATTGCTCCGGGGACGTTCGGGACATTGCTGGGTTATCCATTGCTCGCTCTGCTGCTGCTTACGCAGAATTGGGTTTGCTGGTGGCTGGGGCTGGGGGGGATGGCATTGCTTGCGGTCTGGACGAGCAGCGTTGCGGAAAGAGTGCTGCGACACAAGGACCCCGGTTCCGTGGTCATTGATGAAATCGTGGCAATGCCGCTCTGCCTGGCGGCTTTTTTGTATTTTGAATCAGCGGGTGATGATGGCGTGTTGATGAAGCCGCGAGAGGTTTTTTCCCTGATCTATTTTCCTGTTTTAGCGGCGCATTTTATTTTGTTCCGGATTTTTGACATCTGGAAGCCGTGGCCTGTCCGGCAAAGCCAACGTCTGCCGAACGGCTGGGGAATTACTGTGGATGACCTGCTCGCCGCGCTCTACGTGAACCTCTGTTATTTTGGATGGGTCAGGTTCGGTCAGGATTTATTCCCCCCGCGGTAAGTAGAAGGGCTTTCAAACAATCTCATTTCGGGATCAACGTGACCTTTTCGCAACGCGACATCATAAATGGAGTTTTTCTCAACATCCTCATTTCCCCATTGCTGCCATCCATCTCGTTGAAAACGGGCAAATAATTCAAGGTAAGGGCCTGGGGAACAGGATTCAATAAGATTAAAAATCTCGTCAGGCTTTCTGCTGTGTTCTCTTTTTCTGGTGGCCAGCATGTTAACCTGGGTACGACCAGGTTGAAGAGTTCGCATGGATCCACGAACCCCAAAGAGAAGCAATTCGGTCACATTACGAAAATAAAAACCCACTCCTCGTCCATCGGGTCCGCCATCTTTCCTGATTTTGAACCAAACGATATTTGCTTTATAAGTAAAGCCCCAGGCTTTCATCACCTGAAGACCCTCCAGAAGTAAAGCATTGGGCACCCAAAGGTAGAGATGTGATTTCGCTGCGGCAAAGATTGGAACAGGCAAATCCATGATCTCCTGAAGTTCCATCGTGGGATAGCGTAATAAGCGACGATGTTCCGGAGCGACCTTTCCAGTGCGGTTTTGAAATTGCCAGGGCGGATCAGCTAGAATTGTCGCGAACTGGCCATTGATTTTGCTGGCCAGATCTTCTGCAGGGTTTGGTATTGTGGGGCTAAGAATTTTCATCGTACAAAGCGTGGGTGATGCCAAAGACAAGCACAGGGCATCCTCCCCCACTACCTCCTTCCAGTTTTCTTAATAATTTACTGAGAATTGTGGTGGAGAAGCCATAGCTACTGCCACGTCCCAATTTGTCAAAAATCGTTTGGAGCTCGTCGCAACGGGTGATTATCACACCCACGTTAAGAGCCCTGAGCTGAAATAAAAGCCGAAAATTATTCAGATCACGATCATAAAATTCCGTTTTGTTGTTCCACTCAATTTCGACGCCAATTCCATTTTTAAAACAATCAACTTTGTGTGTGGGGCTGTCTATTTCACGATCATCGACTCGAATTTGAGTTTTGAAGCTTTTTTCCTTCCACCCCCGCCGATTGAAGGCTGCATCAATCGAAGCAGAAACTTTGCTTTTCCCGCCGCCGCCCACGCTAATGTGACTTTTGCAGAGGCGGAAATTGCCCAGGACTTCGAGAATGTCATTCCATTCATTAGGGAAATCATTCTTCAGGACGGCAGAAGCATGCCTCCATTCGTGAACGGCGTAATGACTGAGGATGGTTTTGGGAAAATCGCTTAGCGCCACAGACAAAAGTTAATTGGCTGGCATTCTGGGATCCAGATTAATTTGTCTGCAATTTGCGAGCTTGCGGGCAGCATGATGATTCTCCATTTGTCGTGGGTGCGGGGCTCGTTTAGATTGCGCCCTCTTTAATATCATGGGAAGCGAATCAGCGAGTTCGATCATTGCCGCGAGGGACATTTCGTTGCGTTACAACGACGAAATTATCTTTGATTCAGCGTCATTTGCGGTGGCGGAAGGAGAACGAATCGGCATGGTGGGGCGGAACGGTTCAGGCAAATCCACATTCCTCAAAATTCTCGTGGGGGAGAAGGAGCCGGACAAGGGGGAGGTGATTCGGCGGCGGGATTTGGTGATTGGATATTTGCCGCAGGATTTCCAACTGGATGAGAAAAAAACCGTTTTCGAAAATATCCGGGGCGGCGCGGACCATGTGCTGGGATTGATTCATGAGTTCGAGCATTTGCCCGCGGATTCTGCGAAGCACAACGAACTGGAGGAGAGAATCCTGTCACTGGAGGGCTGGACCCTGGAGCAACGGATTGCCACGGCGATGGATCATTTGAACGTCCCGGCGGGTGAGCGAATGATCAAGGGGTTGTCGGGTGGGGAGAAAAGGCGAGTGGCAATGTGCCGGGCGATTATTTCACGTCCTGACCTGTTGATCCTGGATGAACCGACGAACCATCTTGATCCTGAATCAATCGAGTGGCTTGAGGAATATTTGCGTGAGTTCAAGGCAAGCTTTGTGATGGTAACGCATGATCGCTATTTTCTTGATCGGGTGACCTCGAGCATTGTTGAGGTTGCGCAGGGGAGGTTCTTCAGTTACACGGGAAATTACAGTGACTATCTGGCGGCGAAAGCGGAGCGGGAAGCCACTGAACAGCTGGTTGAACGAAAGCGGCAAAGTTTTTTGCGCAGGGAATTGGAATGGGTCAGGCGGGGACCGAAGGCGCAAACGAGCAAATCGAAGGCGCGGCTGGACCAGTATTATGAAATTGCGGAGAAGGATGCGCCAGTGGTCGAGAGCAATGTGGAGATGATTTTGCCGCCTGCGCAACCACTGGGGAACCGGGTGGTGGATTTGATCAATGTCGGAATGGATGTGGGCGGCAGACCGCTGTTTCGTGGGATCACCCTCAATTTCGAGGCTGGAATGCGCGTGGGTGTGGCGGGGAGGAACGGCGTGGGCAAAACAACGTTGTTGAAAATTGTCCTGGGTCAGATTGAACCGGTGGAGGGCTCGGTGAAAACGGGGACTTTGACGAAGTTCAACTACGTGGACCAGTCCCGGCTGCAGTTGAACGAAGAAAAAACGGTGCTGGAGGAAATTTATGATGGCACTGAGTTCGTGATTTTTGGGAATGGGAAACTCTCGTTGCGGGCTTACCTGAAAAGGTTTCTTTTCACGGATGACCGATTGTCCACAAAGGTAAAATATTTATCAGGTGGCGAGCGGAGCCGATTACTGCTGGCGCGGATCCTGAAAAATGGCGGCAATTTCCTGATTCTCGATGAGCCGACCAATGACCTTGACCTGAATACGTTGCGGGTGCTGGAGGAGGCCTTGATTGAATTTGCGGGAGTGGTGCTGGTGGTCAGCCATGACCGCTATTTTTTGAATCGGGTTTGCAATGGGATGCTGGTTTTTGAACCGCAAGGGCGTGTGAGTTACAGCGCCGGAAATTACGATTATTACATTGAGAAACAGCAGCGGCAAAACGCGCCGATTTTTCCGGAAATGGTTTCGGCAGTCGTCACGGCAAAACCTGCAGCCTCAAAAGCGCGGAAATTGAGTTGGAAGGAGCAACGGGAACTGGAGGGAATGGAGGCGGAGATTGGAGCAGCGGAAGCGGAAATTGCGCGACTGGAACAAGTGTTTGCCGAGCCGGACTTCCATCGCAGGCATGGGAGCCAGACTGTGGAATTAAACAGCCAGCTCGAAAAGGCGCGGGAGCGTGCCCAGCAACTTTATGCGCGCTGGGAGGAGTTGGAGGCAATTGCCGCGCAATCGCGCTGAAGCGCCGCTTGACTTGCAGGCGGTGCTTCAGGAAAACAGTCGCACGCAAAGCATCGCTTCCAATTTTTATGAACGGCAGAGACTGGTGGCTGGGGAGTCCGCGCAACTCCATGAAACCCGGTCCGCCCTTCCACCGGAACTGCTGCTTCAGCAGATCTGGCATCATCAACGCCTGCTTCGGAAAGCGCTTCGCACGGTTGATGGGCGCACGATTTCTGTGTTGCATCCCGGGTTCTGGAATGTGCATGCGGGACCGGATTTTCAGCAAGCGATCATCCAGATTGAAAACGAACCGCCACGACGTTGCGATATCGAGATCGATGTCATCGAAGAGGGGTGGAAACAGCATCAGCATGAAGGAAACCCGGCCTTCGCCAGGGTCGGGCTGCATGTGATTTGGGATTGCGGCACGCAGGGTGGCCCCATTCCGCAACTGGCGATCAAGGGATTTCTCGATTCTCCACTGGAGGAATTGTCGCTGGAAATGCAGGCCCTCGCAAAACCGCGAGGAGCCATTCCCGGCGGAAACTGCTGCGGACCACTTTCCCAATGCAGCGCCAGTGCGCTGAAAGAGTTGTTGCGACAGGCTGCGCTGGTGCGACTTCGCAGCAAGGCGTTGCAGCTTGGGGCATGGGCGCGGCAATCCGGTTGGGAACAGGCGCTCTGGGAGGGATTGTTTGTTTCTCTCGGCTACAGCCGAAATGTCTGGCCGATGAAACGAATCGCGGAAATAGTTCCCTGGCAATCAAACCGTCAGGACCGGCTTTCTGCTGAGGCGTTGCTTTTCGGTATTTCCGGGCTTTTACCCCGCGACAACACCCAGGCTGTTCCCGGCACGCGCGTTTATATTCGGTCGCTCTGGGATGTCTGGTGGCGGGTGGAACCCAACTATCGCAGTTGCGTTCTTCCGAAAACGGCCTGGAATCTCGCGGGATTGCGTCCGCTCAATTCACCGGAGCGCCGCCTTGCAGTTGCCGCTGACTGGCTTTCCGTGGGTTCCCTGATTTCAAGACTGGAAGCATGGTTGCTGGCGGAGGTGCCTGCTGAGGAACTCGGGCACTCGGCGCAAAAAATCCTCGCGCCGACGCCGCATCCTTTTTGGGACCACCATTTTTCCTTCAAGTCGCGCAAAGTCACCGCGATTCAGCCATTGGGAACGGACCGGGCGGGTGAAATCATGATCAATATGGTGCTTCCCTGGTTTTGGATACGGGCGGTCACGGGAAAAAATGAGCGACTCAGGGAACGTATTGAAAGCCGCTATTTTGCATGGCCTGCATTGGCGGACAATTCCGCGTTGCGGTTCGCCCGTGCGCGATTGTTCAGTCAACCGCCACGTCTCAGGCATGCCGCCTTTCAACAGGGGATGCTGCAAATCCTTCGGGATTTCTGTGACCACTCGGACGCTCTCTGCAACAATTGCCGCTTTCCTGAGTTGGTGGGGAAATTGGTCGAATAGAAATCGATCACGCTTGACTTTACGCTCAATACAAGAAACGTGTGATCGCACAATCTATGTCTGAGATGCCAGCATCGTCGCCAGTCATGGACGAGAAATCCCACGCAGCGTTCAGGGATTACGCTTGGAAGTATTTTGCCCTTCATGCTGACCAACGCCTCAGGACGTTCAATTTCTTTCTGATTCTCGCGACAATTCTTGTGAGCGCATTTGTGACGTTACTCAAGGAGGAGGAGAACTGGCTCGGATTGTCCATTTTGCCCTTCCTTCTCGCGTTTTTTTATTTGTGTTTTGGAAACTGGATATTAGGAACAAGCAACTTGTTAAGACTGGGCAGGATGCGTTGAAATTCCTGGACGAGCAGCTTGGCCTTAACAATACCAGCAGCGAACCTCATGTTCTTAAGCTCTTTGCCCGCGACGAGTATGCAACTAAAGGACTCGGGCGTTTTCCCGAGAAGCCGATTATGGAAGCGCACTTTACCTACTCAACTTGTTTTCATTGCGTATTCATGCTTTTCGGAGTGGGCGGATTCGTCCTTGGCCTGTATTGCCTTTTCAAAGGGTTTCTTTAGCAGGATCCAGCGGGACAAGTATCGGATCTACAATTTTTCGAATTGATGGGGAAATTGCGGGAAATGTGAACGTGGTTCCTGTTTTCTTCTCTGCTACGCAGAATTCCAGAACTATTATTTGCCTGCCCAGCGGCGGGCGAGTTGATGGGTGGGTTTTTCGATGAAGCGGTAAAAGAGCCAGGCCACCGGGATCGCGAGCAGGACGAACAGCAGGGAGAAGAGCAGGTTGTGCGGTTTGTCCTTGAACTGGTTGTAATACAGACTGCCGCAGAACCTGAAGAATGGAAAATGAATCAGGTAAAGGGAATAGGAGATAGTCCCCAGAAAAATCATCGCTTTGGTGAAGGGTGGTTTCCATCTAGGCAGATTTGCGGATTTGTTGAGTCCCCACAGGATGAGCAGGAAAAAAGCCGCTCCCCAGAAATAATCCTCAATCCATTTCCATGAGTGGACCATCCTTGTGGCCATTCCTCCAGCGGTGCAGAGCGGCAGCAGGGCAGTAAAAATCCAGTTCCATTTTGGCAGCACCTTGTGCCGCTGCCATTCGGCAAGCAAAGCGCCGGCGCACCAAATAATCCAGTAACGGGGGAAGCTGTAGTGAAACCATTGGACATGGTTCTTCGCGAGCAACGCCCCGGCCACTGAGACCAGGCCGACTCCCCACAGGAGCGTGGAGAGAGAAAAGCGAGGGAGCAGCAGAAGCAAAAATGGGTAGAGAATATAAAATTCCATTTCAATCGGCAGGGACCATAAGGAGGGATTGCCTACCACTGCCACGGTTGGGCCGCCGTAATTTTGCAGCATGAAAGCGCTGCGGATCGCTGCGTTCAACGAGGTGGATTCCCCCAGCATGAGTTCCATCGAGACACGTTCCACGAGCAGCGAGAGCAGGAGCGCTGCAAGATAAGGGGGATAGATGCGAATGAACCGCCTGATGGCATAAACCCGCGTTTTGAAATCCTCCGGCTTGCTGTCCACATAAGGATAATGGATGCAAAACCCGCTCAATAAAAAAAAGAGCATGACCCCGGCCCCGAGAAAGGGAAGCGGCGCTGAGAGCCAGGCAGCGGCGCGGTCAAATTCAGTGTAGGCAGCGGGATTGCTGCGGATTGCCTGCCAACCCACCCAGAGATCGACGCGGACGTGATGCAGCACCACGCCAATGGCTGCGAGGCCGCGGAGAATATCGATCCAGACCAGTTGATCGCCTGTCCGCGCCTTGGGGGCTGGTGTGACAGGTGCGATGGTGGGTTCGCCGATGGCTCCGCTTTTCACGTCCATAACTGGCGGTCAAGCGAGCGGAACTGGATCGCTTCTGAAATATGTTCGGCTGTGATTCCCGGCGACCCTGCCAGATCAGCGATGGTGCGTGCCACTTTTAAAATCCGGTCATAAGCGCGGGCGCTTAACCGCATGTCGGTCATGGCAAATTTCAATAATTCCTGGGTGCCTGCATCCAATTGGCAATGCTCTTTCAGTTCCTTTGAACCCATTCGCGCGTTGCAGGTGATCTTCGGTTTGTTGCTGAAACGTTCATGCTGTTTTTTTCTGGCCGCGATCACTCGTCCACGAATTTGCGCGGAGCTTTCGGCGGGACGCTGGCTGGTGATTTCGCGAAATTTTACGGCAGGCACTTCGATATGTAGGTCGATCCGATCCAGGAGCGGGCCGGAGATGCGCCCCAGGTAATTCTGGATTTCGCGCGGGGTGCTTTTCGATTCGGAAGGCATTTTTCCATCCGGGGTGGGGTTCATCGCTGCAACCAGCATGAATTGGGCGGGGAAGGTCATGGTGCCCGCAGCCCGTGAAATGGTGACAGTTCCCTCTTCCAAAGGTTGCCGCAAGGTTTCGAGCACGTTTCGTTTGAACTCAGGCAATTCATCCAAAAAAAGCACGCCATTGTGCGCCACTGAAATTTCACCCGGCGTGGGATTGATGTTGCCGCCCAACAAGCCAGCGTCAGAAATGGTGTGGTGGGGGTTGCGAAAGGGGCGTCGTGTGACCAGCGGCTGTTTGACTGGCAACAAGCCGACAATGCTATGAATCTTTGTCGTTTCCAGCGCCTCGTTCAGCGTCAGCGGCGGCAGGATGGTCGCCATGCGCTTGGCCAGCATTGATTTCCCGGTGCCGGGCGGGCCGATTAACAGAACATTGTGACCGCCTGCTGCGGCCACTTCGAGGGCGCGCTTGACCGATTCCTGTCCTTTCACATCCGCAAAGTCGAGTTCATCGGAAACCGTTTCATCGAAGACACGGGAGAGATCCACTTTGGTGGGGACGATTTTTTGAGTCCCTTCAAGAAACTGGACGGCTTCGCGCAAATTTTGGATCGGGAAAACGTTGATTCCAGCGACCACCGCTGCCTCAGGCGCATTTTCCGCAGGCACAAGAACCCCGAATTTGCCAGAGTCCCTGGCCTGCAATGCAATCTGCAAAGCGCCTTTCACCGGGCGAATGGCCCCGGTCAGGGCCAGTTCTCCTGTCACCACAAAATTTTCCAGTTCCTGCCCGTTCATCTGTTCACTGGCGGCGAGCATTCCCAGGGCGATTGGAAGATCAAAACTCGGCCCCTCTTTTTTGACGTCTGCCGGTGCGAGATTGATGGTGGTTTTGCCGAGCAGAAACTTGAACCCGGAGTTTTGCAGCGCGGTGCTGACACGGTGATGCGATTCCTTCACCGCTGCGTCAGGCAGGCCCACTGTGACGACGGTCGGATCGCCCCAGCCGGAATTGACTTCCACTTCCACTGGGTAAGCGTCGATGCCTTGCACAGCGGCAGAACAGACCTTCGCTAACATGGCGCGAATTGTTGCGCTGCTTCCATCGCGGGGCAATCGCAAAGATGAGTTACGTTCCCTTGCAGAACGGGTGGGCTATACTTTTATAGTGGAAGTTTAGTCCTGAAAATTTTCCGACTAATGAATGCAGGTCAGACCTTAACTGCCTTCAGCAAAGGCCAAGGTCATGCCATTTGGTGCCGCGCCATTCGTAGGTGGCGACGGTAGGGGTCAATCCTTCCCGGTTCATCAGTTCAACGTGTTCGGCGCAAGCCTGTTTGGCCTCTTCGAGATCGTCATGTTCTGAAATCAGACCGACAACCGCGCAATAGGTGATGAATGGTTTGACAGCGGGAGGGCGGAAAGAGGGCATTTTTAGCGCTTCAATCAGGATGGCGGTCTTTTTGGCATCCAAAGCTTTGGCGATGATCGCCATGTCGCTTTTAGTCAGGTATTGGG
>JANRLX010000126.1:0-63020 GCA_033762115.1 Verrucomicrobiota bacterium
ATATCCCACTGTATCCGCATAACGCAC
Organism: Verrucomicrobiota bacterium; assembly: GCA_033762115.1. Lineage (GTDB taxonomy): Bacteria > Verrucomicrobiota > Verrucomicrobiia > Limisphaerales > SXQI01 > JANRLX01. The sequence goes on from JANRLX010000126.1 coordinate 28, forward strand.
CAGATCGAGCCAATGCATGGCCATCCGTTCACCATAATGGGCTGAACTCAGAAATTTCTCCACAAGCAGATCATAGGCATTGGGGCGACGGTCTTTGATAAAAGACTCAACTTCGGCCGGACTTGGAGGAAGGCCGCGCAGGTCAAAACTAAGGCGTCGTATTAAAGTCCGCTTGTCCGCTGGTTTGGATGGAGAAATTTTTTCCTTTTCCAATCGGGCAAGAATAAAGGAATCAATTGGATTCACGACCCAGCTTGCATTATCAACTCTTGGAATAGCTGACTTCACTGGGGGAATATACGCCCAATGCCCTTCATATTTGGCACCCTGTTTGATCCATTCCTTGATTAATAGAATCTGCTCAGGTTTGAGTTTTTTGGGAGAATCCGCTGGAGGCATGACCTCATCGGGGTCATGAGTGGTCAGACGCTTCAACACCTCACTTTCTTCCGGTCGCCCGGGCACAATCGCGCGGCTGCCGTTACGATCAGCGTAGGCGCCTTCTTCCGTATCCAATCGCAATTTCGCCTTGCGGGTTGCCTTGTCGGGGCCGTGGCATTGATAACAGGCATCGGAAAGAATCGGACGAATATCACGATTAAACTGGATCATTGCTTGTGCTGCTTCAAAGCTGAAGCAACACAGCAAGGTCAACCCCAAAACGAAAAAGCGATAGGAAAGTTGGTGCCGAGGAAGCATCATGATGGAACGAACTTAGAACCTTGATCAACGAGATGCAAGCCAGCTCATTTGGCAGCCAGAGCTTTTTCAATATCACCGGTCAACTCCTCAGATTCAGGCGCCACCTTGGAGTCATAGCGTTTGATGACCTTGCCATCACGACCGATCAAAAACTTGCTGAAATTCCATTTTACATCACCCGGAAAAGAAGAATCTTTTCCAGTTAACGCTGCATAGAGCGGGTGTTGCTCTGATCCTTTCACATGGATTTTTTCCGTCAGAGGAAAAGTGACATCGTAGGTCGTTGAGCAAAATGTTTTGATTTCTTCAGCGGAGCCCGGTTCCTGCGAGCCAAAATCATTTGAAGGCACCCCCAGGACAACCAGCCCTTGATCCTTGAACTTTCGATGAATCGCTTCAAGTCCTTTATATTGTGGCGTGTAACCGCATTTCGAGGCTACATTCACGAGCAAAATGACCTTGCCCTGGTAAGCTTTTAAGGAAGTTTTTTTTCCATCGATATCGTTGATCGGTATTTCGTAGATTGAAGTCATGGCAAATAATGTGGTGATACCCAGTCCAAGAATCGCCGCAGCGAGTGATTTTTTCATAAAATAATTTTAATTTCTGAAAACAAGAACTTTAACCCATGGAATGACCACTTTTCCGGCTCCGATATTCAATCAGGGATATCGGAATAAATGATGGTCTCCATGCGGGATTCGAGAACTCGCGCTAACGGGGTTTGTCCATTCGGAATGGTCGAAGCATTAAAGGCAGTTTCCTTACCTGTGCCGGAAGCGAGGACCCATGCGTTAAGCGCAGCTGCAAGAGCCTGATAACCGAGGGTAATCCGCCGAGGGGGAGGTTTCGGCCCGATGACTTCCCGATAAACATCAGGCAAATCGCGGACAGCTTCCGATTCGTTGGGAAACAATGAAGCGACATGCCCATCTTCCCCCATCCCAAGAAACACCAGATCAATGATTGGTTGTCCTGATTCTGTCAAAGGAGCTATCCTGCAAATCTCTCCTTCAATTTCCTGGCAAGCCATTTTTGGGTCGATTTCGCCCCGAATACGATGAATCTGGCTCGAAGGTATTTCCAGAGGTTTGAACAACAGATCATTAGCGATCCTGTAGTTGCTCTCCGGGTCGTCCGGTCGGACGCAACGTTCATCTGCCCAGAAGAAATGAACATGATCGAAGGAAGCCCGTTTCTGTTTTCCTATCGCGACAATTTGCTCAAATAAAAGTTTGGTTATTCGCCCACCCGAAAGCGCCACAGTTAAAGGACGTCCCGGGTTGCGCGCCAGGAAACCAACAAACTGTTCTGCCACAGTGGCGGCAAGCGCTTGGGGACTGTGTGCTTTCCTGATTTCAAAAGGCCTCATTTCGGCTGAATATGAGGTTCACGCCAGACATGGCCTTCCTGGGCCAGGAGATCATCCGATGCCACTGGGCCCCATGTTCCAGCTGAATAGAATTCGCGGTTTGTTAACGATTTCCCTTCCCATCCCTTTCGAATGGAATCCACAATCCCCCAGGCGGTCTCGACCTCATCGCGTCGAATAAAGAGAGTTGCATCGCCTGCCATTGCTTCCAGGAGAAGGCGTTCATAGGCTTCAGGCGTGTAGGCGCCGAACTCGCTGTCGTAACCAAAACTCATTCGCACAGGGCGGACCTGAAGACTGGTGCCGGGTACTTTGCCGTTAAATCGCAGGTTGATCCCCTCATCCGGTTGAAGACGAAGAGTGATCGCATTGGAATCCAATCGTGATCCACACTGGGCTGCGAAGAGAACATGCGGAGTGGAACGGAATTGAACCCTCACTTCACTGGCGCTTTGCGGCAATGATTTGCCTGTTCGGAGGTAAAAGGGCACCCCGGACCAGCGCCAGTTATCAATAAACAGTTTCAGCGCCACATAAGTCTCGACATTCGAATCAGAAGCAACTTTTGCTTCCTGTCGATAGCCAGGTCGCAACTGCCCATCCAGCATTCCGGCAAAATATTGACCGCGCACAACTTGCTTTGTGACATCGGAAGGAGTCATTGGCCTGATTGATTTAAGGACTTTCACCTTTTCATCGCGAATAGGCTCTGCTTCCAGATTCACCGGGGGTTCCATCGCCACCAGGGCCAGCACTTGCAGCAAATGGTTCTGCACCATGTCCCGGATCGCGCCCGCCTCCTCGTAATAGCCGCCGCGACCGCCTACCCCAAGCTTTTCACTGACGGTGATCTGGACATGATCAATGCACTGTTTGTTCCAAAGCTGCTCGAAAATAAAGTTTGAGAAACGGAACATCAGGATATTCTGAACAGTTTCTTTTCCCAAATAATGGTCGATACGAAAGACCTGTTTTTCATGGGCAAAACGGGTCAGGTCTGAATTCAATTCCTGCGCTGATTTCAAATCGTGGCCAAATGGCTTTTCGACCACGATCCGCTGCCAGAAACCATTTGCATCCTCCCGATGCAGCAATCCAGCATTATGCAAATGTTCGACTACTTCACCAAACTGACTGGGAGAAGTGGCGAGATAAAAAAGGAGATTACGCCGAAGTTGTTCACTACCAAAGCCCCCCAAATGGGCTTCCAGTTTCCGGTAGGCTGAGCTGTCTGAGATGTCTCCCTGGCAATAGGTGAGATTCTCTGCGAAAACCTGCCAGAGCGCATCATCCACCGGCTTTGTTCTCGAAAACTGACGCAGAGCTGCCAAAAGCTCTTCTCTCCATTGCTGGTCCGACTTTTCGCGCCGGGCAAAACCAACAATCCGAAACGGAGTCGGAAGGGCTTTTGACGAAAACAAATGATAAAAAGCTGGAATGAGCTTCCTTGCAGTCAGATCTCCACTCGCCCCAAAAATAATGATGGAGCATGGCTCCACCACCTTTTTTCGTTCATCTATCCTACAGGTCATTATCTCGTCCAATTGCTCCAGCTCACTCATGGGAATGGAGGATGACCAAGCTTCCTTTCTAATTCAACAACGTTGTAGCGGTAAGAGTAGACCAGCCTCCAGGACAACAAACTCGCCCAATTGGCGAGAGTGCGCTAATCTTCTGACCAATGGATTATCGGTTTGCTGAAAAAAGTCTTTTGGACAGTAAGCCACTCCCTTCCTCTTTTTATCATCCTTCCGCGAAAGAAGTGGCACCGGCTTTACTTGGACATTTCCTGCTTCGTAACACAGCTTCCGGCCCGGTGGGGGGAATTATTGTCGAAACTGAGGCTTATCTGGTCAATGACCCTGCCTGCCATGCTTATATTGGAGAAACCAAACGAACCAGGACCATGTTTGGTCCGCCAGGACATGCTTATGTCTATTTCATATACGGTGTTTACAATTGCTTCAACGCTGTCTGCCAGCCTCGAGGGATCGCGGAAGCTGTTCTGATCAGGGCTTTGCACCCCGTTTGGGGAATCCAGCAGATGCAATTGCGCCAGGATAAAAATGATCCAGTAAAGCTCGCGAGTGGCCCGGGAAATCTTTGTGCTGCACTCGATATTTCGCGGAAGCATGATTCTCTGGATCTTACCGTCGCTTCTTCTCCGCTTTATATTGCGGAAAATCTGCATCGGCAAAAAATCATGGAAAATTTGGGTCCGGTAGTGGTCACAACCCGAATTGGAATTACCAGGGCCGCGGAGCAACCGTTGCGTTTTTATTTGGAAGGAAGCGCGGCTGTTTCCAAAAAGATGTCGTCCAAACGGATCTCGAAAATAGCGGCCCAATCTCAATGAGATTGGCATCATTCCGTGATCATGTAGGATCACTCCAATGAGCGGAATGATTCAGTCATGATCTCCAGGCTGCCGCGCTGGGTCTGGGCTGGGGCATGGCTTCTGGCGCTTGTCGCTGGAATGATTAATGTGGTCGGCCTTCTTGGTTTCGAACACGGAGCTGTCAGCCATCTCACAGGGACTACTTCCCTTCTGGGGGCCGCCCTGGCCCGCGCGGAATTGATTCAGGCGACACAATTATTCCTGCTGGTTTTCTCTTTCCTGGCAGGCGCGGTTTTAAGCGGAATCATTATTCAGGACAGCACCTTGAAGCTGGGACGACATTACGGGTTTGTTCTCTTTTTGGAAGCCATCCTGCTCATGATTGCGGTCCCATTGCTTCAGCGCCAAAGCCATTTAGGAACATATCTGGCGGCGTGCGCTTGTGGCCTTCAAAATGCCATGGTCAGTACGTTCAGTGGTGCAGTGATTCGCACGACCCACCTTTCAGGTATGTTTACTGATCTGGGGATTTTTCTTGGCCATACCATCCGTGGATTACCTGTGGACAAGCGCCGCCTTCAACTTTGTTTTCTGATCATTTCCGGGTTTCTCTGTGGAGGTGTATGCGGCACCTTCATTTTTGCTCGGTCCGGATACGCGACTCTTTACTTTCCCGCCATTTTAACTGGTTCAGCTGCTTTGGGATATACGCTCTACACATTGAGCAGGAAGCCCTCATCCGCAGTCAATCTCTCCTGATCAGGTCTTCCAATTTGTTCTGCCTCATTTGCCACGGTAGCTTGACACTGACCTGACGACGATTCATCCTAAAAACGTTGGGGAGCCAACCTGTCACGAAGCTGACAAAGGCTGAGAGTTTTGCGCGGGTGCGCAGAAGACCCATTGAACCTGCTCCAGGTAATGCTGGCGAAGGGAATACCATCCCCCTCACATTCCTGCAGCTATCCAAGTTATTGATTATGATTGCATCGAAGGATTCGGTCGGTCCAAAAAGCAGCGATGCTCTTCCCGCATCACGGCGAGTTTACGTGTCAGGTGTGATTCACCCGGAAATTCGAGTGCCGTTTCGAGAAATTGATTTGCATCCGACAAAATCCCGTGAGGGACAGCTGCATCCAAATGACCCTGTCCGCGTTTACGATACCAGTGGTCCATGGGGAGACCCAAATGCCTCCTGCAATGTGGAGGAGGGTTTGCCAGCGAACCGGCGTGACTGGATCCTGAGCCGGGGAGATGTCGAGGAGTATTCTGGACGAGAGGTTCGCCCCGAAGACAACGGCTATCTTAGCCGCCTTCATGCAGAACAGGCCAGCAGCCATTCCAGCCGAGCAAAACTTGAACTGTTTCCCGGGCTTCGCCGTAAACCGATCCGCGCCAAAGCCAGCGGAAATGTCACCCAACTGTATTATGCCCGAAAAGGCATCATTACTCCGGAGATGGAATACATTGCCATCCGCGAAAATCTGGGAAGGCAATCCCTTTTCAAGCCGGTTCATTCGATGGGTAATCCCCGCGCCGGTGTTCGCTCACGTGCCCAGTCCGGACCGACCAACGTCCTTGAGCATCAGCATCCCGGCCAAAGCTGGGGAGCGTCCATCCCGAAATTGATCACACCTGAATTTGTGCGGGAGGAAGTGGCCAGGGGCCGGGCGATCATCCCGGCAAATATTAACCACCCTGAAAGCGAACCGATGATTATCGGTCGAAATTTCCTGGTTAAGATCAATGCAAACATCGGGAACTCGGCCGTTGCTTCCAGCATTGAGGAGGAAGTCGAGAAAATGCGCTGGTCCATCAAATGGGGCGCAGACACTGTCATGGATTTATCGACAGGGAAGAACATCCATGAAACCCGCGAATGGATTATTCGCAACTCACCGGTCCCGATTGGCACGGTGCCCATTTATCAGGCCCTGGAAAAAGTGGGTGGACGCGCTGAGGAACTGACCTGGGAAATTTATCGGGACACCCTGATCGAGCAGGCCGAGCAAGGTGTTGATTATTTTACAATCCACGCCGGGGTACTGCTGCGATACATTCCGCTGACAGCACGTCGCATGTGCGGGATTGTCAGCCGTGGCGGATCGATTCTGGCAAAATGGTGCCTGGCCCATCATCGGGAAAATTTCCTCTATACGCATTTTGAGGAAATTTGTGAGATCATGAAAACTTACGACGTGAGCTTCAGCCTTGGGGATGGCCTGCGCCCCGGAGCGGTTGCGGACGCCAATGATGAAGCACAATTTGGCGAGTTGGAAACGCTTGGTGAGCTTACCAAAGTGGCCTGGAAGCATGACGTTCAAGTGATGATTGAGGGTCCTGGCCATGTTCCCATGCAGTTGATCCAGGAAAACATGGAATTGCAGTTGGAACATTGTGGTGAGGCGCCTTTCTATACCCTCGGACCTTTGACCACTGATATCGCGCCAGGGTATGACCATATTACCAGCGGCATCGGCGCTGCCATGATTGGTTGGTACGGCTGCGCCATGCTTTGCTATGTCACACCAAAAGAGCACCTTGGATTACCGGACAAAAAGGATGTGAAAGATGGTGTGATTGCCTACAAAATCGCCGCACACGCCGCTGATCTGGCCAAGGGGCATCCCGCTGCCCAATTGCGCGATAATGCCTTGAGCAAGGCCCGCTTTGAATTTCGCTGGGAAGACCAGTTCAACCTCAGCCTGGATCCTGAGACGGCTCGCGAATTCCATGACGCCACTCTCCCTCAGGATGGCGCAAAAACAGCGCATTTCTGCAGCATGTGCGGACCGCATTTTTGCTCGATGAAAATCACTGAAGATGTGCGGAAGTTCGCTGAAGACCAGGGGCTCTCTGCTGAAGAGGCGCTTGGAGAAGGCATGAAGGCCAAGTCGGAGGAGTTCAAAAAAAGCGGCGCTGAGCTTTACCAAAAGGCTTGAGTAAACAAAAACCCGAACTGCAGTAAGCGGTTCGGGTCTTGAAAGAATGAAAGCGGAAGCTCAGGCGCGTTCCATGTACTTGCCTGTGCGCGTATCGATTTTGATCTTTTCGCCAGTCTTGATGAACAACGGAACCTGCACGTTGATTCCTGTTTCCATCAGGACGGTTTTTTGAACGTTGTTTGCCGAATCACCACGAATTCCCTCCGGAGCGTCGGTTACTGTAAGTACCACACTGGAAGGAAGTTCGATTTGAACAGCCTTGTCCTCCACAAAAGTCATGGTCACAGCCCCATTTTCCACAAGGTAATTCTTGGCATCTCCCACAAGTTCCGGAGTTAACGTGACGGTCTCGTAATTTTCCGGGTCGGAGAACACAAAATCTTCACCATCCTTGTAGCTGAATTCCATCTTGCGGGTCATCATGGGGATGACGTCAATTTTTTCCGTGGAACTGAATCGCACATCGGAAGACTTTCCAGTGCGAATGCTGCGAATGGTGGCCTGGACAAAAGCACGCAGGTTGCCGGGAGTGCGGTGTTGGGCATCCAAAACGACGGCCACATCGCCGTTATAACTGATGGCCATGCCACGCCGAATATCATTTGCTGTCGCCATAAATCTTTACTTCTGCGGAAAAACGAGAGCGGGAAAATAGCCGACCGAACAATGATTGCAAGCTCTCATTTCTCGTTTTTTCCGAATAATCTGAGAAATCTGCTTGCCACTGCTCTCATTTTGACTGAAATAACAGCTGATCTGCCGGGTCGATATTGTGGAAGCAAGCGCTAACCGAAATCATAAAAATAATCTTGTTTTCATCGTGGATGACGAGGCACTGCTGTGCGAAATCGCAGATGCGCTCCTCACCAGCGAAGGATTCAACACCCGTCGCTTTCTGGTTCCAGAGGAAGCCCTCGCTGCTTTTAAGGATTCTCCAGTAAAACCCGCCCTTTTGGTGACCGATTTTGTCATGGGTTCAATGAACGGAATTGATCTCATTGAACATTGCAAAGCCCTGTCGCCCGAATTGAAAACTGTTCTCCTGAGCGGGACTGTTGGTGAATCCACCCTTCGTCAGTATGCCACCCAGCCGGACGCCTTCCTTCCCAAACCATACCAGATCAATACCTTCCTCAGAGTCGTTCACGACGCGCTCAATAGTTAATTGAGTCGCATCTGCACTATTCCCTGTCTTTTCAGCGAGAATAGAAGAGATTTATCCAAGGAGCAGCATTTTAAATGATATCAAAATTATTTTCAGAACTTGGCCTTTCAGATGAAGTCTTGAAAGCAGTGGACCGGCTCGGGTTTGAGAAAGCTTCCCCGATCCAGGCGGAGGCAATCCCGGTGCTTTTGACTGGCAAGGATGTTGTCGGCCAATCACAGACCGGCTCCGGAAAAACAGCCGCATTTGCAATTCCAGCAATTGAAAAAATTGAGCCAGGCATCAAAGGGGTGCAGGTCATCATACTTTGTCCCACGCGTGAGTTGGCGGTACAGGTTTCGGAAGAGGTTCACAAACTGGCTTTTTACAAACGTGGGATTCACGCCCTTCCCATTTATGGGGGGCAATCATATGAACGCCAGTTCGCCGGACTAAAACAGGGGGTCCAGATCATCATCGGAACACCAGGCCGTGTGATGGATCATATGCGGCGCGGCACACTCCGCTTGAACATGGTAAAAATGGCTGTGCTGGATGAAGCAGACGTGATGCTGGATATGGGGTTCCGGGAAGATATTGAATTCATTCTTGAAGCCATCCCCAAAGAGCGGCAGACAGTGTTTTTTTCGGCAACCCTTCCCCGGCCAATCCAGGATTTGATCGGCAAGTATGCCCGCGATCCGCACAACGTGAAAATTGATCATAAAAGCGTCACTGTTCCCACTGTGGAGCAGGTGTATTATGAAGTGGATCGGCGATTTAAAATTGAGCTGTTGACCCGTCTGATTGATATCCATGACCTGAAGCTTGGAATTATTTTCTGCAATACCAAACGGATGGTGGATGACCTCGTTGATCATTTGAATGCGCAAGGTTATTCGGCGGATCGACTTCACGGTGACATGAGCCAGGCAATGCGCGATCGCGTCATGCAGAAATTCCGTAAATCAGGTTTGGAGTTCCTGGTCGCCACGGATGTCGCAGCCAGAGGCATCGATGTGGATGATGTCCAGGTGGTATTTAACTACGACCTGCCTTACGATGTTGAGGATTACGTTCACAGGATTGGGCGAACGGGACGCGCAGGACGGAGTGGGCGGGCAATTTCCTTTGTTGCCGGACGTGAGGTCTTTCAAATTCAACAGATCGAACGTTACACAAAAACGCGAATTCATCGCGCAAAAGTTCCCACTGTAACTGAAGTTGAGCAGGCACGTGCCAGCGCTTTTCTGGATAAGATCAGGGCGACGTTGCAAAGCGGAGAGTTCAAACGTCAGGACACTCTGATTTCTGTATTATTGGATGAAGGGTTTAGTTCAACAGACATTGCCTCCGCTCTCATGCACCTTGCGCAAGGTGAAGAGGCAAAGCCAAAGACAGAACGGCCTTTCCAGGAGGAACGGTTCCCTCAACGTGGGGACATGCAGCGAGATAACCCTGATGCGCGACGTCAACGAGAGCAGCGGCCTCCCCTGCCCGATCGAAAACCAATGGTTCCTGTTTCCAAATCGTTGCCTGGGACAAAAACGACGATTGTTCCGGAATCAGCAGCAAAGAAACCTGTGGAAACGGCTCCTCCCCAGTTATTCAAGGAACGGAAAAAGTCCACGATTTCTGAGCAGGTCCGGGCGCCAAAACACAGTCGCCGCACACCGGAAAACCAAACGCGGCTTTTTTTAAGCGTGGGCCGGGAGGATGGCATTGATCGAGAGGAAATTCTGCAAGTAATTCAAGGGGAAACCGCGCTGCCCTCTTCAGTTATTGGGGAAACTGATATTCGCGAGCGGCATTCCTTTGTCGATGTGCTTTCAGACCATGCCCACGCTATTGTGAGCAAGCTGTCACGCGCCAAATATCAAGAGAAACGATTGAAAGTGAAACTCGCGAGCCGCCCTAATGAAAGCCCTGAAGAGCAATGAACTTGACTGCGGTTGCAAAGTTTCAGGCAATACTTCTCCCCTGGGCGATCTGTTTTGCCTTTGGACTCTATTCCCTGGGAGAGACACACTCTGCAAATGCAGCTACCGGTATCGTTCCGTGCCGTATTGAGGTCGTGGATGCGGAAAATGGCTGGCCTGTTCCATTGATCGAGTTAAGCACCACCCATACAGCCCGGTTCATCACGGACAATGCGGGTCTGATCGCTTTCGACTATCCTGAATTAATGGGGAGGGAAACCTGGTTTAATGTGGTTGGCCACGGCTACGAAGTCCCCAGGGATGGTTTCGGCATGCGCGGGGTCCGATTAACTCCGCTCCCCGGTAAAACTCTCCGAATCCAGGTTGTTCGAGCCAATATTGCAAAACGACTCGGACGTATCACCGGCGCTGGGTTATTCGCAGAATCCGAAAAACTGGGGATTGAATCAAAGCATGCAGAGGGAAAAATCCTTGGATGCGACAGTATTCAAAATGCAGTATATCAGGGGAAATTGTTTTGGCTTTGGGGAGATACCACAGTTGCCCATTACCCTCTCGGAATTTTTGACGGTACCAGTGCGACCACTGCCCTGCAACCGATTGAATCGTTTGAGCCACCCATCCGAATGACTCTTGATTATTTTAGTGACCAAAATGGTTTGCCGCGGGGCATCGCGAAAATGCCCGGGAGCGGCCCGACCTGGGTTACGGGATATGTCACGTTACGTGACGCCAATGGACGCGAGAAACTTGTGGGTTCTTATTGCAAGATAAAACCGCCCTTGGAAGCTTATGAATGGGGTCTTTGTGTCTGGAATGACACCAATTCCACTTTTGATCAGTTAAAAGTGGTCTGGACCAAATCCGACTCTTCACCCAAACCGCCGCTCATTCCTGAAGGTCACCCGATTTTCTGGAAGACAGAAGGCAAGGAATGGCTGATGTTCGGGAATCCCTTTCCCACCTTCAGGTGTCCCGCAACTTTTGAAGCATGGCAAGACATGACCACGTGGGAAGCCCTTAAACCTCCGGTGTCTCTCAAGTCGGTCACGGATGGGGCTGCAGTAAAACCACACAGCGGTTCAATGGCATGGAATCAATATCGGAAAAAGTGGGTCACTGTATTCATGGAAGCTTTTGGCAAGCCTTCAACCTTCGGTGAGCTTTGGTATGCCGAGGCGGAAAGTCCGGCTGGAAATTGGGCCAATGCCATTAAAATTCTGACCCACGAAAATTACACGTTTTATAATCCACGCATCCATCCTGAGTTCACGGCACCGGATTCCCCAATTCTGATTTTTGAAGGTACTTACACGATGCAGTTTGCGGATAAGCCAGTGCCAACTCCGCGATACGATTATAATCAAATTCTTTATCGCCTGGACTTAAACGATCCCAGGCTGAAACCCGCTTTCCAATAGCTTCAGGGAATCGTTTTCTGCGACATCCAAAACTCATAACTCATCCGTGCCAGCAGGAGCAGCACCACCGCGATGACGAACTTCCGCACCAGTTCATTCCCCTTGATTATCGCCAGTCGGCTCCCAGCAACAGCGCCAAGGACATTGAAAATTCCCATGACAAAACCTTCCCTCCAATAAACAGCGTCATGGCTGCTGAACCAGATGATCGCTCCCAAATTGGTCGCGAGGTTAATGATTTTGGCATTGGCGGATCCCTTCAGAAACTCATACCCACAAAACGCGACCAAACCGAAGATTAAAAAGCTGCCAGTTCCAGGCCCAAAAAAGCCATCGTAAAAGCCGATCATTGCGCCACCTGCCAGGAGTGCAGGCATCACCCATCCCGGGGACAAATTCAAGCGCCACCCTTTAAGATGCCCACTCATTCCAGTATAAATCAGGACAGCCAGAAGAAGAAAAATGACCATCGGACGCATCACTGCAGGATTTAAATTTCCGACAGTTTTCGCTCCCATGATTGAAAAGCAAAGCGCCACCACGGCGGCGGGCAGCATAATTTTCCAGTCCAGAGCCAGTCTCCTTGAGTATTGCCATAGAGCAGCACTGGTTCCGCAAATGGAAGAAAGTTTGTTGGTGCCCAGGACTGCGGGTATATTGGATGCGAGAGAGGGAGGCAAAAAAATGAAGAGCGCTGGCAACTGAATTAACCCGCCCCCGCCTACAATTGAATCAATGAAACCGGCAAAAAATGAAAAAATCGAGAGTTGAAGTAACTCCATCCGGTTTCCCGCTTAAACTTTCTGCAATTTTCGGCTTAGGACAAATTCCATTCCTTCACGGGCTCCGATCACTTCCAGATTGCTCCCAAGCTTTTTTGCCAGCGCCTGGGCGTCCGCCTCCATCTTTTTCAGCTTGGTATCATCATGCAGTGGGTCATGATGAAAGAGGTAAAGCCGCTTTACCTCTGCTTCAATTGCAACGCCGACCGTGTCATCCACACAACTATGCCCCCATCCAATGAAGCGGGGATACTCCTCACAATCGTATTGCGAATCCATGATCAAAACGTCAGCTCCACGCAAAAAATCGACCAGCCTTTGGTCCCGCCGACGCGCAAAATCCTCCGCTTCCTTGACATCTGCAGAATGCTCAACATTGGTGGAAGCGCGCATTCTCTGAAAAAGTTCCACGTCCGGCACATAAGCGATGCTCCCATCAATCGTATTGATTTTATAGCCGACGCAAATTCCGGGGTGATTCGTGAACGCGGCTTCAATCCGGTTTCTTCCAACCACAAAACTCATGTCCTTGAGTTCTTCAATCACGATGTTCCCGGGCATTTGTTGCATGCTGATAGGGAAGTAGGGACTTTCCATCTGGCTCGAAAGCGTGGCCTCAAGGCTTTTACGCGCTCCTTCAAACGCCAGTACCCGAATACTGTTTTTAGGGTTGTACGCTACCGGGAAAAATGGAAACCCCTGGATGTGATCCCAATGAGTGTGAGAGATCAGCAATGTAAGGTTAATTGGTTTGTCCTTAAATTCCTGCATCAGATGCAATCCAAGCATGCGGATGCCGGTTCCCGCATCGAGAATCATTAGCTCACCATCCGCCCTCACTTCCACGCAGGAAGTATTACCGCCGAACTGGACAGTTGAAGGGCCCGGCGTCGGGATGGACCCCCGAACTCCCCAAAAACGGAGCTTCACTCCCTCAACAGACGGCATGCTGGGAATAATGGGAACTCCATCGAAATTCCGTTCCCGGACAAATTTTTCAAGCAGTTCCACCAGGTGTGTCCCACGGATCGGCTTGATCAGATACTCGTCCGCCCCGGCATCCAGGGCATTGCTTCGATCACTGGTATAACCACTTCCTGTCGTAACTACGATGCGGGTGTTGGCAAAAATATCCCGCTGCGCCCGGATGTTGCGACAAACCTGAAAGCCATTAAAACGAGGCATGAGAAGATCACAAACAATCACGTCTGGTTTATGTTCTCTGGCAAGGTTCATCCCGGTTTCCCCATCTTCCGCTTCCCACACAGTCCAGCCGTGTTCTCGGAGCGGAGTCATCAGGGAGGCCCGAAAGACGCGATCATCATCAATCAGGAGCAATTTTTTCATCAAATTTGGCTGCCTGACTCTTCCAAGCTTCTGAACGAAAGACAAGCGGATAAGGGACGATAAAGTTTCATTGGAGAATTGCTTATGCCCGTAGCAAATGAGATTCCAACCCGAGTTTTTCGAACAATATAATCAGATCATTCGTTGTCGCGCCCAGCTTGTGCCGTGCCTCGAACAGATCGCTCAGCCGGACATCGTAATAATTATTTCTACTCCAATCACCCAACCCAGCAATATCGTAATTCTCGATCACAGATGAAATATCGTTGGGGGTAATAGCTGAACCGGACCGAGCCCTGTTACAGAGATGCTTCAATCCGGCACTAAAGTTCAGGTCGCCCGCGAGCAGGAAGCTTGACGCCAGTTCCTCCTTTTTTAGACGCCATGCCGTTTCTGTAAAACTCATCGCAGCAAAATAAACAAGCGCCAGCAGGTTGAATTTTTCAGGGCTCCCCATTGTGAAATAGAGCGCGCTGATCAAATCAGCTGCTGTATCCATTTCCGCAAATGTCTTTGCTTGATACTCAGTTAAATCACCTTTGCGCAAATGCGGCCCTTTTTCCTGGAATACTTTTCCCAGACGATAAATTCCAAGGAGTGTCAGCGGGAAACCTGTGGAAAGAAGCGGATCAACAAATCCCGCTGCGGAAGGGAGCATCGCCCAACTTTCTCCGGCGACTTCGCTTCGCCGGAACGAGAGTTGATTGGTGAAATAAAAAGGTGTCACTGCCTCGGCTTGCTTGAACTGTGCCTGAATGGCAGGAAAGCGTTGCAATAGTCGTTTCCAAGTATTTTCAGCATCTTCTGATGAATCGTTCAATTCAGTCGCGAGCCAATCCTCGAGTGCTGCACCTGCACTCGTAATTCCATTATTAAATCGCAAAACCCAAATCCAGCCTCCACGAAACACGTGATGCAGCGCCGCATCATCTGGTGGATAGGGCAAGTTACTATTAAACCCTGAGCTTTGATCGAAACGGTGGACGTTTTGGAAATGAGCATATACCGCGCAAGTTTGTGGCATGAATTCAAACCGACGATTTGGAATATGAAACATGTTTGCCAGAAAGCTGTTTGAACCTGACGCATCGATGATGAAACCGGCGCTCAAGTTTAGAACCGCACCATATCGAGCAATTGATACAGTCCAGCTGCCCTTTATATGGCGACAGGACTGGATAATGGAGGAATCAAAATAGATGACACCATTCTCTTGCGCAGTTTTTACAAGGAATTCATCAAATTCGGGACGGTACCAATGAGTATCTGCGACTACGTCATTCGGGCTCGCAGCTACAAGCAACTGTTTGCTTCTTTCACGAACGCTTGTTATGCCGGGTTCATGATGAAAAAAACTGAAACCGCGCTTTAGCCCGGCTGAAATCTGAGGCATCTCACGTTGCCACCTCCCCCACTCCGAAAACGAATTCAGGATCGGGAGGCCAAAATTGACTGCTAGTTTTTCCAGAAGCAGGTTTGAAAAAGGAGTTGAAGATTCGCCAATGGCAAATCGAGGGTGTGTTCCTTTCTCGACCAGGGCAACGGAATACCCCTGTTGACGCAACACCATCGACGTGATGGTTCCACCAAAACCAGAACCCAGGACCAAAAAATCAAATTTTGTCGCGATCTTCACAATCAGGACAATCCAGACGTGGTTCGATGCTTTGAGTGAGATTCATTCGATGGATTCGCTGGATGCGCTTTGGGGAACAGTGATTGCATCGGGAAAATCGCTCAATGTCCCAGGTATCCGCAAAAACTCGTCCCAACCTTCGAACAATGCCTTGCTCTTGTGCGGATTCAAGATTCGATAAAATGGGTTCACAGAATAATCCGAGCTTTTCCAATTCCTCCAACGCACCATTTCCTGACCGGGTTCCTATAAAACTGACGACTGCTGAACCAGCGGCAAACGCAGTTTCCATCGACTGTTCCTGCCAATGCAACTGTTGTTCCATAGGAATAAAGGGAGGGCACACCAGGAGGAACGTTCGCAATGCCATTCCATGACTGACAATAAATTCAGCAGATCGCCGGTAATCCTGAATTGAAAAGCGTTTGTTGAGAGAATCGAGCGCTTGCGGATGGCATGTCTCCAGCCCGATGGCAATTTCCAGTTCATTGACCAGAGAAGCAAACTCCAGCACTGGTTTGCCCACCAACCTTGGATGACATTCTATAATGACGCGTTTGAAGGGACGGCAAAGCTCCGCGATTGAGCGCCATTCTTTTTTTGAAACAGCCCCGGAATCAAAAAAACTGCCGCTATTATAGAGTTTTAAAGACTTTGCCGTTCGTGGAAAATTTTGCAAAGCATGCCTGATTTGTTGCGTTATGGAGCCAATTGCAACGGGGGATTCTGTCGTGTTCCGCCATAAATCGCACATCACACATTTCCAGGGGCATTCTCGATTTGTCAAAAAAATCGTCGCCACATCGGCAATTACACCTTCCTCATTTCGCTCCTGCTCAATGAAAGCCGCGTACGGTTCAGCAGGATTAGCCGGATGTCGCGGACCGCGTCGGGAAAGAATCCATCGGCTTCGCTCAACAGGGCTGGTCGGATAATGCAAGGCGCTCACGCCTGATAAAGGCTGAGAAATTCCTTGCGATAAACGCTTTCGCTACCGCTCATAATCTCCCGCAGCCTGGAAACTTCGACAGCCCCATGCTGAAAGCGGCGTTTTTGGAAAACTGGCATGTTCAGTCCTGTTCTTGCACGAATGCCTCGAGCGATGATTTCTCCCTTTAACGAGTAGAGGCGCTCAACATTATAGTCAGTCAATCCAATGAACGGAATTCCCTCGGCAACTTCGACCACGTTCGGCCGCGTAAACGGGCTAAAGCTTTCGAAGCCAAAGTGACGCGCAGGCGCGTAGGTGCGAGTGTAAGAGCGGCTGAGGCCGCCGCTGTATGTCAACGAATGCTTGATCCGTCCGACTCCCCAGCCTTCCTGGTAAAGCATCAAATTGTGAACCACGCTTCGAATGGTCAGTTCCGGATTTTCCTCGATTGGATAATCTTTCAAATTCTCATCCCCACCATCGCCATCCACCAGATATTTCCAATCGGGATAGCGCTCCCGGATACCGCGATGCAAAGCCAGTGCCATCGCAGCGCATTCAATATCCAGAGGCTTGTAATCCTCAACAATGCGAACAGCTTCGGCATGGCTCAACAGAGCTGGATCCCCTTCGATCGGCTCCAAAAAAAGCTCCAAATCCAGTGACTTTAAAAAGTCACGCGCCTGATCCAGGTCCGGTCCTTTTCCGAGGCTTAATGTGAACGCCTTTAAGCGGCCCAGATTCAAGCCCTGCTCTTTCATTAGATGATAAGTCAGCAGAAAGACCGCGCCACTGTCGATTCCACCGGAAAAACAGACACCGACCGGGGCCTCCGGTGGCAATCGCAGGAGCCATTTTCGAATTTCCTCCTCTGCGGCGCTGATATAAGCGGTTCCAATCTCGTTCAGGTCGCTGCTTAAACGTTCCCGTTTCGGGGTGAAATAACGGGTATAAGTCGGATCAGGATCAGGGCAACCAATCAAGTGCAACTCAATGACATAATGCGCAGGAACCATGCGGGTGTAGCTGGGATGAAATTGGTTTTCAAAGCCCTTACTCTTCAACCACTCATAAATACGATCAATCCGATCGCTGATCACAAGTGCCGGACCTTCATGACGTTTGGCCAAAAAATAGCGCATCGGTCTGTCCATCGACCTGGCCAATTTTACAGTTTTGCCATTTCGGCCAACCAGGGCGAAGGAGCCATCGATTTTCCGGACTTGTTCGGGTGTGCCGTTCAAAACGCGAACCCGCGCTTCATCCACAGTCATGTTGTGGATTTGATTTAAAGCAGGATCGATCAGGTCAATGACATCCTCGATATATTCGTGCATAGGAAGCAAAACGTGGGGATCAGATCTTCCCGCCTTCGATAAATCGGCTGGCCACGAAATCCCAATTAATCACGTTGAAGAAAGCAGCGATGTACTCAGGGCGGCGATTCTGATATTTCAGGTAATAGGCATGTTCCCAAACATCTAAACCCAGCACCGGGTGTCGCCCTTCCATCCACGGATTATTTTGGTTCGGGGTCGTTTCAATCGATAGCTTGCCCTGGAACAGACTCAACCAGGCCCAACCGCTGCCGAACACGCTTATGGCTGCCTTTGTGAACTGCTCCCTGAATCCATCGATATTACCGAAGTCCCTCTCGATTGCCTTTTCCAATTCTCCTTTTGGCTGCCCACCATTTTTAGATAGCGACATCCAGAACAGCGAATGATTGTAATGGCCACCGAGATTATTTTTGATTGCAGGGCGAACTTTCTCCGGAAGTGAATTCACATCACGAGTCAGTTGCACCATGCTTTTGCCAGCAGCTTCAGGAACTTCCGCAAGCGCTTTATTTAAATTCGTGACATAAGCGGCATGATGCTTCCCATGGTGAATTTCCATGGTCCTCGCATCAATGTGCGGCTCCAGTGCATCGGTTGGATAAGGAAGCGGCCGCAACTGAAAAGCTTTATCGGTGGGCTGGGCGAGGACTGAGCCCGGGTGAGCCGCAGTGATTGCAAGTGAGCCGAGAGCGGCAGTTTTGAGGGCATTACGACGTGTGATCATAGAGAGTTGCTTTGCAACACAAAGCTATCGAAAGAATGAAGTTATGCAAGGCCCCGCTGCCGGGCCACCTCATAAAGGAACACGGCAGCAGAAGTGCCTACATTCAGGGAGTCGATTTCCTGCTGCATCGGAATCGCAACCGCCAGATCGCAGGCAGCAAGGGTTTGCGCCTCCAGCCCATGCCCTTCGCTTCCAAATACAAGGCAGGTCGATCTGCGGAAATCGATCCCGGAGAGCGCAGGACCTGTGGCATGCGGATGGGCAGCAACTGTTTGGATCTCATGTGATTTAAGAACGCGAAGAGTTGCGATGACATCTGTTGCTTCCACAACCTTCATTTTAAAGATCGCTCCCATTGAATTGCGAACAGCCCGCCGCAAATATGGGCTGCAGGACCCGGGAGTGATACAGACAGCCTTGACGCCAAATGCAGCGCAGTTGCGAATTAAAGCCCCCATATTCTCCGCATTGGAGACTCCTTCGATCACTGTAATGAGAAATGGTTGTGGAATTATCGTCAGGATTTCCGGCAGCGTTGCCGTAGCGGGAACCTGGGCTAACCCAAGTACACCCTGGTAAAGATTGAACCCTGTGAGTTCTTCAAGCAGCGCTTTTTTCGCAAGGTAAACTTCCACCATTTCAGGGCGGCGCTGGAGGGCCGGTTCGAAATCCGGCAATAGGTCCTTGGGAATTAATAAAGAATGGATCGTGAGGTCAGATTCCAACAACCGCCGAACGACCTTTTCCCCTTCAGAAACAAAAATCCCCCGTTTCCGATGTTCCTGTTGCCAGCTCATCGAGCGATAAGGCTCGAGTTCAGGCAGATGAAGTGAATCAATGTGGCGGAGCCTGAACATGGCTCACAATTTCTATCGATAGCCCTGGTGCAGGTGAACGGGTTCCGCTTTCTTCCGCATTTTCATGTTTAAAATCTCCACAGCAACGGAGAATGCCATTGCGAAATAAATGTAACCTTTGGGTATGGCGCGGTGGAACGACTCTGCAACCAATGTGAACCCGATCATGATCAGAAAACTCAACGCCAGCATTTTAATGGTCGGGTGCTTGTCTACAAACCGGCTGATTTTGCCTGCAAAAACCATCATGAACCCAACTGCGATGATCACAGCGGTGATCATCACCCCTACTTCCCTCGCCATTCCAACGGCGGTGATCACTGAATCGAGCGAAAAAACAATATCAAGCACAAGAATCTGAACAATGACCGCGGTGAAGCTGGGTGGAAGCCGTTTGGTCACGTGACCATCCTCCCCTTCAAGCTTGTCATGGATTTCATGGGTTGCTTTACCAATCAGGAATAACCCCCCGATAAGCAGGATGAGATCTCGTCCGGAAATCGGATGCGACATGATTTCAAATAGCGGTTTGGTCAATTTCGCCATCCAGGCGATTCCCAGCAACAGGAGGATTCGAGTCACCAGCGCGAGCATCAGCCCCATTTTTCTGGCCTTTTCCTGTTGGTCAGCTGGCAGCTTGCCCGCAAGAATCGAAATAAAAACAACATTGTCTATGCCGAGGACGATTTCCAACACCGTCAGGGTGAGTAGTGATATCCATGCTTCGGGGCTGCTTAACCATTCCATGGGCGCAAATATAGAAATTGAAAGTTGAAGCGCAAGATATCTTGCGCCAGTAGAAGGTCTTGAGTTGGATCAATTGTGAACATCCCGGTGATCGCCCAGCTTTCCCCAGCTGATCGCCCCAACAGCCACGCAAATTCCTGCGCACATGAGGTACGGCATTTCCGGTTTCAAATCAAATAACAGCCCTCCGATAACAGGCGCAATAATGCGGGCCAGGCTGCCGGCGCTTTGGGTAACCCCAAGAGTGCTTCCCTGCTCTGCCGCTGGCGTGAGGATTGAAATAAGTCCAAAAATCGGGGGTCGATGAAAACCGGAGCCAATTGCAAATAACCCCACCGTGATCAACAGGGCGCTCAGGGCTGAGAAATAGGGCAATAAAAGAAGACTTAATCCTGTCACGAATAAACTCAATGAAATCAGGCGGCGTTCCCCCAATGCCTTCACCACCTTGCCAATCAACCCACCCTGAATTATCGCAGCGAGAAGTCCGCAATAACTCAGCAACAGTAAAACACGCTGGTCTGAATAATGGAATTTTTTCTGGAGAATCAATCCAAAGGTCGTTTCAAAAATTGAAAAACAAAAGGTCGCGAAAAAATAAACCGCCACCACGAATCCCACCGTGGGTTGTGAAAAAGTATGCCGCCATTGTCCCATTTTCGTGCGCGGAGGCGTGGGTTCGGCCGTGGGACTCCGGCTTTCCACCAGGATAAAGCAACCGAGTAGAAAATTAGCCGCACAAATTGTTGCTGCAACCCAGCCGGGGCCGCTCCGGCCAAAAAAATGCGCTGCGCCTGCACCAAGCGCGGGACCCAGGATAAAGCCAAGCCCAAAAGACATCCCGATCAACCCCATGCTTTTTGAGCGTTTCTCCGGAGGGCTGATATCCGCAATGTATGCAGAAGCCACAGAAAGGTTCGCGCCGCAGATACCGGCAAAAATCCTGGAACAGAGCAGTAATAAAAGTCCTTTGTCTCCCGCCATGCTGGAAGCAATGGCAAACAGCGCATAGGACAATGCTGATCCCGCATTGCTCACCAAAAGAATCGGGCGCCGTCCAATTTTATCCGACCATTTGCCCCAAACAGGTGCGAAGAGAAACTGCATCAGCGAAAAGGAAGCCATGATCATCCCGACCATCAGGCCGGATGCGCCGAACTGCTTGCTGTAAAGCGGCAGTAACGGCATGACGATGCCAAAGCCGATCAGGTCAATAAAGACCGTCAGAAAAATGATCAGCAACGATGGCTTTCGCATCTGCGGTGATTCCAAATTGGAACGGATCAACTATTTGGAAACCAGCTTGAAGACAATTCCCTTTGTCCCCACAAGCCCATTGCTGCCACTGGTGAGAACATACAGTTCTCCATCTTGATCCTGACCAAAAGCTGTCACATACAAATTCAAACCCTTTTCGTGTGAGGCGAGAGACAGTTTCTCGATTTTCCAGGGAGTTTTTCCGTCTGAGGGTGTGGCAACATAAATCATCCCGTCAGGCTTCACCCAATGCCGCGACCAATCGGCGAAAATATACTTCCCTCTCAATTCCGGGATTGCCTTCCCCCGATACATATAACCACTGGTAATCGAAATACCGAGTGCGTCCGGATCCTTCGGAAAGGAGCGGAAGCTTTTATATTCGAAAACCGGGTCCACAAAGCTGTGGCCATGCTCATCTTTTTCGGCGCAGGTTTCAGGGGATTTCTTCGGATTTTTGGGATCAAAACAATGGAACCCTTCCCGGAGGTTCCATCCGTAGTTGCCACCTTTTTTGATAATGTTCACCTCTTCGTACAAATCCTGCCCGATATCAGCAGCCAGAAGCCCATGTGTGCCATCGCGATCAAATGACATTTTCCAAACATTGCGCAGGCCAAGCGCATAAATCTCCGGGCGCGCGCCTTCGATATTTAAAAAAGGATTATCAGCTGGAATGTAATACCCAGGCTCGACTGGGTTGCTGACCGATGGAATACCGTAACGCTTCTGCAGTTCAGGTGAGATTCCCGTCGATTTCCTCACATCCAGCCGCACTATTTTTCCCAGCAATGTTGTCAGGTCCTGGCTATTCCCCTTTTCCGAGTGCCCTTTGCCGGTGCCATTGGCGTTTCCGCCATCTCCCACTGATAAATACAAAAACTCATCCGGACCAAACATGAGGCATCCCCCGTTGTGATTGAAGTAAGGCTTGTCGATCTGCAACATGACCTTTTCCGTGGAAATGTCCGCAGCAGTGCCAGAATCATCCGCTTTGAATTCCGAGAGGGTCATTGTGTGGTCCCATTCAGCGGGTCCATCCTTGCGCAAAGGGGCGCTGTAAACCACGAAAAGCCGTTTATTTTCCTCAAATTTGGGATGAAGCGCCAATCCGAGGACCCCGCGTTCATCAAAGCCCTGGTTCAACTTGCAAAGTTTGGAACGCAAATCGAGAAACGCTTTCTCCTCCCGTTGCCCGTTTTTGTTTATACGATAAATGACCCCGATTTGGTCGGCGACCAACATTTCCCCCTCTTTCCCAATGGTGGTCAGTTCGATGGGGGAAACGAGCCCCGAAGTGACTTCCTTCAAGCTGGCGGTCAGTTCAGCCCCCGTTGCAGGCTGGGCAGTCAAATAAAAGCCACAACAAAGCATGCTGCAAATGGCGGTAATGATTCGAAATTTCACAAAAGACAGTATATGAGGGAGGGAGAATCGGCTGCAAGCTTTGCTCTGATTTGCATGACAAAATTTTCAGGGTAAAGTGTTGACGCGTCAGAAGGCGATTTGTATCTTCCGTCGCTCTTGGGTTCCAAAGTAGCTCAATGGTAGAGCACGCGGCTGTTAACCGTGTGGTTGTAGGTTCGAGTCCTACCTTTGGAGCCATTCTTAATCGTTGATTTCAAGACCTCCAAGAAATTTGCCTCACGGCTTTAAGATCGGAAGAGGAAAGTTCCACCTGCACCTCACTCAGCATCAGATTTTATCTGACGAAAGGGCGATGTACATCGCCCTGCCCTTTGCCCAAGGTGGGCACGATGATCTTATTGCCTTACACAAAGGAGAACGGCCTTCTGATTCCGTGCTATTTCAGTCCTTGTAACGGGTCAGTTTTCACGGACACGGAAAAACTGTTTCCCAGGTGTGAGGGAAACCGGAATCGAAACTGAGTTGGAAGCGTTCGAAATGACGACGAATGAGGACCATGTCCCAAAATCTACCGTGCTCTGAACATCGTAGAGGACATTGTGGACGGCTTGAAAGCGGATGTGAGACTCTCCAGACTCAGTCAGAGACATGCTCAGCACGCTTGGCTCGGCAATGGTTAAAAATTGCGAAGACGCGACGTTCTGGAATTCCTGGATGAGCCCGGATGGCCATTCCACTCGCACCAATTCAGCGATTAAGGCATCACCAAGTCCAAAGTGAGCTTCCATGTCGCCTCCGCCAATCTGGCGCAGCTGCCAAAAGTTGGTTCCTCCTATCGTTGCGCGGAGGCGCACCTTGGCCCCGAATGCTGAACGGTTCGAAGAACGGCCATCAAGCTGAACGCGCAGCCAGCGGTTGCTGTTGCCGCTGTTTCGATAGAGCGTGTTCAAAGTGTTGAAAGTATTTGCCACCCACAGATCGAGGAAGCCGTCACGATTATAATCGACCCATGCCGCGGAACGACCCTCGCCTGTATCACTGGGAAGACTTGCGTCTGTAACTCTCGTAAAAGAGCCATCGGAATTGTTTCGGTAGAGGGCATCACGTTTCACTGTGCTCCCATTTGAAACGAACAAATCGAGCCACCCGTCATTGTCGTAGTCGCCCCAAACAGCGCCGTAGGAATGGCTGGCGTCGCTCGCCAACGCCCCTGGTGTAATCTTTCCAAAGGTCCCGTCGCCATTGTTATGATAAAGCGCGTTCCGGGGGCCATACGTCCGGACAAATAAATCCAGGAGGCCATCATTGTCATAATCGCCCCAGGCTCCGCCCGAGAACTTTCCCGCTTCTGTTACAAGCAAACCATTGGTCACCCGTGAAAAACTTCCAGCGCCTTCATTGTGATACAGGAGGTTTCGGTTATTCTGGTAATTCGCCAGAAAAAGGTCGACCCGGCCATCATTATCGTAATCACCCCACTCGGCTCCCTGGGAGAATGGGCTATTGGTCAGTATGGAGTTTGCTACTTTACGAAAGGAGTTGCCTTCATTATGAAAGAGAGAATTGGCCTGCCCTTCGTTAATGCTAATGAGATCAATCAAGCCATCATTGTCGTAATCTCCCCATGCACATCCAACTGTGCCGCCCCCGTCAGACGAAACGGAGTTGGTGATTGCCGTGAAAGTGCCGTTGCCGTTGTTTTGGTAGAGCAGGTCGTTGCCAATTTTCCCGGCATAAAGATCCAGCCATCCGTCATTATTGTAGTCCGCCCATCCCGCCCAAATGACGCCACCGCTGTTGGGAAAGAGGTTCGAAGTGATCACCGAAAAAGTCCCATTCCGATCGTTGTGGTACAGCCGGTTCGCTCCAGATTGCGGCGGATTCCCGACAGTCGTGCCCAGAAAAAGGTCCGGGTAACCGTCACGATCATAATCTGCCCATGCCGAGCCTACACCACTGACACTGCCCATTGGGAGATTGGATACACGTTCAAACGATGCACCCGTGTGGAGGTCCCCTGCCGTGGCGAGGGGAACCAGGAGAACCGCCAGCAGCAAAAGGAGGGTAAGCCTTGAAGTTGAAATCATATAGTTTAACGGACGCTCGAGCCAAAACCGTACTAATTATTGCAACTGACTCATCACGGCAAAAGGGAAAGCCTTGTATCCCGCGCTGAAGCTGAACAGTTTCCGGCCATTCATCCATGGATCGACCTAAGCTCTAGCTTCTAAGATTCGAATTGCTGAAAATAGGAGAGCGTGCAGACTTTGACCGTGATCTACCAGGAGTTTGCTCCCGCACCGCAACTCTCTTCTTTGGTGTCCTGCTATTGGCGTTTTACTCCACCTGTATCACATGAGCCGAATCACTTCACTCACACCGTTCCGCCGGATGGTGCAGTCAATCTCTGCTGGCTGCCTCCAGGTGTTTGCGTACTCGTAGGCCCCCGGATGAACGCGCTCCGCGTTCCCGTGCAAGCTGGCCTTTCTTACTGCGGCATCCGTTTTTGTCCCGGCGTGGCTGGCCCCCTTTTGGGAATTAATAGCATCGCCATACGCGACCAGGTTCAACCCTTTTCGTGTGACTCATTCGCATCAGTTATGCGTGAAAGCGGAATTCAGGGCCTCAATGAACTGATTGCGCGTTGGTCACGCGAAAAACATTTCAGCGCGCCAGATAATGTGGTGGTCGAACTGACGCAGCGAATTCTTGCGGCTGAAGGCGATATTTCAGTCGCTGCGCTTTGCGCCGGGCTGGGACTAAGTTACCGGCAGATCCTGCGACGTTTTTATGAGGCGACCGGCCTCACACCCAAGGAATTCGCCCGCCTGCGTCGCCTGCGCCACGCCTGTGTGGAAGCTTTACGCAAGGCTGCTCCAGCGTGGGCGGACCTTTCCGCCGCCACTGGCTTTTCTGATCAGGCTCATATGACACGCGAGTTTCAGGATATCTACGGCTGGACTCCGCGCCTGGTCCACGAGTACCTCCGGCGCATCGAACACCGCGACACCGTGTAGCTGTGTCACTTTTATTCAAGACCCCTGCTCCTGACTGTTGTAAACCTGCATGATGCGATTATTTACCAGTATTTTATTTCTCACCGGTGTGCTCATTTCTTCCGTTGCCCAGGCCCAGAGTCGACCAGACCTCGGACTGCATAAGGCAGCGATGGAAAAATTAAAGTTCCTCACTGGGAAGTGGCGGGGTGACGCAATAATCACTCCGGGCGATGGGCCCAATATCAAGTTTTCGCAAACCGAAGAGGTGCAATACAAACTTGATGGAACGATCATGACTATCGAGGGCACGGGTCGGGATGAAACAGGAAAGACCGTGTTCAATGCTTTTGCCATCGTCTCCTACGACCCGCAACGTCAGGCCTACCGCATCTGTGCCTGGAACAGCGGACACTATATCGAAAGCGAGCTGAAGGTAGGTGACAAAACTTTTGAATGGGGCTTTCAGCAGGGACCTTTGAAATCGCTCTCCCAAATGAAGGTGGATGCTGATGGGAATTGGTCGGAAGCCTCCGAGGTGACCCTCAGCGACGGAAGGAAGCTGCACAGTGTAACCATGCTTCTGAAGAAACAGTGATCTGCGCTGGGTCCGAGTTTAGACGCAATTCCTCACTTCATTGCGGTGCGTGATTTGTTGCGGATGCACCAGAGGTTCTGATGGGTGCGGATAAAGATTTCTCCATCGGAGGTTGCCAGTGATCCATTCGTCAGTTCATTTCCAATCGTGTTGACGGTCACCACTTCAAATTTGGGGCTGGCCTTGAGAATCACGACATCCCCGCTTTGGTTCGGCACATAGATGAGATCTCCTGCCAGGGTCATGTTGGACCATGATTCCGATTTGGGGCCCTTTGACGGCAGCCGTTCCTCCCAAACGACGGTTCCACTCTTCAGTTCGATGCACTCGGCGACGCCGGGAGTGTTCAAAACATAGACATAACCATCCTTGATCACCCCGGAGCCGAGTCGGTTCTTCGTCCGTTGTTTCTCCCATAATTTATGGGTGGCAGTCACATCGCCACTGCCGCCCGGCTTCACAGCCACGGTTGTTCCCATGAACCCGCCCATCGCCACCACCACTCCATCACCATAAATGGGCGAGGTATAGAGAAGCGGGTTTAACCCCTTGCATCTCCAGAAAATTTTGCCGGTCATCGGGTCGAGCCCCTGAACTTCCTCGGGAACGCTGATGACCAGTTCATCCCGCCCGTTCACGTTGATCAGAATCGGGGTGCTCCATGAGCCGACAATGCCACCCTGCTCCCGTCCGGCAAAACCATCGGTTCGTTTCGGAGGAAAAACTTCAGGCATGTCAATTTGCCAAACGATGTCGCCGGTTTTTTTATTGAGCGCGGCAAGGAAAGTTCGTTTGCCCGGACCAAAATGGATATAGCAAAGGTCCTTGTGCAAAACTGGAGAGGCGGCGTAGCCCCATTCATGTGTTTGTTTTCCCAGATCGCGTTTCCAAAGTTCTTTTCCATCCATCGAGTAACAGAAAACTCCTGCGGAACCAAACCAGGCCACAACACGCTCACCATCGGTGACCGGGGAAGCAGAGCATTGTGGATTCGTCTCGTGTGATTCTTCCTTTTCCGGATAGGTGGTCCCCGCACGCCAGAGTTCTTTTCCTGTGGCGCGGTCGAGGCAAAGGAGCAACCGTTTTCCGTCTGCTTCAATCGCCTGTGTCACAAATACCTTGTTTCCCCAAACAATCGGGGTGGAGTTGCCCCGGTCAGGCAAAGGAGTTTTCCATTTAATATTTTCCGTTGCGCTCCATTCGCGGGGTAAATTGGGGTCTGTTGCCACACCGGAACCACCACTTCCCCGCCAGGCAGGCCAATTCTCGGCCTGGAGGGTGGACACGGAAAGCAGTGCCAGGAAAAGCGCTTGAGAGAATTTCATGCCACAAGATTATCAGACAGGGGTTATCACATCCAGAAAAGAAGCTGAATCTCCACTTTCGCTTCAAGGCACGCCATCTGCTATGTTCCTTCCCAATGGCTGTTATGCAAATGAATCGTCGTGGTGCAATCAAATCATTCCTCCTGCTGACTGCCACTTCCCTTGTGGAGGGGCAACGTTCTGTCAATCGCCTTCTGGCGGCGACGCGCACGACTCCTCTTCTTCAACTGAAACTTTCGGATTACCCGGCGCTGCAAACAATCAACGGATCTGTGCGGATCGGGACCAGCCAGATCAAGAGCGATCACTATCCCGAAGGACTCTTCTGGCCTGTCATCATCACGAGAAATGCAGCCAATGGTTTTGATGCGGTGGATGCAGCTTGCACTCATGAAGGATGCACAGTCGCCGCGGCAGATCCGCAGAGTCACCGGCTGGTTTGCCCATGCCACGGCTCGGTATTTGCGAGTGATGGAAGACGGCTCTCCGGTTTCGCCGAAAGCAACCTGCTCAAGTATTCGACGAGATTGAACGGAAACCTGCTTTCCGTAGACATTCCCGATTGGCATGTGGCCATAGACCAACACAGTGTCATTACCTCCACAGAGAAGCGGATTCGATTGATGTTTTTGGGATTTCCACCCATTGTCTATCAGGTTCATTTTCGGCCTTTGAACACACAAGCTGATACAACGGTTCAATTTGCTCTTTCGCCTGACGGACCTTTCAATGAAACCGAATTTACCGGAAACAGCGAAGACACATCATTGTATGTTCCTCTGCCACAGCAGGACGGTTTTTATCAGATTGCCATGAAAGCCATGGAGGTTTAGATGGGGCTGCTCCGCATCCTGGTGGATGGCTACAGCCTGCTGCACGCCTGGCCGGAACTGGCTCCCGGCAAGGCACGCTTTTCCGCCGCCGCCCGTGATGAGTTGATTCACTGGCTCACCCAGTATCGGGACGCCACCGGCACCCCGATTACGGTGATTTTCGATGGGGCAGGCGCTCCGGCGGGCATTTCCAAAATGCACTCCACGCCCGAAATGGAAATTCTATTTTCCAAGGCAGGTCACACTGCTGATGACTTGATCGAACGCGCGGCTCACCGGTTTGCTGAACATGGCCCAATCCTGGTAGTGACCAATGATTTTGCTGAGCGCGATACGGTTTTTGCGGGTGGAGCGCACTTTTCCAGCTGTCAAAATTTCATTCGCGAAATTCAGATTACATTAGGAGAGTTGCATGATGATCTGAAGAATTATAACAAACGGGAAATGAGCCGCTTCAAAAAACCGAAATGAATCCATTCGCGTTTGCAATATTGCTGTTGCTGCTCCTGACACGGTCTATCACGGCCCAGGATGAGGTGGACGAACTTCGCCCGAATTACAAGGTGTTGTTTCTGGTGGACAGTTCGCAATCAATGCTGTCCAAACGGCCCGCCATCATTGAATGGCTGCGGGTTTATCTCGCTTCCGGATGTGAAGGAGTGCTCCAAAACGGTGATCGATTCACGGTCTGGACCGTCAACCAGAACGGGTTGGTGGATGATTTTCCCGTGCAAACCTGGGGTGCGGAATCAGGGGAACTCCACGCTGAACTTGCCGCACAGCAAATACTGGAACAGCGATTCACAGGCGCCACTGCATTCAAACCCGCTCTCTCAAAACTCGAAAACGTTCGTCAGGTTTCACCCCACTGCATCGTTTACCTCCTCACAGATGGGGACTCCTCCCTCAAAGGATTACCCCTCGATGATGCGATCAATAAGCGCTGGAGCGATCTTCGAAAAATGGGGAATAAAGCTCCGTTGCTGACTCAACTTGAAATCCGCAACCAGGCATTCACTTCATGGCGTACCGATTTTCTGAACTCAGCAACAGCGGATGTGCTTCGTTCCCGGCCTCAGGCGGTATCCACCTCTGAAAACCAATCAGATGAGCAATACGCATCTCTCCTGCGTCAGGCTGCCGCGATGCTCGCGCACATCGCTCAAACGATACCTGCAACAAATCACTCCGTCCCGGATCCGGCCAAGAATTTAAGCACAAACCAGATCGCTGCCGTCCGGCAAAATGAGCAGCCAATTATCAGACGGCCCGCTCGAGCCCCATTGAAGGTAACCGTGCTCGGACCAGTGCCCGTCGAAAAAGAAGTGGAAATTTTCACTCCCCGAAGCGATCCGCTGACCACACAGCCTTCTCCCGCAAAGACAATCAATCAAATCATCAACCCTGCAGATCGCGTTGTAACCACCCTGGCAAAGCCGGTCCCTGAAAAATCAAAATCACATCCTGAAGTGACCGCAGCCAATCTCACCAACACTCCTGCCGTGGTGCCTTCTGCAAGTGTACCATCGCGAGCAATTCTTCAAAAGACCTCCACCGCCACCAATCTGGTAAATCGATCCGCTGCATCCAATTCTCCAGCGAACATTTTGCGAACGGGTGGATTGGACTCTGCCCCAGCGAAGCCAAAAAATCTTTTATCCAATGCTCCTCCACTTCAGGGAAGCGCCCAGGTGCCACAAGCACGGAAAACGAACGCGATTACATTGCTGGCAGGAGCGGTTTGCGTCGTTTCAATGGGCGTGCTATTTGCCCGGACATTTCGCCAGCGTAAAGCGCCGAGCATTATCTCCCAAAGCCTTTCACGCAAATTGTAACAGCGCTTGCGGTGCCCGCGCTCTTCACTGATACTACCTTCACCAGGGCCCACGGAATGTGGACTTACGAACCCCGCCAGGGCAGGAATGCAGCAACGGTAGTTTGCTCTGCATTTGCCGTGGTCACCCTGGTATACTTCCTTTCAATCTCCGGGGTTGCGATGCGTTGCCATCAAGAGTAAAACGCAGGCATGAATTCCCCGTTCACATGGCTCCTGCTGGCTTTAATGCTTCTGGCCCACCCCATCTCCACGAATGCCGATCCCATTCGACTCCATCCGCGCAACCCGCATTATTTCGAGTACGAAGGCAAGCCGACCATCCTGATTACCTCCGCAGAACATTACGGGGCTCTGATCAATCTGGATTTCGATTTCGAAAAATATCTCCGCACCCTGAAGCAGGACAATTTGAACAATACTCGCCTCTTCACCGGATCCTATGTTGAACCGAAGGGAGCATTTAACATAACCCGAAACACCCTGGCACCTGAGCCGGAACGATTCATCTCACCATGGGCGAGAAGCAGCCAACCGGGTTATGCCAATGGCGGCAACAAATTCGATCTGCTGACCTGGGATCCGAGGTATTTTGAGCGCCTGCATGCCTTGATGAAAGCTGCGGACAAAAATGGAGTGATTGTTGAACTGAATCTCTTTTGTCCCTTTTATGAGGAGATTCAATGGCGTCTCAGCCCAATGAACGTGGCAAACAACATCAACGGCCTCGGTGATGTGCCCCGAACAAATGTTTATACGTTGGATAAACATGGGGGACTCCTCTCTATCCAGGAAGAACTCGTTATCAAACTGGTTCGGGAGCTGAACCGCTATGACAATCTTTACTATGAGATTTGCAATGAACCTTACTTCGGTGGAGTCACTATTCCTTGGCAGCACCGCATCGCCGAGTTAATTGCTGCAACAGAGAAATCGTTGCCAAAAAAACATCTCATTTCCCGCAACGTTGCCAATGGTTCTGAGACAGTCACGAACCCACATCCTGCAATTTCAATCTACAATTTTCATTATGCCACCCCGCCTTCCGCGGTTGAAGCAAACTATCATCTCAACAAGGTGATCGGCGATAATGAAACTGGTTTTCGCGGCACCAATGATCTGCCTTACCGGGTTGAAGCATGGGACTTTATTATTGCAGGAGGAGGATTGTTCAACCACCTCGATTACTCCTTTGCCGCGGGGGCGGAAGATGGGACCTTCAACTATCCTTCAAGTCAGCCCGGTGGCGGAAATCCCGCTTTTCGCAATCAAATGCGTTATCTCAAGGAATTCATAACCGCATTTCCTTTCACCGAAATGCTGCCGGACAAATCCTTTATCAGAGGAGGCATTCCTGCCAATGGCAGTGGCCGCACCTTATCCAAACGAGGACAACATTACGCTCTCTATTTCGGACCCCAGCCACCTGCCAAGGACACTTTCTCCATTCGCTGGACTGGTTCCATACAATCTAGCGAAAATGGAGAGCATACCTTTTGGACCATATCCAATGATGGAATCAGGCTCTGGATTGATGACAAACTCATTATCGACAACTGGACCAGCCACTCGGCAAAGGAAGACAGAGCCACAATTGCCTTGGAAAAGGATCGTTCCTACAAGATCAAAATTGAATATTTCCAATCTGGTGGCAATGCGATCTGCAAACTTTTCTGGGCTCCGCCTGGCAGGGAACGGAGTCTCGTTCCGGGTTCAGCATTGAAAGCGGAGCATACCGGGGGCGAAGGATTGCAGGGAGTTTACCATACCGGTCAAAACTTCGATCAAAAAGCGTTCACCCGCATTGACAAGGAATTGAATTTTGATTGGAGCAGCACCTCTCCATTTGCTTCCAGCACCGCCCTCCCCCCCGGGGCCTCACAATCAATGGAATTGAAGCTCGACCTGCCAAGAGGCAACTACCGTGTTCAATGGTTCGATACAAAAAAAGGAAAATACGAAATATCGGAGGAATTGAACCATGCTGGAGGCATTGCCACTGTCAAATCTCCAGCTTTCGATGAAGATATTGCGCTGGCGATTAATCGCATCTGATCAGTTTCCGCCCGGAGAATCAGTCGTTTTTAAATAGCCTTTCAGGAAATTTTGAATTCGCTCAAATTCAAGATCGGCCTCCTCCATTAATCTTTTTGAAGGACCAAGTTCTCCTCCTGCCGCTGCGTTTTCCATCTCTTTCAATAGTTCCGCCAGCCGGGACATCCCGCAAGTGCCGCTCGATCCGGCGGAGCTATGGGCAAGGCGGCAGATCGCTTCCGCAACTCCGGATTTAACTGCCGCTCTCAGGTCAATCATCTGGCGAGCTGTTTGCCCAAGGTAAAGGTCTATCAATTCCCGCATGCCCGCTGCTGTCCCATCAGTAAATTGCTTAAGCCTCTCCATATTGACCGGCATGCCGTCAGGATTCTTCGATGAACCTCGACCTTGTGAAACCGTCATTTTTACAGCCGGTTCCCTGCGCTGCGTTTTCCCCCGCTGTTCGGCCCAGCGGATTATCGTTTCCTGAAGCAACTCTGGTTGTATCGGTTTTGCAATGTAATCGTCCATCCCAGAGGCGAGACACATCTCGCGATCACCCGTCATAGCGTTTGCTGTCATGGCAATGATTGTTGGGGATGGTTCAAGCTTCAGCGCGCGAATCTGCCGTGTTGCTTCCAGCCCATCCATTTCCGGCATTTGCACGTCCATGAACACAATGTCGAACGATGATTTTCCAACCGCTGAAACCGCTTCAAGGCCGTTGGATGCAACTTCGCTGGTATAACCGAGTTGCTGGAACAGCTTCACGGCAACGCGTTGATTGATTTTGTTGTCATCCACAAGCAGCAGTCGTAAGGGATGGCGAACCGCAAGCTGCGGGTCGAGTTTGCGAGGTTGCGTCGCCGCTTCAGATTTGCCTGTCTTCCCTGCGTAAGCCTGTGTCATCAACGTGGAGAGCTGCGCCGGCTTTACCGGTTTGTTCAAACAGGCAAAAAACGGTTTAAGTTTTTCTGCAGGTGTGTCTGACCATACACCTACCGAAGTCAGGAGGATCAATGGAAGCTGCTGCCCTGACCGCCGGATTTCTTCCGCCAGTTTTAATCCGTCCATGTCCGGCATCTGCATATCCAGTACACCAATATCGAATTTCTTTCCTTGTGAAAAAAGCTCCAGGGCAGCCGGTCCCGAATCCACTTCCTCCGAAACCATCCCCCATTTACGGGCCTGTAACGCGAGAATGCGACGATTCGTGATATTATCATCCACGATCAGCAGCTTCAGTCCCTTTAATCGTTCCGGTTCTGCAACCGTCGGCTTGGATACCACGGCATCCACCAGGATGGTAAAATGAAAGGTGGAGCCATAACCCGGTGTGCTTTCGACCCACATCTTTCCACCCATCAATTCAACCAGCGACTTGCTGATGGCAAGGCCAAGCCCCGTGCCGCCGTAATTCCTCGTCGTTGAGGGATCAAGTTGTGTAAAGGAACGAAATAAAAGTTGGAATTTTTCCGGGGGAATGCCTATGCCAGTGTCGCGCACGGAAAAATGGATGCAACATTTCGGTTTGTTCGATCCCTGGCTGTTGCACTCACCCCCCGAGCCGCCAAATGATGCGGAAACATGAGTAAAAACCTCCCCTTTTGCCGTGAACTTCACCGCGTTGCTGACCAGGTTGAGTAATACCTGCCGTAATCGCGTGGCATCCCCGATGACCTCACTCGGAACGGTATCCTCCACGTGATAATTCAGATCCAGCCCCTTCTCGGAAGCCTTGTTCGCCATCAGGTCAAGCACATCCTCAATGCATTGGACCAGGGTGAAATTGTGCAGTTCAAGTTCGAGTCGGCCAGATTCGATTTTTGAAAAATCCAGAATGTCATTAATGATCGTCAGCAATGCATCTCCACTGGTGTGGATCGTGTCCACCAATTCCCGCTGCTGAGAATTCAAGGGAGTTTCCAGAAGCAATCGGACCATTGAAATAACCCCGTTCATCGGGGTTCGAATTTCATGGCTCATGTGCGCCAGGAACTCCGATTTGGCCTTGCTTGCAGCTTCGGCGTGCGTTCGGGCGCTTTCCAATTCCTTGTTTGCAAGTGCCAGTTCGTCCTGAAGAACCTTCGCCCTCAATTGAGCGCAAACACGGGCACGCAATTCCGACGGATCAAATGGCTTGGTAACATAATCAATCGCGCCAAGTTCAAACGCGCGGACTTTATCCGATGAACTGTCCCACGCAGTAATCAGAAGCACCGGGATACTTTGCAGTGAGGGATTGGCTTTGATCCGACGCAACACCTCAAACCCGTCCATGTCCGGCAACCCCAAATCCAGGAGCACCAGTGAAATTGACTGGTGGGTGAGGATTTCAAGCGCCTCCGTTCCATTTACGGCAAAAGAAGTGATGATATTTTCACGAGCCAGGGCGGAAGCAACCACCCCATGAACTGCTGGATCATCTTCGACCAATAGAACGGGCAGGCTTCTATGTAAGTCCATGTCAGAAATGAAAGTAAATCCCTGCCACAAATCTGCCAATTAAGAACACCAAAGCTCTTTCAGCACGAAAACGTTACTTTTGAGGAAGGAAATCACAGGCCGGATCTACGCGGTAAATTTGCCGGGAGGCCAGCCGCTGATTAAACCTGCTCTTTTTCCTGCGCGAGGATTTCTGTCACTCGATAAAACTCATCTTTAATCAATGGAAGCATGTCCGCAGCGGCGCCCAGGTTCTTCTCTCTTGCATGATTCACCATTTCAGCGCACAGCGTCCCCAGTCGGGCGGCTCCAAGGTTGCTGGCGCTCCCCTTCAGACTATGGGCGGCATTCTCGAGTGTGTGCGGATCTTCAGCCCTCACAGCAATCTCGATTTTTTCCAGGCGGGCAGGAGTGTCCCCGAGAAACAATTCAATCAACTCAGCCAAAGGATCCGGCTCTCCCGGCACTTTCAATGCCCGCAGATTCTCCAGCACTGATTTATCGATTGTTGGCTCGGTTTGCTCCGGATTTGATGAACTTTTCATTGGATTTGCTGCGATCTGGTCTATGCCACGTTGCAGTGCAGCTTCCAATTCTTCAATTCGAACAGGTTTGCTGATGTAATCATTCATTCCCGCGGCGATGCAAACCTCCCGGTCACCCGCCAGTGCATTTGCAGTCATGGCAATAATATATTGCCCTGTTTTATCATCCCTGTTTTGGGACGCAGCTTCCAATTGTCGGATTTTCCGGGCAGTGGCGTAACCATCCAGCTCCGGCATCTGGCAATCCATTAAAATAATATCGTACGGGATTCGCTCCAGCGCCGTCAGGACCTCCAGTCCATTCGCCACCGCGTCAGCCTGGTAACCCAGCCGCTGCAACTGCCTTAGAGCGACCTTCTGGTTCACCATGTTGTCTTCTGCAACCAGGATTCGGGTGTGTTTCGGCGTCGGCTTGGTCTGCTCCGGCTTGCTGGCAGGGACAGGTGCCGATGCTCTCATCCGGCTCTGACCTTTCTGGTCCGAATCATAAGCCAATGCCAGCGCATCAAAGAGCCTTGATTGCTTCACCGGTTTGACCAGGTAAGCCGATATTCCTGCTTCCTTCCAGCTTCGTTCCTCCGGGAAATATCCAAGAGATGTCAGCATGACCAGTTTGACTGAGGAAATTTTGGGATCAGCTTTGATCTGTCGGGCCAGGGTCATCCCATCCATGTCCGGCATTTGCATATCCAGGATGACAAGCTGGTATGGATCACCCTCATCCACAGCTTTGTGCAATAATTGTAACGCATCGGGTCCGGAGGCAGCGCTCCCGTTGCGCATTTTCCATGCAAGGATCTGGTGATGAACAATCTGCCGGTTCGTTTCATTATCATCTACCACCATGACCCTCACACCTTCGAGTGACTCGCGGTTGACAGCATGCGGACGTGGTTTGGGATGATGATTTCGTTCAAACGGAATCACCATCCAGAATGTGGAACCTTTCCCAGGGGTGCTTTCGAAACCAATCTTGCCTCCCATCAGCTCAACCAGTTGCTTGCTGATGGCAAGTCCCAGGCCTGTTCCCCCATACCGCCGGGTCATTGAGCCATCCGCCTGGGTGAAAGCCTGGAAAATCCGACTCTGCGCTTCTTGAGTGATTCCTATACCGCTGTCCCGAACCGCAATTTTGATAATTGCTTTGTCCTCGTCAAATCCTTCGCAGGTCACATCAACAAGCACCTCACCCTTTGGAGTGAACTTGATCGCATTACCAGTCAGGTTGGTCAGCACCTGCCGCAGTCGTCCGGGATCTCCCCGCAGATCACGGACCACATCTTCATGAATCCATGAGGCGAGTTCGATGCCTTTCGTTTGAGCGCTTTCAGCCAGCAACTCAACAGTGCCCTCCACCACTTCCGTAAGATCAAAATCAATCACTTCGACAGCCAGCTTGCCTGCTTCAATTTTCGAGAAATCGAGAATATCATTGATAATGCTCAACAATGCTTCGGCACTATTTCGAATCGTCTCGCCGAAATCCCGTTGTTCATCCGTCAAAACGGTATCCAGGATCAATCCTGTCATGCCCATGATGGCATTCATCGGAGTACGGATTTCATGGCTCATGTTGGCCAGAAACTCCGATTTAAGACGTGAGGATTCCAGGGCCGCATCACGGGCCAGGGCCAGTTCCTTTTCAACTGCTTTCAAAGCAGTGATATCCTTTGAAATACCAAATGTCCCAACCACCTCACCATTCCGGTTTTTCAGAGGGACCTTGGTCGTTAAAATCCATTTCTCCCGTCCATCCAGCCAATCTTCATGCTCCGTCTTGGCGATCATCGGGACGCCAGTGGAGATGATGCGCTGCTCATCTTCGTAAGCCTCCTGCGCATGCTCTGCACTGAAGAAATCCCAGTCCGTCTTTCCGATCACCCCCTCGGCATCTTCGCAGCCCATGTTTTTGGCAAGCGCAGTGCTCACCAGGGTAAAGCGGGACTCCCGGTCCTTGAAATAAATGTGGTCCGGGATATTTTCGAGCATCGCCCGCAGCAGATCCCTTTCACGTGCCAATGCCGCCTCGGCATTGAAACGTTCCGTTTCGTCCCAAAAAATCCCCTGGATACCCACGATTTTTCCGTTGAAATCGTACAGTGGAGATTTAATCACATGGACATAGCGCGTTCCCTGCTCCGGTGATCGATACTCTTCAATGGCATCGAAAGGCTTTTGCGACAAAACAACGTTCTTGTCATCCGTCTGGTACTTAATGGCCATTTCCCTGGGAAACAGGTCGAAGTCCGTTTTCCCCAAAATTTCGTTCAAACTTCTTCCCACCGTGGCGCAAAATCGGGAATTCGCGAAAGTGAACCGGCCAGCCACATCTTTCCTGAAAATATTCTGCGGAAGATTCTCAACCAGGGAGTGATAAAAAGCCACGGAGTCTTTCAACGCGACTTCTGTCTTCACC
The DNA here is from genome assembly GCA_033762115.1 of Verrucomicrobiota bacterium. Lineage (GTDB taxonomy): Bacteria > Verrucomicrobiota > Verrucomicrobiia > Limisphaerales > SXQI01 > JANRLX01. The sequence goes on from JANRLX010000126.1 coordinate 37,905, forward strand.
TGTTTATCCTGCAACTCCAGAATGTCCCGCCGGACAATCAATTGATTACTGACCTGGCGGGCCAGCACCCTTAATGCCTGGCATTGCTGCCGGGTCAGTTGCCTTGGCTCACGCCCCATCACCGAGAGCACTCCGATAACCTGCCCTTCGCTTGAGATCAATGGCACTCCAGCATAAAAGCGAATATGTTCGGTTCCCTGCACCATTGAAAGCGAAGAGCTGCGAGGGTCTTCCATTGCATCTTCAACAATAAACAAATCAGGATTGGTGAGATGTAATGCGATAAATGAATCCTTCAGGGGGATTTCAGCCAAATCCAGACCATATCTCGATTTATTCCATTGCCGCCGATCATCCACAAAAGAGATGAATGAAATGGGAGTTTGGCAGATTTGTGAGGCTAAAAGTGTTAATTCGTCGAACGCCTCCTCCGGAGGCGTATCGAGAATAGCATATTCGGCCAGACATCGAAGTCTGGCTGCTTCGTCTGTAGATAACGGAGCGTTCACGGGGTAAATAATAGACTCATTTGGTATCGGCAAAACTTACAAGGACTGGAGTCATTAGAAATATTTTTTCTTTGAATCAGCAAGTTCTTCCCCTACCCGGAATCTCCAGCCCCAAAGTTGACTGAAAAAACTCGTTCCCTCATGCGTCTGCCGCCAGTCCAGCTGCGGCCTAACGAAACACCATGTCACTAAATCCTTGAAACGCAACAACGAACAGCAGTTCCCGCCGGGATCCGCAAAACGAACTCCTTTGAACGTTTTCATGTTTTTCTTGTCCGTCTTCGCGTAAGTTATCACTCACATGAATGCAGGGATTATAGCGATAAACCAGGAAGTGCAGCGGGTCGGCGCATTTGTTCAACCGTTGTTTGCGGAACTCAATCAAGTTGTCATTGGTCAGCGATATCTTTTGGAACGGCTTTGCATCGGCCTTCTCGCCAATGGGCATGTTCTTTTGGAGGGGGTTCCCGGCCTGGCCAAGACCCTTTCCGTCAAAACATTGGCAGCCACCCTGAACGTCCGGTTCTCACGCCTCCAATTCACTCCGGACATGTTGCCCGCCGATGTCATTGGCACTCAGATCTACAACCCCGCTTCCGGCAGTTTCACCACCCGGCGCGGCCCCATTTTTTCAAACCTGGTGCTGGCTGATGAAATCAACCGGGCTCCTGCCAAGGTCCAGAGCGCACTTCTGGAAGCCATGCAGGAAAAACAGGTCACCATTGGTGAACAAACCTTTAAACTGGAAGAACCTTTTCTGGTTCTTGCCACTCAAAATCCCATTGAACAGGAAGGAACATACCCACTTCCGGAAGCTCAGGTGGATCGTTTCATGTTGAAACTCCGCATCGGTTACCCGCTTCGAAGTGAAGAGAGGCAAATTCTGGATTCAATGGCCCGCACCGCTGACTTGCCGGTTGCCCGGCCGGTTGTGGATGCGCAACAGATCATGGAAGCCCGACGCGTTATCAATGACATCTATCTGGATGACAAAGTGAAGGATTATATCGTGGATTTGGTCTGTGCCACCCGCAATCCGGAGCAATACAATATTGCAGTAAAGGATTTTATCCAGCTGGGCGCTTCCCCCCGCGCAACCATTGCCCTGACCCTTGCCTCGAAAGCCCACGCCTTCCTCAAGGGACGCGGGTATGTAACACCCCAGGATGTGAAAAGCATTGGCATGGATGTCCTGAGACACCGTGTCGCCATCACTTACGAAGCGGAGGCCGAGGACAAAACCAGTGAAACGGTCATTCAAAAGATTTTTGATGAACTGCCGGTACCTTGAGTCTGTTTACCCGGTTCCATGATACCTCGAGAGATTCTTAAGAAAATCCGACAGATCGAACTGCGCACCCGCCGTCTCGTGAATGAGACCCTCGCAGGCCAGTATCATAGTGCCTTTAAGGGCCAGGGAATGGATTTTGAGGAGGTAAGGGAGTACCAGCCGGGGGATGATGTCCGCTCGATTGACTGGAACGTGACCGCTCGGATGAATCATCCCTTCATCAAGAAATTCCGCGAAGAACGGGAACTGACTGTCATGCTCATCGTGGATTTAAGTGGCTCAGGAATATTCGGCTCCGGTTCTCAATCCAAGCGGGAACTCGCCGCCGAGATCAGCTCCGTCCTCGCTTTTTCCGCCATTCGCAATAACGATAAGGTTGGATTGCTTCTCTTCACTGATGAAGTGGAAAAGTTCATCCCTCCCGCAAAGGGCCGGAAGCACGTCCTGCGAGTCATTCGGGAAGTTCTTTTCTTCGAGCCTCGACGCACCGGCACAGATCTGAACGAAGCAATCGACTTTTTCATGCGCGTCGCTCACCACCGGTCCATTACGATCATTGTTTCCGATTTCCTCTCTCAAAATCCGAAAACCGCAGTGAAGCGTCCAAATGACCCTCGCCCCCGCTCTGTTTTGGCTCCAACGTTTGCACAAAATTCTACAACAGCCCTGAAACAGATCGCCCGCAAGCATGATGTGGTGGCGGTCCGGATTTATGATCGGCATGAGATTGAACTGCCTGCGCTCGGTTATCTTTTGCTCAAAGACTCTGAAACGGGCGAATTGATCGAAGTCAACAGTGGTGATCCAAGAAAACGGGAAGCCTTTGCGCAACGTCAACTTCGCGCCCAACAGGAACTGGAGCGTCTGTTTCGTTCTGCCCGGATTGACTCTATTCAACTTCGCACGGATCAGCCCTACGCTGCTGCCCTGACTCGCTTCTTTCAGGATCGCGAAAAACGCCTCACCCACGTCTGACCATGAAGACCAGTTCAGCTGCAAAAATCCTGCTGGAGCCGACCAACTCCACACCCACCGGCTTGCGCGATGTTCGGGGTCCTGTGGAGATCGCCAATCCCTGGGTATGGGCGGCCGCCGTTTTGGCTGCGGCTATCCTGGCGCTCCTTTGTTACTGGTGGAATCAACATCGCAAAAAGACCACTTTGCCTGAAAGCATTGCCACTCCCGCTCATCGTCGGGCTTTGGACCGTTTGAAAGCTGCCGAATCTCTTTTATCCGAGCCCAAGCCTTTCTGCATTTTGCTTTCTGACGTCATGCGTCAATACATTGAGGAACAATTCAAACTCCATGCTCCGGATCGGACTACTGAGGAATTCCTTCAGGAAGTCCAAATGACCACCATCTTTTCCCGCGAACAGGAAACCTTGCTCGCGGAATTTCTTGCCATCTGCGATCAGGTCAAGTTTGCCAGGGAAGAGCCTTCTGAAGCTGAGTTGCGTCATTTGTTGCAGACGGCAGAAAAGTTTATCAGCGGTACCGCGCACATCCCGGAGACTGCCCAGACATGAGATTTGCCCATCCATATCTGCTGCTGCTGCTGTTGTTGATACCTCTGGTCGCATGGCTGAAAAGCAAAAAGAACCTTCAAAGCGCGTTCATTTATTCCTCCGTGCAAATGGTCAAAGGGGTCGTGGGAATCCAGCGCGGCAGCGTCGGAAAGATCCTTTTGCGGATGCGCTGGCTCAGCCTTGCTCTCCTGATCATTGCCCTCGCCCGCCCCCAATGGACCGAGGGCAGCGCTCGAATCAAAGCCAGTGGCATTGATATTCTCATTGCTTTGGATCTATCCACCAGCATGGCTGCCGAGGATTTTGTATTGGAAGGTGAGCCCGTTAACCGCCTGGTGGTTGCAAAACGGATGATCGAGGAGTTCGTCCGCCAACGCGCCAGTGACCGCATCGGGCTCGTCGCTTTCGCAGGACGTGCTTACATTGCCGCTCCCCTGACTCTTGACCACGATTTTTTTCAACAAAACCTGAATCGCCTGCAACTGGGCAGCCTTGAGGATGGGACAGCGATTGGCTCCGGTCTCACCGCCGCCCTCAATCGACTGCGCGAGCTTCAAAGCAAAAGCAAATTGGTTATCCTCATGACGGATGGGGTAAACAATGCCGGAAAAGTGCCCCCCTTGACCGCTGCAGAAGCTGCTCAGGCACTTGGGATCAAGGTTTATACCATTGGAGTCGGCACGCATGGCGTTGCGCGCGTCCCCGCAGTGGACGTTTTCGGTCGCAGGGTTTATCGACAGGAAAAAGTGGAAATTGATGAGGAAACGCTTACCGAGGTGGCACGTCGAACGGGAGGACGCTACTACCGCGCAGACAGTTCTGAAACATTGCGTAAAGTGTACGCTGAAATTGACCAGTTGGAAAAAACAGATGCCGAGGTGAAGAAGTTTGAACGGTATCGCGAACTGTTCCATTGGTTTGCCTTGCCAGGGACTGCATTGCTCCTCCTGGAACTGATTCTTGCGAATACTGTTTGGAGGAGACTGCCATGAATTTCGTCCTTCCCAAAATGCTGTGGCTTGGCCTTGCGGTTACGATTCTTCTTGGCGGTTTTCTCTGGTGGAGTTGGAGACGGAAGCAGTCATTAATCGAGCAATTCATCAGTGCGCGTTTGCTTCCCAATCTCGCCTGGGGAGTTTCCAAACCTGTAGAAAAAGCCCGCCTTGCTCTCGTCACCCTTGCTGCCCTGATTCTCTTTTTGGCCCTTGCCCGCCCTCAATGGGGTATGTCCATGGAAGAGGCCACTTTTCAAGGTCGTGATATCCTGGTAGCCATCGATACATCACGCAGCATGCTGGCTGATGATGTGAAGCCAAATCGTCTTCAGCGGGCGAAACTTGCTGCTCTGGACCTGCTTCGGGTGGCCAAATCAGATCGGCTCGGATTGATTGCTTTTGCCGGCACAGCGTTTCTTCAATGTCCCTTAACGCTTGATGATGAAGCTTTCAGGCAAAGCGTCGAAATCCTCGATGCTGGAATCATCCCCCAGGGTGGCACCGCCATTGGAAATGTTTTTACGACTGCATTGGAGACTTTTGAGGCGGAGGAACACGCCGGTTCAAAAATCCTGATCCTGATTACTGATGCGGAAGATCATGAAGGTGGAATAGATTCAGGTACTGCCAAATTAAGTAAGGCTGGCATTCGTATTTTTACAATAGGTGTTGGCACCGCCTCAGGAGAATTGATCCGGCAAACAGACCAGTCCGGCAAAGAATTTTTTCTCAAGGACGCCCAGGGAAATGTCGTCAAATCAAGGCTGAACGAAAGTCTCCTCACTAAGATTGCTGAGGATGGAGGAGGATTTTACTTGAATTTGCAGCAACCCGGCGCGATGGAACAGCTTTACAATCAAGGGATAGCTGAAATGGAAGTCACTGAAGGCAGCGCCAGGATGATTCAACGGATGCAGGAACGCTTTCAATGGCCGCTGGCCGTTGCCGTTCTCCTCCTCTTTGTTGAAATTCTGCTGCCAGGCTTCCGCTCCGTAAAATCTGGAGGCGCTGTTGCAAAAACGGTCGCCCTCCTGTTGCTGATCTTTAGCAGCGGGAATCTTTCAGCGTCGCCAGCCCAGGCCTATCGCGATTTTCAGCAAGGCCGTTTCGCTGAATCCCGTGCCGAGTACGAACGGTTGGCCAAAAAGAAGCCGGATGATCCGCGTTTTAACTTTAATGCCGGTTCCGCTGCCTATAAGGAGGGTTCGTTCGATTCAGCCATACGCCATTTTTCTTCCGTGACCGCCGCGCAGGATTTGGAACTTCAGCAAAAGGCTTACTACAATTTGGGCAACAGCAATTATCAACTGGGTGCTGCTTCAGATCCGGAACGGCAGATGGCCTTATGGGAGGAAGCCATCAAAAATTACGACTCCGCGATCAAACTCAATCCGCAGGACAAGGATGCTGCGCATAATCGTGAGCTTGTTCGTCGGCAATTGGAGGAATTAAAAAAACAGCAACAACAGCAGCAGCAACAACAAAACAAGGGAGAAAACCAGAAGCAAGACAATCAGCAACAGAACCAGTCAGAGGAGAACTCGCAGCAGCAGGATAAACAGGATAATTCTGAAAAAAAAGAGGAGAAGCAGGAGAAGTCCGATAATTCCAATGAAGATAAATCGAATCAACAGGAGCAGCAAAGCCAGCAGGAACAATCTGACCAGAATAAACAAAACGAACAGCAACAATCCGCGGGGAGTGAACAGCAAAACGCCGCAACAAATCCCGGAGAGGAAAAGGAGAGCCAGGCTTCCTCATCCGCTTCCGAGAAACCTGGCGAAGAGGAACAATCTCCAGCGGCACAGATGCCTGTTCAACTTGGAAAAATGAACCCTCAACAGGCCAGGCAATTGCTTGAGGCCCAAAAAGGGGAGGAAAAAGTATTGCTCTTTGTTCCTCCTCAACAACCGCAAGCGCGGGAAAAAAGCTTTAAAGACTGGTGAAACTTTCCTGTCCACTTTCCACGTTCAGGGTTGCGGGAAAACTTATTTTTCTGCTGCTTGCGCTGCTCATTGCTTTTCTGACGCAGCTACCTCTCAACGCTGCGGCGGGCGTTTCGGCCACGCTGGACCGGCATAACATAACCCTGGGTGAAAAGGCCACCCTCAGCTTGCGTTACGACAATCTCCAGCCACAAAGCGCTCCGGCCTTCCCTCCCCAGCCAGGCCTCAAGGTTGAATACATGGGCGCAGGTCGGCAGATGTCCGTTGTCAACGGAGTCCAATCCCAGGCAGTCATTCTCTCTTATTCTGTCACTCCGGGCAGAACAGGCGTTTTTAACATTCCAGCCTTGAAAATTCCTGTTGATGGAAAACTTTACGATACTCCTTCCCTCAAACTTTCTGTTTTGCCTGAAGATGAATTGGCTAATCAATATGCCTTTCTTCGCCTGATTGTCGGCAAGACAAATGCGTTTGTGGGTGAGGTAATCCCCCTGGAAATTCAAATGTATTATATCAATGCCCAGGATCTTCAACGCCCACAAATCAAAGGGGATGGCTTTACTTTGGGCTCATTGGTCGAAGGTGCACGGGCAAGAACCGAAGTTCAGGGGCAAATCTATAATGTCATTACTTTTAAAAGCTGGGCCACCGCCGCAAAGGCAGGGGCATTGAATTTATCGTCCGAGGCAGCCGCCGTTGTTCGCGTTTCCCAGGCGCGCAAAAGTACCGGGGATCCTTTTGATTTGTTCGGTCCTCAATTTCAACTCCGCCCTTTGCAGCTTCACAGCTTGAACATTCCCGTTCAGGTTCAGCCATTGCCACAGCAGCAGGTTCCTTCCTCCTTTACCGGTGCAGTGGGTAATTTTTCAATGACCGTGAATCCTTCGGTCACGAACACAGCTGTAGGTGACCCCATTACGCTCTCCATTGAAATCAAAGGCTCAGGAGCGCTGCATGCCATTCAACTGCCCGAACTTCGATGGCCTGGATTTCAACTTTATCCTTCAACTTCAACCATCCAACCGGAGGATGATTTGGGTATCTCCGGTTCAAAGACATTTGAGCAGATCATCATTCCTGAAGATTCCACCATTGTTTCCATCCCTTCCTTGGAATTTTCTTATTTCAACCCGGAAACTCGCCAGTATCGAACCCTTAAAAGTCAGCCAATTCCCTTGCAGTTACGCCCCTCCCAAAACGTCGTTACGACCAATCCGAGGTCTGCTCTTCCAGCCGCCAATCTGCTCCCCGAGGATGACATTAACCATATTCAACCGACACTCGGCACTTTACAATCCTTCAACCAGGGGCTTTCAGGTTACCAATTTGTTCTCCTGAATTCTGTTCCCCTCGCACTTTTTTTGACAGTTCTTGCCTATCAAAAAAGGAGGGAGTCCCGTGCAGCCGATTTGCATGAACGGGAACGTGCGCTTCAAAAATCCCGCATCTCGACTGAACTCAAAAAGCTTTCCTCTTTAAGGGGAGAAGCGTTTTACGACTCTGTTTTTCGCATCCTTCAGGAAAAAATCAGCCTCCTCACAAGGGTGCCGGCGGCGGGCATTACAGAGCAGATCGTCACCGACCGATTGCAGGTCGAGGATTCATTGAAATCGAGAATCATTGAATTATTTCATCTCTGTCATTCTGCCCGTTACGGAGGTGGTGATCCGGCTGACCCGGCAATCGTTGAAAATCAACTGCACGAAATTTTAACTGAGTTGAAAGAGTGAAAATTTGTCAACTTATCATCATTTTGCTGCTGCTCGGCGGTTCCTCCGGCTATGCAGCCGAAAATCTTGCGGCTTCCTTTGAAAATGGGAATCGTGCCTACGAACTCGGAAAGTTTGAAGAAGCAGTTAAAATTTATCAGGGAATCCTCAAAAATGGCACCTCTCCTGCCCTTGAATATAATCTGGCCAATGCCTTTCTCAAAGCTGACAGGATTGGGGAAGCTGTTCTCCATTATCGCCGCGCACTCCTCCTTGACCCTGGAATGCGCACAGCTCGGGAAAACCTCCGTTTCGCCCGGGAAAAAGCACAAGCTAATGGCTCCGCAAACTTCTTCGAATCTGTCAGCAAACCCATCCGCCCTTCAACGCTTGCCTGGGTCGCATCCTTTCTTTTCTGGGCGTGGCATGCCCTGTTAAGCTTTCGAAAACTTGTTTCATCCACCCGCAATCGATTTTCGATTCTTACCTCCATCCTTGGAATCTTCGCTCTAGCTTCAGTATTTTGGTTTGGAACGGTTACCTACGCACGGCACCTGGCCCCGAATGGGGTTGTAACCTCCACCAACGCCGTCGCCAGGCTCGGGCCACTTGAAGAAGCAAAAGTTGCGTATCCTCTAACTGCTGGTTCAGAAGTTCAAATCATTGGAAATCATAATGGATGGTTTCAGGTCCGTAATTCCCGGCAGGAAATCGGCTGGTTAAATCAAGCCCAGATTCAACGACTCTTTTGATTCCCTGATCGGACAACACTGAGACCGTTGACGGATTTGCATCGTCCCGCCATGATATGAGTATGAATTTCGATATTTCACATCTGCTGGATTCGTGGGATTACCACGCAGGGCAGATTGTGGTGCGAAAATTTCAGGCGAAGGATGGACGTGAAAAAATCCAGTTGCGCGTTGATCTGGGAATTCTCCAGATGAATGTCACTGGTCGGCCAGACGGCAAGCAACCTTTTGGGCACGAAAGCCTTCTGGAACATTTTGAATCCCGCCTGCAAAAGCATCGGGATGCTCATGATGGTTCAGATCAAGGGTTTAAGCTAAATGCGGAGGATTGCTCAAAACTCCAGCAGGAAGCCATCCAATATCATCATCGCTACATTTGCCTCTACCAAATCAAGGATTTTGCCGGGGTGCTTCGCGACACACAACGCAACCAGCGGGTCTTTGCGTTTGTCGAACAATATGCTGAGGCTCCTGAGCTTGCCTGGGCTGTGCAGCAAATCGGTCCACAACTGCTCATGATGCAGGTGCGCGCCAAAGGCTCCTTACTGGTGGAATCAAGCGATTTTGAGGCAGCAATTGAAGCGGTCGAGCAGGGGCTTGAGGAAATTCGCGCATTTTTCAAAGAACATGCGCGTCCCGAAATGGCTGATCAAAGCGGGGAACTTCACTCGCTTGAAACATGGATTCAGGAGCTTCGCTCGGCCAAGCCCCTTTCCGAGCGGGAAAAATTGGAAAACGAGCTTAGGGATGCGGTCAAACGTGAAGATTACGAAAAAGCTGCGGAAGTCCGCGATGCTTTGAAAAATCTTCATTAGCATCCAATTCGGTCAGATTATTTCGCTTCAATCGATTTCAGCGCCGCGGCCATTCCTGCAAAGTGCCGTTCGATGAAGTAGTTTTGCAAAAAATGCTTCCGGAGATCACGCCCAACATCCTGGCTCATCATCCGGATCAAACTGGAAGCAATCTGTTTGGGAGCGCAAATATCCACCAGCCCGCCGTAGCCTGCCGGCAGCACTTCGGGGATGCTTCTCCATTTTGTGGTAACCACCGGCACTCCCCAGGCCATCGCTTCAAGAAGGATTAATCCAAAACTTTCCGCGAAATAGAATGTGGGAAAACAAAACAGGTCCAACCCCTTGAAAAATCGAAGCTTTTCCTCGCCATACAGAAAACCGACATGCTGTACCATCCCTTCCAAATGAAGTTCGGCCACAAGCTGATCGTACTCCATTTTCTCGATGTCATTCAGGAATTTTCCAGCAACCTTAAATTGCATTCGAAAAGGAGAATGTAATGCCCTCAGCTGCTCATTCGCCAAAGCAATCCCTTTCACAGTGTCCAATAAACCTTTATCCCGCGAGCAAAGCCCCAGATAACCCACCTGAATCATGGTTTCGCTATTTCCTCCGTTCAATAAAGTCTCTTTGATCATGGCCATTCGCTGCTGCCGCAATGGCAAGACTTCCTGATCGAAATTTGGGCACGGATCCGGAATTCCATTCAATACGACTTTCGTCTCTTTGGAAAAAAATGCCTCGCCTTCAGTCATTGAAAATTTCGCTGTGACAATGCTAAGTCTCGCTTTTCCCAAAGCACGCATCGTCAGTGCTTTTTCAATCCCGCTTGCCTCTTTTTGCATCCATCCACCCAACCCCGCGGCATGCCAATGCAATACCACATACTTGAAAAAGGGACGGCATAACAGCATGATCAGCCAGTCACGTCTGATCGCATTCTTCAATGCCGGGGCTGGAATATAATAAAAGGTATCAATTTGATGACGAATCCCCAATCGGATTGCCTGAAAACAGTAACCAAATAGCTGGATCAACTTCCCGATTCGAAAGCGGCCAATATCCTCCATTCCCTGGGAAAAACGGGCATCCACATGGTAGCACTCGATCCCATAATGGTTTGTTATCCCTTCCCCCTTTGAATGATCTCCGCCAAATGCCTCCAATAGCAACTGCACGAGATAGCTCTGTCCATGGTGCGGTGGCGGAACATGTGCAAAGATCAAAACTTTCATGGTTCATCCCTTTTCCCGGCGAGTTGTTCGTACAGCGCGCAGGTTTTGTCCACGCATAAATCCCAACTCGCTTCTTTGGTGACCTGGTCTCGATTCTGTTTCGCTATTGCGGGCCAAAGATCCCGTTTTCCCAAGGCCATTTCCAAGCTTGCCGCAAGTGCATCTGGTTTTCCCGATGAGTAAAGGAACCCGTTCACTCCATGAGTAATCCAGGCGGAATTTGCGGGAATATCCGTTCCCACTGGAATGCTCCCGCATGCCATCGCTTCATTTAACGAAATATTATTTCCGTCGCTCAATGCCGAACTGACGAATAAGTCTGCTCTGGCAAGAAGTTCCGCTGCTTTCAGTTGCTCCACCCTGCCATGAAACGTCACCTCTTCTTTAATGCCCAGCTTCTCAGCCAGGACTTCCAGTTCCTCCTTCAACTCTCCACTTCCTGCCAAATCAAGATGAAACCGTTTCAATACACCACGTTCCTTTAAAATATTGACCGCACGCAACACCGTGGGAATGTCGTAAATCGGTTTCAAATTCCGTGTCGAAACAATCCGGATGAAATCTGTATCGAAGGGAGCGGTTCGAAATTGAAAAATCGAGGTGTCCACCCCGAAAGGAATCACATGCAATCTCTCCTTCACAGCGCCCAGTTTCAGGACTGCCGGGCTCATATGTTCGGCCACCACAGTGATCGCAGCTGCTCGCTTGATTCCATAGGAGGTCAGAATGCGGGCAATCTGAGATTGTTGCGGCGTGATCAAGACGTCACTTCCCCAGGCAGTCCCAACGAATGAGCTCACCTTTGCAGCCGCCGTAAGAAATCCATAGCTTGAAAGATAATGAGCATGCACCACATCCGGTTTTAACCTCTTTACCACCTTCCGCAATGCCGGGATTGCAGCAAAGTATCCAGCTTTTCCCAGACCGAAGATCGGCAAGTAATGCACTGTGCCATCCATCGGTTTACCGCCATGCACCGTCGCCAGGTGCACCTCATGCCCACGCCTCGTCAGGGCAGTCATCCATCTTTGGGTATGGATGCTCGAAGCTGGTGATGTTAATAGCACTTTCATCGATCAGGCGGGCTGAGTGAATAACAACGAACCTGCTGATTACTCAAGCCCGCAATGAAATTTTCCCACAGGAAGAGGGCCCTTTTAATCAACGAACCCTTACATCTGTTGCTCAGCCGACCTGATCAAATGAATGATTTCCTGGGGATCACCCGCCTTTAAAAGTGAGGTTCGCATCGCAGGGTTCCGCATTAACCGGCTGACCCGCGAAAGCAAAAACAAATGTTCAGTGGTTGAAGTCGGGGCAAGCAGAAAAAGAAGGCGCACAGGTTGTTTATCCACTGCCTTGAAAGGAATCCCTCCGGGATGTCGCCCAAAAATAATCCAGGGTTTCCGGGTTAATCCAAGGGTGGCTCTTGCGTGCGGGAAGGCCACCCCTTCACCCACAGCAGTCGTTTGAAGTTCTTCCCGCTCCTGCAAAGCCTTGCAAAAGGTCTCGAAATTCGGTGTTCCCGGTAAATCCGGCACCAACTCTGCCAATTCCCGCAAAACTCCAGACACAGTCGTTGCTTTGATCGATAAATTGATTGTGCGTGGTAGCAGCAATTCACTAATCCCGGCAGGTTTATTGGCTTCGGCCATGACTATCAAAGTTCTTACTTTATCGGCGTTTCAGCACAGAAATCAAATGAATCAACCGTTCGATATTCAGCGCCTCCGGGTGAGAGAATGCTTTCAACCAGGTCCATCCGTGAAATTTTTTGGGCGCCAAACGCAAGCCTGCTCGCTTCCATAGCCACAAATGCAGAATCACTGGCGCTTTTAGGCAGTCGCTCCTTTACCCGCCCCATGGTGACATGCGCCTTGAACTCCTTTTCCTCACGTACCGGAACAATCCCCCTGGTCCTTTCGAAAATGAGTTCTGACAGCTCCTTCAAAGCACCTTCATCTTCCAACCCGGCCCAGATCACCGCCGGACGTCTCCAGTTGGGAAAGGCTCCAACTCCTGAATATCGCACCTCAATCGGTCTCCTGCCTTTTGCGACAATCCTTAGCGCCGCTGAAAGTTTCTCCACCTTCTCAAGCGGCACTCCCCCAAAAAATCGAAGCGTAACATGATACTGCTCCGGACGAATCCAGCTGACCCGCATTCCCGACGTAAATGGTTCCAGTATGGAACGGCCATGTGAAATTGACCTGGAAACTTCCTCTGAACAACGCACCGCAGCGAACACTCTCATCAACTTCGCCGCACCCCGCTGCCTCACGCAGGTTCCTGTTGGCTGATGCAGTGAAAGGAACCAAGACCCCAGATCAATTCAGTTGAATCCACTCCGATCACCTTCCGGTCAGGAAATTCCCCCTGCAGGATACTCAATGCCCTGGCATCGTTCCGATGGCGAAACGTTGGGACCAGCACGATGCCATTCGCGATGTAAAAATTTGCATAACTCGCGGGCAATCGTTGCTCCTCATGTTCAATCAATCCAGGAGTCGGCAGTTCAACAATCTTGAACGGGTTCCCTTGAAGATCGCGCAATTTCCGCAGCCGATCCAGGTTCTCTCTCAGGATCGGAAAATTTTCATCAGCGCTGTCCTCCTCAACGATTGTCACGATCGTTGAAGGATTAACAAACCGGCTGAGATCATCGATATGCCCGTCCGTGTCATCTCCGATAATTCCATCTCCAAGCCATAGCACCTGTGTGATTCCGAGGTAATCCTTCAAATGTTGTTCGATCTGTTCTTTGCTAAGATGAGGATTCCTGTTTGGATTCAGCAAACAACTTTCTGTTGTCAAAAGAGCGCCTTGCCCATTGACCTCAATGGAACCCCCTTCCATCACAATCCCGGGACTGAACAGCGGCAAGTTCCGAAATTTCGCGACATGCTGTGGGACGGCATCATCCAGGTCGAACGGAGGATATTTTCCACCCCAGGCATTGTACCCCCAATCCACGATCGCTTTTTCCCGGACTCCATTTCGATCCCGAACAATGAAAATTGGCCCATGATCCCGGCACCACGGTTCATAAGAGGGAAAATGGTGGAAATGGATTTGATCCACTGGACCTCCATGCTCCTTCAACAATCGGCGCGCCTCCATTTCTGCGGAAACATCCCACACATTGATATGCACCTCTTCCACACGACATAACTCCCGGCACAATCGCGCATAGACCTCAGGAACAGTTTCGTACTTTCCCGGAAAACTGATTCCTTCAGGTCGCGGCCAGGTAAACCAGGTGGCTGCATGCCTCTCCCATTCGGCAGGCATCCGGTAACCCATCGCTGCTGGCGTTTCGTTTCGTTTCATGGCAGGCGCTGGCCATGGGCCGCTTCCAAAAGACGATACCAATCCTCCCGGCTGATTTCCAAATCAACCGCTCCTGCCAGTTCTTTAATGCTTTCAGGCGTGGTCGAACCCACAATTGGCACAATGTTCCCCGGATGCTTGAGCAGCCAGGCCAGGGCAATCACCGTCCGCGAAACCTGATAATCACGCGCAATCCAGTCCATCGTTTCCTTGATCTTTAAGCGATGCGCATGATGCGGATCATTCAATTCCACCGGACCACTATAACTCAACCGCCCGCCTGCCAGCGGACTCCAGGCCATTGGCGTCACTTTTTCCGCCAGGCATTGGTCAATTGTCCCGTCTGTAAATGGAGTAATATGCAGCAGGTTGATTTCAACTTGATTGACAATCAACGGCACACCGCACGTTTTCTGCACCATTGAAAAAAATGTGGGGCGTGCATTGCTCAACCCGAAATGCCGCACCTTTCCTGACTGCTTCAATCGCGAGAAAGCGGAGGCAATTTCCTCCGGGTTCGCCAGGTAATCAGGCCGATGCAGCAGGTAAACATCCAGCGTTTCAATCCCCAGCCGTTTTAAGGATTGTTCGCACGAAGTGATGATATGCCCTGCAGAAAAATCGTAGCGATACGGCGAGTTGGGGTTTGGCTTGCCTGCCTTGAGAATCCCGCATTTTGAGGAAATCACCACCTTTTCACGCATCCCCGGGATTTCCTTCAGCACTTTGCCAAACACGGTTTCACCCATCCCATCGCTGTAAATGTCCGCGTGATCGAACAATGTGATGCCTGCCTCATAGGCTGCCATCACCGCCTGCTTCCCTCTCACCTCCCGTTCCGCAGTGAATTCCGCCCCCTCCCAGGCTCCGGCAATTCGCCAGCACCCATAGGCCAGGCGGCTGCATTCCATTGAACTGGTTCCCAATAAAACGGTTTTCATGCTTTAAGCGCTGATTTCAGGTCCGCCGCGAACGCCTCCACATCTTCTTCTGTCGTGTCCCAGGAACACATGAATCGGCATCCTCCCTTGCCAATGAAAGTATAAAAAATCCAGCCCTTCTCCGCCAATGTTTTGATCACCTGCTCCGGTAATTCCGCGAACACTGAATTTGCCTGGCGCGGAAATAAAATTTTGATTCCTGCAAGTCCTGCAATTTTATCATGCAGCAATGCCGCCATCGTATTTGCCCGCAATGCATTCCTGAGCCATGCCCCACTCTCCAGCAACCCCACATAAGGCGCAGCCATGAAACGCATTTTCGAGGCCAGCTGGCCTGCCTGCTTGCAACGGTAGGCAAACTCATGGGCCAGGTCCCGGTTGAAAAACACCACCGCGTCCCCTGCATGAGTGCCATTCTTGGTTCCTCCAAAACAAAGCACATCCACACCGCATTCCCAGGTGATCTGTCGCGGCGCTACATTCAGGGAAGCCACCGCATTTGCAAAGCGCGCCCCATCCATATGCAAATGTAATCCCAACTGCTTTGCCTTCACCCCGATCGCGCGAAGTTCCTCCACACTGTAAACAGTTCCCACTTCCGTCGCCTGCGTCACACTCAGCACGCGTGGCTTCGGATAATGAATGTCCGTGCGCCGATGCACCACCCGCTCCACGGCATCAATATCGATTTTTCCATTTCCTCCCTGTGTTAACAGGACCTTTGTCCCATTCGAAAAAAACTCCGGCGCGCCGCATTCATCAGTCTCAACATGCGCAATCTCATGGCATATGATGCTGTGGTAGGATTGACAAAGCGAAGCCAGCGCCAGGGAATTTGCGGCTGTGCCATTGAAAACGAAAAACACTTCACATTCAGTTTCAAAAACTTCCCGGATCAAATCTGCTGCCCGCGCTGTGCATGGATCATCCCCATAACCGCGCGCATGTCCCACATTCACCGCTTTCAAGGCTTCCCACGCTTCCGGACAAATCCCCGCGTAATTATCGCTGGCGAATTGCCGCCGCTGCGAGGATATGGATTCCATTCCCGCTCCTGTCCTTTTATCCATGGATAAACTCCTCTCCCACCCGCATTGGGTTTCCTGCCAAAAACTGCGCCACGCTCAAGCGTTTTCCACCTTCCTTCTGCAATTCAAGAATTCTCAAGGAATCCTTTCCACATCCCACCAGAATGCCATTGTCGCCCACTCTCAAAATTTTTCCTGGTTCGCCCGCTTCGCTGGACTGGGTTGCTTTCCATATCTTTAAAATCAACGATTTTTCACCACTTCTAAGCGTTGTAAAAGTGCCAGGCCATGGGTTGAAAGCCCTGATTCGATTACCAATCGATTCTGCCGAATCACTCCAATTGATGCGACCGGCTTCCTTCCTTATTTTTCCCGCGTAGGTTGCGCCCTCCGGCTGCGGCACCGGCTTGATCTCCCCGCGCACATAACCCGGAATCGTTTCCACCAGTAAGTTCGCCCCCACCTGCCCAAGGGTATCGTGCAGGGTGGCTGCTGTATCGTTTTCCGAAATGGGAACCCGCTCCATTGAAACAATCGGCCCGGTGTCCATTCCTGCATCCATTTTCATGATCGTCACTCCCGTTTCCCGGTCTCCATTGAGAACAGCATGTTGTATCGGCGCTGCTCCTCGATACTTCGGCAGTAACGAAGTATGGATGTTCAAAGCCCCATGCCGTGAAATATCCAGCAGTGACTGCGGCAATATCTGTCCATAAGCAATGACAATCATTAAATCCGCCTGGAGTTCCTTTACCGAATTTATAAACGCAGCGTCCCGCGCTGAAACTGGCTGCAGGACTGGGATGCCATGTGCCTGGGCCAATTCCTTCACAGGCGGCGGCTGCAACTGCAAATCCCTCCCTTTTTGCTTGTCAGGCTGCGTCACCACAGCAACCACCTTCCCTAGTTTTGATTCAAGCAAAGTGTTCAACACTGGGCAGGCGATCTCCGGAGTTCCAAAAAATAGAATTCGGAGATCATCCATGATTCAGCTGCAAACTAAATTCCCAGGCTGGTGATCGTTTGCAGCATATCGCGCAGGACATTGACCGGCTTTTGTGAGGAATCAATCGTGTGGACCAGTTGCGGTCCGTAAAAATCAAGGACAGGGCGCGTTTCCCGCTCATAAACATCCAATCGCGCCCTGATCACTTGCAAATTGGCATCATCCAGCCGGTTTTCGCGCAACGCCCGCCTTTGCAAACGCTCCACCATCTTGGAAAGATCAGAACAAGTCAGGTTGAACACCGCCAGCACGTCAAGGGTATCAGTCAAAATTTCCGCCTGTGTCGGGTTTCTTGGGATCCCATCCAGCACCAGGGTATCCTTTGCGGGATTGAACCGGTTTGTTTGCTGCGTGGCCCTGATCGATTCTCGCCAGAGCCGAATCGTCACCTCGTCCGGCACCAGTTCTCCCCGGCTGGAATACTCCACAAAAATCTGCCCCAGCTCATGCTCGATCGTTAAATTCCGAAAGATATCACCGCACGCGCAATGGTAAAAATTGGGAATACTCCCAAGAATTTTCCCCTGGGTTCCCTTGCCTGAGCCTGGCGCTCCAAAAAGGATGATCGTTTTATATTTTTCCATCCGGACCTTTGTTTAAACCGCATCCTTGGATTTCACCTGCACCTCATTGATGTCGGAAAAAGAGACGGCACTTTCAGCTCCCCCGCGCAGCAATTGCAAATGAATGTCAGATGAGGAAATGCGGCTGATTCGCTTTGCCAGATA
This sequence comes from Verrucomicrobiota bacterium, assembly GCA_033762115.1. Lineage (GTDB taxonomy): Bacteria > Verrucomicrobiota > Verrucomicrobiia > Limisphaerales > SXQI01 > JANRLX01. The sequence continues at coordinate 55,698 of JANRLX010000126.1, forward strand.
CTCATTTTTCGCCGCTTTGATCACAATCACCTGGTTCTTCTCAGGTTCACTCAAAACCATTCGGAAAAAGCCAGCCAGCTTGCTCTCAAAAAATTTCCGGTCAAAATTCGTCTCCCCTCGTTTCCAGATCTGCGCCTGCCCTTCCTTTCCTCCCGGTTTTGCATGCGCTGCCAAACCCAAACCACCACCTGCTGCTGCCGCTGGCGCACTGGCCAGTGGGGAAGCTGGCGCGCTTGCTCCAGGATCCGGTTCAGGGGCAAACTCGGGCACCGCAATCGGCTCGCCCGGAATCAGCATGAACAACGCCGGAGCGGCAATCGGGAAAATCGCTGCGAGTCCCACGAGAAGCGCCTTCGATTTCCCTTTCCCTTTTGCAATCTCCGCTGCTGCGTACAGGTTTGCCAGGTAAATCACCCCCAATAAGAACAGTCCTACCGGATTCATTAATGAAGCAAAAAAACTCTTTTTTTGGGCGGGACGCTCCACGCGTGGCACTTCCTTCAGGACGATTTCCTGCTTCTTTTTTCGTTCCCGTTCTTTGACTTCTATGGGAACTTCAATGAATGGCTCCACAAATGGCTTCGCTTTTGGGTCATTCGCAAGCTCCTTTAACGTTTCCTGCGTAAATTGCCCCCAATTGATCCGTTCCGACCAGCCTCCCACATCCAGCCGCACCACAAGACCGTCATCATTGATCGAAGAAGGCACCCCTTTGATAATGTCCCCATTGATCAGCTTGTACTCCGCTGCCATCAGCACCACTTGCAACGAAAGAAAAATTGCGGCCATTCCGCACACTCTGAAAAACCTGCACATGATGCGGTTTGGATACCAAACGATTTGGTCCAAAGAAAGGAAAAACCAAAAACGCGCCTGCCACTCAGGCTTTCAGCGCCTCATATTCCGAGCGGGTCATTTCCTCAATCAATTCGGAAAAAGTTGTCTCCGGTTCCCAGCCAAGCAACCGCTTTGCTTTGTCCGGATTCCCAACCAGCCGCTGCGGTTCTGCCGGCCTCATGAATCGTGGGTCTTTCCTGACATACTGGTCCCATTGCAGCCCCATCGTCTTGAAAGCCAGCTCCACCACCTCCTGCACGCTGTGCAATTGTCCCGTCGCAAAAATATAATCCGTTGCCTTTTCATGTTGGAGAGAAAGCCACATTCCCCGGACATAATCCCTGGCGCTGCCCCAGTCCCTCTTCGCGGTCGTATCCCCCAGCAGCAACTCTTTTTGCAATCCCAGCTTGATCGCTGCTGCCGCGCGGCAAATCTTTCGCGTCACGAAATTCTCTCCCCGCCGGGGTGATTCATGATTGTAAAGAATTCCGTTCACCGCAAAAAGATTGAACGTCCGCCGGTAGATTTTCACCATGTGTGTCGCAAAGGTTTTTGCGCACCCGTACGGATTGATCGGCGCCGCGGGAGTATTTTCATCCTGCGGGACATTGGCTGGCTCCCCAAAAATTTCGCTCGAGGAGGCATGAAAAAATTTCGGCATCTGCGGCATGTCGCGCACCATTTCAAGGATGCGCAACGTCCCGAACGCAGTCATGTCAGCCGTCGTTTCCGGGATTTCGAAGCTTAATCCCACATGGCTCTGCCCCGCCAAATGATAAATCTCATCCGGGGCGACTTTGAATAAAGCCCTTCGAAAAGTCGTGGGATCGTTCAACTCCGCGTAATGGAGAAACAATCGTTTCCCATACGTGCCAGGATCCTTGTAAAGGTGCTCAAGGCGCGAGCGATCAAGACTGCTCGTCCTCCGCACCACTCCATGAACCTCATACCCCCGCTCTAGGAGCAGTTCGGTCAAATACGATCCATCCTGCCCCGTGATCCCGGTGATGAGCGCCTTCGGCATGCCTTAATCTTTAAGCTTGCCGCGACCAGCCCGAAGATCTTCCAGCGCTTTAACATCTGCATCAACCATCAACCGCGCCAGATCGGCAAACTTCGTCTTCGGCTCCCAGCCCAGCTGCTTCTTCGCTTTGCTGTAATCGCCAATGAGCAACTCAACTTCTGCCGGACGATAATAGCGCGGGTCAATTTCCACATACTTCTTCCAATCCAATCCCACATGACCGAACGCCACATCAAGAAATTCACGGATCGTATGCGTTTCATTCGTTGCGATCACGTAATCATCCGGCTTGTCCTGCTGCAGCATCAGCCACATCGCCTCCACGTATTCCTTTGCATAACCCCAATCCCTCTTCGCGTCCAGGTTTCCAAGGAACAGTTTATCCTGCAAACCTGCCTTGATCGCCGCCACCGCACGGGTGATTTTGCGCGTCACGAAAGTCTCTCCGCGCCGCGGCGATTCATGATTGAACAAAATCCCATTGCTTGCATGCATTCCATACGACTCACGATAATTCACCGTGATCCAGTAAGAGTAGACTTTTGCGCAACCATACGGACTGCGTGGGTAAAACGGAGTGGTTTCACGCTGCGGCACCTCCATCACCTGCCCATACATTTCACTGGAGGAGGCCTGGTAAAAACGTGGCTTGATCCCGGCCTCGCGGATCGCTTCCAATAACCGCACCGTTCCCGTGCCAGTGATGTCAGCTGTGTATTCCGGGCTGTCAAAGCTCACCCGGACATGGCTTTGCGCGGCTAAATTGTAAACTTCGTCAGGCTGGATTTTCGCCACCAGACGGGCCAGGTTGCTCGCATCGCTCAGATCCCCATATTCCAGGAACAAACGATTGCTTCCGGAATGCGGATCTTCATAGATCGGGTCGAGCCGGCCGGTGTTGAACGTGCTCGCTCGCCGAATAATCCCATAAACAGTATAACCTTTGGAAAGCAGCAGTTCAGCCAAATAGGAGCCGTCCTGTCCTGTAATACCCGTTATCAACGCTTTTTTCGCCATATTTTGGGCCGTAGATTTCTTTAATTAGTCCTGAATAGCAAGCCAAACCCCTGCATCACCACTCGATCATTTTTCGACTGGTTTGCTGGCTTTCTGCCATGCTTTGAATCCCCCATCCAGGTGATACAAAGATTGGAACTTCATCTCCTTCATCGTCTCCCGAGCTTGGGAACTTCGTCCTCCCGATGCACAATGAAGAAGATACGTTTTACTCTTATCGAGCGATTTTAATTTTTCTTTAAAGTCATCCGCATAAAAATCCACATTCGTCGCCCCCTTTAAATGCCCCTCCTGGAATTCCTTGGCCGTCCGGATATCCAGGACCACCACATTCGTGTTTTTCGCCAGCAACGCCGCCGCCTCTTCAGGTCCCACGTTGATGACTGCCTTCTCCTCCGCTCTCCCGGCCATCACGCCGCAGAGCAGCAACACCGCCATCATCATTCGCAATAGTTTCATAATTCCTCCAAGTCCTTTACCCACTCTCCAGCTTTCCGCAATCAAATCCTGTCAGGCTTCCCTTTAAATTGCCGATATCTTTATTGTTTGCTTTCCAAGAGCAACTTATCAATTACTCTTCTGCGACTCAGAAAACGTCATGAATTGGGTGAAAATAATAATGCCGACAGTCCTCTTTCAACCCGGATGCCAGCGTCCTTGACCTATGGTCAGCTACAGAACTCGCGGGATTTATAGCCTTTGTCTTTTTGCACAGATCATTGGGGTCTCCATCCTCTTTTGGCTCTGGCTCCCCGTTTCCCAGGGAGGCCTGCACTTTACCCAGTTCGGCTCCCGCTATGCCATTTACAATGCCATGATCCTTCTTGGGCTCGTCGTCGCCTTCAAGCCCTCCAACGTCATCCGCAATGACATCTGGAACGCTTCCCGACACGCCATACGACAAACATTTCTTGCTTTTGCTTTTCTTGGCGTCTTCCTCATCGGCTCCAAGGACGCCATGATCTCCCGCCTCTTTCTCTTTACTTTTCTCCCCCTGCTTTTTGCCCTGCTTCTTCTCCTCCATTATTATCTGCCCACCTCCCTCGCACGAATCACTTTCAGCGGGGCACATGAGGAACGAGTCCTTTTAATCGGTTCCACCAAAAATATCGCCTTCCTCCAAAACTGGATCGAAAGCAAGGAAAGCGTCGGCTATGTCACCATCGGAATTCTTTCAGATGATGCCCGCACCAGCGAAGTCGAAGGCTACAAAGTCCTGGGCGGTTTTGATGACATTGAACGCACCGTGCGCGAATGGAGCATCACCCAGGTCGTTCTCGTCGAATTCCCACTATTCAGTAACGTCCTCTCCAACTGCGCCAGTATTTGTGAAAAACTTGGCGTCCGCTTTCTCGTTTTTTGCGATTTCGAAAGCAAGTTCCATCACTCCATCACCATGTTCGAGGATGAAGGACTCCGCTTCATCAGCCTGCGTCAGGAACCGCTCGAAGACCCCTTTAATCGTTTTTGCAAACGGGCCCTCGACATCATCGTGGCCATGCCGGTCATCCTTTTCGTTCTTCCCTTCACCACCCTGGTGGTCTGGTTTTTTCAGAAGCTTCAATCTCCCGGGCCGGTGTTCCACAGCCAGCCACGCGCCGGATTGCAGAACCGCCCATTCCAGATTCTGAAATATCGCACCATGAACGTCGGCAACTTCAGCCAGGCCAAACAGGCCACTACCAACGATCCTCGCATCTACCCCGCCGGTCGCTGGTTCCGCAAACTCAGCATCGATGAGCTGCCACAGTTTTGGAACGTCCTTCGCGGTGAAATGAGCGTGGTCGGCCCCCGTCCACATCTCCTTGAGCATAACGAGCAATTTGCCCGCGCTCTCCATAATTATCATGTCCGCGCCCAGATCAAGCCCGGCATCACCGGCCTGGCCCAGGTCAAAGGTTTTCGCGGTGAAACCCGCACCCAGGAAGATGTTGTCCAGCGCGTCAAGGCGGACATTTTCTATCTCGAAAACTGGTCCCTCTCCCTGGATACCTGGATCATTTTCCAGACTTATTTCCAGGTCTTCGCCCCGCCAAAATCCGCGAAATAAGTCGCTCCGCTCTTCCTGTAAATCTCAACCCAGCAATTCTTCCAACTCCTCCCAGCTCAACCCCGCCGCAAACTCCTCTTCACTCCCCAGCGTTCCCCGGATGATTTCCCGTTTCCGGTTTTGCAAACTGACAATTTTTTCCTCCACCGTTCCCCGCGTGATTAATTTATAACTCGTTACCACCCGCGTTTGGCCAATTCGATGGGCACGGTCGGTCGCCTGGTCTTCCACTGCCGGGTTCCACCACGGGTCAAAATGAACCACCGTGTCTGCCGCTGTCAGGTTCAATCCCACGCCGCCCGCTTTCAGGCTGATCAAAAACACTGGAATCTCCCTGCTCGTCTGGAATTCATTCACCACCGCCGCCCGGTTGCTTGTGGAACCATCCAGATAACTGTAACGCACCTCCTGCTCCTTCAAACTCTCCTCGATCAGCTTCAACATCCTCACGAACTGGCTGAACACCAGCACCCGATGCCCCCCATCAATGATCTCCTGCAACAACTCATTGAATAATTCCAGCTTCGCCGAGGAATTCTCAGCCTCCACCTTCTCCAGGTTCAACAACCGCATGTCGCAGCAAATCTGCCGCAACCGCAGCAGGACATTCAAAATCAGCAATCGACTTTTCTGGATTCCCTGGCTCCGAACCGAATCGGAAATCTGTTCCCGTCCCGTCTCAAGCATCTGCTGATACAATCCCCTTTGCGCTTCCGTCAGTTCGCAATACGCAATCTGCTCAATTTTATCCGGCAACTCACGCGCCACATCCTTTTTCAATCGTCGCAATAAAAACGGCTTCACCCGTCGTGACAATCGTTTCTGCGCCTCCACATTTTTGTCCCTCGTGATCGGTACCTCATAACGCTCCTTGAAATCCTTCGCCGACCCCAAATATCCCGGCATCAGAAAATCGAACATCGACCACAAATCCAGCACCGAATTTTCCAGTGGGGTTCCCGTCAGCGCCAGTCGATGCCCTGCTCGAATCATCTTCACCGCCTGCGCATTCTGGGTTTGCCGGTTCTTGATATGCTGCGCCTCATCCAGCACCACCGTATCGAACTCCACCTTTCGATACTCCTCCGCATCTCGCCGCACCAACCCATAACTCGTGATCACCAGGTGCGCTTTCTCCACCTCGGAAAATCGACTCTGCCGATTGCTACCCTGCAACACCAAAGTCCGCAACTCAGGCACGAACCGTTTTGCTTCCGCTTCCCAATTCTGCACCAGGCTCGTGGGGCAAATCACCAGGGACGGCCCGCGCGCCCCATTTCCAAACAAATGATTGCTCTGCAACAGCGCCAATGTTTGCAATGTCTTTCCCAACCCCATCTCATCCGCCAGAATTCCCCCAAACCGGTTTTGCCGCAGGAACGCCAGCCACGCCACACCCTCTTTTTGATACTCCCTCAACAATCCATCCAGCTTCCCCAATGCCGGGACCTGCGGTTTGATCTCACCCCGCTGCATCCCCGCTCTCTCGCGCCATTGCTGGGGCGCATCGAATTTCCACGCCCCAAGCTCCTTGACCGCTCCCGTGAAAAATCCCGCATGCGTGCTCGAAATCCGATATCCCCCCTGCCTCTGCTCCGGGGCGCAATCCAGCAGCACCTCCTGCAACTCCTCCACAGCCCCTGTGTCAATCACTGCGATCCGGCCATTCTTCAACCGCGTATGACTCTGTCCCGAACGCAACAATCGCTGGATATCCGCTGATGAAAACTGCTCTCCTCCGCTGCTCCGGTAACCAATCTGCAAATCAAACCATTGCTCACCTGACCCCCGCACCTCCAGCAATGGCTCGATCCGTTCGATATTTTGTGCGGCGCTCTTCTCCAACCGCTCCTCCAGCTTCACCACCCACTCAGACTGAAGCCTCGCAAAATGCCGCGCAAAAAACGTGATGACTTGCTCCTGCCCCTTCATGTGGAAAATTCCGCCCGTTTGCGGCCCTTCGAATCCTGCCCGCAGCAACCGCCCTTTTGCCTCCTGCTCTGCCGTCAGGTCCCGCACAAAATACTCCATCACATCCTTCCGATTCGGAATCCACATTCCCCCTGCCCCGTCATTCACTCCCACCGTGATGACATGATCCGGATAACCAAATTGCAATTGCCCTTGCAGGATCGCCAGGCCACCCGTCAACTGCAGCCGCACCTCCGGCCCCGCCTCCGTCACCCGAAAATCCTCCACCTTGAAATCGCTCTCCACCTTTCCGCTGCTCACCAGTTCCGGCCAGTCGCGCGACAAAAAAATCGGTGCCTCATCCCGTCCAATCCTTACCGCCCCTTCAAGCAATTTTGCCGCAACCCCTGGCAACTGTAATCGCCTGAACTTCCGCTCCGAATAAATCCATCGCGCCTTCCCCGAACTCACCAGGGTCCCCTGC
>JANRLX010000127.1:0-24402 GCA_033762115.1 Verrucomicrobiota bacterium
TGGCACTCCCTGGCCATCCTTCACCGCCTCGACAAGGAAACTTCCGGCCTGCTTCTTTTCGGAAAATCCTCCCTCGCCAATAAATCCCTTACCGATCAATTTGCCCGAAGAAAAGTCCATAAAACATACCATCTTCTTACAAGAGGAAAGCTTCCCAGGGAATCTCTCACCGTTTCATCAAAAATTGCCAGGGTGGGGGAGCGTTACAAAAGCGGGAGCAATGGCGAACCGGCCGAGACCCGCTTCAAATTAATAAAAAAAATCGGCGATAAACTTCTCATTGCAGCCGAGCCCGTCACCGGTCGAACCCACCAGATCCGCGTTCACGCCTCCGAAAATGGGTTTCCCATCCTTGGGGATCTCCCTTATGGAGGCGCTCCTGCTCCGCGTCTTTGCCTTCACGCCTGTGAACTGCAATTTCAGCATCCCGCCTCCCATCAATTTTTCAGCTTCCGCGCCGAACCGGATTTTGACCGGCATCCCTCCTTACAACTTCGCAGCAGCCTTTTCCCCTCCGAGGAGCATACCGCCTACCGCCTGATTCATGGGGCGGCAGACAAAATGCCTGGGTTTTACCTGGATCGTTTCGGTGATTTTCTGCTCGCCCAATCCGAACTTCGTCCCACACCTGCCCAAATGCGGTTGCTCGAATCCATTTCAATCGAGCACGGTTCACGCGCCACCTATCATAAAACATGGAGTCGCCACACCCAATCCAGGGGGGTCGAGGAAAGCAGCCCCGCGCTCCTTTTTGGCGATCCTGCGCCTGACCCGTTTACAATTCTTGAAAACGGCCTCCGTTACGAGATCAGTTTCAGGCAGGGCTATTCCGTCGGCATCTTTCCTGACCAGCGGGACAATCGTCGCTCCTTTTTGAATTCCTTCATTTCCCCCACCTTTCCATTTCCTGAATTTAAAAATCGTTCCCTGCTCAACACATTCGCTTACACCTGCGGTTTTTCCGTCGCTGCCGCCAAAGCTGGATGGCAAACCACCAGCCTGGATCTCTCGGGCAAGTACCTCGATTGGGGAAAGCGAAACATGCAATTGAACGCCATCGACCCTGCGAAGCATGATTTTATTTTTGGTGATGTTTTTGAATGGATGAACCGCCTCGCCAAAAAAGAGCGCAAATTTTCTGCCATTGTTCTCGATCCTCCCACTTTTTCCCACTCGAAGAACCAGCAGTTCCGTGCCGAACGTGATTACGCCCGGCTTGTTGCTGCTGCGCTTCCGCTCCTCGAACGGCCCGGCCTCCTCTTCGCTTCCACCAACGCAGCCCGGCTTGCCCCCGAAGAATTCATCCTCCAGGTCGAGACGGGGGTGCGATCAGTGGGAAGAATTCCCACTATTTCCCACTTTGTCCCGCAACCCCCCGATTTCCCAATCACCCGCGAGGAACCTGCCTACCTCAAAACCTTGTGGCTCCTGGTCGAATAACCGCAACATATCGACTTTTATCATCGCCCTGGCTATGTTTATATTCCCTGAATGTCAGCCTTGGATATCCAGTTTCATCGTGGCGGGGTCTTCCTGCCGAAGTTGGGTCTATGGCTTGATCCTCATCTTCCCATAGCCGGTCCTGAGCAGGTTTTTATCAGCCATGCCCATTCAGATCATACCGGGATCCATCGGGAAATCATCGTCAGCGAGCCAACCTCCCGGCTCATGCACGCCCGCATCGCGGGAGAATGGAGTGAAAACATCCTCCCATTCGGGACTTCCCGCCAATTCAAAGCCACAGGATTTCCCTACAATCTGACGCTGCTCCCGGCCGGTCACATATTTGGAAGCGCCATGAGCCTCGTGGAGGTGGAGAGCAGTTCACTCCTTTACACAGGGGATTTCAAACTGCGACAGGGACTTTCAGCGGAAAAATGCGAGCCCCGGAAGGCAGACATCCTGATCATGGAGACCACCTATGGCCGTCCCCACTATAAATTTCCTCCCACCCCGGAGGTGATCCGTGGCGTCATCCGATTTTGCCGTGAAGCGCTGGATAATGATGAAACTGCCGTCCTCCTGGGCTACTCCCTCGGAAAAAGCCAGGAGTTGCTCTGCGGCCTGGCGGATGCCGGTCTTCCCATCATGCTTCATGGCACCGTCCACAAGTTGACGAAAATTTATGAGCAGTTCGGGCAATGCTTCCCAGCTTACGAAAAATATGAAAGCAGCCTGGCCAGGGGGAAAGTCCTGCTTTGTCCCCCTAATGTCAGTAATTCCAATATGCTTCGCAATCTTGGCCGCTGCCGGATTGCTGTTTTGACTGGCTGGGCCGTCGATCCAAACTGCCGTTTTCGTTATAATGCCCATGCCGCCTTTCCTTTGAGCGACCATGCGGACTTCACCGATCTGATTTCACTGGTCGAGCAGGTTCAGCCAAAAAAGATTTATACCCTTCATGGTTTTGCGGCGGAGTTTGCCCAAACCTTGCGGGAACGGGGCTATGACGCCCAGGCATTAAGTCAGGAGGAGCAGCTTTCCCTTCCTCTTACCCTCACCCCGCCTAAAAAAATAAAACCTCCATCACGTGAAACCGATCTGACGCCTGTTCGGGCTCAAGCTCCCCAGCCTCTTGGTTTTGCTGCGTTTGCCACAACCTGTGCTGCTGTCGGGAGCACGACCAAAAAATTGGAAAAAACCCGCATTCTTGCGGATTATTTCAAAACGCTGGACCGCGATTCCCTTTTGTTGACTTCAGTCTGGTTTACCGGAGTTCCGTTCCCCTCCTCTCAAAACAAAATCCTCCAGCTGGGCTGGGCTGTTATTCGTGATTCACTTTGTGCCATCAGCGGTATGGACCAGGGAGAGTTTGGCCAGATTTATCTCAAGCATTCTGATCTGGGCGAAACCACTTTTGAAGTGTTGCAAAGGGAGGAAAGCAGCAGCCAGATGCAAAGCGTCAAGCAGACCGGCGAGCTGTTTGATGCACTGCTCGCGGCGCGAGGGCCAATTGCAAAACTTCCCCTGTTGACTCGTGCGTTGCGCGAATCCTCCCCCCTTGAAGGGAAATATCTCGTCAAAATTCTCACCGGCGATCTTCGCATCGGTTTAAAGGAGGGGTTGGTGGAGGATGCCATCGCCCAGGCCTTTGAAGCGCCGCTGGACAAGGTCAAAAGCGCCAATCTTTTGCTTGGGCATATTGGTGAAACCGCGGTTTTGGCCCAGCATCAGCAATTGAATTCGGCATCGCTGGTGCCTTATCGACCGGTCAAGTACATGCTGGCGTCCCCTGAGGAAACGGCGGCGGATATCTGGCAGCGGGTGATTGAGTGGCATGACAAGGGGCGCGCTCGAAATGGAACCGAGTTGCCATTGCCGAATTTCCCCGCAGACCACCTCATCACGGTATGGGTGGAGGACAAGTATGACGGCATCCGGGCCCAGTTGCACAAGGTGGGGAATGCGGTGGCAATTTACTCGCGCGATTTAAAGGAGATCACCTCGACTTTCCTGGAGGTGGCGGACAAGGCCCGCAAGCTGGAAGGCGATTTTATTCTCGATGGAGAAATTGTGGGAATGAGAGGCGAGCAGGTGCTTCCCTATTCTGAATTGCAAAAAAGATTGGGGAGAAAAGAGGGAGACCTGTTCATGGGAGAACAGCTCCCTGTACAGTTGGTTGTTTTTGACCTGCTCTGGATCAACGGAGAGAATCTGCTGGATCAGCCGCTGGCGGTGCGTCGTGCGCGATTGGAAAAAATCGAGGGCTCGGCATTTCGCCTTGCGCGAATCACCAGGGTGCATTCCTCGGAGGAGATTGAGGAGGCTTTCACCGCGGCGCGCGCACGAGACAACGAAGGGCTGATCATCAAGGAGCCATCATCAGTCTATACGCCTGGTCGGCGCGGTCTTGCCTGGCTCAAGCTGAAGAAAGCATTTGCGACGCTGGATTGCGTGGTTGTCGGAGCGGAGTACGGGCATGGCAAAAGAAAGGATGTGCTGAGCGATTATACTTTTGCCGTTCGTGATGACAAAACCGGGGAGTTGAAAACGATCGGCAAGGCTTACAGTGGTTTGACAGATGTGGAAATCGCGCAACTCACCAGCCATTTTCTAAAACGGGTTGAATGGCAAAAGGGGCGTTTTCATGCGGTCAAACCGGATACAGTCCTGGAAATTGCATTCGACCTGATCCAACCCAGTTCCCGCCATTCATCCGGTCTGGCAATGCGTTTTCCGCGGATCATCCGAATTCGGACGGACAAGACGATTAACGAGATTGATACGCTTGCCACAGCCACCGCCCTGGTGAAGCCGGCCAGATAATCGTGCAAATAAAAAGAAAAGGCGGGCCGAAGGGCCCGCCTTGCAATTGATTGTTCCGTCAGGGTCAGGCTTTTGGAGCCATTTCCTTGTCACGCTCTTCCATGGCTGCGCGCCGGGAGAGTTTCACCCGGCCCTTGTCATCGATTCCGATGCATTTGACCCAGATTTCATCGCCCATTTTGACAATGTCTTCGACTTGCTTGACACGGAAGTTTGCCAGTTCGCTGATGTGCACCAGGCCATCCTTGCCGGGGAACACTTCGACGAAAGCGCCGAATTCCTTGATGCTGACCACGCGACCGCGGTACATCTTGTTGATCTCAATTTCCGCAGTGAGGCCTTCAATCGCCTGGCGGGCGATTTTCATTCCTTCTTCCGCAGTCGAGTAAATATTAACTGTTCCATCGTCCTCGATGTTGATTTCGCACCCGGACTCTTCAACGATCCGTTTAATGTTTTTGCCACCCGGCCCGATCAATGCGCCGATCTTCTCCGGATTGATTTTCAGGCTGATGATTCGAGGAGCGTACTTGCTCAGGTCGGAACGTGGGGCTGCCAGGGTCTTGCCCATTTCGGCAAGAATATGGAGGCGGGCCACACGCGCCTTCTCGACGGCTTCTTCCATCAATTTGTGAGGAAGGCCTTTCAGTTTCAGATCGAGCTGGAACCCGGTGATTCCTTTTTCAGTCCCGGCAATTTTGCAATCCATATCGCAAAATGCATCTTCCCAACCAATGATGTCGGTCAGCATTTCGTAGCGGGAAATCTCTTTGGAATCGTTGTATTCGGTGCAGATACCTATGCTGATGCCCGCCACCGGACGAATCATCGGGACCCCTGCATCCATCAATGCCAGGCTGCCGCTGCAAACGGAGGCCATCGAAGTGGAGCCGTTTGACTCCATGATTTCGCACGTGACGCGGATCGCATATGGAAATTCCTTGAACGGCACCATCGGTTCGATGGAGCGTTCAGCGAGTGCGCCGTGGCCGATTTCACGGCGACCGGGCCCGCTGATGCGGCCTGTCTCACCAACTGAAAAATTCGGGAAGTTATAATGCAGGATGAACTGCTTTTGGTTGGAACCACCAGTGTAGGAATCAAATTCCTGTGAATCTTCCGTGGTGCCAAGGGTGGCCAATGCCACGGCCTGGGTTTCGCCACGGCTGAACAATGCAGATCCGTGAGCGCGGGGGATAATGCCAGCCTCGCTGATGATGGGGCGGATATCCGTGAAACCGCGACCATCGAGACGTTTTTTGCTGTCGAGGACCAATCCGCGGACGGCTTCCTTCTGGATATAATAAAACGCATCCTTGAGGACGAACTCGGTGACTTTCTCGGCGCCGAATTTTTCGACCAGCTTTGCGCCGACTTCCTGCTGAATGGCTTTCACAGCGGCCTCGCGGGCCAGCTTCATGGGGGTCAGGAGGGCAGGGATCATCTTTTCACCAGCGAGGGCCTTTGCCTCGATGAGAATTTCCTCCGGAACCACGTTCAAGGTGATCTGGCGCTTTGGTTTTCCCACTCTGGAGGTGAGTTCCTGCTGTGCTTTGATAATCGGCTGACAGGCGACCTGGGCAAATTGAAGGGCGGCATTGAAATCTGCCTCGGAAATTTCCTTCGCAGCGCCTTCGAACATAACCACATCGGTGGTGTTGCCCACGTAAACGAGGTCCAGGTCACTTTCGCTCATCTCGCTGTGCGTTGGGTTGGCAATGAACTGTCCCTTCACGCGGCCAACACGGACCGCCCCAAGCGGCCCATCCCAGGGGATGTCACTGACCATGAGCGAGGCGGAAGCGCCGATGATGCTCAAAATATCAGGATCGTTCTCCCCATCAGCGCTGAGCAGGACGCTTTGGACCTGGACTTCATTGTACCAACCTTTTGGAAACAATGGGCGAATAGGCCGGTCAATTACGCGGCTGGTCAGGATTTCCTTTTCGGTGGGCCGTCCTTCCCGTTTGAAGTAGCCGCCGGGGAATTTCCCCGCTGCCGCTGCTTTTTCGCGGTAATCAACGGTCAATGGAAAGAAATCCTGGCCCGGTTTTGCATTGGATGCGGCGACTGCCGCGACTAAAACGATCGTTTCCCCCAATTGAACTGTCACAGCGCCATCGGCCTGTTTGGCAAGTTTGCCTGTTTCAATGGTAATACTCCCTGTTCCAACCTGGAACGTCACTTTCTCTGGCATAATGAATGATGCCCACTGGCGCCGAGGAACTTCAGTGAGCTCCCAAAAACGGAGGGACTCAGTGAAATCTCCCAGTGCCAATGGGACTTTATCTACTTTTGAGACGCGATGATTTTTAGCAGCCCTGGGCCTGTTCGCGACTTCCAGGTCCGTTCCAAAGGAACTGGCTGACTTTCCTTAAGGAGGGACAATCCCCTGGGGATTTCCATCCAGAATTGATTAACGGCGCAATTTCAGGCGCTTTGTCAAAGCCTGATAACGGCCCGCATCATGATTGTGCAGGTAATCCAGCAGGCGACGGCGCTGGCTGACCATTTTCAGCAACCCGCGGCGGGAGCTGTAATCTTTGCTGAATTTTTGCAGATGCTCAGTCAACTGATTGATCCGCTGGGTCAGCAATGCGACCTGGACATCGGCTGAACCTGTGTCCTTATCGTGTACCCGAAAATCTTGAATTGTTTTGGTCTTACTTTCCATACCTGACATTTTCTCTTGAGACAATCCGCGGAATGTAGATTGCCTCCCCCTGTGTGTAAAGTAATTTTAAACCCCCGTTTCTGGAGGTTTTTCGCGGGTGAGGTTAAAATGGAACTCGTTCCTCTCCGTTCCGCGGCTTAATACCGTTCGCGATGGGAGCCTTCGCCGCCGCGCGAATCCCGTGCGCCCGCACGGTAACCGCCACCTGAGGGACGTGGAGGGCGTTCTTCCCGAGGGCGGGCAATGTTCACAGTGAGGGGACGTCCCTGCAATTCCTTGCCGTGGAACATCTCAACGGCCTTGTTGGCTTCCTCTGCGGTGGCCAGTTCAACGAAGGCAAAGCCACGTGATTTGCCGGTGAATTTATCAAGCATCAGGTTCACCGAAGTGACGACGCCTGCCTGTGCGAAATGCTCCTGGAGATCATTCTCCAATGTCTGGTAGGAGAGATTCCCGACGAAGAGTCTGGATTCGTTCATGGTGGTAGTGGGGTTTGGAGCCTAAAAACTGAAGTGGGGGGATACTGCACCCGCAGACATCACCGAATGTCGCTATTTGGGAACTGACATCTGTCATACTGACACCGATCCTGCTTTGTTTTTTTGGCGTCCAACATCTTAGCGAGTCAAAAATTGCAGTCAAACAAGAAAATCGAAAGTATTAGAGGATCGAATACTTTTCTGAAGCAGCCATGTGCGAATGGGTCACTTGCGTTCGAGGCGAACCCTCGGCTCGGTCAGCCAGGTGGATTTGCATTCAGGGCATTTGGAAGGTTTACGCAGTTTGTCCGGGGAAAATTGAAAACCGCATTTTTTGCAGGCGGCAACTTCCACTACCGGGCGATATTCGGTATGCTTGATTGACCGCAATAAATGTTCGATATCATCGAGCACTTCCCCTGGCGGTTGATCCGCCCAGCGGGCAATTTCACTGACAGTCATTGATTGCTGAAGGAGCAGGGGAATCAAATCTTTCCTGAACATGATCAAGTGGATTGCTGCCGGCGGACTTTAACTGAGACATAGCGGGTCTCGGGCAGAATAAATTTTTTGATCTCGACCGTGGTGGCGCGGGGAGAAAATTCCTTCAACACCATCGTTGCGAGTTCGGAGGCAAGGGTTTCAATCAACTTCCAGTTACGGTCCTGCCCGAATTTCCTGACGCGCTGACAAACGGCAAAGTAATCAATGGTTTTTGCAATGTCATCCGATGCGGCGGCGGAAGAAAAATCGTGCTCCATTTCAATACTAATGAGCAGTTTTTGCGGTTTGGAGCGTTCTTCATCCGGCACGCCGACATGGTAAAGCACGGCGATATCCCTGAGAGTAATCAGATCAGAATTCATGCTTGTTGAGCACAGCTTCAATTAAAATGCGAGTTGGTGTATTCAGTTCCATTTCCAGGCAGGCATTCAATGGCACCCAGCGGAATTCCTGGGCTTCATCATTGAGCTTCACCTGCCCCGGCAGACTGCGGCAGAGATAATTCAGCAAAACAAAATGGGCTTCCCGATAAAATTCCTTTGAACGGATGCAATCCTGCACCAAAACGAACTGAATGTCTGTGACATGGAGGTTCGTTTCTTCAAGCAACTCCCGTTGAAGCGCGGTTTCCGAAGGTTCGCCATATTTCACTTTCCCTCCCGGAATCCCCCAGAGGTTGGACCATTTGCGAGTGCGGACCATCAATGCCTCCTTACGCTCGTTCAGGATAAGGCCGCCGACAGTGGTGATTGGAAATTCGGGAAGCGGGCCGAGCCCAGCATCGTCCGGTAAAGCCCAACCATTCTGATCCAGGAGTTGCAGAAGTTCACCCAGATGCTCGGCAATTATATCCGGTTGCGACTGGCGCAATTGCTCGGGGGAATTGTACCCGGTGAGGACTGCGCAGGAACGGACACCACCATGACGGGCGGTGTTGATATCGTGCTGCATGTCTCCAATGTAAAGCGTTTCATCCAGCAATAGATGGTGCCGTTTAATCAGCTCAAGGATGATCGGCCGCTTATCAAGCGCGCCGGTAAAGCAGTGATGGAGGAACCGGTCAAACCCGAGCCGTTCGGCTTGCAATTTCAAGTGGTTCTCGGGAACGGCGGTTAAAAGAAAGGTCCTGATCCCTTTTTTTTCACACTGCTCCAGGAAATTCCGCGCATGAGGCAGCTCGGTGACATTGTCATGCACCTCGGAAAAACGGACATGAAACCATTGCTCGATTTGTCCAGGAGGAACATTTGGAAGAAAGCGTTTATAGAAATCCTCAAAGGGAAAGGTGAATTCCCGGCGGAAGGTGGCAAGTTCCATTTCGGCCAATCCGGCATTGACGAATACATGATTCGTGGCCTCCCACACAGCGGGCAGGTCGTCCACCAATGTGCCGGACCAATCGAAGATAATATTTCGAATCATGTGACTTCCAGCCGACCGCTTCATTCCAATACCGCAGGAATATGGCCGCAATCCAAAGCGCCTCACAAGTAAACAAATGGAATCGCAAAGCTGATTGATCGAACCGCGTTCACTCTTCATCATCAGGCATGCGCTATCGCCGATTTGGCAAAACGGAGTTGCAGATGCCGGTGTTCTCCTGCGGGGGAATGCGTTACCAGCACAAATGGCAGGATGTTCCGCCGCATGAAATTCCCAGGGAAAACCAGGCGAACCTGGAGGCCACGATTCATCGCGCACTGGAGCTGGGGATCAACCATATCGAAACGGCACGTGGTTACGGCACTTCAGAAATGCAACTGGGCTGGCTGCTGCCGCAATTGCCGCGGGACAAAATGATCGTGCAGACAAAGGTCGCCCCGTTTCCAACCGCGCGGGAGTTTCGGGAAACGTTCAATCAGTCGATGAACTACCTGAAGCTTGATTACGTGGATCTTTTATCCCTGCATGGGATCAATAATCGTGAGCTTCTGGACTGGTCTCTGCAAAAGGGTGGCTGCCTGGAGGAGGCACGCAAAATCCAAGGGGAAGGGCGGGCTCGTTTCATCGGATTTTCCACGCACGCAACCCCTGAAGTGATTCTCGAGGCCGTTGAGAGCGGCGGGTTCGATTATTTCAACGTGCATTGGTACTTCGTCAATCACCTGAACTGGTCTTCAATCGAGGCGGCGCAGAAGCGGGACATGGGAATTTTTATCATCAGCCCGACGGACAAGGGAGGGAAACTGTATTCACCTCCGCAAAAAATGATTGAGCTTTGTCATCCATTATCTCCGATAGCCTTTAACGACCTTTATTGTCTGGCGCGGCCGGAAATCCATACACTCAGTCTTGGTGCGGCACGCCCGGCTGATTTTGATGAGCATGTGGCTGCACTGGAGCATTACGATCGTGCAGCGGAGGTGGTTGCGCCCATCGAAGCAAAATTACAAATGGAGCTGGAGCGGGTCCTGGGTAGGGATTGGTGCAACCACTGGCACGAAGGCTTGCCGCAATATTTTGAAGTTCCGGGCCAAATCAATATCGTCGAAATCCTGAGGCTCTGGACTTATGCCAAGTCCCTTGATCTCGTGGAGTGGGGAAAGATGCGTTACAATCTGCTGGGCCAGGCGGAGCATTGGTTTCCTGGGGAAAATGCCGCATCCCTTCCCGCAAACATCCGGGAAATCGTTCAACACAGCCGCTTCGCGGATCGAATCCCCGCAATCCTCCGGGAAGCGCACGAACTTCTCTATGAGAAACCAGTCAAACGATTAAGCCAAAGCTAAGCGACGCAAAGCGGACTTATTTCAATTGACTGAATTCCTCCTGAACCGGGAAGGCAGGCAAACCATCGATGCTCCGCTGGTTTTTGGCGACACGATAGGCGCGGACTTTTTCCGGGCCCTGTTTAGTAGCCCAGCGATCCAAGATGTCACGATTCCCTTTGAACTCGTAATAAGGAACAGAGTATCCGCACGAGGAGGAAACTCGGCTAATGGCAATATTCACGAATGCCCTTGTGCCTGGATTCACCGGGAATTTGCCGAGCATTTCCTCAAAGCGCGGGTGCCCCTCCGTGATCAATGTCCCCTGGCCATGCAGGCGCACAATTTGGGGACTGCCTTTGAACGCGCAGAACATGATCACGATTCGGCCGTTCTCCCGGAGATGCGCGGCAGTTTCAGCGCCGCTTCCAGTATAATCCTGATAGACTGCCTCTCTGGGTCCGAGCACGCGGAATGCCTCTCCGCCTTTGGGCGAGGTATTGATGTGACCCCTGGGAGAAAGTGGAGCGGTGGCAACAAAGAAGAGATGCTGCTCTGCGATCCATTCAGCAAGCTCTTGATCAATCTGCTCGAGCTGCTTGCTCATGAAGTTTCCAAAAAAATCAGGCTTCGAACGACTTTCCGCACCCGCATGATTGCCGGGCATTCGGATTGCTGATTTTAAAACCACCACCGGTCAAGCTATCCACGTAATCCACCTTGCAGCCACGCAGATATTCAGCACTGATCTTGTCCACACGCACAGCCACTCCGAAAAATTCCGCGGTAAAATCCTCAGGCCGTTCCTCGTCAAAGGTCATGCCATACTGCATTCCGGAGCAACCACCCTGTTCGACAAAAACACGCAAACCTTTTCCCGCGGGATTTTCTTCCTTTGCAATCAGCTCACGAACCTGGTTCGCTGCGCTTTCAGTTAAAGTGATAACAGAATCGTTGGAGGTGGCTGTGCTCATCGTCCGAGCTTACTTTAAACGCGCTGGTGAGGGTGTCAACTTCTCCCCCCCACAGACGCTCTCTTATAATTTTGCAATGGCGTCGTCCATCGCGCTGTAAAGCTGGTTCATCGTGGCTTCCGTTTCATCACCCATGTTCGAAATGCGGAAAGTGGTTCCTTTGATCTTTCCATAACCGCCATCAATTAAAAAGCCGCGGTCCTTGACGAGTTTCTGGAACTTCGCCACATCAATGGTGCGTCCGCCCGGTTTCGCGCCATTGTTGACGCAGGTCAGCGTCACCGATTCAAAACCCTTTTCCGGGAACAAGGTGAAGCCATGCTTGAATGCCCATTGGTGCGTCAATTGGGAAAGAGTCGCATGCCGCAGGAAACGTGCGTCCAACCCTTCCGCAAAGAATTCATCCAGCTTGGAGGAGAGCGCATAAACATGACCGATGCTTGGGGTGCTCGGAGTCATGCTTCCTTCCGCATTTTTCTGGAACTCCGCAAAATCAAAGTAATATCCGCGATCCTTGACCGTGGCGGCTTTGGCGAGGGCCGCATTGGAAGCAGTGAAAACGGTTAATCCCGGCGGCAGGGCAAATGCCTTCTGGGTTCCTGCCAGAAGAACGTCAATACCGAGTTGATCAAAGGAGATCTTCGTTGCAGTCAGGGAGCTGACCGCATCAATGATGAACATGACGTCAGGATATTTTTTCTTCAGCTTTGCAATTTCAATCAGCGGGCTCATCACGCCGGTGGAAGTTTCATTGTGAATCAGCGTGATCGCATCAAATTCCCCGCTGGCGAGTTTCTTGTCCACCTGCTCGGCCAGGATGGGAGAACCCCAATCAACTTTGAGACCCTCGGCGGCTTTGCCGCAACGTTGGGAGACATCCAGCCATTTGTCGGAAAATGCCCCGCACATGCAGTTGAGCACTTTTTTGGTGACCAGATTGCGGATGGCCCCTTCCATCACACCCCAGGCAGAAGAGGTGCTGAGATAAACGAGTTGCCTTGTCTCGAGCAACTGCTGAAGCTGCGGCTGCATCTTCGCGTAGAGGTCTTTGAACCCTTGCCCGCGATGCCCGATCATGGGAGAACGAAACGCCTGGAAGGTTTTTTCACTCACCTCAACCGGGCCGGGAATATGGAGTTTCACATGAGCCATAAAAGTATGTGAAATTTTTCACAAGCAGGCCTGGCTGGCAAGCCTTTTAGCAGGGTTCCCTGTCCCCCGGTCAAATCAGGATGGCAATGATTTGAAAGTTGCTTTACCCTGCGGGCATGATTCAGCCCGAGGATCTGGTTGGTGAAGAGTGGGCCGAATGGTACCGCCTCACACCTCTGGAACGGTGGGCCGAAAGCCAGAAACTATGGCAAACGTATCTGGCGCTTGGAGGATCACTTGACCCTGAACCCGATACACAAAGTCCTTTCTTCGATGCAGCAGAGGCAGGTAAAAGCGCTCCTGATGGGAGGACAGGCGTGCGTATTTTACGGCGCGGCAGAGTTTAGCGGCAAAGGCTTGACCATTGTTAAGTGAGGCCTGCTCAGGCGATCTCCAGAAAGTCAAACAAGCCCTTTTTGGTGAAGTATCCAGTGAACGTCAACGGGACGCTGATTATTGGAAACCATTAAGAATAGAACTTGAGAAGCTTCGCCACAGCGCACGGGATAAATCTTGAGCAACTGATGTAATTTCCTTTTTGGAATCAGCTTCTTGCTTAAGCAGCTTGTTATCAACGAGATCCATCAAGGCATTTCGTTTGACAGCCGACAATCCAATGGTACTTTGGATGCCATTGCGTTAATTTCCGCAATCGTTACCCCGATCATTGAGTGTCGGCAGGTCTTTATTTGTCTTAAATACACATGAGTGAAGTAGCTAGTGGAACCGCATCAGCCAGCGGGGCCAATCCAAAAATTTCGAAAATTTCTGAAGCTGTCATCCGCCTGGCTGGTAATTCACAGGATGGTATTCAGGCCATTGGCGGCTTCCTGGCACGTCTGGCCGGTCGCAGCGAACAGGAAGTCATGACCTTCATGACCATTCCTTCCACAATTTCCGGTGGTCCATCGATTTTCCAGGTCCGGATCGGTTCCGGGGAAGTCCTCAGCGCAGGTGACGAAGCGGACATGCTTGTTGCTTTTTATCAGCATTCCTATGAAGGACATATCGCTTCTCTCCGCAAGGGAGGAATCGTTCTTTATGATTCCGATCATGTCCAGCCAAACGCGGAATTTGAAAAAGAATATCGGCATGTCGGGGTGGCGATCACAAGCCTGACCGTGGAGGCGATTGGCGGCACTGCAAAGGACAAGGGGAAGAATATTTATACGCTCGGGCTGCTGGCGAAAATTTTTGATCTGAATGTCACCAAGCTTCAGAAGCTGATTGGTGAGCGGTTTACCGGCAAGGATGAAAGTGTCCTTAAGAACGCGCTGAATGCTTTCCATGCCGGATATGGACATTCGTTGGGAAATATTCTCGAAACGTTCCAATTCACCGAAAGCCGCAAACGAAATGCCCATCAGGTCGTGATGAACGGCAACGAGGCGCTCGCTTATGGATTGATTGCTGCGGGAGTGCGGTTCGGTGCAGGGTATCCGATCACTCCCTGGTCTGACATCATGGAAATTCTCCGTCGCGAATTGCCAAAATATGGCGGCACTTTCGTGCAGTGCGAGGATGAGATCGCATCGGTTTCCATGGCGCTCGGCGGCAGCTATGCGGGGCGCGTGTCCGTCACCGGCTCGAGTGGTCCTGGAATTTCCCTGAAAACGGAGGCGTTGGGTTGGGGTGTGATGGCTGAGATGCCATTGGTCATTGTTGATGTCCAGCGTGGAGGGCCTTCCACGGGAATGCCGACCAATGTCGAGCAGTCCGATTTGAACATCGCTGTTTATGGTGGTCATGGAGATTCACCTCGAGTTGTCCTGGCTCCCGCCAGTGTGGAGGATGCTTTTTATACTGCCATTGAAGCGGTGAATATTGCCCGGAATTACAATGTTCCAGTCATTATTTTATCTGACCAGGCGATTGCCACCCGCATCGAAGCCTTTGAAGAACCCAACCTGGAACAAATCTGCCAGGATATCTCTCCTGATCTGACTCCGATTCCCGAACATAAACCGTATGATCTGACCCCGGCAAACGGCGTTGGTTCACGAGTTGCCCCCGGCACGCGGATCATGAATGGCAAATATCCGGTTGTGACCGGATTGGAGCATGATGAAATGGGGCACCCGACTGGTTCGCCCAAATTGCATACCCAGATGGTCGGGAAACGGCGCAAAAAGCTTCAGGCGCTTTCCGCGACCCTCCCAGTTCCTGAAATTTATGGTCCGCCGGAAGGCAACGTCCTCCTGGTGGGCTGGGGTTCCACTTTAGGGCCCATCCGTGAAGCAGTGGATCGTGCCCGCGCGGCTGGAGACAGCGTTTCCGCCATTCACATCAAGCACATCTCACCGCTCCCGCCGGGACTCGAAAATATTTTTGCCGGATTCAATCATGTATTCGTCGTGGAAATGAACGATGAGGGATTGTACGGCTACGGCCAGTTGGGCGGGTTGCTCCGGGCACGTTTTTGTGACCCGAAAATCCGTGGCATTACCAAGACCGATGGATTGACCTGGAAAGTGCGGGAGATTCTTGAACGGGCCCGCGCCACCGTCTCCACTGAAATCCGCAAGATGTAAGAAAATTTGAAATGAGCGCTATTTCACCTGAAACGATTGTTCCCACGGCTGTTGCTGTTCCAACTGAGGAACGGAAGCCACTGACGAAAAAAGAGATTTCCGCGGACCACCCCACCTGGTGCCCTGGCTGTGGTGATTTTGCAGTCCTCGCCCTCTATTTTAAGCTGATTGAACGGCGGAAACTCCATCACGAAAAAATTACCACGGTCGCCGGGATCGGTTGTTCAAGCCGCTTTCCCTATTTCGTCCAGGCCCACGGCGCGCATTTTATCCATGGCCGGGCCCTGCCATTTGCCAGCGGAATTTCTTTAACAAGGCCGGACCTGCACCCGTTCGTTTTTGGTGGTGACGGGGACGCATTTTCCATCGGCGGAAATCACGTCAACCACACCGCCCGCAAAAATATCAAGATGACCTATGTCATCATGGATAATTTTGTTTATGGCCTGACCAAAAAGCAAACAAGCCCCACTTCTCCCATCGGTTTTAAAAGCAAAACCGATATCTGGGGAGCGATGGACCAGCCAATCAACCCGATGAAACAGTTGATCTCCGCTGGCGCAACTTTTGTGGCACGCACCACTGCGACCAACCCGAACCATGTTTTGCAGATGATGGAAGCGGCCATGGACCATGACGGGTTCAGCGTCATTGAATGTTTGAGCGAGTGCATCGAGTTCTACGAAGGGGCGTTTGATGCTGCCAACCCTCGTAAAGGAGGGGCGTTCAACACGGTTCCTGCCGACCATGATCTCACTGACGAGCATGCAGCCTACAAACTGGCGGATGCTGCATGGCCTGGATATTTCGGGATTTTTTACAAAACCTCCCGCCCGACCAAGAATGCAAACGAGGCAAAAATCAATGCCACCTCACGGGAAAAGGTAAAAGACCTGAAGGATTGGCAAATCCTCGCGCAGACCTTGAACAAGATGAAGTAACCCTGAAGGGCCGCTGTAAAGGCGCCCTTTTCCCATGCCACCAGAAACCCGCTACGGTTTCTGGTTGAATCGTTGGGCAAGTGTTCCCCTGTCTGTTCGAATAACGGTGCCCGGCTTGATCTGGTGCCGTTCAAACCAGCCATGCTTGGTTTCCAGAACATACCGCACCTGGTCCGTTGAGGCCACAATCGGGGTCTCCTCGTGCGGTTTCATATCATGGATTTCCAGGATGGTTCCTTCGCTGTCGATATAAG
Source organism: Verrucomicrobiota bacterium (assembly GCA_033762115.1). Classification (GTDB taxonomy): domain Bacteria; phylum Verrucomicrobiota; class Verrucomicrobiia; order Limisphaerales; family SXQI01; genus JANRLX01. Next base: position 16,484 of record JANRLX010000127.1, read on the forward strand.
CGCAGGAAAGGGGAATATCCACATTTCGCATCCAGAAGGAAGCCTGATGCGGCCGCGCAAAAATGAAAAGCATCGCTTCCGATTCAAGGATGTTGGTGCGAAACATCATGCCTGTGCTGATTTCCTCCAAACTAACGGCGATTTCGGCAATCAACTCCTCTTTCCCAAGCCAAAGTTTGACGGTGCTCAGTTTTGGTTGTGCTTTCGTGGGGGTAAAAGCCAGCGTCTTTTCTGCGGGTGGACTCGCCGGAAGCGATTTTTGAACTTCACTCGCCGCAGGAGACGCTGCTTCTCCGCAGCCAGTCCCGAGTCCCACAAACAGCAGGATGCCACAAACAAATGCCGACACTTTCATCATGTTAGTTGAACAGATTCAGGCCGCGATTCAACTGCATTTCCATTTTCAATCGGTTCCGATTGCTCAATACTTCAATTATGTCCTTTAAGCAATTTCCAACGCAATTGCAGGTCGTGCAGCTGCTCCAGCGCAGCCTCGAGAAAGGGCGGCTTGCCCACGCTTACCTTTTTAGTGGCAGCGACCTGAACGAGTTGGAAACAGCAGCGCTGACCCTGGCCAGGACATTGAATTGCGAGAATCCGCTCCGGGGGGAATCAGGGAATCCAATCGACTCATGCGATGTCTGCCTGAATTGCCGGAAAATCGAGGGAATGAACCATCCGGATGTTCAGCATGTCCGGCCTGAATCCAAAAGCCGCATCATCACCATCGACCAGGTGCGTGACCTGATGCACACAATCCATCTCAAACCCACCCAGGCACAATATAAAGTGGCAATTATTTCGGGGGGAGACCGGCTCAATCCCCAGGCGGCCAACGCCTTTTTAAAAACCCTTGAAGAACCTCCGGCTCAATCGATCCTTATCCTCTTGAGCACTGAACCATCACGCCTCCTGGAAACGATTCTCTCCCGCTGTCTTCGCTTGAATTTTGGGGAAAACCTGATGCTGATTGGCAAACCGGAAGAGAAGGAATGGATCGGTCGATTTTCTCAACTGGCAGCCGAGGGGAAACGTGGGTTATTGGATCGGTATCGCCTCCTTGATGTTCTTTTGGGGCAGCTGACCCAGCTGAAAGAAGAGGTGCAGAAAACAGTATCAGCTCGGTCTCCGCTCGAAAAATATGAAGAGATTGATCCCAAACTGCGGGACAAGTGGGAAGATGAGTTGAGCGCGGCAATCGAGGCCGAATACCGGCGGCGAAGATCAGATGCCCTCAATCTCCTGCAATGGTTGTTTCGAGATGTCTGGCTTCAAACCCTGGGAAAAGCAGCAGACTTGCTCACCTTCCCTGAATTTTCCACGTCCACCCTCACTATTGCGGCCCGCCTCTCCGAGGAGGAAGCCCTTACCAACCTGGAAGCTCTCGAACAAACCCAGCGAACCCTTTATACCAACGCCCAGGAGGCGCTCTCGCTGGAAGTGGGATTACTGAAATTGAAATTGTGACAGGTAAAGGGAAAAGCGAGGTTCCGGAGAGAGATTTTCGGCAATATTACCCATTTCTCGCAGGGATCTGGCTGGTGATCAGCCTGCTGAAGATGGGCAATCCGGTGGTGCTTTATCAACAGATCATTCCACCATCCGGAATTGCCGAGTACCTGATCACCGCATGGCCATTGTCCTGGGGTGTGATCATCGGAGGAGTTGTTCTCGCAATCGGCTTTCTCCTGGCCAAACCGATTCTCCCTTCGCGCCTGATCTTATTCTTCATGGCTCCTCTGGCCTGGTTTTTTTGGCAGCTGCTGGCCATGGCCCGCTCGATCACCCCGGAACTCAGCAAAGTGGTGGTGCTCCATTTCGGTATCTGTCTTGCCGCTTACTTGATCGGGGCCTGGACCCTGGGCAAAATTTCCACCCGTCACCTCTGGTTCATGCTCCTGGGTGGGATGTCAATCGTCTTTCTACTCGGCTTTGACCAGCATTTTGGCGGGTTGGAGCATACCAGAAAGCAGTTCCATGCCTTGCCAAACTGGCAGGAATTCCCTCGCGAATACATCCTTAAGATGAACAGTGACAGGATCTTCTCTACTTTGGTCTATCCAAACGCACTGGCCGGGGTTATTCTCCTGCTCTTTCCCATTCTCCTTTTTCAGCTCATTTCACGAATTCCCACTTCTTCCCACTTTTCCCGCATCTTCCTGCTGGCCTTGTTCATTTATGGAGCGGGAGGCTGCTTTTACTGGACTGGCTCAAAAGCCGGGTGGCTGATTGCTATTGTGGTGGGAACGGTGGCACTTCTCTTCTCAAAATTTCCCACTCGCCAAAAGATCATTATCGTTACCCTGCTGCTGTTGGGAGGTGTGGGGGGATTTTTCTTAAAATATCAAACTTACTTTCAAAAGGGAGCCACCAGCGCGACTGCCCGTTTTGTTTACTGGAAAGGAGCGGCAAGCAACACGGGGACAAACCCAATACTGGGGACGGGCCCCGGTTCATTTGCGAAGGTATTCCAGCGGATCAAGCCTCCGGACGCAGAAATGGCCCGACTCGTGCATAACGATTACCTCCAGCAGGCGTCCGATTCGGGAATACCGGGGGCGATTTTTTATTCTTTGTTTATCCTCGGGACCTTGTGGTTCACCCGGCCTCAAGGGGAGGGGATTTTTCAAACGGAAACGTTTTATTTGTGGCTCGGTTTTCTTGGCTGGGCGTTGCAGGGGCTTTTTGAGTTTGGCCTCTACATCCCTGCGCTGGCCTGGCCGGCATTCCTGATTGCGGGGCTGTTATGGTCCGGGAAAATGGTTCGACAATCAGGGCCAGGCGGGCAATCATCGGGCCTGACTCAGTGAAGTTCTCTTCCAAATGCACAGGGATTTTGCTTTGCGTTAACATTAACGTCGCTGCTAAAACTCCTGCTTTCGGTAAATTTCTTTCAGTTTCCTTAAAATCCGCTAAAAAACTGGGGCTTGACGTCATTCATGCCGCTCCCTAATCTCCCGCTCACATTCGTCCTATTAGATCAAGGCAGTGTCGGTTCCCGGCAACTGCTTTTTTGCTTAATGCGTCGGAATTTGAAAAAGATGAAAGTCGGTGAACTCTCCAACAGATCGGGGCTATGGATTTAAAAGATATCAAAGCCATCATCGATTTAATGAAGAAAAATTCGATTTCGGAATTCGAACTCGAAAAAGAAGAATTCAAAATCAAGCTCAAGCGAAGCACCAATGGCGGAGCAAGCCATGAGGAATTTCCGCCTACAGTGTACCCGGCAACCCAGGGAGTGGCTGCTCTTCCAGCGCCAACGGTAACGCCGCATGCCACTCCCAGCACCGATCTTGAGATCAAATCCCCCATGGTGGGCACATTTTATCGTGCTCCATCCCCAGAAGCTGCTCATTATGTGGAGGTTGGGTCGGAAGTGGGACCGGATACCGTGGTCTGCATCATCGAAGCCATGAAAGTGATGAATGAGATCAAGGCGGAAGTGCGGGGTGTGATTACTCAGATCCTGCTGGATAACGCAAAACCGGTGGAATTCAACCAGCCTTTGTTTAAAATTCGGCCTCTTTAAGTTCCGTTAACGATACCGCTCCATGTTCGAAAAAGTTTTGGTGGCAAATCGCGGCGAAATCGCCGTTCGCGTCATTCGTGCCTGTAAAGAGTTAAACATTCGCACCGTTGCCGTTTATTCCGAGGCCGATGCCAATTCCATGCATGTGCAAATGGCTGATGAAGCGATTTGCATTGGCAAGAGCGCGAGCAGTGACAGTTACCTTCGGATTGACCGCATCATCAGCGCTGCGGAAATCGCCGATGTGGACGCGATTCATCCCGGTTACGGGTTTCTTTCTGAAAATGCCCACTTCGCGGATGTTTGCGAGAACTGCAACATTCGTTTTATTGGCCCCAGTTCGCGGGCGATGAACGCCCTTGAAGATAAATCCACCAGCCGCAACCTTGCAAAGCGGGCAGGGGTCCCTGTTCCTCCCGGTTCGGAAGGCTTGATCCAGAATGAGCAGGAAGCGTTAAGCACGGCGAAGCGAATCGGCTATCCGGTCATGATCAAGGCGATCGCGGGCGGGGGTGGACGAGGGATGCGGGTGGCCCATAATGATAATTCCCTGATCAAGGGTTATCATACCGCGCGGAGCGAAGCGGAAAAGGCTTTTGGGAATTCTGCGGTTTACATTGAGAAATTCATCGAGAACCCGCACCACATCGAATTCCAAATTCTTGGGGACAACAAGGGGAACATCATTCATCTGGGGGAACGGGATTGTTCCATTCAGCGGCGCAACCAGAAAATCGTTGAGGAAACGCCATCACCGCTGATCGAGAACCGGTTCAAGGATTTGCGGAAAAAGATGGGGAAAGCTGCCATTCGCCTGGCGGAGGTGGCGAATTACACCAATGCCGGAACGGTTGAGTTCATTGTCGATGACAACGGCAATTTCTACTTCCTGGAAGTGAACAAGCGTGTGCAGGTTGAGCATCCCATTACCGAGGAAGTCACCGGCATTGATATTGTGAAGCAGCAGATACTCATCGCTCTCGGGGAGACGCTGCGAATCTCCCAGGGAGACGTTACTTTCCGGGGGCACTCAATTGAATGCCGGATCAATGCGGAAGATCCGTTTGATGATTTCCGACCTTCCCCGGGGCGAATCGAAATGTATTATGCGCCGGGTGGGCGCGGGGTGCGGGTGGATAGCCATGCCTATGCCGGTTACACCATTCCTCCGCATTACGATTCACTCCTGGGCAAGCTGATCACGTATGGACGGGACCGCCGCGAGGCGATGGACAAAATGGCCCGGGCGCTCAGCGAGTATATGATCACCGGGGTGAAGACGACGATTCCATTTGAATTGGCAATTCTCCAGGATCCCAACTTCCGGCGCGGCGTTTATTCGACGAATTTCATCGAGCAATTGCTGGGAGGCGGTCGCCGGGAATTGATTGAGGAAAAGGCGTAAGACTCACGGAATTTCGCGACTTGCATTTGAGGTCGCCGTGACGCAACCTTAGCGCTGTTCGAAGAAGCCTGTTGCTGACCTGTTTCGCAGGTGCTGGCAGGCTTTTTTGATCGGAATGCCAGAGTAGCTCAGGGGTAGAGCAGAGGACTCATAAGCCTTTGGTCGCAGGTTCAATTCCTGCCTCTGGCACCATTTTTCTGAGTTGGTGAGTTTCTGACATACCACCCCGCCTACCAGTTTTCCCGCTTCCGAGGATCGTTTGGATGAATGACCTGCGGGTTGACAGGGAGTGAATGTGGAATACGATTGTGACCGGTTTTATTCGGCGCGTTCGTCTATCAGTTAGGACACGGCCCTCTCAAGGCTGAAAGACGGGTGCGATTCCCGTACGCGCTACCAATCCCCTTTTTTTTCACCGGCGGCGGCTGGATTGGGATTACACCTGGGATGGAGAGAACCGGTTGCTCAGCCAGACGAGCAAATCCGGCGCACCGAGCGGGTCGAAGCGGAAGCTGGAGTTTGCGTATGATCATCTCGGCAGGAGAATCCAGAAACGGCTCCTGACCTGGAACGGTTCAAGCTACGTGGAGAGTTACAAATATCGGTTCGTGTATGACGGCTGGAATATGCTGGCGGAACTTAACAGCACAATCTTGGTGCGCTCCTACATCTGGGGCACTGACCTCAGTGGAAGCTTGCAAGGGTAATAATATACTAGACGCAGTAGATGCCTGATAGAGTTGTGTGGGCAGCCAGCCGACTAAAAATCATTTCTTAGTCCGCTTGCGCCGCTTACTCGGACGCGAATGTGAGACTTTCTTGTCAAGCTCCACCTTGGAAACATTGACCAAGCCTCTTGCCATTGCTTCAAACCGCTCGAATGGCGTTCGTTCGTCCGGTTGGCATTTTTCTTTTTCAGCCATCAATCATGTCGCAGGCTTCTGCATAACGCAGTATAGCTCGCCATAGCTATCCCCGCACAAACAAAATGGGTCTTCATGCTGGATGTCTTCGTCTTGGCCGAGCTTGCTGGTCCATTTTCCCGATGGCAGTTGCCGTGCGGCGTGCTGCCAATTCCCGTCCTTGTGGTATAGCGCGACTTTCTCAACCCCCGACTCTAAACCCGGCGACTCACATCGCGCATAACCAAGGCCGGCAAATACGGCTTCCAATGATTCAATGCTGGGATTGCGCGGTCCCGGCCATTTATATCCGGGCAGGTGGCTCCACCACTCGCTCTGGTCATTTACGGCCCATGCAATGCAGTTGTATTGGGCATCCTCGTTGCTTGTGACGGTGTGCTTACCACACGCATTTGGAAATTGTTGCTCAATCCAAGTCATTGATATACCCGTGTTCTTTGCCCCAAACAATCCAAGCCTCTGCCATCTTATTTATCTTTCCCTCGTCTTTTGCTTCGACCGGATTTGCGCCAGTGATCGAAGAGAGGGCAGAGAACCAGTGGCCCGGCTTCTTTCTCAATTCCGCCAGCAGAGCGGGAACTGCTGGCCATCCTATTCCGATAATTGACTGATAAATCGGATGGGCCGTCATGGCGGCAATATTCATTCCCTTTGGCCTTTTTCGCTCCCACTCAAGTAAAAGCTTCGCGACATTTTCAGCCATCCCTTGGTCATCGGCCATTGATTCCACAATCTCCCGACTGATACTTTCTATTTGCCCCTTTCTACGTTTTACCCATTCGATTAACGCAGCAGTCAATGGAAACTTAAATCTGGCGATGCGAGGTGCTGTGATTTTTCTGCCATAGCTAAACCGCCATCGCTCAAGTCTTACCACCGCAGCAGCTATGTAGAGCGCTTCTTCGGGAGTGCCGCGTTTGGGAATTAATATTAGGCAATCGTCGGTTACGCCGCACGGCAATCGCTGCACGAAACTAGCCCCAATGCTGCCAGTACTAGGCACAGTTGTAAATGGCGGTGTAATCAAGTTATCGAAGTTGAAAAATCCGTAACAACCATTGTATTCTCCGGATGAAGAAACAACTAAAGAGTCACCAGCTTCCAGCCATTCTTTGCTGTGAAGTTCTCGCTGCCCATAGTAAATGTTAAAATAATTACCAAGCAGTTCCGGAGCATCATCAAGTGTGTATCCTTTACCCGTACCCTTGGCAATTTCACTGTATTGCCGATGTTTAACTGTCTTGGATTGTATCCGTTTGTAAAAAATCGACAACGCATCGGCATGCTTTGCGTGAAGTGCCGCATCACTTCGCAACATCTCGTCAATGTTGCCCCGGATGTCAGCCTCAAGCGCGGTCGCGCTGTCAATGTATGCGCCGGGCGACCAATCATGGTCGGCTGCTAGGGGCTTCCAGCTGTACCAGCCCGGTAATTCCTGGTGTTTTCTAAACGCTTGTAGAGTGCTGGTAAACTGCTCGCCAGCTTGGGCAATCCTAACATTCTTCTTTAACCTGAACCCATCGTTCTCGATTCTCGCAAAAAACACTTCGTCTTTTGGCTTATGGGGAACTCCTTTGATCAGCAATGCTACGTTCGTATATGTCGTTGCGTATGGCTGGAAAAGTTCATCTGGAAGCTTTATGACAGCGCGAAGCGTGTGCTTCTTCAAAACAAGTTCTCGCCATGTTCGCTTAATGCCGCCCTTAACCAGCATAGATGCAGGGACGACGATTGCAGCTTGCCCTCGAACGCGCAGGGCATCCAATGCACGGTCAACGAATTTTTCAGGCTGCTCATCACTGCCAGCATGTGGGAACGGGGGGTTACCTAAAGCAATATCAGCCGCGTTGACTGGATACCTCGGGTCAGTGAAGCAGTCTCCTTTAATCACTCCGCTTGTTCCGTCGCCACGCAAAATCATGTTTGCGACACAAAGACCAGCGGTGATCGGCTCACTCTCAAATCCCCAAAGGTGGTCCTTTACAAGTGCCTTCACTTGAGCGTGCGTCAAGTGCCTGTTTCCTATCATGCGATAGAGACTAGAGATTAGGAAGCCACC
>JANRLX010000128.1:0-8879 GCA_033762115.1 Verrucomicrobiota bacterium
GCAGGGCGGAAGCAATGCCAGCGGAAAGCTGTCTGAGCCGTTTATCAATACTCCCAAAATTATTCAGGAGGAGGGATTGGAGGGCGGTTGCCGAAAAGAGTTGCGGGTGCTGGGCGATGGCTTCCAGGGCAGCGGCGCGAACCTCGGCTTCGCGGTCCGTGGCCAGCAGGGTCAGGAGAGTGGCGGCATTTTCTGAAGGAGCCCTTCCCAATGCCCAGGCAGTCCGGGCGCGAAGTTCCGGTTTGTCTGTTTTTGTGAGGAACGATGCAGTGGCAGCAGGCAGTGCCCCGAAGAGTTCCGTGTGGATTTCAATCGCACGGACCCGCCCTGCCAGATCATGTTCATCGGAGGAAAGAATATTTGTGAAAGCCGCAGCACCAAGCTCCCTGGCTTTACCTACCCAGGAGGCGCGCGACCAGGCGTCCAGTGGTTGCGGCGCGTTTAAAACATCCCGAATTGTCCGTGGCGCTGGAGGCGGTTTCGAGGAAGCCCCTTCGAAATCAATCTTGTAAATGGCTCCCCTGGTTTTTCGGCCACCGATGCTGACGTAAATGCCACCATCCGGAGCGACCACAATATCGCTGGGGGCAAACCCATCAGAACCGATGGGTTCGAGGAAAAGTTCGACGCGCGCACGGTAACTCGAACCTTGCGGGTCAAGCCGGAGGAAAAAGATTTTGCCAAAGGTCCAATCAAGAATGAAGAGGCCGTTGCGGTAGATTTCAGGGAACTGGCCGTGCCGGTAAGTGATGACACCAGTGGGCGAGCCACGGCCAATATTGGCAAGAATATCGACGGTATCGGGATAGTAATCGGGCCGGTTCCAGCTGCGCATGTAACCTTCGAGTTGCCATCCATGGTGGCCGCCATAGGCGAGGTGATAAACGCGAGTGTGAGTGTACCAGGGAAGAAAATAATCACTTTCAACATCGCTGTCATAGGTAAAAAGGTCCCCAGCCGCGTTGAAATCGAAATCGTATGGATTTCGCAGGCCATGGGCAATGACCTCCACTTTGCTCGCATCCTCGGTCATTCGAAGCATGGCACCGGCGACGGGCTTGCGAATGAGTGGATTGACTACTGTGATTTCCGAAGATTTGAACGCGGCATCATTTCCACCGATGAAGTAAAACCAGCCGTCGGGGCCTTTCCGCATGGCATGCCCGCCATGCTCCATATAACCTGAGGAGAGGAGTTTTTCCGGCGGAGCATCAGCGACGGCATTTCCATCGGCATCACGATAACGTACCAGCCCTTGATTCCCCATGAACCAAAGATCATTCCCATCAAAACACAAACCCATTCCACCACTGGAAGGTTCAGCAAACAGAATCTGCTGGTCGGCCCGCCCATCGTTATCGGAATCGATCAAGGTTTTGATGTAGCCATGACTGGTGACCACAACCCGGCCCTTTGAATCAAGGGTCATGGCAAAGATGTCAGGAGCGAGAGTGGAATCGGCAAACAAGGTCGCCTTGAATCCTTTGGCGAGGCGAAAGCCCAATTCCTCATTGGCAACCAGCGCCGCAGCATGAGCACGGACCAACAATGCCAAAAGCACAAGAATGGAAACAGGCAGCATGGAGGGACAGTAAGTCGTTCACCAGAGGAGTTCAATTCGCTTATCCTGCGGGAGGAGAGGGATTGCCTGGGGACAAATATGGAATGGTGAAACTGCTCGCGCGTTTTTCTTCCCCGGTTATGCTTGGTGCATGTTTTCGGCCAATCTGTTACTGCTCTGCGTTAGCACGGGAATCCTCGCGGCTGATCCTTCCACGACGGCCGGGCTGAGCTTCACCGGCAAGGAGATTTTTCCCATTGATTTCCAAATCTCCCATTTACGAGCGGAGGACATGGATGGTGATGGGTTGAAGGACCTGGTGGTGGTGAATAATTCCCGCTCCAAGATCAACCTGCTTTACAATCAAACCGGCAAAACCAATTCGGTTGTGGATGCAAGAAAGCGAGAGTTGAATGAACTGCCGCCCGACGCGCGGTTCAAGATTGATTCGATCGCCTCGGAGAAGCGAATTTCGTCATTGCTGGTGGCCGACCTGAACAATGACAAGCGGATGGATCTCGCCTATTATGGCGAACCAAAGGAATTGGCGATTCATTACCAGGAAGGAACCAATTCCTGGGGCAACGCAAAACGGATCCCGATCGATGATGGGGTCCTGGACCCATACGCTGTTTCAAAGGCCGACCTGAACGGAGATCGATTGGCTGATTTGCTCCTGCTTGGGGAATCGCACATTTATTACTTTGCTCAAACCACGAACGGTACCCTGGCGGAGCCGGAGAAAATCGCCTATTCAGGAACGATCAAAAGCGTCCAGGCCCTGGATATTCAGGGGGATGGCCGGGAAGATCTGCTGCTGGTGAACTGGGACAATCCGTATCCTTTCCGCATGCGACTTCAATCGGCCAACCATCAGCTTGGCCCTGAAGTTTATTTTCAGCATCCGCCAATCCGCTCGTTCTGGCCGGAGGACCTCGACAAGGATGGTAAAGGAGAATTGATCACGATTGCGCAGAAATCAGGCAGGGCACAATGGTACCATTTCGCTGAAAAAGAGGCGGAACAGATTTCGGAGAAGATTTCAGCGGGACAGTTCCAGGTGATGCCTTTGAACAAAAGCTCCCGACCTCGCCGCGGCAGTTTGTGGAAAGATGTCACCGGAGATGGATTGGCCGATTTGCTGGTTGCGGAACCGGAATCAGGCCAACTGGCCCTCTACCCGCATGACCTTGACTCAGCAAGTCAACTGGGGAATGCGCGCACATTTTCCAGTTTCACAGGGGTTGCTGAAATTGCGGCGGAGGATTGGAACCTGGATGGAAAACCGGAGATTTTTGTGCTCAGCCTGGAGGAACGGCAAATCGGCGTTTCTTCCTTTGAGACAAACGGCGGGTTGCCATTTCCCAAAAGCCTTGCAACAGGGGGAAGGCCCCTGGCAATCGCTGCGGGAGGGCTGACCTTTCAGGGAAAGCCAGCCCTGGCCGCGCTGGTGGAAAAGAATGGCGGGAGGGAACTTTCCCTGAGGACGAGCGATGGAGAATCTTACCATCAAAAATTAAGCGCTGAATTCAAAGGCAATCCTTCAATGATGAAGGTGCATGACATGGACCAGGATGGGTTGAAGGACCTGATTGTCCTGATTCCTTATGAAAAATTAAAACTCCTGATTCAGACAAAGGATGGATTGTTCGAGGAAGTTGATTTGGCTGCCCCGGGAGGCACAGCCGAACAGCCTTGGGTGACCGAGAGTGATATTGATGGGGACAAGCGGAACGAGTTGCTGATCGCACAGAAAAATTTTATCCGTGCGGTGGTGTTGAAGTCGAGCGGCAGTGAAACGGCGAAGAACTGGACTTTTGAAGTCAAGGAGCAGGTCAATGGCTCGGCCAGTTCTTCACGATTGCTCGCTGCCACGGTAATTCCGGAGAAGGAAAATGAGGCACCGTTGCTGGCGATGCTGGATGGAGACCGGAAGACCGTTACGATCTCCCGCAAAAAGGAGGGTGGCGTGTTTGAAACCGTGCGAAGTTTGTCTTTGCCTTTTGTGGAGTTCTCCGAATTAAACTTTTTTGACGGGGCAGCACCGACTCTTTTCCTGAACGGGCCGAATGCTATCGGTATTTTGCCGTTGCATGGGAAAACATGGACCCTGGTGGAACGGGATGGTTATGAAACGCCGATCAAGGATGGATTTTTGCACGATGTGTTGTCAGGGGACCTGAACAATGACTCCGTCAATGAGCTCGTTTTCCTCGAGACAGGCAGGAGTTATGTGGATGTGGTGATGATGGAAAAGGATGCGTTGGTACCGGGAAACCGATGGCAGGTGTTTCAGGAACGGACATTCCGGAATCGTCGCAATGAATTGCCTGAACCACGCGAGGCTGTGATTGCGGATGTCACAGGTGATGGTCGCAACGATCTCCTGCTGCTGGTGCATGACCGGATTGTTCTCTATCCCCAGGAATGACCATCCCGGTCCATCTCAGCCCGAACCAGCGCGCGACCCGGCGATTCATCAGGAACCGCCCCGCAGCGATGGCGGGAATGCTGTTTATTGCATTTTTTCTTTTTTTACTGCTTCACCCGATCTTCTCGGATCAATCGGCAAATACGATCGGTGACCTGGTACATGTTCCGCCAACGTGGAAAAATTGGTGCGGTACTGATGCGCATGGGCGCGACCTCCTGGCACGACTGGTTTACGGCTCGAAAATTTCGCTGCTGGTTGGGGCAATTGGGGCGAGTGTCAGCCTGGTGTTTGGTGTTTGTTGGGGAGCCCTTTCGGGGTACATCGGCGGGAAATGGGATTCGGTAATGATGCGGATTGTGGATGTGCTTTATTCCCTGCCTTCAATCATCTTTGTGATCGTGATTATCACTACGCTGGAAGGGCTTTTTAAAAGCTGGATCAGCCAGCGTCTTTCCCCGGCAGCAGGAGAAGTGACACGACTCCTCTTTTTATTTGCGGGGCTTGGAGCAGTTTCCTGGCTGACGATGGCGCGGATTGTCCGGGGGCAGGTCCTTTCGCTGAGAAATCGCGGGTTCGTCGAGGCGAGTCGCACGATGGGAGGGTCCCATTTTCACATCCTTCGAAAGCATATATTTCCAAATATTGTCGGAGTTGTGATCGTTTACCTGACCCTGACAGTGCCTTCGATCATCCTGTATGAATCATTCCTGAGTTATCTGGGCCTGGGCATTCAACCGCCCCAGGCCAGCCTTGGTTCGCTATTGGCGGAAGGCGCAGGACAGATCAACCCGATCCAGATTCATTGGTGGATGCTGGTGTTTCCCGCTGGGTTCCTTGTTTTCATGTTGTTGCTGCTGAACTTCATCGGTGATGGATTGCGGGATGCTTTTGATCCGCGTGCGGAGGAATAGTTCTCGTTTTTCCTTGTACTGTTCTTCATCGGGAAAGCATTGGTTGAATGGCCCGGATCTTCGGAGGAGATTCTCGGTGGAACCCTCATGGAATTCGCCGCTTATCAAGATTAGATATTAAGCCATAACAATTTAAACAGATTTTCCCATGAGACAGAATAAAGCACTTGAAGCGGAATTGGCGAATAAACGGCGGGAACTGGAAAGTGTTCGCCGCGCAGCGTTCATTGCCTCGCGCAAAGGGGATTTTTTGCGAAGCGCACGGTTGTCCGCGCAGGCGGTCACCTTGAGCAAATCAATTATTGAAGCCGAAGGACTGATTTCGACTGATTTGTTTTAATTTGGAATCCGCTACCGGTCCCGGCATCAGGAGCAAGGTTTGACTTGCAGGGAGGTTGCTCGTGGCCGGGGCGTGTTTCAATTTCGGAAAGGGTTTGGGTCGGCCTTCTTCGGCCGACCCAAAGAGGGTGTGGGATGGTCAGCAGTTGCTTTCGTTGCACTTCCTGGTCCAAAGGGTTGAAAAATTTCGCTTTTGGGCAATTTGGCAGGTGAAAAGAGGAGGTAAAACCAGGGAATGACGAAGTGGAGAACTGAAGCCATCCCGATCTCGAGCAGGCCAATCATCTGGAATCCATAAAACAACAGGGCCACCGTCATCAGGATCGCCCCAGGCATCAATGCTGCAAAGGCGAGCTTCCATGATCCGATGAGTGTGAGTTTACGATCTGCGAAGAGAACAAAGCTGAAAACAAATCCGCAATAGATTGTCGCCAAAAAAATCCAACTGAGAAAAAGCCAGATAAACATGGCCAGGCCGCTTAAGGCAAGCAGCACAGGTTTCCATGCGCCCCAGCGCGGTCCCATTTCCGCTTGGCTGAGGGAAATCGTTCCAGTGGGGTAGGCCAGCGGCAGGTAACCGGCAATGGAATGGAAGCGGAATTCGTCGGTTCGTAATTCCATTTGGAAATCAGCGGGCACCCCTTCCGGTTCACCCATGATTCGGACATTAACAGCGAAACAACGATTTCCAGCCAGGCGTTGGGAGGCCAAGTCAGGCCAGGCCAGCCTGCCGTGAGCGATTTGCGCGTCATCCGGCAACTGGGAAATGGCTTCATCAATGACCGGTGCAATCGTCCGGGCAAAGATCAGGACGGTGACCACAGCAGTTGTGAAGGCAATCGCCAGGGCATAACCGAACACCCGCCCAATTCTTAACTGGGCCAAAGCTGCCACACCTCCAAAGGTGAAGGGTTGAGGGAGGAGCGGTTTGGGTGCTTCAGGAGTCATGGCCAGAGGGTCCGAAGCTGATTCAGTATTCCCTCAACGGCTGATAGCAACAGCCTTTGATGCAGCGAAAGCAGGGGCCGGATGCGACTTTTCTGTTGGCGCATCCGCCAAGCATATCCCCTGCTCCAGTCTTTTCAACGAACTCTTTACGAGCGGGTGCAGCTTACCAATCCTGCAATTTAAAAATCATGAGAACGGCCAGGGAGATGAAGGGGAGAAGAATCCCGATGTAAGTTAACGCTTTGATCAATGTGACAGGTTCCATATGTGGCAAAGACCCGGGACTGATTCAATTTGTTTCAAAAAGGTTTCTGCAACTTTTTGACCTGCTGCCGGGTAATCGGTTCATGGCGATAATCGCCGAAAAAAAATATATGAAATCAGTCATTAAAAAATCCGCCGGTCTCGCTTCACTCTGTTTCCTGCTCACATCATCCGCCTTTGCCGCCGATGAAGGAGGAGCATTCGATTTTGGAAAACTCACCGCGAGTGAAAGCGCGCAGTTCGTGGAAGTGAACATCCGCAGCAACCTGATCAAAATGGTTTCTGATCTTGCGCGGAAAAGTGAGCCCGAAGTGGCCGATGCAATCGGCGGGTTGAAACAGATCCGGGTCAATGTTCTGGGACTTGACGACACGAACAGGGAGGAAGTGCAGAAGCAGATCAAGGCAGTGCGCAGCTCCCTGAGCAAGGATGGCTGGGAACGGATTGTCACGGCGAGGAAAGAAAATCAAGACGTGGGAGTCTTCCTGAAAATGCGCAGTTCAGAAGCAGTTGAAGGAATTGTGGTGACAGTATTAAACGGAGAATCGGAAGCCGTCCTGGTTAATGTGGTGGGTGATATCCGACCGGAGAAGCTGGCAATTGTGGGTGAACGTTTCAACATCGAACCGCTCAAGGAGATGGTGCCGCAAGCAGAGAAACACGCCAGCAAAGTTGAATAATCAAAAAACCACACCATGATCCGTTGCACCCTTGATTCGACATTCGCCCGCACCTGCAAACAGGGTGCAACTCTCGTTCTATTGCTGTTTTTCGCGCTGGCGCTCACCGGTTGTTTTCGTGTAAGCCGTGAAACGCAGGTCCTGCGGGACTCGGCGCTGCATCACAGCAGCGGCGAATGGGATGAGAAACTGGAACTGGCCCTGGGCGGGCTGACGTTTGGAGCAGCGAGCCTGGGCAGCCGCTGGATCGAGGAAATCCCAGCGGAAGTCAGGAGTGCTCTTGCTTCAGTCAAAGGAGCTGAGGTGAGCATCCACACCGCTGTAAAAACCGGAAAGGTCAATGGACAAAAACTGTTAAAAGAGGCGGATGGAAAAATGAAAGGTTCCGGCTGGTATCGTGTGGTGGGCTACAGGGAGGGGAACCAGCTGGTGGCGATTTATCTCCCGGAGAAATCCGCATCAAATGACACGCGGGTTTGCGTGCTGGTCTTGCAGGAAACTGAACTGGTGTGTGTGTCCGCCCGGACTGACCTGCGGCGCTTGATGAAAATCGCTCTCGAAAAGGCGCAGGAAGATCTCCCTGCGAGAGTGGCGCTGGTCAGCGAAAAAACAGGAGCTTGATCCCGACCACGATCAGGAAGCCACCAAACGCCTGCTTTAAGGTTTCGGCGCTCAGGCGGTGAGCGAGATCAGCGCCGAGAGAACTCCCCAAAAGCGCCGTGGGAATGAGGCAAAGGGCAATTCTCCAATCCACGTAGCTGTTCCCATGATGCTTCCAGGTGCCGATAATAGCCGTGGGGATAATGACCGCGAGAGAAGTGCCGACCGCGCGTTTGATATCAAGGCCCATCGCCAGAGTCATTGCAGGCACCATGATGATTCCCCCGCCGACACCAAAAAGCCCACTGGCAATGCCCCCAAGCAAGCCGATGATTCCAGCAGCAATATAAGTTGTGGCACTGATCGCGCCCTGAAACCCGCCCATCAAATGAAGCTTAGGCATGGCAAAGTTATTGCCAGATCCGTTCAACGGCACAAACCTTTTCACCTTCAGTCATTGGAGACGACCTGCAAATGACCTCCCGGATGCTTGCTGCGAAAAGGGCTTCCAATGGAATTTTGCGCCAGGGCGACGAGTTTCGGCATTTCCTCCGGGACCGTCAGCGGCTTGTCAGAAACTGAACTGTAACCCGCAACACGGACGATTGTGGATTCAACAAGTCCTTCCACCTCAACAAAGCCGGTGGCGCGCCATTGGCTCGCAGTCTTCCAGATTCGCACATGTGGTTTGACAGTCAGGCGGGCCCCTCTGGCATTAATTGCCCCCGCTTCGAAAAGGGAGGCAAATTCAGAGAATGTCAGATTCAGGTCCTGCACCGGTTCGAGCGCCTTCTCTTCAACTCCGTAAAGCTGCGCATTGAATGTGGAGATGGAAGGTTTCATGAGCGGGAAAAAAATAACGTCATCAATATTTTCCTGCTCGGTAAAAATCATCGCCATGCGTTCCAACCCAGGCCCGATACCCGTTGTTGGGGGGAGGCCGTATTCAAGAGCTTCGATAAAATCGAAATCCAGGGCGTGAAATTCCCCGCTGTCCCGTTCCTCCGGTTTGTAATTCCGTTTCCACGTTTCCAGGAGATGGACAGGATCGTTCTGCTCGGACCAGTTATCTCCACATTCCATGCCAGCGATGAAAATCTCGAAGCGCTCAGCAAAGCGGGGATCGTCGGCCATCGCATCGA
>JANRLX010000129.1:0-80637 GCA_033762115.1 Verrucomicrobiota bacterium
AAACCTTCATCAAAGACTTCCTCAGTCAATTCAGCAATCGGAACACTGAAATGCTGCCAGGTGCCAAATGTATCGACGAACTTCGCGTCAACCATCTTGACCCCCTGCTTCTTCGCATTATCTATAACGCTTTTTGGGGTGGGATTACCGTTTGTTTCTTTCATCTGGGTTTTTTTGTTGAGATTTGACCCGCGCCCGCTTTTGGCAGGCACGGGTCGATTTGGAACGAACTATTCTGAGCAGTGGAACTTAAGCGCCGTGGTAACCTTCTTCGCCATGTTCGGCGAGGTCCAGACCAACGGATTCGACTTCTTCGCTGGCGCGGAGGCCAACGATCAGTTTCACGACGAAGGCAGCGATCAGTGTGCCGACGATGGAGATGACGAGAGTCAGGCCGATTGACTTGATTTGTTCCATCCAGAGGCCGCCATTGGCAACGAGCCCGGCGAGGCCGTTTTGCTTGGCGTAGCCGTTGATTTCAGTGAGGTTTGCATTGGCAGTGCCTGTGGCAAGGAAGCCGGTCATTAAGGCGCCAAGAGTCCCGCCGACAGCATGAACACCGAAGGTGTCGAGCGCGTCATCGTAGCCGAACATGGCTTTGAGTTTGACAACGGCGAAGTAAGGAATGATCCCGGCGAGAACGCCGATGATCATGGCGCCTTTGGTATCCACGAATCCGCAGGCAGGAGTGATCACAACGAGACCGGCGACGACCCCGGAGCAGAAGCCAAGGATGGAGGGCTTGCCTTTGAAGATGTATTCGATCATGGCCCAGACAAAGGCAGCTGTGGCAGCAGCGAGTGTGGTGGTGGTGAAGGCATTTGCGGCGACGCCGTCGGCTGCGAGGGCGCTACCAGCGTTGAATCCGTACCAGCCGACCCAGAGCATGCCGGTGCCGACCATACAAAGGACCATGCTGTGAGGGGGCATTGGTTCCTTGCCGAATCCCATGCGTTTGCCGAGAAGGATACAGAGAATCAAGGCAGACCAGCCGGAGGACATGTGAACGACTGTGCCACCGGCGAAGTCAATCGCGCGGATCTTTGCGTCACCGTTCCAGACGCCATTCATGAGGCCTGTGACTCCCCAGGTCATGTGGGCAAGAGGGAAGTAAACGAGGAACATCCAGATGGCAACGAAGAGGAGGATGGCAGAAAATTTCATGCGTTCCGCAATGGCCCCCACGATGAGGGCCGGGGTGATGATGGCAAACATCATCTGGAACATGGCAAAGACATTTTCTGAAACCCAATAATTATAATTGGTGTTGAGCCCGCTATCGACATCCTTGAAGAAGGCGTAGCGAAGGTCGCCGATGAAGGGACCGGTGCCATCGGCAAAGACGAGGCTGTAACCGCAGATCCACCAGAGGATGGTGACAAGACCGGCGATGCCCAGACATTGGGCGAGGACTGAGAGGACGTTTTTCCGGCGAACAAGGCCGCCGTAGAAGAGCGCGAGGCCGGGGAGTGTCATGAAGAGCACAAGCGCGGCTGAAGTCATCATCCACGCGTTATGACCAGGCCCGGGAGCGGAGATGTTGGATTTGACGGTGGCGTCGGCGGCATCGGCGCCGCGTGAGACGTTGTTGATGTAAGCTTCGAGATCGGCGACCCGTTGGTTGATGTCGGGATCTGCTGGAGCAGTTGCGGCGGTGGCTGCTGCGGCAACGGCGTTGGTTGCTGCTGCTGCTTCCTCGGCAGCATGAAGCGGGGTAAAGGTGATTGTGGTGAAGGCCGCAATCAGAAGAAAAAGTTTTTTCATGTTCAGGTAAATGGAAGTGAAAGGGTTAATTGTTCAGACCGCTTGTTCACCGCGTTCGTCAGTGCGAATGCGGAAGGCTTCCTCGACGGGAGAAACGAACACTTTGCCATCGCCGATTTTGCCAGTTTTGGCAGATTTGATGATGGTGGAAACAGCGGCTTCGACCTGACTGTCCGGGAGGACCAGTTCGAGTTTGATTTTTGGCAGGAAATCGACGGTGTATTCGCTGCCGCGATAGATTTCGGTGTGCCCTTTTTGGCGCCCGAACCCTTTGACCTCACTAACGGTCATCCCCTCGATTCCGATTTCGCCGAGGGCGTCCTTAACTTCCTCCAGCTTGAATGGTTTGATGATGGCTTCGACTTTCTTCATGTTGTCTAGTTTTTGTTTTACGCTGACGTATCACCGTGAGCGCTCTGGTGGTTTGCGATCAGGAAAAGCAAGCGCACTGGCTGCTTTAGCACCGGGGATGCCACTCTATATGAATGGGGTTAAAACAGTTATAAACATTTGATAATCAATTGATTGTATAATAGTGAATTTTTTGCATGATGGAATCGAAGATTTTTCATACCGCGCAAAGTGGCGATTTTTGAGCAGGGCCATCAAATGTGATCAGCAGCGGCTTTGGCCATGATGGGGAACGGGTGAGAACAAATGGGAAATGGAAGGATGGATGAGGGACGCTTTTCAAGGTGATGAAAGCAATCCAGAATGATGCAGCATGGAGAGGGACAGGATTGAGGAATTAAAGCGTTTGCTGCCGCAATGCATGTTGCGTGACTGGGTGCGGCTGGGATCGCGCCTTGTGCGGTTATTGAGGGATGAACGTCACCCGGAGCGGCATGATGCTTTGCTGTCGCGATTGTTGGAAGAGGCGGAGAGATCAAGGCAGTTAAGGGAAGAGCGAAGGAGGAGATTGCCGCAGGTAAGTTATCAAGAAAACCTGCCGATCAGCAGCCGGAGGGGGGAGATTGTGGAGGCGATCAAAGGGAACCAGGTGGTGGTGATCGCAGGGGAAACGGGTTCAGGTAAAACGACGCAAATTCCGAAAATGTGCCTGGAGGCTGGGCTGGGAATTGGAGCGATGATCGGCTGCACTCAACCGAGGCGGGTGGCGGCGCTCTCGATTTCAAAACGGATTGCGGAGGAACTGAATGTGGAATGGGGAGCGGAGGTGGGATGCAAGATCCGGTTTGACGACCGTTCGAGCGAGCGGAGCTATATCAAACTGATGACGGATGGGATTTTACTGGCGGAGACGCAAGGGGACCGGAATTTATCGGAATATGAAGCATTGATCATTGATGAGGCGCATGAGCGAAGTTTAAACATCGATTTTTTGCTGGGGTATTTGAAGGGATTGCTTGAGCGGAGGCGCGACCTGAAATTGATCGTGACTTCAGCGACGATTGATACGGAGGCGTTCTCCAAACATTTTGGGGGTGCGCCGATTATCGAGGTGTCAGGCAGGACATATCCTGTGAACGTGGTTTACGAGGAGCCGCTGGCAGAGGAGGAGGAGTTGCATTATGTGGATGGAGCGGTGCAGGCAGCGGAGCGGGTGTTGATTGAAAGTGATCGGGGGGATTTGTTGATTTTCATGCCAAGCGAGCGGGACATCCGGGAAACAGCCGCGCAGCTGGAGGGGCGGTTTTCCGGGGAGGCTGAAATCATCCCACTTTTCGGGCGATTGAGCTCGGGTGACCAGCAGCGGGTGTTTGCCGCGAGTGTGAGAAGGAAAGTGGTGGTGGCGACGAATATTGCGGAGACATCATTGACGATCCCGGGGGTGCGGTACGTGATTGATTCCGGTTTGGCGCGGATCAGCCGGTATAATCCGCGAACCAGGACGAAGCGGCTGCCGATTGAGCCGATTTCACAGAGCAGCGCGAACCAGCGGAAAGGAAGAGCAGGGCGGGTGGAGGATGGGACCTGTATTCGTCTTTATTCGGAGCAGGAATTTGCGGCGCGACCGTTGTATTCGCAACCGGAGATTCAGCGGGCGAACCTTGCGGAAGTGATTTTGCGGATGAAGGCGTTTCGCCTGGGAGAGATCGAGACCTTTCCGTTTCTTCAGCCGCCGACCGGGGCGGCGATTGCGACTGGCTACACATTGTTGCAGGAATTGGGGGCGTTGGATGAGGATCGGGAACTGACGGAGTTGGGGCGGGACCTGGCGCGACTGCCGATCGATCCCACGCTGGCGCGAATGCTGAGGCAGGCGCAGGAGGAGCATGCGATACGGGAGTTGTTGATCATAGCGGCGGGATTGAGCGTGCAGGACCCGCGGGAACGACCCCTGGAAGAAAAGGCGCAGGCCGAAACGGCGCATCAGAAATTCAGCGATGCGCGATCGGATTTCCTGGGGTTATTGAAAATATGGGAATTCATCGAAAGTGAATGGGAACGGGCAAGAACGCAGAACCAGCGGCGAAAGCTTTGCAAACAGCATTACCTTTCCTACACGAGGATTCGTGAATGGCAGGATTTGCATGGGCAGCTGGAGGATGCGCTTGAGGAGATCGGGGGGTTGCATTTAAACGAGAGCAATGCGGCGTATGAGGCGATCCATCGTTCGATCCTTGCGGGGTTGGTGGGGCATGTGGCGAAGCGGCAGGAGAAGAATAGTTACAAGGGAGCGGGAAACAGGAACCTGGCGATGTTTCCCGGATCGAGCCTGCATGAACGAAGCGAGACGCAACGGAAGAAGCAGGGCCCTGAGGGAGTGCAGAAAAAGGTGCAGCCGGAATGGATTGTGGCGGGGGAGATCGTGGAGACTTCGCAGGTTTTTGCGCGAACGACAGCAGGGATTTTACCGGAGTGGATCGTGAGCATTGCGCCGCATTGCTGCAAAACGACTCATCATCATCCACGGTGGAATGCAGCTGCTGGCAAGGTGCTGGTGGATGAGGTGGTGACAATTTACGGATTGGAGGTTGTGCGGCGGAAGGCTGCCTACGGAAATATCAACGCGGTGGAGGCGACAAAGATTTTTGTAAGGACGGCGCTGGTGGAGGAGCAGATTGCGGTCGAGAGAAGAGGGGGCGAAATGGAGGATCGAACTGGAGAGCCTGAAATTCCAGCGCAGTATGAATTCATGAGGCACAATCGCGCGGTGCGTCAGAAGGTGGAGAACTGGCAGACGCGGGTGAGAAGATATGACCTGGGGAGCATTGATGACGCGATGAACCGTTTTTACCTGGGACGAATCCAGAATATTTCATCAGTGCCTGAGTTGAACCGATTTTTGCGGGGATTATCCAGCCAGGATTTATTGAAGGTTTCAGAAGCAGACCTGACCGGTGGCGAAGCGTTAAGTTTTGATGCGAAGGCGTTCCCGGATGCGGTGGTGGTGTCCGGGCAGCCGACGGCGGTTTCGTATGCCTACGCGCCGGGGGAGGAGCATGATGGGGTGACGATTCATGTGCCGTTCACGCTGGCGGGATCGGTCTCCCCGGCGATGCTGGAATGGGCTGTGCCCGGTTTGCGGGAGGAAAAAGCCGGGGAACTTTTAAGGGCATTGCCAAAAGCGGTGCGACGGGAATTGATGCCGCTGCAACCGAAGGCAAAGGAGATTGCGGAGGAATTTCGACCCGCAGGGGCATCGTTCCTGAGGGAATTGTCGCATTTTATCAAGGAGCGTTATTGCGTGGAGGTGCCGCATGAGGCCTGGCCGGAGGACCCGATCCCGGCGCATCTGAAGACCCGGGTGGCGGTGGTGGCACCGGATGGAAAAACGCTCGGTGCAGGGCGGAAAATCCAGGAAGTTTTGAAGGGATTTGAAACGCGGGAGGTGACGAAGGAGGAAGAGCCAAAGGATTGGCAGCGGGCTTGCGAACGGTGGGAGCGGTTTGACGTGAGGAGCTGGAGTTTTGGCGATTTGCCGGAAAAAATCATGGTCAAAGAGGGACCGGGGCTTCCGGTTTTTGCATGGCCTGGGTTGAAGGTTGAGGAGGGGAGGGTGTGCCTGCGTTTGTTTCGCACGGAGGAGAGCGCCCGAAAATGGAACGTGGAAGGAGTGAAGCGGCTGGTGGAGCTTGCGTTACAAAAAGATTTTGGCTGGCTGGAAAAGGAACTGCGGGGATTGAGCAGGGTGGAGCATTTGTATGCAGCACTGGGAACCGGAGAGGAACTGAGGGAAACGGCGTTGAGCAATGCGCGGGAGCATGTGCTGGAAGGAATCGCTCCCGGAACAGTTACCGGAGCGGAGTTTCAGGTGGGAGTGGAAAGGGCACGGGAAAAAATTCCGGGGCTGGCGCAACGAATGATCGATCAGGTAACAGTCATTCTTGAGGGGCGACAGCAGGTGGCGTTAAAGCTGGGGATGGGAAGCGGTGCGACACATGGAAGGCAGGCAGCGGGAGGAAAAAGAGTGCTGGTTGATCCAAGCCAATTGAGTGGGCTTTCCGCAGGAAAAGTGAAGAACCGGTTTGGAAGTGAGCTGGATGCGCTGGTGCCGAAAGGATTTCTGGCAAAGGTGGAATTCAAGCGGTTGACGCATCTGCCTCGTTATTTGAAGGCATTGCTGTTGCGGATGGAGCGGGCGTCGGTGAACCCGGGCAAGGATGAGGAGCGCGCGAAATTGATTGTGCCGTATGCGCAGGCGTGGAGAGAGTTACAGGGGAGCAGGCATTCAGGAGCGGCGCAGGAGGCGGTGAATGAATTGCGCTGGATGATTGAGGAGTACAAGGTTTCGCTGTTTGCGCAGGAGTTGGGGACGGCTTTCCCGGTGTCGCCAAAACGGTTGGATGACCAGTTGAAGAAGGCGCGGGATCTGGCGCGGAGGGAATAAAAAAGCCGCCCCGTGTTGCAGGGCGGCTGAAAATGGACAAACGGTATTACAGACCTTTGCTGATCATATATTTGAGGAGGTCGCCCACGCGGTTGCTATAACCCCATTCGTTGTCGTACCAGCTGATGAGCTTGAAAAAGCGATTGTTCAGCTCGATCCCGGAGCCTTCGTCGTAGATGGAGGAGGCTTTGCTATGGATGAAATCGGTGCTGACCACTTCATCCTTTGTGAATTCGAGGATGTCCTTGAGATAGGTTTCGCCAGCGCGTTTCATGGCGGCGGAGATTTCCTGGTAGCTGGTGGGCTTCACGGTGCGAACGGTGAGGTCCACGCAGGAAACTGTGGGAGTAGGAACGCGGAAGGACATGCCTGTGAGCTTGCCTTTGACTTCGGGACAAACCAAACCGACTGCCTTGGCGGCACCGGTGGAGCTGGGGATGATATTGATTGCGGCGCTGCGGCCACCTTTCCAATCTTTTTTGCTTGGGCCGTCCACCGTTTTCTGGGTGGCGGTGTAGGAATGGATGGTGGTCATCAAACCTTCCTCGATACCGAAGCCTTCCTTGAGGAGAACATGAACGAGCGGGGCGAGGCAGTTGGTGGTGCAGGAGGCGTTTGAGATGATGTGGTGTTTGGCGGGGTCATACTTGTCATGGTTGACGCCCATGACCACAGTGATGTCTTCATTTTTGGCGGGAGCGGAGATGATGACTTTTTTTGCGCCCGCGGTGATATGACCTTTGGCTTTTTCAGCTTCGGTGAAAAGACCGGTGGATTCGATGACGATATCGACGCCGAGTTGTTTCCAGGGAAGACCGGAAGGGTCCTTGGCGCTGACGACGAGAATATCCATGCCATTGACGGTGAGGACATCATCTTCAGCCTTGTCAGGGGAGGATTTTTTGGAGCCAACTTCGCCCTGAAACCGACCCTGGGTGGAGTCATATTTGACGAGGTAGGCGAGGTTATCAGCAGGGACGATGTCACCCACTGCGACGACCTGGACATCTTTGCCGATCAAACCTTGTTCAACCATCGCGCGGAAGACGAGGCGGCCAATGCGACCGAAACCATTGATTGCAACTTTAACAGCCATAATTTTCAATCTCAGTAGGACTAAATAAGGGGGGACATGTTACGCGCGAAGGCGGGTGCGTCAACGATGAATATAGGGGATTGCTGTGATGAGCGCCGGCAAAAATGCCGAGGCAGCTATCGTTAATACATACCGAGACGTGAGAGTTCGCGCTGAAGTTGTTGCTGGAAAGCTGTGAGATCAGCCGGGGAGGGGCGGTAGCCGGGCTGTTTGGCAGCAAGACCGAGGCGACCCATCTGGTCAAAATACCAATCTGCCTCGATGCGGTCCGAGAAGGTCACCTTGCCGCTGGCGAGCATGCCGGGCTTGGCGATCTGATCGGCAGAGACGGTGACCCTGGAATCACCAGCAGGAGGAAGTTCATCCTCGAGGGATTCATCACCAGGAGGGAGTTCGGATGAGGAGGGGGAAGGTTGCGCAGGAGGCGCTTTCGGAGCCGGTTTTTCCGGATCTTTGGGACTCAGTGAAAGATCATCCATGAGGAAGCGAACTTCCATGTAGGTGAGTTTGAGGCCGAGTTCGGAGTCGAGTCGTTTCTGAACTTCGGAGAGCTTAAGTCCCTGATTAATCCAGTCAGCCACTTTCTGTCGTTGTGTGTCGTCCAGCTTCATTTTTAAATCCCTATACAGTTATGAAGGATGTGGGGATGGTTTTCAACTCCTGTAATTAAAAGGATTCTTTTTGAGGGAGGTTTGAGGTTTTTGATTTTTGGGACGTGAGAAGAGCTGAGTGCGAGCGTTGTTGGTGAGAGTGAGGAGGGCGGGATGGGTCATGCGACGTTCGGCTGTAATGGCGAAGAATTGTTCCTGGCATTGAGTCGTGCGACCGATGATGCGGAAGCGGTAGCGCTCAATGGCTTCGGCTTCAACGACGGTGGGGATGGCGATGAAGCCAAGCCCGTCAGCCGCGACCACCTTGGCGAGTGCACCGTCCTCGAACTCCGCCAGGATGGTGGGTTGCACCCGGATGGATTGGAACCATTGGTCGAGGGAGCGACGGATGTTGGAGGTTTGGGCCGGGAGGAGTGAAGGGGCGCGGTGGAGGCAGGCTGGGAACGGTTTGTTCATGGAGTTGGCGAGGGTTGGATGAGCGGCAAAGGAAACGCCGCAGGTGCCGAGGGAGTGGTTGAAAGTTTTAAATTTGAGATGGGTGGGGGCGGGTTCGTCTGAAAGGAGGACATCGAGCCGATGTTTTGAGAGTTGATCAAGGAGGTCCTCGTTTTTGCCTTCGCGGCAGGTGAGGTAAACAGGGGGGGTGGAGGTGAGGAGAGGTTTGAGGATTTGGAAACTGAGCAGTTTGGGGAAAGAGTCCGAGATGCCAACATTGAGACGGAGTCGACGGGTGGTGGGGGCCTGTTTGACGGCACTGGTGAGTTCCTGCCCGATGGCGAAAATTTCCCCGGCGTAACCATACACCATGTGCCCGGTCTCGGTAAGCGCGAGTGACCTGCCTTGTTTTTGGAAGAGCGGTTCGCCGAGGGATTTTTCCAGGAATTTGACCTGGGCGCAAATGGAGGGTTGCGAAACGCGGAGGAGTTCAGCGGCCTTGCGGAGGGAGCCTTCCCTGGCAACGACCCAGAAATAACGGAGGTGATGGTAATTGAGCCATTCCATATTCAGAAGTGAAGGTTTCCCGCAAGAGCTCCTATAAAATGCAAGGCAATCATTTCTGGCAGGATTATTCGATAAAATCTAACTGTCCATGAGAAAATGAGTCATTAACGAATTGTGGCAGGATAGGTTAAGTCATTGCCGCGATTTAAAAACTATGACTGACACGATCTGGCTGTGGGTTGGTTTCAATGTTTTTGTGCTGGCGATGCTGGCGTTGGACCTCGGGGTGTTCCATCGCAAGTCGCATGTGGTCTCGTTCAAGGAATCGATGGTGTGGTCGGGAGTGTGGATAGCGCTGGCGCTGGTGTTCAATGCCGGGATTTGGTATTATTCAGGGAACCAAAAGGCGCTGGAATTTTTCACTGGGTATGTGATCGAAAAATCGTTGAGCGTGGACAATATTTTCGTGTTTGCGCTGCTCTTTTCCTATTTTGCGGTGCCGCGGGAGTATCAGCACAAGGTGCTGTTCTGGGGGATTCTTGGGGCGTTGGTGATGAGGGCGATCATGATCGGGGTTGGTGCGGTATTGATCAGCAAGTTCGCGTGGATCATTTATGTATTCGGTGCGTTTCTGATTTTGACGGGATTAAAGATGGTGTTGAAAAAGGAGGAGGAGATCCACCCGGAGAACAACCCGTTGGTGCGTTGGTTCAAGCGTTGGTTCCCGGTGACGAAGGATTATCGTGGGGACAGGTTTTTCGTGCGGGAGAATGGTGTGTTAATGGCGACGCCGTTGTTTGTGGTGCTGTTGTGCGTGGAATTCACGGATCTAGTTTTTGCGGTGGATTCGATCCCGGCGATCTTTGCGGTGACGACGGACAGTTTCATTGTTTATACCTCGAATGTGTTCGCAATCCTGGGGTTGCGGTCACTGTATTTCGCGTTGTCAGGAATGATGCACCAATTTCATTATTTGAAGGTGGGGCTGGGGGTGGTGTTGGTGTTCGTGGGGACCAAGATGCTGCTGGCGCATACTGCCTACAAGATTGACACGTTATTATCGCTGGGTGTGGTGGGATTGATCCTGGCGGTTTCGGTAGTTGCCTCCCTGATGTTGCCGAGGAAGGTGGAGGTGAAGGGTGAAACGGCGGGATGAACCGGCGATTGACGGGGAAGGGGCCTTGGTTACTGTCACGACGATGTTTTTTCGTATCGTGCTTTTACTGATGGCAGCCGTCCCGATGTGGGGCCAGGTGGAGGAGGGGGAGTTGGCGGCGGGGAAGGCGTTGTATGCGGCGAATTGCCTGATCTGCCACCAGCTTAATGGGCAGGGAACGCCGGGGGCATTTCCGCCGTTGGCAAAGTCGGACTTTTTGGTGAAAGACCTTGAGCGAAGCATCAAGGCAGTTTGCGAGGGACTTTCCGGGGAGATCGTGGTGAATGGGAGGAGGTACAATAATTCGATGCCGCCAGCGTTGCTGAATGATGATCAGGTGGCGTCCGTGATGACGTATGTGTTGAATAGTTGGGGAAATGGAGGGGGACGGGTCACGAGGGAGCAGGTGGAGGAGGCGCGCAGGGAGACACAGTATCCGACTTTCAGAGCTTTGGAGGAAGCGAACCGGTACGAGCCGCTGCCGAAAGCGGCTGAGGGAATGAAGATTCGTGAGTTGGCCAGGCCGAGCGTCCATTTCACGCGACTGGCAGGAAAAAAGGGGGGTGGGGATTTATATGGATTGGCTTTGAATGGGGATGTGTTTGCGATTGACCGGACAAACGGCTCTTCGCGGCAGGTTTTGTGGGGAAGAAATTACATCAACAAGAAACTGGGGGAACCGTTTTGCGCGGGACTATGTTTTGATTCGAAGAACCGGATGTATGTGACGGTGAACCAACGGAATGAATCAGGGACGCTGGTGACGAATGAGGTCACGATTTTTCGGTCCACTACCGAGGAGGAAGGGGAGGCAAAGGAGCCAAGGAGTTGGTACAGGGTGGCGTATCCGCATGGGATCGGGGGGTTCAATCATGGTGTCCACCAGATTGCGGAGGGGCCGGATGGGATGATTTACGTGACGAGCGGTTCGCGGACGGATGGGAATGAGGAGGGGAACGACCCAAGGTACTGGAAAGGAGGGGAGCATGAGTTAACTGCGTGCATCTGGCGATTTGATCCTGCGGCGGAGGTTCCCAGGCTGGAAATTTATGCGCGAGGGTTGCGGAACGCGTTTGGATTTTGTTGGAATGATGCCGGGGAGATGTTTGCGACTGAGAACGGCCCGGATGCGAATGCCCCGGAAGAGTTGAACCGGATCGAGAAAGGAAAGCATTATGGGTTTCCATATCAATTCGCAGACTGGAATCAGAAAGCGTATCCGTACACACCGGATGCGCCGAAGGGGCTGGAGTTTACCCGGCCGATCAGGAATTTGGGGCCGGATGGGGGCCGTGGAAAACCGATTTCGACTTTTGATCCGCATTCCTCTCCCGCTGGAATTGTATGGCTGGGAAAATCGTTTCGCGGCGAATATGGAGAATCCTTTCTGGTGGTGCGTTTTGGGCAGTTGGTGGAAACGGCAGGGGATGTGGGGTTCGATTTGTTGCGAATCCGGATGAAGGAGGGAGGGGATGCGGAGGTGAAGGTGTTGCTCAGGCCGCTGGCGCGACCGTTGGATTTGAATGTGGCTGATGGCAAAATTTTTCTTTTGGAGTACACTCGTTCTGTGACAGGGAAAGGTTCAATGGGATTTCCAGGAAGAATACTGGAGATTTCATTTTAAGAAGCTCATGCGGATCTGCGTCATTTTCAATCCGACTGCAAAGGGGGAAAAGGCGGAACGATTGCGAAAGCACCTGGAATCGGTGGCATCCGAATGCTCGTTGAAATTAACAACGGGAATGGGCGCGGCGAGGCAACTTGCGGCTGAAGGTGTCCGGCAGGGATATGAGGTGATTGTGGCGGCAGGAGGCGACGGGACGTTGAATGAGGTGTTGAATGGGATGGGGGATGTGCCAGGTGGCTATGAGAAGTGCAAGCTTGGGGTGCTGCCAATTGGGACGGTAAATGTGTTTGCAAGAGAGATGGGAATTCCATTTTCCATCCTGAAAGCGTGGAAAATCATCAAGGCGGGGCATTTCAGGCTGCTGGATTTACCGATTGTGGAGTATGAAGCCGAGGGAAAGCAGGTGCAGCGGAGGTTTATCCAGATGGCGGGGTTTGGTTTGGATGCGCGGGCGGCGAGCATGGTGGATTGGGGTTTGAAAAAGACTGTTGGACCGATTGCCTACCTGGTTGCGGGATTGCAGGCGATCAACCATTTGAAGCCGAAGGTTGATGTTTCAGATGGAAAGATGAAGGCAAGTGGAGACCTGGTGATCGTGGGGAATGGGCGTTATTACGGGGGGAGTTTTGCGCTTTGTCCACAGGCGGATTACACGGATGGAATCCTGGATGTTTCGGTGGTGGAGGAGATTTCGTGGCAAAAGATGCCGCAGCACTTTTACAATTTTGTCAGCGGGAAGATGTTCAAGCCGGGTGGGACGACTTATTTTCAGGCGAAGGAAGTGACTGTGACGAGCGACATCCCGGTGTTGTTCCATGTGGAGGGGGAAATCGCAGGACAGGGACCTGCTCGGATCTGGATTGGAAAGTCGAAGTTGCGGGCGATCGTTCCGGCGGGGCCGGGATGTTCAATCACCGAATAATTTTTTCAAGCGGTCGCGAGCGGCTTTTTCCCGGGGGTCTTCCGCGCCGGGACCAGCCCAGGCACGACGAACCAGTTCAAAATATTCGCAGTAGTTGGCCATCTGTTTGTCGAAAACCCCTTCGGCACGTCGTTCACGGCATTGGTCAGCGGAACGTTTGTCATAGTGAACGCAGTTGAGGCAGACCTTGAGGTCAGAACCGCACTGGTGGCAGCTTTCGCCACGACCGGGCTGGCCGTTGAGGGTGTATTCCCATCCGCATTTATGGCAATGACGCGTCATTGAAAGTAGCTTGGAAATTTACGGGAAGCGGGAAGATTTTCCAGATCATTCAGGCAGTTTGCGCCAGGCGTAAAGGAACATGCCGTTGCCATGGATTGTTTGGGGCCAGAGCCAGCCGCCTGTGGGAGTTGAAAGGCCGATCGGGAGCTTGAGGGGGAGGGGACCGAGCCGAGGGATTTCATTGCGAACGAATTCGACGACATCAGTGGTTTCGGCCCTGGTCAATGTACAAACGGAATAGATGAGTTTGCCGCCTGGTTTGAGGTTATCAACGACAAGTTTGAGAAGGCGTTTTTGGATTTCTGCCAGTTCAAGGATGTCCTGCTTGGTGGTGGTCCAGCGGGCATGGGGATTCCGCTGCCACGTGCCGACCCCGCTGCATGGAGCATCGACAAGGATGCCATCGCACGGTGTTTT
Source organism: Verrucomicrobiota bacterium (assembly GCA_033762115.1). GTDB lineage: Bacteria > Verrucomicrobiota > Verrucomicrobiia > Limisphaerales > SXQI01 > JANRLX01. Next base: position 13,613 of record JANRLX010000129.1, read on the forward strand.
AAAGGGGAGGGGTGGTTCACCTTTCCACTGGCGCTGGCGGTAGTTGAAGACCTTTGCGCGACCGGCGCGCTTTTTGAGGTTGTCGAGGCGCCACTCGGCGGGATCGGTGGCCCAAAGAAGCCCTTTGTTTTGCATGAGATCGGCAAGGTGGAGAGTCTTGCCGCCTTCACCGGCGCAGGCATCCCACCATGTTTCACCGGGATTGGGAGCGCAAACATGACCGACAACCTGGGAGCTGATATCCTGAATTTCAAGGGAGCCTTCTTTGAAAGGGGCTGAACGGAAGAGATCGTCTGGCCCCTTGTACTGAAATGAATTTGGGAAAGGGCCTGGGTAAAAATAACGGAGCGCCTCAATTTCAGAGGTGCTTGAAGACTTTGCACGAATCCAGAGTGGGGCGGGAGTCTGGAGAGAACGGGTCCATTCCTGAAGGAATTGGACACGGGTGGCCGGGGGCTGTTCCGGCAGGGCCAGTTCAGCAGTGATCCAGCGGGGAATGGCATTGGAAAGAATTTCGGCGGGGGTGAAGGTTTCCGGCTCGGTTTGCCAGCGGCGTTCGAAATCCATTCCCGCAGCGAGCTGGCCATGGATGGGGAGGTTGGGATCGATCCAGCCGTTCCAACGTGAATGAGCGAAAAGAGTTTCACTGATGCTGGCGCGAAGCCCGGGATTGATGGTGCGATTTTTTCGGAAATAATCGCGAATGGCAGCATCAAGCGGACGATTGGGCGCGACTTGTTCGAGGATTCGGATGGCTTCCTGGAGGTGAGGTTTCATTCGTTGATTTTCAAGGGGCCGTAAACATGGACCGCAAAAGGAGTGAATTCATCCGTGATCCATTGCTGATCGGGAAGGAGGGAGCGACTTTCATCCAGAACCGGGACGGGAGCGTTGGCGGGCATGGGTAATTTAAAGCGAATGATCTGCAGGTGAGGGGTGGTGTTGACGGCAACAAAATAACGTCCCCTCGGAACGGCATTGGAACCTTTGGCGACATCGAGAAAGGTGAGGGAGATGCTCGCCTGATAAACTTCGTTGTATTCGATGGATCGGTCCGTGTAACGGATTTCATAAGGCCACCAGAGCTGTTTTGAATGTGCAAACAGGGGATGGCGGCTGTTGATTTCGGCAACAACCTGTTTGAGATCGGCCCATGTTTCAGGATGAGCAGGCATATTCCACCTGGAGTCCTGATAGCAATAATAAAAAATGCCATCGGCCTGATTGGCGAGGGCCATGTAAGTCATGCAACGGAGTTCCTCGCGAGTGGGAGGGCGAAGGCCGGGACGAGGGGGGAAAATGTGCGGGTAAGCGCTCCAATTGAAGGCCTGGATGACAGCGAACATTGGTTTATCGGGTCCAAGGGTGGCGCGGGTAAGTTTGAGATGGGCTGCAAATGTGGAGAGAGGTTGCCAGCCGACAGGGTAACGATCATTCATCGTGATGTCGGCAATATTCCCGTAGTGCAAAGCAGAGGTCCCGGAAAGGAGGACGAGGGTAGTCGGCTTTTTTGCGCCGAGTGACTTGAGGAGGCGTTGCCTTGAACGGATCGTGTCGGGTGGGACGTTCCAGAGATCGGGTTCATCAGCGATCTGCCATCCGAAGAGCGTAGGTTGGGAATCAAATTTTCGGATCAAGGGGGTGACGATGACCGGATCGAAATTTCCCTTTTGATCTTGGTTGGGAACGATAGCGAGAAGTTTTAAATTTTGATTTTTTACGGCGTTGAACAGGTCTGGATTAATTGAAGTGCAAACGGTGTTGAAGCCAGCGGAACGAATTTCAGCGAGTTCGTTAGTGTCATTGATGCCGTAGATACCGACGGGATAAAAGGGGGTGTGGGCGCAACCGGAAGCAAGCCCCAGGAGGGCCGCAAGGAAAAGGGTCATTGCCCAGGGGAGGTTCATGGCGCGGGGGCGCTGGGTTTCTTTTGAGTCTGCAGTCTGGAATCGATCTCAATCATGAGCAAGTGTGTGGGCCTCGCGGATGCGTTCGATGACAAAATCCTGGTCCGCACGGGTGAGACTGCTGGAGCTGGGAAGGCAGATACCGCGCAGATTCAGGTCTTCAGCAACATCTCCGCCGATACACTCATATTGTTTGTAGAGTTTCTGAGTATGCATCGGTTTCCAAACGGGCCTGGATTCGACATTGGCGGCATCCAGGAACTGAATCAGACTGGCCTGGGAGAGGCCGAAACGGGATTCATCGATGAGGAAGCAGCTCAGCCAGTTGGTGTGAATGCCGTAGGGAGCCTGGGGCATCAGTTCAATACCGGGAATCCGGGCGAGTTGATCGCGATAATAAAAAGCGATTTCCCGACGTTGCTGAACGCGTTGGGGGAGGATTTCCAACTGGCCACGTGCAATTCCTGCGAGGACGTTGCTGAGACGGTAATTATAGCCAAGTTCTGAATGGAGATAATTGATACCGGGATCACGGGCCTGGGTGCTCCAGAAACGGGCCTTGTCAACCAGGGTTTTGTTTTGAGAGACGAGCATGCCGCCGCTGGTTGCCGTGATGATTTTATTTCCGTTAAAGGAGAAAACACCGATATCTCCAAAGGTGCCGGGAGAGCGCCCCTTGTACACAGCACCGAGAGCTTCGGCAGCGTCTTCAAGCAAGGGAAGCGAATATTGGCGGCATAGTTGGAGGATGGGGTCGAGATCTGCGCTTTGCCCGAAGAGATGCACAACGGTAACAGCTTTAGGCAATTTGTTGAGGCGAGCGCGATTTTTAAGAAAGTCAGACAAGAGGTTGGGATCGAGATTCCACGAGGCGCGGTCACTGTCGATGAACACAGGAACCGCATGCTCGTAGAGAATGGGGTTGCAACTGGCGGCGAAGGTAAGCGTGGGAGTGACTACTTCGTCGCCGGTTTTCACGCCGAGCAATTTCAATCCCAGGTGAATGGCTGCTGTGCCGCTGCTGAGGGCGACGGAATGGGAGCCGACGAGAGTGGAAAATTCGGATTCGAGAGCGGTCAGATTGGGGCCGACGGTGGAGAGCCAATTGGATTGGAAGGCGTCCTGGACATATTTGAATTCGTTTCCGCCCATGTGAGGAACCGAGAGGAGAATCCGATGGGTGGATCTGACGGCAGGAGAAAGCGGGAGAGCGGTTTTCACGTTTGTTCTGATTTGCGCCTGGCGGGTTCAGGGCCGAGAAATTCCGGCATGGGAACCGATTCTGAAGAGTTGATTCCTTCGCGCAGAAAGACTTTGGCGAAGGTTTTTAAAATGATACGAATATCCAGCCACAGGTTGTGGTTATCGACGTACCAGACGTCCAAGGCAAACTTTTCTTCCCATGAGAGCGCGTTGCGGCCATTGATTTGTGCCCATCCGGTGATGCCGGGAGGAACTTCGTGGCGTCTGGCCTGTTCTGAAGTGTAGCGGGAGAGGTACTGCATCAGGAGGGGACGAGGACCCACGAGACTCATTTCGCCGCGAATGACGTTCAACAGTTCCGGAAGTTCATCCAGGGAAGAGGAGCGGAGCCATTTTCCAAAAGGGGTGAGTCGTTCGGCATCGGGAAGCAGTTCGCCAGAGGCATTGCGGGCGTTGGTCATGGAACGAAATTTGAACATCATGAATGGCTGATGGTTTTTCCCGGGCCTTTGTTGCTGAAAAAGAACGGGAGTTCCGAGTTTTATTTTTACAAGGATGGCAACGAGGAGGAGCAGTGGAAACCAAAAGGGAAGGGAGATTGCAACCAGGAAAAGATCGAAAAATCGTTTAGCCATGTTAATGGGCGATTGAACGAGGGGGAACTGAAGTGTGGTCCGGAAGTTCTGTCCCGGATGGAATGACAGCAGCAGCGCCGAGCAGGGAGAAAGAGCCGAGTTTGGATCGGCCACCAACCACACTGGCAGGTGCGATATGGGAATGGGAGCCGATCCGTGCGTCGTGGTCAACGGAGCAATTCAGATTCAGAATGCAATTGTCCCCGATCAGGGCTTCTGTGTTGATGACAGATCCTGGGCAAAACACATTTCCGCGGCCAATTTTAACACTGCTGGAAAGGAAGGCATTGGGATCGATGAGATTGATGGGTTCGCCGCCGCGTGCGAGGAGGGCATTGAAAATACGGGCACGGGAGGAGTTGTCGCCAATGGCAACCAGGAACTGGAAGGAGGACAACTCCAGCCAGCGAGGATTGGAGGTGTTTACCAGGGGCACGTTGAGGAGATGAGGTTGAGTGGCGCGATCATCCACCGCAAGAGAAACGGTCAAACCGGAGCGACGGGCAATTTCAATGACGACGCGGCCATGACCGCCAGCGCCGAAAATGATGAGAGGTGGATTCATTCGGGCAGGACCTGGAGCAATGCTTCGTGCATACGCCGGGAGAGTTTGGCAAAATCATGATTCTCTTCAACATACTTTCGGGCACGAAGTCCCATTTCCCAGCGTTGGGAAAGAGGTAGAGAAGAGAGTTGCTTCATGGCGGCGATGATGCTTTGAGGATTTTCCGGCGGGACCGTGATTCCGGCATTGGCTTCCTGGATGGGATTATTCGAGCTGCGGATGCCAAAAATAATCGGACGGGAGCAGGCCATATAATCAAAAAGTTTATTAGGACTGACGCCATGTTGAAAGAGATCAACATCCTTGAGCATGGCAATGAGAGCGTCCGCCTCCTGCATGACATTGAAGATTTGAGATTTTGGAACGGGATCACAAAATTCCACGTTGGTCAGCCCCTCAAGGCGAGCGCGCTCCTTCAAGGCAGGTTTGTTGGGACCGTCTCCGATTAAACGAAACCGTAATTTGGGATCGCCGGACTTGATCAAGGTTCCTGCTGCATCGAGGATAGTGTCCAAACCATTTGCCAGGCCATGAGCCCCGGCATAAAGAACGGTGAAGGTTTCCCGTTCCACGGGCGGGCTGGATGGAGGGACCAGGTGAAGATCAATGCCATTTGGAATGGAAATTATGTGCTGGCGGATAGCGCCCTTTGCCACCATGTGGTCAGCAGATCCAGGCAGTAGCGTAAAAATGCGCCGTGCTTTGCGGTAAAGGCGCTTTTCCAGAACTGTCATGAGAAGCACCAACGGATGATGTCGTTTCATGTTTCCCAGCTGGATCAGGCTTTCAGGCCAAAGGTCACGGACCTCCATCACAAAAGGTACGTGGCGGGAAGCGGCCAGTTTTTCAGCACCAGTGGCTGCAAACAGGTGGGGGCTGGAGCCGATGACGATGTCGGGAGAAGGCAATTGGCGGGTCTGTGAAGGGAGCAACCGCGCGAAACCGACCATGTTGCGGAGCCGGGAAAAAGAATTTCCGGTGTAAGGCGGAGTCCGAATCCATAAAAAAGGAACTCCTGCCACTTTTTCGAGAAGTGAATCCGAGCCCGGTTTGAGGCGAGTTTCTGATCGGGTGGTATGATCAAAACTGGAGGCGATCAGCGTCACGTCATGCCCGAGAGCAATTAATTCCCTGGCAAGAGTGTAATGGCGGGTACCGCCAGCCTGGGTTGGAGGAACGGCATAATGATTAACAAACCAAATCTTCATCCGGTCATACAATTACGGTTGCAGGGATGCCTGAGGCGAGACGGCCTTCCGGGATATCGTTCAGGGCAAGAGAGCAACCACTCAAACGAGACCAGGGTCCCATGGACTTTCCTGGGGCAAGCACGGCATTCGATCCGAGAAAGGCGCCCTGGCCTACCTTGCAATAACCTGAAACACGAACGCCGGGGCAGAGTTGGGAAAAGGAAGCGATTTCGCTGTCGTGACCGATTGAGGCATGGACGTTAACGAGGGCAAATTCTCCCACTACAGCTCTGGAACCAATGGTTGAGCAGGGGGCAACATACGTTCCTGATCCAACACGAGCCGACGGACTGACGATGACGGCAGGATGAATCACTGTTAATGTTTTTTTCTCCGCGGCGATTAACCGAATGGCAAGATTCTGGCGGGCGGTATTATTTCCAATCGCCAGAAAAAAGAAGGAATGTTTCGGAGTGGAATGGATAAACTGGTCAACCGACCCAAGGCATTGGTAACCGTGGATTGGTTGGTTGTGGAAAGCCGGATTGTCGTCATACAGACCCCGGATAAGGAAAGGGAGATTGGAAGCATGAATCGCATCAATGACTTCCCCGGCATGTCCACCTGCTCCGATGATCCACAAATCTTCAGTCATGCAGAGGGATTAAAAAATTGCATTGGATGATTTTTGGTTTAATGGAGGGCAACAGGCAAGCCACCAGTTCACGCACTCAAGCATGAGCCTGACGAAGAGTGGAAGAGGTTTCTCCAGGGGTGAGGGTTTGAGGGAGAGGTTTTTTGGCCTGCACCGTTGGGGCAGAATCGATCATCCCGAGAAAGATATAGAATAAATGGGAGATGTAGTGACTATCGAGCGTGTTGGTGCCCAGGCAGACGAGGCAAAAAGTGCCAATCAGCGCAACCCAGCCCAATCCTTGTTCTTTTTTCAAGGCCAATCGACAAGCGGTGAAGAGGATGAATAAAAAGAGGGCGAGCCCAAAGATCCCCAAATCTGCCATGATGCGCATAAAATTGGCATCCACTACCTGACCCATGCGCGCCAGTCCGGCGGAGTAAGCAGCGGAGGAAGTGCCACCAATGCCAACTCCCAGTGGAAACTCCTGAATGTACTCGAGTCCGGGTGCGTAGCCACGGGCTGTAAAAGCTTCGCTCATTTCAGAGGTGGATCGTTGATAGACTGCTTCAAAAGTGCCGGTATAGCGTGAATCGAAAAGAAAAAGAGCAGCTAAAAGAAGCAGAAGAGTCACACTAGAAATCAATATTCGATAACTGATGTTTTCCCGCTTGAGAAAGAGGATGTAGCCCATTGCAAAAAGGGAGGCGAGCATCCCCCCGCGCTGCCGGGAAAGAGCAACGCTTAACAGGAGAATTGGCATGGCAATCGGAAGTACCTTTTTCCAGTTTGAGTTGAGTGTTGCCAGTACAAGGCTGCTGGCGCAGATGGTGCCGACTGCGGTGGAGCCAAAGTAGGATTGTAATCTTGAATAGGATTGCCATTCCTCCGAGACATTAAAATCAAATACGGTGGTCTCAAGGAATGCTGTATAAAAAGCGGGACGGTCATAGAATACCCAAAGGCCGAAGAGCAGGGCAAAAAGATTCAGGTAAAGGATGGCCCGGCGGAGTTTTTCCTGTTCCGGCAGGGCGAGCATTTTCACGGCAAAATAACAAAAAATGGGGAGGACGAAATAATGAACGCCATAGAAGTAGGCGTTGATGTCGCTTGGGTTGTTCGGCTGAAAATAAAGCAGGATAGAAAGAAGCGAATAGGCCCCAAAAGCAATCACGCTCCAATCGAGGACGGAGAAGCGATATTTCCCAATTTTTTGGCGACTGGGAAAATAAATCAACGTCATGAAAATCGGAATGAGAGTAAAGGTGTCCACCAGATAGACAGTGCGTCCTCCCGGCAATCTCCCGAATACATTGAGAATCGGCGCCATGTGGAGCATCACGACGAACAACAATAAAGCGTAATAATATCTCATGCTTAAGCCGCGTTCACTTGCAACGCATCCTTTTCCGGCAAACCGCCCGAAAGCTTGCCAGCATACAATCGTTCAGCTTTTCCGACAACCGTCAGATGATCCCGGATTGAGGTTTGGAATGAAAGCTTTTGGGATTTTTCCATTTTGATAAAGTTTGGAAATGAACCGGCCATTGCTCATTTTTACCTTGCTGACCAGCACCCTGATGGCGGGGGATTGGCCGCAATGGCGCGGCCCAGGGCGGGACGGGCATACGCAACAAGATCGGCTCCCGGCAATCCTGCCGGAGCAATTGAAGCCTGTCTGGAGCATTGAGATCGGCCCCGGGTTTGCATCACCTGTTGTTGAAGGAGAGAAGCTGGTGCTGTTTGACGCGCAGAACCAAGAGGAGGTGGTGCGTTGCCTCGATGCGGCGACCGGAAAGGAACGATGGCGCCAAAGGATTTCGGCAATGTATGAAGATGAATGGGGGGCAGGGCCAAGGAGCACCCCGTTTATTCACCGAAGGAAGGTTTATGCACAATCATGCGACGGACATTTTGTGAGCCTGGATATTGATACTGGAGAGCGGATTTGGGAAGTGAGTTTCGAGAAGGATTTTGGAGTGAAATTCCTTGGTTACAAGGCGAACGAAGGGACTGCCACGAGGCGTGGGAACAATGGTTCAGGAATTGCGGATGGCGATGGAGTGCTGGTGCCTGTGGGGGGTAGAGACGGAAATTCAGTGGTGTGTTTTAATGAAAAAACGGGAGCTGTCGTATGGAAAAGCGGAAATGATGAAGCGGCTTACTCTTCACTGGTAATAGGAGAATTTGAGGGTGTGCGACAGGTTGTGGCCTTTATGGGGGATGCCCTGTCAGGATTTGATCGAACCACCGGTGAACAGTTGTGGCGCGTCCCGTTGCGAACCAATGCCAAGCGGCATGCAGCAACGCCGGTCATTCATCAGGGCCAAATTGTGGTGAATTCCCATACATTCGGGGTAATTGCTTTCAGGCCGGGAAGAGTGAATGGGATTTGGGAGGTGAAACAGGCATGGGCCAATCCTGGATTAAAGATCAATCTCGCCACGCCAGTGCTGATTGGCGATGCATTTTACTCCCAAGGACCGATGAAAAACTTTGTCTGCTTTGATGCCAGAAATGGAGAAACGCTTTGGTCTCGCGCCGGGTTTGGAATGGATTACAGCTCGATCATCTCAGACGGCAGTAAAGGCGTGGGGCTGACTGATGCAGGCGAGTTGATTTTATTTCAGCCAGACCGGACTGCTTACAAGGAAATAAGCCGGGTGCAGGTTTGCGGGAAAAACTGGAGTTATCCAGCCCTGGCAAATGGAATGATGTATCTCAGGGACCAAAAAAATCTTTTCTGCTACAGGTTCTGACTATTCGACTCGATAAAGAGCTTTTTTGGTACGGAGATAAAATGAATTACCGGAAACGGCGGGGGAGGCCATGAACCCTTCGGGCATATCATTTTGTGCGAGGATTTCAAAAGTGGGATTTGATTTGAGGACGGTGATTTTACCCTGCTGGCTGAAAAAGTAAATTTTGCCATTGGCGTGAATGGGTGAAGCTGAATAATCGCCACCGATCCGCTCCTGGAATTGTTCCTTGCCGTTTCGGGCATCCAGACAGGTGACGATGCCACTGTCGCTAACCATGAAAAGATAATCGCCAACGATAATTGGAGAAGACATGGAAGGGGTTTGTTTTGGATATTTCCAAACGACTGCATCGGATGTCATATCACCATTTCCACCAGGTTTGACCGCCCAAAGTTCAGGTTTCATGAATCCAGTGCAAACAAAGACCAGCCCATGAGCGAAAAGGGGGCGAGGGACATTGGAGAAGCCCGGATAACGGACCTGCCACAATTCCTTACCGGTTGCGGGGTCGTAGGCGTAGAGGTGTTCTGCGGCAGGGCTGAGCATTTCCTGGCGGCCATCGACCGTGATGACCAGTGGAATACTGTAGGCTTTGCGCATGGAGGTGGGGGTGTTTTCGAGAGAGACTGAACGTTCGGTTTTCCATGCGAGGTTGCCATTTTTTTTGTGCAGGGCGGCAATGTATTGTGAATTAGTGCCATCACAATGAAGGATGAAGAAATCATTATGGAGAATAGGTGAACTTCCGGGGCCAACCTCATGCCCGAGAGAGAGCACCTGAGATTTCCAGGCAATCTTGCCGGTATCAGTGTCGATGGCCGCATTGCCATAATTGCCGAAACTGAAGTAGGCGCGGCCTTTCTCCAGAACGGGTGTGGGAGATGCATAGCTATTGAGCGTATGCTTGAACTCAGGGGCTTCGACCGAGAACAGTTCGATGTTGTGGAGGAGTTTGCCATTGTTTTTATCCACACAGAGGGCACGTAACGATTTTCCATCGTCAAGGGCTGTGGTCATCCAGATCTGGTTGTTGAAAATAACCGGAGAAGACCAGCCTTCACCAGGAAGTTCAGTGCGCCATTTGACCCGTTCCGTTTGAGAAAATGTGGTTGGAAGAGAAGTCGCTTCGGCGTGGCCCTGGCCGGTAGGCCCGCGAAATTCGGGCCAGTTGTGAGCGGTTAAGGTGACAGGAATGGCGGCGCAGGCGAGCAGAACCAAATAGTGAGGTTTTAAGATCATGATCAAGCTTCGGCGATGATGATTGGGTGGCTTTTTAAATCGAGATTAAAAGTCAATCCGGTCCCGGGCTGATTACATTCCTTGCGAACGAATCCGAGAGCACGCGCTGATTTGCCGGGAAGGGCAGCGGCGCTGGTAATCCAACCGACCTCCTTATCTTCTTTCAGGAGACGAGTTCCTTTTGGGGGTAGTTGGAGGAGCGAATCCGGGAGAAGCATCATTCGCAACGATTTAGCGACCTGGCCGTAAGTGCGGATTCGGGCGATGACTTCCTGGCCGATGTAACAACCTTTATTGTAGCTGATCATTTCATGGGTGCGATTGCTTTCAGGGGCAAGGTTGGATTCATCAAGGTCCTGTCCAAAACGGGGGATTCCTGCCATGATCCGGCAGAGTTCCAATCCCCGCCAGCCGACGGGTAAACCTTTGAAGGGACGAATTACCTGAAGTAAATAATCCCAGGTTTGATTGCGACGCTCCGCAGGAACGAAAAGATCGAAACCGGGAACTTTTGTTCGTGGATGAGCCATGAGGTAACATTCACCCATGACAGGATGGTTTAATTTCAGGTGTTCGAGATACTTTTGAGGAAGGTTTGCTCCCAACGTGGTGAAAGCTTTTTCGGCTTCCGGCCCCTGAAGTGAAAAGAGGGCGTAATGTTCCGCGAGATTTGTGATCTGAACATCTTCAGCGATGATGTATTTTTCGAGACGTTCCTGAACCGTGGAGGAGTAACCTGGTTCAAAATCAAGGAGCAGTCCTTCCTCCATTTGATAAATGTAAAGGTCGCTCTGCATTTTGCCTTTGGCCGTGACGAGCGCCGCATAGCAGCCTTGCCCGTGATTCAGGCGGTTGATGTCATTGGTGACCTGGCCGTGAAGAAAACGTTTGGCATCCGTGCCGCTGAGAAAAAGACGGGAACGGCCGGAGAGATCGAGCAATCCTACAGTGTTAAGAAGATAATTCTCCGGATTTTCGCGGGACTCGGGGTAATCGAGGACAAACGGGAGACCATTGATCAATGTTGTGACGACCGACCGAGGGCCTGTTACAGAGAGAGAATCATTCATGGTAATTCTTTCGCCATTTCAGACGGGCCGCCGCAGAATAAACAGCTCAAAAACCAACATGTGGAAGAAATGTATCGGAAAGGGACTCTTTTGTCAGGAGGTTTGCGCGTGATGGTTTCGGGGCTTGAAATAGAGTGTAAACGGCAGTTGCCTGGAAATATTGAGAGCATTGATGCGGGTTGCGCTTGTAGTGCCGGTGGGGGATGCAACAATGCGTGGCGCTGAATTTATGAAGCAAGTGGGCTTTGAGATTATCATTCTTTTTCTGCTTCTCGTGGCGAACGGAGTGTTTGCTATGGCGGAGATTGCAGTCGTTTCCGCGAGGAAGGCCCGTTTGCGTCGTCTGGCCGAGCAGGGGAACGGAAAGGCCAGAGCAGCGCTGGATCTGGCGGAATCGCCGAATCGCTTTCTGGCGACAGTGCAGGTGGGGATTACGCTGGTGGGGATTTTTGCGGGGGCGCTCGGTGGCGCCACGCTGGCAGCAAAGCTTGCGCAGCCGATTGGGCAAATACCTGCCGTGGCGGCGTACGCAGACAAAATCGCTTTCGGTATCGTCGTCGCGCTCATTACTTATTTTTCGTTGGTGTTGGGTGAGCTTGTGCCGAAGCGGTTGGGATTGAGTAACCCGGAAGGGATTGCGATGGCGTTTGCCAAGCCGATGAACTGGCTTTCACGGCTGGCCAGTCCGCTGGTGACGTTTCTTAGCGTCTCAACAGAAGGGCTCCTGCGGGCGCTTGGTTTTAAACCTGAAAAGGGAGAGGTGATTTCAGCGGAAGAAGTGCAAGTATTAATGCAGGAAGGGGTGAGGGCGGGAGCGTTCAATAAAGCGGAAAGCGACATCATTCATAGCGCGCTTGAACTGGACCAGTTGCCGGTCAGGGAAATCATGACTCCCCGTCCAAAGGTGATCTGGGTGAACGAGGATGATTCACACGAGCAGATCTGGCACAAAATCGTGGTGAGCAATCATTCTTATTTTCCTGTTTACCGGGAAAACCGGGACAACACCGTGGGCATCGTTTCGGTGAAGGCGATTTATGCCAACCTCGCCGCGAATGTGGGAGTGAATCTCAAGGATCTGATGGTCCCTCCGCTGGTCGTGCCGGAGACTCAAACGGTGATTCAGTTGGTGGAGACATTCAAGCAAAGCGGAAAACATATTGCGCTGGTGACGGATGAATTCGGGAACATAGTGGGTTTGGTCACGCTCAATGATGTGATGGAAGCGATCGTGGGAGAGTTTCCGTCTCAGGGAGCGCGCGCCAGGCCGGAGGCAAAAAAGCGGGAAGATGGGTCATGGCTGATTGACGCGATGATTGATCTGGAAGCGGTGGAAAAGGCATTGCCAGGTTTTAAATTTGGCGACGAAGCTTATACTGAGTATCAGACTCTGGCAGGATTTGTCGTTAAATTTTTGGGGCGAGTCCCCAAGGAAGGGGAAACCTTCGAGGTGCAGGGATATTTATTCGAGGTGTTGGACATGGACCGACATCGGGTGGACAAAATCCTGGTGATGTCCTCAAAAACAATCACGGGCCAATCAAAAACGCAATGATGCTACTTTGGTAAGCATAGTGACTCGGCGCAATGAGGTTGCGAGGAGAGGTCAGGGTGTGAGAGGTTTTGGTTTGAGAACGCATTTGGAAACGAACCAGTCATGGTCTTTGAGGGAGTGGGGAAGGAAGTTGATGGGGTTGATGGAACCAGAGGCAACCGACTGGCCGGATGAACTGTTCAATCAGCTTGCAGTGGAGTTGTTTGCATTGCAGTTCAGGTTCAACCCGGCCTATCGGAAATTTTGCGAGGCGCGTCGAATAGAAGAGAAGGATGTGAGTGAGTGGCGAGCCATTCCTGCGGTGCCCGCAGTGGCTTTTAAATTATCGGAAATGACCTCCATCGAGGAGCGGGACAGAAACCGCTGTTTCTTTTCGAGCGGCACAAGTCAGCAGGAGCGGAGCAGGCATTATCATTCTTCGGTGTCATTAGGAATTTATGAATGTGCCCTGCGCCATCATTTTGAGCGTAGCGTCATCCCATTCGAACAGTTAAAGGAGTATGAACTGGTGTTTTTGACTCCCAGGCCGGAGGAAACCCCGAATTCGTCGCTCAATTATATGTTTGGGCAATTTTCGTTGCATTCGAAGGTAGCGTGTTTTTTTGGAAAAATAGAGGCGAACGGTGGGTGGGGGCTGGATATGGAGGGATTGCGAATGTGGTTAACGGAAAGGGGGCCGATGGGGCGACCGGTATTCTTGTTTGGAACAGCCTTCAATTATGTGCAATTACTTGGAGGCTCGGGTCGGAATGGGAAAAAATGGCTTTTGCCGAAAGGATCGAAAGTCCTGGAGACAGGGGGATACAAGGGACGGGTGAGAGAGGTTGGAAAAGGTGAATTATATGGAGCAATTGCGGCATCTCTGGGGCTTGCGGTGTCGTCGATTTATTCAGAGTATGGAATGAGTGAGTTGAGTTCACAGGCGTATGATTCGGATTCGCTGCATAAAGCGCCTGAAGAGCGAAGATTTCGGTTTCCCGGCTGGGTGCGGGTGCAAGTCATTTCGCCAGAGACTGGTCGTGCTGTCCGGGATGGGGACCAGGGATTGATCCAGGTGCATGACCTAGCGAATGTGTTTTCAGCGGGGGCTTTGTTGACGGGTGATTTGGGGGTGATTGAAGGAGAGTATTTTCGCCTGTCCGGACGTGCCGAATCAATGCTGCCCAAGGGTTGTTCGTTATTCGCAGAGGAGGATAAGTTTCAGTAGCGGGTTGAAAATAGCCTTTTCGAGTGTATGATGCCGCCCTCATGGAGGAACCGCTGATGGCGCAAACGATCAACGAAGGGCCTGACAAGCATCATTTTAATGCTGCATCAGGATGGATTGAGCTTGGGTGTGCGGAGGAGGCAGAGGAGGAATTGAAGGCGTTAAGCCCGGAGCTCAGGGAGCATCCTGATGTGCTTCTGTTGCGGTGGGAGATCAGTTCGTTCAGGAAGCAATGGGAGGTGGGGGTGGAGATTGGAAAGACCCTGGCCCAGACTTCGCCCGAACGTGTGGAGGGTTGGCTCAAGCAGGCATTTGCCCTGCATGAATTAAAGAGGACCCAGGAGGCTTGGGATGCATTGTACCCGGTGCTTGAGCATTTTCAGGAGGTGCCGATTGTGCCTTACAATCTGGCCTGTTATGCGGCGCAACTGGGAGATCTGGAAAGCGCAAGAAGGCTGTTGAAACGAGCGATGTCGATTGCTGCCCGGGGAGTGATCAAGGCAATGGCAATCGAAGACCCTGACCTGAAGCCGCTTTGGCCAGAGATCAAAGCGATGCGGTAACACCCGCTTTCGCAAGGGAGATTTACGGAAATTCGGTTTTTCGGTTCCAGTTGCTTTCGAGACGTTTGCCAGACAGGATAGAGGAATCATCTGGCGGTAACAAAGAGGTAACATGTTTTCGCCATGGTGAGGATGTGAGCCTGATGCAAACTGAGCCTATCGAAGCGTCCAAGACCATTCCGGCGATTCCAATCCCCAAACAGGCTGATGCAATTCTGCAGTTGGAAGAGGTGCATAAGTTCTATGGGTCATTCCATGCGGTGCAGGGAGTCAGTTTTTCGCTGCAACGAGGTCAGATTTATGGATTTCTCGGACCTAACGGGGCAGGCAAAACGACAACGATCCGAATGATCCTGGACATTATCCGGCCCAGCAGCGGATCGATTCGGATTCTCGGCAGCGATTCAGTGATGAATGTGCGCAACCGGGTGGGATACCTTCCCGAGGAAAAGGGATTGTATAAAAAAATGAAGGCGTGGTCAGTGATCGCCTATTTTGCAAGCCTGAAGGGATTAAGCCGGACGCAGGCGCGGCAAAGAGCTTATGAGTTGCTGGAACGGTATGGATTGAAGGATTTTGCGGAAAAACCCACAGAGGCCTTGTCCAAAGGGATGGGGCAAAAAGTGCAGGTGCTGGCTTCAATTGCACACGAACCGGAGTTCGTGATCCTTGACGAACCGTTTTCCGGTCTCGATCCGGTCAATCAGGAGGTGATGGAGCAGATCATTCGTGATCTTGCCGGGCGGGGGAGCACGATTCTTTTTTCCACTCATGTGATGCAGCATGCCGAGCGTTTATGTGAAAAAATCCTCCTGATTGCCCGCGGGAAAAAATTGTTTGATGGGACTGTCGCCCAGGCGAAGGCGTTGTTGGGACGCAGGGTATTCATCGAGACGGAGGAGAGTCTGGAGGCGGTGCGGTTGATGCCGATGGTGTCAGCAGTGCAGGAGGTGGATAGAGGGGGGCGAAAATGGGAACTGCATTTGAAAGATGGGGCTGATCCCCAGGAGATCCTGCAGAAATGTTTTGAGAGCGGAGTGCGCCTGCGCAGCTTTGTGCTGGAGGAACCCACGTTGCATGAAGTTTTCATGAAACTGGTGGGGCCGGAGGCAAAGGAGGCAAGTTTCCGATGAGAAACATTTTGTTAGTGGGCTGGCGCGAGTACACGGAAAACGCGCGGACGAAAGGATTCTGGATCGGGATTTTCCTGTTGCCCTTGATCCTGCTGCTTTCAATGCAGATTCCAGTTTTGTTGGAAAAAAAGGGAAAACCTGCCCGTTATTTTGTGATGGCCGATTTTTCAGGGAGGTTTGAAGCGGTAATCGAGCAGGCCTTACTTGAGGAACAGCAACAGCAAGTATTGCGCAGCTTGAATGATTATTTACGCGACCATTGGTCAGGCGGAAACATCGAAACCAACCACATTTATACCCAATATTCCAACGTGACCCCGGAGACGGTCGCTCGTTTCATGGCGGATGGGGGCGCGGAAGCTTACCTCAAAAAAATGAGCGGGTTTGTTCGAACCGATGCGAAGCCATTTAAGGAACCGGCGCTTTTATTTGCACGGGCTCCCTTGCCGGTAACAAGTGAAGAGGCCGGTGGTGCCGGGGAGTTGGCCAATGCGCTGAAACCGTGGCTGCGAGGCGAGCGGACAATTGAGGTTGGGGGGAGGCAGGTAAAGTTGGATGCGGGGATAATTATTCCGCGTCTGGCCAGTCCTGCTGCCGGGGGGAGCAATTCGATTCAGTTTTGGTCAGCAAACCTTGCGGACCGCAGCCTGGTGGAATTGGTGGAAAATACAGTCAATTCCGAGGTGCGACGGCAGGCATATCTTTCCAACGGGCTTGATATCAACAAAGTCCGGGAGGTTGAGAATACGCGAGTCCCTGTGGTTGGCCTGAATCCAAAAAAGGAAGAGGGGAAAGAAAGTGTCAGTCGGGCTGACATTATCACTCAGTGGGCACCGGTGGCGTTTGTCTATTTGCTGTGGGTGTCGATTTTCTCGATTTCGCAGATGCTGTTAAGCACGACAATCGAGGAGAAATCAAACCGGATAATCGAAGTGTTGTTGTCTTCGGTGACTCCTGGGGAACTGGTGATGGGGAAGTTGGCGGGGATTGCCGCGGTTGGTTTAACGACTGTGACAGCGTGGGTGGGTTCATTCGCCGCGGTGTTGCTCTGGAAGGCGGGGGTTGATACACCTGTGGCAAAGGAGATGTTGCCGTTGATCAAATCGTCACCACTGATTCCGGCATTTCTAATCTACTTTATCTTTGGATTTGTCCTCTACGCAGCGTTGATCGTGGCGGTGGGAAGCGTCTGCAACACATTGAAGGAATCGCAGAATTACATGGGAGTGATCATGATATTCATGATGGTGCCGCTGCTGACGATGACATTTATTCCCAAAGATCCGAACGGAACCCTGGCGACGGTGTTATCGTGGATCCCGATATATACCCCTTTTGTGATGATGAATCGTGCGGCAGCGGGTCCGCCGCTTTTTGACGTGATCGGAACTTTCATTCTGCTGGTGATTTCAACCATTGGCGCATTATGGGGAGCGGTAAAGATTTTCCGGGTGGGAACATTGCGGACGGGGCAGCCTCCGCGCCTGCCGGAAATCATCTGCTGGCTTTGGCGGGCTGATTAAGTCAGAAAAGAACAGTCAGAGCAGATTTCCACATATTTCAGGGATTCGAAAAATTTCCTTTTTTCCGGGGAAGCAACCCGCTTATTCTGCGCGCGACAGGAGCGATGGAGGGATCGTTCAAAATCCCAATCGTCCCAACGAACTATGAGTAACACGACACTTTCCGCCAGCGAGATAACAGAATTAACAGCCGGACTTCATCGATTGGCCCGGAACCTTTGGTGGACCTGGAACCAGGAAGCGCAGGAAATATTTCAGGAATTGTCCCCGCGTTGCTGGCAAAACCTTTATCACAATGCGGTGGCAGTGCTCAGGGAGGTTTCTGATTACGAACTGCGGGTGCGCCTGCATGATGGAGATTTCAGGACGCGGGTGAAGGATGTGTTGCATCGGTTCGAGTCTTACATGACCGATAAAAACACCTGGGTGAAGGAAAACGCGCCTGAACTGGTGGCGAATCCGGTGGCTTATTTTTCAGCAGAATTTGGGTTTCATGAGACATTGCCAATTGCGGCGGGAGGGTTGGGAATACTGGCTGGGGACCACACCAAATCAGCCAGTGATCTGGGGCTGGGATTTGCGGGGATCAGCTTGTTTTACCGTGAAGGGTATTTCCAGCAGATGGTGAACAATGACAATTGGCAAACCGAATATTATACCCTGCTGAATCCAAAGAACCTGCCGATTGAGCCGGTGCTTGACGCGAAAGGGGAACCGTTGGTCTGTTCGGTGGAAATTGCGATGAGCCAGGTCTATTTCCAGGCGTGGCGAGTGAATGTGGGGCGTGCGGTGGTTTATCTACTGGATTCGAACCGGCCTGAAAATGAACAAAGATTTCGGGACCTGACATTGCGGGTTTACGGGGGAGACAGCACCACCCGTATCATGCAGGAGATTTTGCTCGGCATCGGTGGTGTGCGCCTGTTGCGGGCATTGGGAGTGGTGCCTTCGGTTTATCACATGAACGAAGGGCATGCGGCGTTTCTGACGTTGGAACTGATCCGTGAAAAACTTGCGGCAGGACAGAATTTCCAGACCGCGTTGGCCGGGACGAAGAAGGAATGCATTTTCACGACGCATACCCCTGTCGAAGCCGGGCATGACCGTTTCACGGCTGACCTGATGGGATATGCCATGCACAAGATTCCGGCTTCCCTGAAAATCGATTTCAAGGAATTGATGGGATTGGGCCGGGTGGAGCCGGAAAATGAATCGGAACCGTTTTGCATGACTGTGCTGGCGCTCAAAGCCAGCCGTTCAGCCAATGGGGTGAGTGAATTGCATGGGCAGGTGAGTCGTTACATGTGGCAGGGATTGTTCCCAGGGGTGCCGGTTGAAAAAATCCCGATTGGTCACATTACCAACGGCATTCATCTGCTTGGCTGGATGAAAGGACCGGTTCGACGTTTCTGGCGCAAAAAGCTGACGAATGGGGATACAGTAGCCAGTTCGCCGGGAGGGGAGAGCACCCGGTTTTGGCGCAATAAAGCGACAGGCTGGGAAGCGGATATCAACAAGCCGGAGTTTTGGGAGCGTATCGCCGATCCTGCGTTTATTTCGGATGAGGAAATTTGGGCGTTGCGCTACAAGCTGCGCCGCGAATTGATTGAGTTCACCCGTCGCCGTTTGCTATTGCAGGGGCAACGATTTACCCAGGGAGATTTCATTTCTTTTGACCATCTGTTGAACAACGACGCTTTGACGATTGGTTTTGCTCGCCGATTTGCCACTTACAAACGCGCACCGCTGATTTTCCAGCAATTCGAAAACATTGTGAAACTGGTTTCGGACCAACAGCGGCCGATCCAGTTTATTTATGCCGGCAAAGCACATCCCAGAGATGATGAAGGAAAAAAATTCATCCAGCATATCATTCATTTGAGCAAGTACAGCGAGCTGAAAGGGTATCTTGTTTTTATTGAAAATTATGATGTGCATGTGGCCCGCCAGATGGTTTCCGGATGTGACGTGTGGTTGAACAACCCGCGGCGCCCGCTGGAAGCATCGGGAACATCCGGCCAAAAAACCGGGTGCCACGGCTGCCTTAACCTGAGCATCCTGGATGGCTGGTGGCGTGAAGGTTATGACGGGACGAATGGTTTTGCGATCGGGGATGATTCGCACCCGGAATCCATTGAAGAACAGGACCGCCAGGACAGCTCGAATTTATACCGAACCCTGACAGAGAAGGTTATCCCAACATTTTATAACCGGGATGCGCAGGGAATACCGCGTGAATGGATTCAGATGATCCGCCGTTCGATGGTGACGCTGGTGGCCCGTTTCAGCACCCAGCGAATGGTGCAGGATTACGTCCAGATGTACTACAGCCCGAAATCCAGGTAACGGGTGATCTGGAAAGTTCCCGTTCAAGAGATTATTGTCTGGCAGTGAACTGTGACATCAAATCCCAGTTCCTGGAAGAGTTGCAGCAGCAATTCCAGGCATGGGAACAACCGACGTATCGAGTAACTCAATTGCTCGATTGGTTGTACCAGCGCCGGGCGGTCTCATGGGAACAGATGAGCAACCTGCCCAAAGCGTTGCGCGAAAAACTTGCCCAAACCTACTCGCTCCAGATCCTTGAACTTGCGAGAAAGCAGGGGGCGGGTGATACGACGCAAAAATTTCTTTGGCGACTTTCGGATGGGGCTTTCATAGAAAGCGTCCTGATTCCAGCCAACCCTGCGCTTTATGGGGAATCGAGTGATCGTCATACCCTGTGTGTTTCCACCCAGGTGGGATGTGCCTACGGTTGCCGATTTTGCGCAAGTGGTCTGGAGGGATGGAAGCGTAATCTCGGGGTGCATGAAATTGTTGAGCAGGTCGTGGCGGTGGAGCGATGGAATGACCAGGGAAAAAAAGAAGCCAATGGGAGTGGTGAACGATTGGTCAACAATCTTGTGATCATGGGGATGGGGGAGCCGCTGGCGAATTATGATAACCTGCTGAAAGCATTAAAAATTCTGAACGCTCCCTGGTCATTGGGGATTGGCGCAAGAAAGGTGACCATTTCGACCAGTGGCCTAGCGCCGCAAATCCGTAAACTGGCGGATGAACCGATGCAATTTCGTCTGGCCATTAGTCTGCACGGGGCAACGGATGAGGTCCGGTTAAAGATCATGCCGGTGAACCGAAAGTACCCAATCGCGGAACTGGCCAATGCGTGCGAGTATTATCAATCAAAAAAGGGGCGGATGATCACCTTTGAATACATTTTGATCGAGGGGGATCAATGACGGAATGGAACAGGTCAAGCCGCTGGCGGACCTTGCAAAACGGTTGAATGCAAAAGTCAATTTAATCCCTTATAACACAGTCACTGACCTTCCCTGGAAGCGACCTTCTGAAGAGGTGCAGGAAACTTTTGCCGCTGAATTGATTGGGAAGGGGGTGACAGCGACTTTGCGGCGTGAAAAAGGGCATGACATTGATGCTGCCTGCGGCCAATTGCGATTGAAAACCGAGCGGGAACTGGCGGCCGCGCCGTGACGTTTCTGGACTTTGAATGAAACTCGGGTGTTTCCGTCCAAAGGGTTGCTCAATTAGAACCTTACTGTTAGGATGGAACCAACCAGCCAATCAAAGTTCATGTGTCGGAACGCTTTCAATTGCCATCGCCTAGTCCTTCTCGCCTTGCTTTCATTTAATTTTGTGACCGTGGAAGCGGTTTTCTGGAAATCAAAAAATTCCAAAAAGAGCGGACAGGAGATTTACAAGGAGATGTGTGCCCATTGTCATGGAGAAAATGGGGAAGGTGTCGCTGACAAATATGATGAATCGTTGTATGGAGACCGATCCCTGCCTGCCTTGACCAAGTATATCGACCGCACGATGCCTGAAGATAATCCGGACAAGCTCGATGCGAAAGGTGCGGCGAAGGTGGCGGAATATATTTATGGGGCATTTTATTCTCCTGCGGCTCGCGCGAAAGTAGCCCCTCCAAAAGTTGAGCTTTCCCGCCTGACCGTCAGCCAATACCAAAATGCAGTGGCTGATATTTTCGACAGCTTCAAGGAAAAGCCGAGCAAGTTGACAGAAGAACGGGGATTGCGAGGGGAGTATTTTAATGCACGAGATTTCAATCGGGAAAAGAAGGCATTCGAGCGGATTGATGGTCAGATCCTTTTTTCATTCGGGGAAGGCACGCCTGAGCCAGTGGTCGCGGAGCAGGGAACAAATCACTTAGGGGAAGAGGCATTCGCAATCCGTTGGAAGGGTTCGATCCTCGTTGAGGAAAGTGGCGATTACGAATTTCGGATCAAAACCGAGAATGGCGCAAGGTTGTATGTCAATGGGCATGAAGAACCACTGATTGATGCATGGGTAAGCTCCGGGCCAAATGTTCGGGAAGAAAGTGGGATGATCCGTTTACTGGGAGGACGAGCTTATCCGTTCAAGGTGGATTTCTTTACTTATAAAGAAAAGACCGCCTCGATCATTGTCGAATGGAAACCGCCGCACAAAGCGTGGGAGCCGATTCCTCGGGCGCACCTGATACCACAACAGCTTCCTGTTACATTGGTAGTGACAACAAGTTTCCCGGCAGATGATGGGAGTGCAGGTTATGAGCGGGGAACGACGATTTCGAGGGAATGGGACCAGGCCAGCACATATGCGGCAATTGAAGTGGCAGGAAAAATAACTGACCAGGTGGATGACCTTGCGGGAACAAAAAAAGAGGACACCGAGCGAAAATCGAAATTGATTCAATTTTGCCATCGGTTTGCCGAACGGGCATTCAGAAGGCCATTGAGTGATGAACAGAAAAAATTGTTTATCGAGCAGCATTTTGAAAATGTGAATGAGCCATCAGGTCAGGATGCCGCGGTCAAAAAAGTCATCCTGCTGGTCTTGAAGTCGCCACGCTTTCTTTATCCCGAGATTCCTGACGGCAATGTGGATTCGTATGATGTGGCTTCAAGACTTTCATTTGGCTTGTGGGATACGTTGCCGGATAAACAGCTTTTGGAGGCCGCAGCCAAAGGGCAATTGCAAACCGCCTCGGAAATCGCCTCACAGGCAGAAAGAATGCTCAACAATTCGCGAGCACGGGTAAAGGTCCGGGCATTTTTTGAGCATTGGCTGGAAATGGAGGAGGCGGAGGACCTTTCAAAAGATCCCCTAAGCTTTCCGGGCTTTAATGAGGCTGTGCTGGCAGACCTTCGCACCTCACTGGAATTGTTCCTGGACGAAGTGGTTTGGAGCGAGAAATCCGACTATCGTGAATTGTTATTGGCTGATTATGTTTTCCTGAACAACAGACTTGAAAAGGTCTATCAAGCGGGACATCAGCAGGGGAATGGCGAAAAGCTTGGGGAGAGCGAGAAAAAAGCAGATGAATTTAGAAAAGTTCGTTTTCCAGCAGACCAGCGGACTGGCGTCCTGACCCATCCTTATCTGCTCAGCGCTTTTGCGTATCACAAGTCCAGTTCGCCAATTCACCGCGGTGTTTTCCTGACACGGAATATTGTTGGGCGATCATTGAAACCACCGCCAATGGCAATCCAGTTTATGGATGGACGATTCGATCCCAAGATGACCATGCGGGAAAAGGTGACGGAATTGACGAGTCCGAATGCCTGCCAG
This sequence comes from Verrucomicrobiota bacterium, assembly GCA_033762115.1. GTDB lineage: Bacteria > Verrucomicrobiota > Verrucomicrobiia > Limisphaerales > SXQI01 > JANRLX01. The sequence continues at coordinate 36,388 of JANRLX010000129.1, forward strand.
GGATGTCATGCCGTGATCAACCCTCTTGGATTCAGCCTGGAACATTTTGATGCGATTGGGAGGTATCGAACGATGGAGAACGAAAAACCGGTGAATGCGACCAGCGATTACACCACCCCCGGGGGAGAAACGATTCAATTGAAGGGAGCAAGAGATGTGGCCGAACATGCGGCCAAGAGCAAGGAGGCGCAGCAAGGGTTTGTACGTCAATTATTCCAACATATCGTCAAGCAGCCGGCGCAGGCTTATGGGCCGGAAACCTTGCGGGAGTTACGCGGAGAGTTTGAGAAGGAAGGGTTCAACATTCAAAAGTTATTGGTGAAGATCGTTTCGCTTTCCGCATCACACGGAATAAAGCCTGACACTTCACTGGCAGGAGGAAACCAATGAAAACGATGCAACGACGAAATTTTATAAAGGGCCTTGGAGTTTCAGCGGCGGCGCTGCCGTTTTTGGGTTCACTGCCCAGCCTTCAGGCAAATCGGAGTGGCGGTCGAAAACAACGGCTGATCATCATGTTTTCGCCAAATGGCATTGTGCCAACGAATTTCTGGCCGGATGAAGAAGGGGAAAATTTTACATTAAAGCGAATCCTGGCCCCATTGGAACCGTTCAAGAAACAGACACTGATTTTGCATGGAGTTTCCAATAAAGTGCGCGGGGATGGCGACAGCCACATGCGAGGAATGAGCTGCCTGCTGACAGGGATTGAACTCTTCCCAGGAAATATCCAGGGCGGTTCAGATACCCCTGCGGGGTGGGCCAGCGGCATTTCGATTGACCAGGAATTACGAAATTTTTTGCAGAGTCGTGAGGAAAGCAAAACACGCTTTGGCTCCCTTGAGCTTGGGGTGGCTGTACCTCATCGCGCCGATCCCTGGACCCGGATGTCGTATGCCGGGCCAAACAAACCGGTGGCTCCGATTGATGATCCCTATCTGGTATTCGAGAAGCTTTATGGCCAGATGAAAGACAAGGACACATTGAAAAGTGTGCTGGATGATGTGCAGTCAGATTTGGAGACCGTTAGCAGGAAATTGAGCAGCGAGGATAAACGGATGCTCGACGAGCATTTGACACTTGTTCGTGAGATGGAGAAGGAATTGCAATCAGGAGGAGAGGCCAGCCTGAATCATGCGGTGCCCAAACTCGACGCAGGGGTGGCAATTGAGAATGACAGCATTCCAAAAATCAGCCGCATGCAAATCGAATTGCTGGTGAACAGTTTCCTCAGTGATTCCTGCCGGGTTGCGACATTGCAATATACCAATTCAGTTGGAAATGCCCGGATGAAGTGGCTTGGGATTGAAGAGGGGCATCACACTCTTTCCCATGATCCTGACATGAACGATGTTTCGCAGGAGAAACTCACGAAAATCAACACCTGGTTTTGCGAGGAGATGGCACATTTGGCGAAACGATTGTCCGAAAGCCCGGAACCGGGTGGCGAAGGGACCTTGCTGGACAATACATTGATCGTCTGGACCAATGAACTTGGAAAAGGAAACTCCCACACGCTTGAGGACATTCCATTTGTGCTGGTGGGTAATGGTTGCGGGTTCAAAATGGGACGCAGTCTCAAGTTCAAGAAAGTTGAGCACAATCGTTTATGGATGGCCGTTGCCCATGCTTTTGGACATCCGCTCCAGAGTTTCGGCAATCCAAAATTGTGCGAGGGTGGACCGCTTGTCCTGGCCTAGATTTCTCCGACAAAGCCTTGCTGTCTTAAGGCTTCAAAGAGAACCAGTGCAACACAGTTCGATAAGTTAAGAGAGCGTGAGGCTGGGTTGAACATGGGGATTCGCAACCATGTCTGCCGGTTTGCCTCGAGCAGTTCCCGTGGCAAACCGGCAGTTTCACGGCCAAAAACGAGGTAATCATCCGGTTTGAAAGAGGCTTCTGAATACCGGGCAGGGCCCTCCGATTCAATGAACCAGAGTTGAGAGAAGGGGGAAACCTGTTGAAGGAAGGTCTGCCAATCCTTCCAGCGATGCCATGCGACCTGCTCCCAATAATCCATTCCAGCGCGTTTTAATTGTTTATCATCCAGGTTGAAACCGAACGGTTCGATCAAATGCAACGAGCTACGGGTGGCAGCGCAGAGACGCGCAATGTTACCTGTATTTGGAGGGATTTCCGGCTGCAGCAAAACAATATTCATTCGTCCTCTGTTCCATCCATGATTTTTCCTGTGGCGGAACGTTTGTAAAAAACTTTCCACAAGACCAGGCCGGCAGCAGGAGCTGACATTCCTGCTGCTTTCCGATCTTTCTGGTGGAGCATTTTCGGGATGGCCGCAGGCTCGATCTTGCCCTGGCCGACCTGCACCAGGGTGCCAACAATGCCGCGGCACATTTTGTATAGGAACCCATCTCCTTCGATAATAAATGTGAACATGTATCCGGAGCGGCGGATATCACAGCGGGTCACTGTACGGACGGTGGAATTCATTTTGTAATCGCGCGTGGCGGCGAAAGAGGCGAAATCATGTTTTCCTAGAAAATCACGCGCAGCATGCTTCATTGACTGGAGAAGCAATGGTTGGGGGACATGCCAGATTTGGCGATGGAGGAGGGGATGATGAGCCGGATGATTCCAGACAAAGTAACGGTACTGCTTTCCTGAAGCATTGAACCGAGCGTGGAAGGAGGCTGCAACCTGTTTACTTTCGAAAACCCGAATATCCGGTGGTAGATGGGCGTTCAGGGCCAGCCCGAGTTTTCGATCCGTCATTTTAAATTTACCCAACGGGACATCGACATGAGCAACCATTCCGATGGCATGAACGCCCGCATCTGTTCGGCTGGAACTGTAAATCCGAAAGGGAATGTTGAAAAGTTTGGCGAAGGCCCCCTCGATTACTTCCTGAACTCCTGTGCCGCTTTGCTGGACCTGCCATCCGGCATAGTTGGTTCCATCATAGGCGATTACCAATTTGATTCTCGTTGGTGTCATGTGCCCAATGCACTGCTGTCGAGAAAGCTTTGCAGGAGAATCGCGGCAGCCATTTTGTCGACTTTTTCTTTCCTGTCCTTGCGTTTGACATCAGCATCAATCAGATAGCGATTGGCCTGAGTGGAGGTCAAACGTTCATCCCAGGTGCGGATGGGGATGGCAATGGTTTCATTCAACACCCCGATAAACTCGCGCACTTTCAATGCGGCCGGTCCGTAGCTGCCATCCATATTGCGCGGCATGCCCACGATGATCAGTTCGACCTGCTTTTCCTGGATGACGGTTTTCAATCGCTCAAGGAAGGCGTTGAAAGGTTCTGCCGGAATAAATTCCAAAGGATGGGCGATCATTCCGAGTTCATCGCTAATCGCAATGCCCATGCGAACGGTTCCGTGATCGATTGCCAGGACGCGCATATTACAAAGAGATCAAAACGTTTTTGGCAGCTTCGATTGTGTGTTGGATGTCCTGCTCTGTGTGGGCAACAGAAAGAAATCCTGCTTCGAATTGGGAGGGTGCCAGGTAAATGCCCTGTTCCAGCATGCCATGAAAGAATTTGGAAAAACGGGTTCGGTCGCTTTTCAAGGCTGCTGCGAGGTTATGCACTGGTTCTGTGGCAAAATATCCGCAAAACATCGATCCACAACGATTAAACTGTATGGGCACTCCCGCTTTTCCGGCCGCTTCAGCAAGTCCTTTTTCCAGCATTGCACCCAACATTTCCAGTCGATCATAGACCTCTGGGGTGAGTTGATTGACAGCCGCGAGTCCTGCCGCCATGGCCAAAGGATTGCCGCTTAAAGTGCCTGCCTGATAAACCGGCCCGAGAGGTGCGAGGTGTTCCATGATTTCCCGCCTGCCCCCGAATGCTCCCACAGGAAGCCCGCCTCCAATAATTTTTCCAAAGCAACTGAGATCAGGAGTGATTTTAAACCGTTCCTGGGCTCCGCCATGGCTGAGACGGAAGCCGGTCATGACTTCGTCAAAAATCAGCAATGTTCCTTCACGCTGTGTGATCTCACGCAGTTTTTCAAGATAACCGGGGCGAGGGAGATAAAGGCCGGCATTGCCAGGGACAGGCTCGATGATAATTCCGGCGATCTGACCCGGGTTGGCTTGAAATGCGGCTCCTATCGCCTCAAGATCATTAAAGGGTAGGACGACCGTGTGCTGCGTAAAGGCAGCGGGGACGCCCATGCTGTCCGGATATCCGAAGGTCAATGCGCCGGATCCCGCCTTGACCAACAAAGAGTCCACATGACCATGATAGCAGCCCTCGAATTTGATAATTTTATCCCGTTTGGTAAAACCCCGGGCGAGGCGGATGGCGGACATGGTTGCTTCCGTTCCGGAATTGCAAAACCGCACTTGCTGAACGGACGGAATCGACTGGCAAATGACTTTCGCCAGGTCAACTTCGAGGGGATTGGGAACTCCGAAACTGGTTCCGCGGACGGCAGTTTCCTGGACGGCTTTGATGATGGATTGATTGGCATGGCCCAGAATTGCCGGACCCCATGTGCCGACATAATCAATGTAACGATTTCCATCGAGATCATACAGGTAAGCTCCTTCTGCCCGATTCACGAAAAAGGGGGTGCCTCCAACCGCTCGAAATGCTCGGACGGGAGAATTAACGCCCCCTGGAATCCAGTTGAGCGCCTCCTTAAAAAGGGATTCAGACTTGCTTCTCGAAATCACGGCTGAAATTGAAGCAGACTGCGAACTTTTAATCCAGTCATGGAATTGCTTCGGAATGACCGCTTTCCCGAAGAGCGGTTGAGCATTAAGATAGGAGGAGACAATGCCAGAAAATGCTATAGAACCGGAGATCGCGGGAGAAGCGAGGCTTGTAAACTCGCTTCCGGAACTTCTCGCACCTGCCGGGGATTGGGAATGCGCCAAAGCGGCTGTGGAGAATGGGGCTGATGCGATCTATTTCGGACTGGAACGTTTTAATGCAAGAATGCGGGCTCGGAATTTTACTGAAGCTGATCTTCCGGCCTTGATGGAGTTTTTGCATCGACGCGGCGTTCGGGGTTACGTCACTTTCAACACGCTGGTTTTTACAAATGAACTGGCGGAGGCGGAAGAGTATTTAAAATCAATCATCCGGGCAGGAGTTGATGCGGCGATCGTGCAGGATGTGGGAATTTGCCGATTGATTCGAAGGCTCTCTCCCGATTTTCCGATTCATGCCTCAACCCAGATGACAATTACGAGCGCTGCTGGACTTGAATTTGCACGGGAACTCGGGTGCAACCTCGTGGTGCTGGCCCGGGAATGTTCGATGAAAGAAATTGCGGACATCAGGGCAGCAACAACGAATGATTTGAGTTCAACGAGCAGCCTGCCTCTGGAAGTGTTTGTTCATGGGGCGTTGTGCGTGGCATATTCAGGGCAATGTCTTACCAGTGAATCTTTGGGAGGAAGGTCGGCAAATCGAGGTGAATGTGCGCAGGCCTGCCGCATGCCTTATGAACTGATTTCAAATGGAAAAACGGTCCCTCTCGGATATCGCAAATATCTGCTTAGTCCCCAGGATCTGGCAGGAATCGAGGTGCTGCCTGAGCTTGTGCGGGCAGGGGTTTCCAGCCTGAAAATTGAAGGACGCCTCAAATCTCCGGAATATGTCGCAAATATCACTCGAGTTTACCGTCAGGCACTTCAACGCATTTCTGAAAACAGAAGCAGGGAGTGGGCTGTTCCAGCAGAAGAGCAATATCGTTTGGAAATGGGATTTTCACGCGGGCTTTACACTGGCTGGTTCAAGGGAATCAACAACCAGGAGCTGGCGCATGCACGATTTGGCAAAAAGCGTGGGGTTTATCTCGGTAATGTGACACGGATGGGGCGAGATGGCGTCTTCGTGAAACTTGAATCATCGTTAAAACGAGGTGATGGAGTCGTTTTCGATGCGGGGAAGCCTGAAGGAGAGGAGCAGGGGGGGCGTGTTTACGATCTTCTGGAGAGCGGGACAGAAACATTACTTCTGTTTGGACGGGGCGCAATCGACCTGAATTGCATCCAGCCCGGGAACAAGGTTTGGAAAACAAGCGACCCTGAACTGGATAAAGAACTGCGGCAGAGTTTTGCCGGAGAACAGGTGCGTTTCCAAAGACCGCTTCATTTTGAAGTTCATGCTGCCCTTGGCCAGCCTTTGACCGTCATTGCCCGTGATGAAGAGGGGCATGTGCTGCGCGAACATTCGGCATTTTCGTTGGAAATGGCGCAAAACCGACCTTTGTCAGAGGACTTATTACGAGAGCAGCTGGGGCGGCTTGGTGGAACGCCTTTTCATTTGGGAAAACTGACCGCCACGATTGAGGGAACGCCCATGGTCCCAGTGAGTGAACTTAACCGGATGCGTCGCTCACTGGTTGAACGATTAACTGTATTACGGAGTGCACCAAGCCGGTGGGTGATGAACGACGTCCCTGCGATCAGTTTTGCTGCGCCCCGAGTTGAACGGGGTGATCCCGAACTCATCGGGTTGGTCCGTTCCATGGAACAACTCGAAGCGATCCTCCAGACTGATATCAAGGAAGTTTATTGTGAATTCGAAGACCCAAAAAAGTATCGCCAGGCAGTCCAACGAGTGAGGGATGCAGGGGAGCATCGGTTGGCATGGGTCGCTCCGCCCCGAATTACGAAACCGGGTGAAGAATGGATTTTAAAGCAGGTATTATCCAGCGGAGCAGATGGTTACCTGGTACGAAATTATGATCATCTTCAGTTTTTTGAGAAGGAGCGTTGTCGGGGGGATTTTTCCCTCAATGTGGCAAATCCGATAACTGCCGAATATTTCATTAACAGGTTCGGTCTTGAACGAGTGACTGCTTCCTACGATTTGAATGTGGCGCAATTGCAGGCGCTGCTTGGGGCATGCGATCCCTCGATCCTGGAAATAACGCTCCATCAGCACATGCCGATGTTTCATATGGAGCATTGCGTGTTCTGTGCGTTTTTATCGAATGGGACCGATTACAGGAATTGTGGCCGTCCATGCGATGAGCAGGAGGTGAAAATCCGGGATCGAGTCGGTGCGGAGCATCCGTTGAAGGCGGATGCGGGGTGTCGAAATACAGTGTTTAATGCAAGAGCGCAAACGGGTGCAGAGTTTTTTCAGGAGCTATTCCTTCTGGGAGCCCGTTCTTTCAGGCTGGAGTTTCTCAATGAAGAGGGTCCGGAAGTCATTCGAACGATTGAGCAGTACCGCAAGCTTCTTCGAGGAGAAATCAGCGGCATTGAACTGTGGCGAGATCTCAAGCTGGTGAACCAGCTCGGCGTGACGCGGGGACAGTTAAAGGGGCTCAAGTGAGATGATGGCGGGTTGATCCGGTGAAGGAAGGACAGCGCTTTGCAAAATCGAAGCAAGCGATTCTGGCATGCGAGATGGCTTTTCTTCCAGATTCATTGAAACATGCAGAGTCTCCGCTTCCAGGAGTAATGTTTTTTCCCTCCAGATGGAATAGGTGAAAGCCAGCTTCAAGCGTTTTAGTTCCTTGATTGCGACATCTATGACAATCACATCATCATAACGAGCAGGCGCCTTGTAGGTAAGGCGGGCCTCAATCACTGGAAATAAAATGCCTTGCTCCTGGAGCTTGAGAAATGGGATTCCCAGATTGCGAAAAAATTCACCACGTGCTTCCTCAAGGAAATCAAGATAACGGGAGTAATAGACATGATTTCCCACAGTGCAATCGCTATAAACGACACGCCTTTGATAACGATAAAATTGCTGAGGTCCGTTCATTTTTTCATGTTCTGCTTTTTTTCCATTTTTCGAAATTTTTTCTCCCGTTTTCGAACTTCGCTGCGCAGCAGTTCTTCGGCAGACCACCCATGAGCCTGAGCTTGAACTGCAAGATCAAAGAGGGTTGCTGCGATTTCGGACCGAGTGATTTGCTTATTGCTTTTTGGCGCAGATAAAGCCCCGGCTTTTCGAGCTTTTTTTGTCAGTTTTTCTGCTTTCAATAAAGCAGGGAGATGGCGAGGAATCCCATCATAGGCAGAGGATCGCTCCTGTTTTGTTCCGGCCTTTTCAGCTTTTTTGATTTGTTCCCATTGCGCCCACACCGCATCAACTGATTTGGCTTTTGAATTTCCAAACACGTGCGGGTGGCGTCGAACCAATTTTTCAGAAATTGAGTGGCAAACCTGATCAAAATCAAAAGCATTCCGTTCCTTTGCGAGCTGGCAATGGAAGACTACCTGCAACAGGAGATCACCCAGTTCTTCTACAAATTCCTGGTCATTTCCGGATTCAATGGCATCCATTAGCTCATAGACCTCCTCCACTGCGTGGAACCGAAGAGACATATGGTCCTGTTCCCTGTCCCAAGGACAACCTTGAGGGGAACGAAGCTTTGCCATAATGCGCAGCAATTCGTTAATTGGAACTTTCTGTTTCATGCTAGAGCACTACAAGATCATTGCGATGCACCACTTCTTTGCGAGGCACTTTCCTGGAGCAGACTTCTTCGGCGGAAGCCCTGGCGATTCCGCGGGCAAATTCAGTCCCATCCTGGTCGCAGATACGAACAACTTCCCCGGCCTGGAATTCCCCTTCGCAACGGGAAATTCCCGGAGCAAGCAGACTCCTGCCCATCTCACGCAAGGCCTTTCGGGCACCTGCATCGACGATGAGGGTGCCGCGTGGTCGATGAAAGAAAGCAATCCAACGCTTACGTCCCGCCAGTTTGCCCGGCTTGGGAATGAAGATGGTTCCCTCTTCTTCACCATCGACAACTTTTTTGAGCACGTCCTTCTTTCGACCGGAAGCAATGACCATGGGCACGCCTGAACGAATCACGATCTTGGCAGCCTGAATTTTTGATGTCATACCGCCTACTGCGGTGGCACTGGTCGTTCCTCCGGCGATACCTTCAATTCGCGAATCAATTTGTTCGATTGAGGAAAGGAGTTGCGCGTCGGGCGTCCCAAAGTTCTGGACCACCCCATCGACTGTGGTCAGGATCACCAATAGATCGGCAGGAAGGAGGCAGGCGACGAGAGCTGAAAGCTTGTCGTTATCACCGAATTTGATTTCCGTAAAGGAAACGGCGTCATTCTCATTAATGATAGGCACCACGCCGTGACTGAGCAGGCGGACAAGGGTGTTCCGGGCATTCAAATGCCGCTCATGATGGTCCAAATCTTCATGAGTCAATAGCACCTGGGCGACATTGAGGCCGTGCTCCTGAAAAAGTTTTTCGTAAGTGGACATCAGGCGGGATTGCCCGACCGCAGCACAGGCCTGAAGTTCCGCCAGTTCAGTGGGACGCTTATGATGTCCAAGCACACCCATGCCTGCTCCCACGGCACCTGAGGAGACGAGCACAACCTCACGACCTTCCTTGCGCTGGAAAGCAATTTGCTGGACCAGTTGCTCCAGCTGCTTCAGGTCAGGTTGCTTGCTGGCATTAGTGAGGACTCCAGTGCCAAGCTTGACCACAATTCGCGTTATGTCTTTAAGCAACTCCCGTCGCATCTGGATAGGAGAAGAGAAAAACAACCCTTACAGAAAGAAAAAAGTAACAGAACCGCACAAAAAGGTTGGTCGTCCCGGAGCACCTCGGCATATTTCGCCTGATGCAATGTTTTGTCACAGGCGCTTCGGGATTCATTGGGGCGAACCTGGTTCACGAATTGAATGCCAGGGGACATTCAGTCAGGGCTCTGCTCCGGGAAGGCAGTGATCTTCGGGGACTGGAAGGCGCTGAGTATGAGGTTGTTCGAGGTGATTTGTCTGACCGTGATGGATTAAAGAAAGCGATGGATGGTTGTGATTGGTGCTTTCATGTGGCGGCCAGTTACCATCTCTGGCTGAGGGACTATCGCCCGATGTATGCGGCGAATGTGGAGGGTACGAGAAACATGCTGAACGCTGCCATGAAGGCTGGTTGTTCGAGGATTGTTTATACGAGCACAGTTGGTTGCATTGGCCTGCCCCGGGAAATGGATGGCCGAATCATACCCAGCGATGAAACTGCCCTGAGCAGGCTCGAAGAGATGAGCAACGATTACAAGCGTTCCAAATGGCTCGCTGAACAGGTGGCACTCGAATCATCCAAAGCCGGTGTGCCGGTAATTATTGTGAACCCGAGTGCTCCGGTTGGTCCCCGTGACGTAAAACCTACCCCCACTGGAAAGGTGATCGTCGATTTTCTCAATCGTGCCATGCCAGGTTATGTGGATACAGGATTAAACTGGGTCCATGTGCGTGATGTCGCCGTGGGCCATATCCTCGCCGCGGAAAAGGGGAGGGTGGGGCAGAGGTATATTTTAGGTCATGCTGATGGAAATTGGACTTTACAAAAAGCCTTTGAGGTTCTTGAGAAAATTACCGGCATCAAAGCTCCCGGAATGAAGGTTCCATATTCGGTCGCGCTAATGGCCGCCTATCTGAATGAAGGGATTTCCAGGATTACAGGAAAGGAGCCTAAAGCGCCACTGGCCGGAGTCCGCATGGCAAGGTACAAAATGTTTTTTAATCCTGCCAAGGCAATCCATGAACTGGGTCTTCCTCAAACTGACCCGGAACAGGCGCTTAGGGAAGCTGTGAAATGGTTTGAAGAACATCCTGTTTCTTAATCCAGCTGACTCAATTGACTTATAATGAGACCTCCTGCATGATCTGGCGTAATGTGGCAACGCCTGGGAGGGTGGTTAAACCTAATTCATCGTTCTAATTTTCGTTACTTTCGCCGTGGAGCGATCAAGCCTCCTTTTCACTTTAGACACAATGGAGTAGGTGTGGATATTCACGCTACCGCAACCACTGGTTCGACTGTTTGTTATTGTGAGGTTCTGATCGATGATCATTATAAAATGTTCCAGTTTTCCAAGAGGGAAACTCCTGGAGTGATTGTGGATATCGGAGCCAACATTGGAATATTCAGCAAAATGGCGACGGTTCTTTTTCCAGAAGCGAAAATTTATTCTTATGAACCACATCCTTCAGCATTTGCCTGCCTGAAGAAAAACGCTGAAGGAACCGGGATCAGCCCGTTTAATTGTGGCGTATCGAATATGGCTGGGCAATTTTTTCTCGAGGCCAACTGCGATTCTACCACAGGGGCCGTGAGCGTTTCAGGGGGGATTCCCGTTAAATGCATTTCAGTATCAGAATTGCAGCCGGAAACAGGTGAAATCGACCTTTTGAAGATGGATTGCGAAGGTTCTGAATGGGCCATTTTTCAAGATTCTGGGCTGCTGGCGCGGACAAAATATTTAACAATGGAGTATCACCTGGTAGATGGACATACCTTGAAAGAGCTTGAGCAGATCCTGGTGAATGCCCGGCATAGGATTCTTCATGTCCATCCTCATGGGGGGTATGGCGGGAAATTTGGCCTGCTTTGGGCGGTAAGAGAGGGGAATCTGCCAGGTCCCTGGACTTTTTGAGAAGACCTCCTCCTGATGCAGTTCGGCAAGCCACTTGCTCTCAAGAGTTTCGTGATTCTGACGAAGTAAGAGATCAGATGGGTAAGATCATCGATTCTGGTATCATCGCATTGACCCTGCTGGCCCCTGCGCTTGGAGGGTCCACTCAATTATGGGCTCAGGCGATCTTGCTCCTGGGAATGGGGGCAATCATCGTTGCAAGACCGCCACAACATCTTCCATCCAAAGGGATTACTATCACCGCAGTGGGGCTGTTGCTGCTTGGCGCAGCGGCCTTTTTGCCTGCAAGCCTGGCCTCCTGGCCCTGGCGTCATGAGCTTTCAACTCAATATGGACTCACGCTTTCCGGAACCATAACAGCGCAACCATGGATTACTTTAGAGGGTTATTTCCTGCTTCTGATTGGAATTATTTGGGCAATTTATCTTCAATCTCACCAGTTTGAACTTCGGCGGAAGGTGATTTTTATCAGTTATGCGGTTGGAATTGTAACTCTCGCACTTCTTGCCCTTGCAGTTTACCTGACTAAAACAGATTTCCCCCTTTGGAAACCTTTAAATGGGCCTTTCGGCTTTTTTCCAAATCGGAATCATACAGCCAATGTGCTCGCGATTGGGGGGCTCATTTGTTTCAGCCTTGCGTATTGCAATTACACCAAAAAAAACAAAGTGGGTTGGTTATGGATATGCGCTTACCTCATCATTGGCGTTGCGCTGGTCATTAATTACTCACGGGCGGGAATTCTGATTTTCTTTGGGGGAAGTGCGGTTTGGTTTGTCTGGGCCACCTGGGCTGAGGGGAGGAAGCAGGATTTGGCGATCGGTCTGTCGGTGCTGTTGTTATTAATGGCGGGATTTATTTTGTATGGAGGCAAAACTTCCAAAAGATTTGTTGGTCCTGCTGAAAGTGCTGCATCTCCCGAGCGAGGCATGGGTTTTCGCATTTTAATTCAAAAGGATGCCTTTGAGTTATACAAAAGCGCAGGATGGCACGGGATCGGATTGGGAAATTTCGAATCTGTTTTTGCGCGTTATCGGGATGCATCAGCAAATGGGTACCGGGCGGTGCATCCGGAAAGTGACTGGCTCCTGATCGGGACAGAGCTTGGCTGGCTGGCCCCTTTTCTGGTTTTTTTGGGAGTCGGATTTCTTTTCGTCAAAGACTGGCCTCGAGCAGGAGAGCCGAATTTTCTTTTACGCTCTTCGGCAGTGGTTGCAGTCCTTATGTTTATCGCCCACGGGTTTATTGATGTGCCCGGGCATCGGTTCGGGACATTAATGGGAGCATTGTTGCTGGCAGCGCTGATTGCACGAAAGGACAAGACGATGCAAAGAATTGTTCGGCTGCCGATTATCTTTCGATTCGGAATGGTACCACTTTGTGTTGTGGCCTTGTGGTGGCTCATCCCACAAGGAGCGAAATACAATATTGCGAACAGTCGAGACATTGCCCGAATCAAGCAGGAGATCATACGTTCGTATGGAGAAAAGCGGCATGCGCAGATTATCAAACTTGCAGATATAGGGTTACGTCATGCGCCTCTTGACTGGTGGTTTTATTTTAATCGAGGGATTGGGAAAGCCTGGGTGATGAGTGACCCTGAGGAAGCGGTCAGGGATTTCCACCTCGCATATTATTTGGAGCCACACTATCCCCGCCTCCCGTTGGAAGAGGGTCAACTATGGGCCAGCAGGGAGCCTGAGTTGGCGATCAAGGCGTTCCAGCGGGCTCTTCTTTCTGCACCGGCAATTCAGAAAGAGGATATCATGAACACGATCATTCGGAAAATGGGATCGGACCTGAATCTTCAGATGAACTGGCTGAAGGAGAACGCGACCAATCCTGTTATTGTGCTTAAGGTCCTTGCTCAGTTGAGGGGTGATCAGTTTCAGGAAGGAGTGTCGAGAATTATGACTCGGTCTGCCGATCTGGATCATTGGTCTAATGAGCAACTTGCCGAGTTTTTAAATTTATGGGAATCCAATGGCAAAGCCGAGGAGTTGGAAAAATTTCTGGTCGATCACCCCAAATATCAAAAAATGGCATGGCGAGCCATGGCACGGCAAAAGGCCTCACAAAAAGAATTTCAGGCGGCGTGTGAAATTGTCCTTTCTTCGGTTACGGCACCTGCGCTGCCAGTTGCCGATTCTTCACGAAGTGAGGATAAGCTTTTGCATGCAATGATGTTCCAGAACGACTTTGTGGCGGGATATTCGTTTTTCCTGATCCAGATGAAAAACCAAAAAACGAATGAGGCGTTACGAGTTCTTGAACAGTTGACAACTCGCCCAGGTTGTCCGAAATACCTGTTCTTTGTAGACGCTGAGTTAAAGAGCAAGATGGCAGACTGGGTAGGTGCGTGGAATTCATTACAAGAATTTCTCGCCAGCCGTTCCTGAGCTCGCTAAGATTTTTCCCGTTGATGCCGGATTTCCTAAGTAATTGTGGACAGCTTGATTACAAAAAGTGAAATGAGTGCTTCGGACGTGGGCTGGTATTGCATTCGTTGTCAGAATAAACATGAACATATTGCCGCAGCCAAACTAAGGGAACTGGGGGAAATTGAAGTTTTCAATCCCCGGGTCAAAGCGCGGAAAGTAACGCGGCGAGGGCCCGTTTGGTTTACGGAATCTCTTTTTCCCACCTACCTTTTTGCGAAGTTCGATTTAAATGGAAAGCTAGGGGCCATCCGTGTTTGTTCCGGTGTGATTGACGTTCTTAATTTTGGGGGACGTTATCCACAAATTCCTGAAAGCGTGATGTTTGAACTTCAGGAGACGATGGGAAATTCCGATGTTTACGTGCAGGTGGTCGAATTGGAGCCAGGAAGTGAAGTGGTCCTATCGCAGGGACCGTTTCAAGGGCTCTCCGCAGTGGTCAAACAGGTGATGGCAGCTGGTCAGCGTGTGCGTATTTTGCTCGAATTTTTAGGTCGGCAAACAGAGTTTGAAGTTCGTTCTTCCGAGTTGGTTCCCGCATACGAACATTTACTGAGCCACTGACTGAGCTCACGTCCTTAGCGGAGTGTTTCCAGATTATTGAGCTTCAAGAAGTGTGTACTGGCGAGGGCGGCATGCAGATTGCTTCGCTGAGAAAGCGAACCTTAAAAGAAGTAAGGCATGAGCAATCTTAACAAACGATGGTTTCGATGGATTGGTGATTTTGAAAAATCGACCAACTGCGGAGCTTTCTTGAAGTACGTTGCTTGACCACAGCACCACAATCCTCTACGACATTCACTGGCGCGGGGCGGTAGCTGAGAACATATGACGAATTTTTATATTTTCCGAGATATTCGAGGGTTATGGCATGCCCTGATGCTGGCCTTTTGTGTTTATCTTGGAAAAGCCCAAAGCCCCTCGCCTTTTTACCCCATTAATTTTATTGATCCTTTTCCGCCCACACCTGCAACCATCCTGACCAATACTTTCGCACAGGATCCGGATTCAGTCTTTTTTGATAAAAGGCTCAACGATACTGTGCTGCTGGGTGGGATAAGTTTCCCGATGCCTGATTCCATTACAAATGGATTAAAGGCTATTTCTGTAGAGTTTTGGATGCAACGGCGGACGAATGAATTTGCGTTACCTGGTGGAAATTTAATTCGGGGCCCTGGGTTCCGGATTGTTGGTGGAGGAAACTTCGGCCAGTTCGGAGCGCTTTTCGGAATTTTTTATCAATTCACCGATGATGGCAAATACATCGGTTTCCAACAACTGCCATACATTTTTGATCGGGCACCGGACAACCTGTGGCATTATTATGTTTTTACCTACGACACCCGGCAATTCGCTGTTTATATTGATGGGGAACTTCATGCAACGGGGTGGTCTGATAACACAACAGACAAAATCGGTCCGATGGAGGATGGCCCAAAAAATGAAGCCACAGAACTGACATCGGTGACTAACCTCACGATTTCAGGAAATTATACTGGAGCTGAAACCGAGTTCTTTCCATTTGCGCGAGTGGCCAACCTGCGCGCTTCAAGCGTGGCGTTGACTGCGAGGGAAGTCCGGCAAAATTTTGAAAAACGACGAGTCTATTCCAACGTGCTTTTCGCCTCCCCGACTGGAACGGGTATCGGGACTTTGGAGTCCCCACTTTCGCTTGCCGCAGCCCTTGCGCAATCCGGTCCGCTCACTCGGATTACCCTGTTGCCGGGGACTTATCCATCGGACCAGTTCCGGGTAACTGCGGGTGGAAGAAGCCCTTTTGAACATTGTCTGATCACGGGGCCGGAAGGAATGGAACCTGCCGTGATCCAAGGTTCTTCCGCTGTGATCGATGGAGCAGAGCATCTTCAGGTTCGCAATCTTACGTTTGTTGGAAATCAGGGACTAACTGTCACCAATGCATTCAAAGTGGAAATTGATTGTTGCCGATTTGCAGGGGTGTCTGATGGCATCACCATCAGAAACAGTGAACGGGTTGCGGTGCAGAACAGTATCTTTTCCATTTCAGAAAAAGGTGCGGTGCTGCTCAACTCGCCTGAATCCAGGTTGCTGAACAATACGTTTGTCGGAGGATCAGTTGCCGCCCAGTTTAACGAAGGTTCTCCCGGGGTGACTTTCCTGAACAACCTGCTCTCCGGACAATCAGATGCATGTGTTGAAATGATGGGTGACAGCCTTCGGCGGTACCGTGGAGATGCGAATCTTTATCATCCAGCGACCGCAGCAGCGGCTTTGAAACTTCATGTCAGCGGCCGAATTGATACTTATTTTCCAATCGCTGTCACAAACAGGATATTGTCTGCAGTCTGGTATACGAATGACACGATTGATGTTCCCGATCCCGGCAAGCAACGAACCGGATATGCTGCGGAATCCCGGAGCATGAGTTTTCCTCCTGTATTCAAGAATGCAGCCGCAGGCCTTTACGAGATCAAGCCGGTTCACGGCACTTCCATTAATGAGGGGGTGACGCAGCCGTGGCAATCGGTGGTCACTGCGCCTCTCTATGATATTACGGGGCTGTTTCGTCCGGTGAATAAAACAATTGATGTGGGTGCCTACGAAACCACTCCGCTTTACTTTGCCGAATTAATCCTCGAGACAAACAAAACGGTAAGTGCAGGGGTGTTTCTGACAAATGGCACTTTAATCAGGACTTTGTTTTCCGGGACCAAACTCCCGCCAGGCAAACATCGAGCATGGTGGAACGGCCTGGATGATTTTCAATCCATCGCACCGCCAGGAAGAGAGTACCAGATTCGTTTCCTCACTCACAACGTCGTTTACAAATGGGAAGGCGCTGTTGGCAATACCTCCACAAATCCCAATTACGGCGCCAGCATTCATGCAAATTTCCTCCCCCTGCATTCCATGGTGATTATCGGGACCAATGCTTACTACAGTCCAGGATACAACGAGGGTCGGCCGCGGTTGCGGCATTTCACGACGGATAATCCAAGGCAGGTTAAAACAAACTTTGGTGGCAGTGAGGATCCATCAATTCCAGCCCTGCAGGATTTGGATAGCGACGGGGAGCGGATTTATTCCCTGAATGCAAGAAGTTGCTATATTTATGCAAACTCGAATCTGAATGTATTTCCTCCCACTACATTTGAAAACGGGCAAACATTGATCACCGCAGGGGGATTCCCGACTGATCCGCTTCTGTCATATAACAACGGTCATGTTGCGGTTCAGCGATCCGGGAATGCGTTGATTGTCAGCCGCTTGAATCTGGATGAGGTTTCGTTTTATCATAAACGTTCCGGCGCTTCGAATTTTAGCCTGACAATTCCTGCTCCAGGGGACATGGCAGTCGATTCAACTGACGGGGTATGGATCATCAGTGGCAAATCTGAATTACGATATTATACCAATTTGAACGAAGCTCCGACCCTTGCCAAAACCATTCCTGCAGGCGCTGATTTTACGAATGTCCTTGCGATCGCGGTTTCTCCGATTGATGACTCAATCGTCATTGCCGATGGCTCCACGCACCAGTTGCGTTCTTTTTCCAAGGATGGTGAGACGCTCTGGACCTATGGGCAACCAGGCGGGTATGCCAATGGGCCACGGGTGACTTACGATAAATTTGGATTTTATTTCACTGACGGGTATTTCTCTGCGCGCGCTTACATTGCCTTTCAGCCAGATGGAAGTTTTTGGGTGGGGGACACAGTGACAAGCCGAAATATTTTGTTCGATACGAATCGTAATTATGTGACTCATTTCGAGTATATCCCCCATTTCTATCGGGCTACCGTCGATCTAAATGATCCCACCCGGCTCTTCGCGGAATACACCGAATACGCCATCGATTATTCCAAGCCGTTGGATGAGGGTTGGAAAATGACAAATTTCTGGGGGTTTGGTCTGCCCCAGGATGCTTACGATTACCCGGTATCCGAGGGTTTCAATCAGGTGCTGACAATGACAAACGGTCGCACTTACGGATTGACAGTGGCTTTTCCCGGTTTTCATTTGCGTGTAGTCGAGCTTGAAGAGCAACGATTGCGATACACCACTTATTCCAATCTGCATGGTCAGGAAACCCAGATGGAACCGGATGGTTCCTTGAATGTGGCGCGCTTTCCAATCGAGTGGTTCGACAAGCAGAGGGTTTTCGAAAGCATCATGACCTTTACGAAACGACCGCTGGTTGGTTTTTCGACAAACAATGATCCGCTGTGGGGTGACGCCGTGACTTTGGGATCCGCCCCAGTGAATCGTTTTTGGCAGAGGAGTTCTCCTTTCGGAAGACTTCCTCGCACAACATCCTCCGGCAAGGTGGTGAATTTTAATTCATTTCGTGAGAACGGATGGCATTTGGGTGCTATTCAGCAAGGTGAAACCAATTGGTTATGGTTGGTTTCACATTCATTGGGAGGGCTGGATGGTCTGGGCACTTTTGAAACATGGGCAGAATATGGAGGAAGCGCCATGATGACCAGCGGACGGCAAATTTATTACGGGTATTTCGGTGAATTTTACAAAGGTTTGGCGCAAGCGAACCAGTATATGCATTTTTATGATAACGGTCTTTTCGTGGGGCAGTTTGGCACTCCCAATACTTACAACACGGTGATTAACGCGCCTGGTGCTGCGGGTAACATCCTCAGCCCTGTGCTCGTGGAACTTGGTGACAAGGCTTACATTTATAATAATGATGAAAGCAGCCGTGGTATCAATCGATGGATCTCCTTGAATTTGGATTCGATTCAGGAGCACATCGTTCCAATCCAGAAAACTAACGTCACATTGCTGGCTCCAGAAGTGGAAAGTGTTTCCCTGGGAACCGTAACTGAAAGCACCGTCACATTTAATCCACGCGCAGGTTACGCCTATGTGGTCGAGTATAATGACCAATCTCCTGAGAGCACCGAATGGGTGCGGCTTCCTCCTGCGAATGTCTTGGGATTATTGGTGGATTTGCACACAACGCCGGAGCGCTTTTACAGGGTGCGTGAGATATCCATCTCTGACCTGGAAGTTGGTTTTGGTACGGTTGCGGCCACAAAATCTTTCCTGATTAATGTCGCTGATACCAATGATTTTACCTATTCAGTGGAATTTTCTGAATCGTTGGAAGCAGATTCATGGGCCACACTACCGGGATATGAGGACATTCAAGGAACCACAGAGCTTACTAATAATATCTCACCAAGGTATTTCCGGATCAAGGCAACCGTAAAGTAGCCTTCTTTTTGTTTTCATGGAACTCATAATTGAGCGAGGGCGGACCGAACGGCAATATTGGCGTGACCTTTGGCGATTCCGGGAATTGCTTTATTTTCTCGCATGGCGGGACATCCTGGTCAGGTATAAGCAAACTGCGATCGGCATTGCCTGGTCACTTCTGCGACCGCTGGTGACAATGCTGGTGTTTACGTTTGTTTTTGGAAGGCTGGCGAAACTTCCTTCAGATGGCGTGCCGTACCCGCTTCTGGTGTTTTCAGGTTTGTTGCCCTGGAGTTTTTTTTCGACGGCAATTTCCGAATCAGGAAACAGCCTGGTCACGAATTCGAACCTGATTTCGAAAATTTATTTTCCCAGGATGGTGGTTCCCATCTCAAGTATTGTGACCTGCTTTGTGGATTTTTTGATCGCAGGGGCATTGCTGGTTGGAGTCATGATTTATTATCAACATCCAGCGTCCTGGCGATTGCTGGCATTGCCCGGGTTATTATTCCTCTGTTTTCTTGCTGGAATTGGGGCAGGGCTTTGGCTATCGGCATTGACTGTGAAGTACCGTGATTTTCGCTTTATCATCCCATTTATTGTGCAATTCGGGCTATACATCAGCCCTGTCGGTTTTTCGAGCACTCGAATTCCTGATGATTGGCGAATGGTCTATGCCCTGAACCCGATCGTGGGAGTGATTGATGGATTTCGTTGGGCAATTGTGGGAGGAAATAACCTGATTCACCTTCCATCCTTTTTGGTTTCATTCATGGTTATTATTGTCCTGGTGGTTACCGGGGCGATGTACTTTCGTCACACCGAAAAAAGCTTTGCTGATATTATTTAAATGTCTGAACCAGTCATCAGGGTCGAACAGCTTTCAAAACGGTATATCCTGGCCCATAAAAATGAGGGTCAACAAGGTTTGCGGCATGTCCTGACCGACATGCTTTCGCGTCCGTTCAGCAGAAACAAAGAAAAATCCTTTAACGAGACAGAAGAATTCTGGGCGTTGAAGGACGTTTCATTCGAGGTGCACCGGGGGGACGTCCTTGGAATCATCGGCAGAAATGGGGCTGGGAAATCCACGCTGTTGAAATGTTTGAGCCGGATCACGGAACCGAGTTCTGGAAGAATCACACTGCGTGGTCGCGTGGCGAGTTTGCTGGAAGTGGGGACTGGCTTTCACCCGGAGTTGACCGGGCGTGAAAACATTTTTCTTAACGGTGCGATTCTCGGGATGGCCCGGGTTGAAATTAAACAGAAATTTGATGAAATCGTCGCATTTGCGGAAGTCGAGCGGTTTATTGATACCCCGGTGAAACGTTATTCAAGCGGCATGTACGTTCGTTTGGCATTTGCGGTCGCTGCCCATCTGGAGCCTGAAATCCTGATCGTTGATGAAGTCCTGGCAGTAGGGGATGCTCAATTCCAGAAAAAGTGCCTTGGGAAAATGCAGGAGGTTTCAGTCCAGGAAGGAAGGACAGTTTTGTTTGTGAGCCATCAGCTCGCCTCCGTTAGGCGGCTTTGCAACCGCGCTTTGCTGATGGAAAGAGGCACCACAACGGGTGTAATTGGAGTCGAAGAAGCGATCCAACGATACAACCAGCAGGGTGCTGACGTTCAATGTGATATTAATCTGAAAGAAGCCCGCCGTCCTGATACTGCCAGTGGACAGGCCCGGATCAACCGGGTCCGAATCAGCGAAGGATCTTCATTCCAGTATGGCTCTCCATTGCGTCTGGATTTTGAAATCGATGCGGCATCTGCCCTGCGGAACTGCACTGTTGGCATCGGCTTTGACACTCTGGACGGCTATCGGATTCTTACCCTGGATTCCGACAATAGCGGAGGCAACATTTCTCTTTCTCAAGGGAGCCAGAAAGTAAGTTTTTCGATTGAGCGGAATCCACTGCATCCCGGCGCTTACAGTTGCGGGGTGGCAATTATGAATGGCCGACAGGTGGTGGATTTTGTCCCGAACTGCGGCGTTTGGGAAGTGCAGTCAAGTCCCAACGACACTTTAAGTGATCGCGGTTTTGCCGGTTGCCGTGTCCCAATCGAAGTGAGCCTGGAAACAACCTGAAAAAACATGTTTACCGAACTTGCGACAGAAATTTTCACTCGCGGTCTTCTGGAACGAGGCGTTGCCGGAAAATCTGCAGCTTTTATTGAAGTCGGCCTTGGTAATATCAATTACAGTTTTTTATGGGCAACGACCCTTGGATTTCGATGCTATGCGGTCGAACCATTGCCATCCGAACATTTGATCAAAGCCACGGGAGACCACAAAGTGGATCTGGCAGTGGGTGCCATTTCTGATCATACCGGCGAGCAATCAATTTTTATCGGTGAAGTCAATGGTTCCACTGTTTCTGATGTTAGTTCACTTAATCCAAACTGGTGGGGTGGAAGTAAAAGGGAGCAGAAGGTCCAAACCTGGACTTTATCCGATTTCCTGACTTCAAAAAAAATTAATTCGGTTGCTGTCCTGAAGGTTGATACTGAAGGAAGCGAATACACAATTCTTGGGGGGCTTCGGGATATTCCTTCGAATGTTCATCCAGAAATTATTATTTTTGAATATGGTGGGGGAGCTACGCGCGGAAGTAATTCAAGCGGGTGGAGTTCGGAGTTTTATCCAAACACCTTGAAAATACTGGAACTGGCCAAGACCCTGGGATATTCCTCTTTCTTGATTCTGGAAGAACAGGAGCCTATGCCGATCCTGCTGGATTTCAGTAAAATCAGTGATTTCGACGCCCTTTTTAAAGCGCACTGGACCGTCGGAAATATTATTTGCACGAAAAAGACTTTATCGAGTGACATCATGTCTTTGGTAGAGGTGCTCGAGCAGGAATCGAAAAAAGAGAGTGCTCGCATTCGTCGCGAAGCATTTAGGAATACCGTCAAGCATTATTCGATTCGATTTATCAGCGGTATCCGGCGCCGTTTGCCTTGCCTGTAATTCCTGCATCATGGGAAGGTGAACCGGATTTAGTAAAGAGGGTAATCCGGTCCTGCTGGAATCATTCTCTGGTAGGTTACACAGCTGGTCGAGCCAAACGGCATTTTCGGGAAAAATGGGTTCTGCCAAAAATTGGAAAAGTACAGGTCAACCAGATCAATTTGGATCTGACCGGACTTTCCTCTTCCATGAAAAACCGAATCCTTTCCGGGGAATATGAAACTGCGGAAATTGAAATGTGCAAAAGGCATTTCCGGCCTGAAGAGCGTGTGCTCGAGTTAGGAGCGGCGATTGGCTATGTTAGCTTATTTTGCCAGATTCACCTCAGTATTCAGGATTATGCAGTCGTGGAAGCAAATCCAAACACCACCCGGATGTTGTTGGAGAATTATCGATTGAACAACAAGTATCCAAATCTTATCACCGCAGCTTTGGATCGACAGGATGGGACCACAGAACTTTCATTGAATCCGGATTTTTGGGCTGATTCTTTGGTGAATGCGCATTTGTCTCAAAACCCATGTATCACTGTCCCATCGCTGACTTTGTCCTCGATTCTTAGCAAGCTGCCCTTTCGACCTTCGACTCTTTTGATTGATATCGAGGGATCAGAAATTCACCTCGGGGAGGAAGTAATTCCTGCCGAGGTGACAAAGATTGTTTGTGAGTTGCATCCTGAACTGTTGGGAGTGAAAGCTGCTTTTAAGGTAATTTCTGATTTCTTTAAACAGGGGTTCCAAATCATCGATAATCAAAGTCAGGTTTACGTTTTGGCGAGATAATTGGAAACGAAGCGCAAGAAGCCTGCAACCGAATGGAACAAGCAATTTCCATAAAAAAAGCAACTGCTTCCCCGGATTTTTCAAAATGGGCTGTGGTGGGCCTTAACGACGACACAGGGTTGGGGCGAATGGCTTGTGATGTCAGGAGCGTCCTCGGTTTTGGGCAGCATGTTGTCATTCCTTCGGAACGGCTGCAAACGCGTCCTTTGCTGAGTCCTCGTGACGTTATCCTGGACCGAAAAGCGGAGCGTGCCGTAATTAAAAATGCAATTGAAGGGCTGGAAGGATTGCTCATTTTGGAGCGTCATGATTGGGTCCCTGACCTTCTGAAAATTGCCAGGGAAAAAGGTGTCCGTACAGTTTGCGTTCCGATGTGGGAATGGTTCCGTGGACATTTAAGCGAGTGGCGGGACTGCGATTTATTTGCCTGTCCGAATAAATTTTGTGTCCAGATTGTTCAAAGTTACGGCTTTCGAAATGCGGTTTACCTCCCGTGGGCCCTCGATCTGGAAAAACTTCCGAAAAGGTCCATCGCCGGTCCGGCCAGGCATTTTGTGCATAATGCCGGGCTTGTGGATGCTGATGACCGAAAAGGAACACGTGATACCATCAAGGCATTTGCGAAAGTTAAACGCACTGATCTGCGATTGACGGTTCGCATGCAGAAAGAGGCGGAACTCCCGAAGCATGATGAGAGGGTGCAAATCGAAATTGGGAATCAGGAATCATTGGCTGACCTTTATTCCGTGGGGGATGCCGCCATTCAACCTTCAAAGATGGAAGGGCTTGGTTTTATGGTTTTGGAGCCGGTTTGCTCAGGAATTCCGGTGATCACTACGAATTATCCACCCATGAATGAATGGGTGCAGCAACCCGAGCTGCGTTGCAATCTTCGCTGGTTCAAACGAAAGGCCTTTGCTACCCAATGGGTGAAACATGCTCATTTAAGGCTCCCATCAATCGATGACCTGGCAAGGCGGATTGAGTGGTGTGCGGATAATGATTTGAGGGGGATCTCGCAGGGGAACCGGTTTTGGGCTGAGCGAATTTTCAGTCGCGATTCGCTTCTGAATCACTGGCGCAGCGTGATCAAGGAGTTTTTCAAGTTATAAATTTCTTGAACGGTATCAGCGCATATATTCCGTGCTACAATAATGCGTTGTCCTTGAGCAAGGCGATTGAAAGCATGCGCAAACAAACCGTTCAGGTGGATGAATTATTCGTTATCGATGATGGTTCCACTGATGATTCCCTTGCAATTGCTGCAAAGCACCAGGTCAAGGTGGTGTCGCTTGGGAAGAATTTTGGAAGAGGCCGGGTTCGTGCCGAGGCGGTCGAGAGGAGTATGAACCCATTTGTTCTTTCCTGTGATGCAACGAATGCGCTGGAGCCTGATTTTTTGGAAAAAGCGCTGCCCCATTTTGATGTTTCCGCAACTGCTGCAGTGTTTGGACGGATTCGACAAATGCCGGGAGGAAATTTTATCCAACGCTGGAGAGGCCGACATTTGTTTCAGGAGGAGATCGCTGCATCTCTTGAAAAAAAAGCGTTGCTATCAACCTGGGGCTGTGTCTTGAGAAGGGAGGCAGCGTTAAAGGTGGGGAATTTTAATCCAAACCTCAGGCATTCTGAGGATGCCGACCTTGGAGAACGCCTCCTGAAACAAGGGTATGAGGTGGTTTTCGATCCAAGGTTGAATGTCTTTTCTGTGGTGGAAAATAGTCTGGGACAGGTGCTTGAACGTTACTGGAGATGGTACGCAGGAAAAAACGAAAACCTCTCCATTCGAAGCTATCTCAAACAAATCGTGTTTTCTATTAAAGTCCTTGCAGTACGTGATTGGCGTGCTGGCGACCCAGGCGCAAGCTTCGTAAGCTTGCTTGTTCCGCATTATCAATTCTGGAAAACCCTCATCCGAAAGAGTCGAAAACATGGAAACTACAATCGCTAATGCCGCCCGATCACCCCTGCCTTCGCTGCTTGAAACAGCATTAAAGGAAGGACTGGTATACTCCGCTGATGGAACAAAAACAAAGCTGCACTCCAACGTTTCATTGGAGGAAGCTTTGCAGCTTTATAAAGCTGTCACCTCTTTGAAAGCCAGGCGTACTGCCGAGGTAGGCTTTGCCCAGGGAATTTCCTGCCTGGCCATCCTGCAAGGGCTCTCCGATAATGGCGGCGGTGAACATCATGTGATGGACCCATTTCAGGCGAAGTTTGGAGATGTGGGGATAGAAATGGTTCGTCGAAGCGGCTTGAATCACCTGTTGACATTTTATCGCAAGTTTCCTGAGGAAGTGATCCCGTCCCTGCCCACGCTGGATTTTGTTTTTATTGATGCTTCCCATTTATTCGACCTCACGTTGTTTGAGTTCGTTCTCGCGGACAAAAAGCTCCGGGTCGGCGGGTACATCGGTTTTCATGATCTCTGGATGCCGTCATTGCAGAAGATGTTGCGATATATTTTGTCGAATCGATCCTACCGGGTGGTCAATGCCGCGCCTTCTTCAGGGCTTTCCTTCAAGCATCGTTTTCTCCAATCCCTTCCCGGCGCCGCCCGATTGCTTAAACCGGAAATGATTGAACCATGGAGCGCCTATGGAATGGGAAACATGGTCCTGATCGAAAAGACTGCGGATGATTCTCGTGAATGGACCCATCATGTGAACTTCTGATGAGGCTCTCCGTCGTTATTCCAACCTGTAATCGGAACGATTTGCTTGAGCGTTGTCTTGAGCAATTAACTCCTGAACTGCAGGGAATTTCCGGAAATGACTTTGAAATCATTGTCACGGATGACAGTCGTTCGTTTGAATCTTCTAAATTACAGGGAAAATTTCCTTCAGTGACCTTTCTGCAGGGACCGCGGCGCGGACCCGCTTCAAACCGAAACCATGGCGCCAGGCATGCCAGGGGAGAGTGGATCGTATTTACGGATGATGATTGTGTTCCTGAACCGCAATGGCTCTCATCCTTTTGGAAGGCCTGTGATGGCAGCATCGCGGTTTATGAAGGGAAAACCACCTGCAAGGAAGGTGTTCGATCCCCACTGGAACATTCTCCAGTGAATCTCAACGGAGGATTTCTTTGGTCCTGCAATATGATGATTCACTCGGGTTTGTTTAAACAATTGGGAGGTTTCGACGAAGCGTTTCCATTTCCTCATATGGAAGATTGTGACATGCGGGAGCGCATTAAAGCCACGGGCAGCATGATCCGGTTTGTGCCTTCTGCGATTGTTGATCATCCTCCCAGAAAAGTCCCCTGGGGTGCCAAACGCGCACGAATGCATGAAAGCACAATTTACTACGAAAAAATCAAGCAGGGCATTCCAGGCAACCGATGCATTCCTCTGTTATGGTCCATATTTCGTTATCGGTTAGTTGCTATTAAGCATCACTTTGCTCCGGGTTCTGCCATTTCCGCACTTATCTCTCTGGTGCTCGAACTGGCCGCTACTGCCTTCATGTGCCCGGGTTGGTGCCAAAAATACAATCGGGCAACGCAGCGATGAAAATCGCAAGTTTCACAAATTGTCCCATCGAACCGCACCTCGGTTCCGGAAAAACTGTATTGCAGTATACGACGGGGTTGCGCGCCCTGGGGCATGCGGTCGATGCGTTTTCTCCCTCTGAGTATGAATTCATGCCGAAGAAGGTCAAAGGAAGGAAATTTCGCCAAGCCTACGGCGCGAATCAATTGCTGCTGAAAAATGATCGATGGAAAAATTACGATCTCATCGAATTTTACGGGGATGAATTTTGGCTTCCGACAAGGTCGCTCTCACGAATTCCTGATCATCCTTTGCTGGTCGCACACACGAATGGATTGGAGTTGCTTGCATCTGAGCGACAAAAACCGTATCGACCGGGAGGGGTTCAAGGAATTGCAAGAAATATCATCTCGGCCTTGACCCACTCCCGCTTTTCCCAAATTGCCTTCAAATCTGCCGACGCCTTCGTGAGTTTATGCAATTTGGATACTGAGTATGTCATCGAGAAAGGTTTATATCCGAAGGATTGGACGGCAACGATTGAACCTGGTTTGGATTCTGAATATCTCTCCCTTCCTTTTCGCTCCAACAAGGAAAAACGCCTGGTGTTTACTGGTTCATGGATTCCCCGCAAAGGCGTTGAAACGCTTGTTGCCTCCGTGATTCCAATTCTGAAAGAACATCCAGAGTATGCCCTGGATATTTGCGGAGCAGCCTCACAAATCAGTGAGGTGAAGGCTTCATTTCCCGCAGACATTCTATCACGCGTTGCCGTGCATCCCAGGTTAACTGAGGCGCAGTTGGCTGCAATTTTATCCAACGCAGAAATTTACGTTTTTCCGACACGTTATGAAGGATTCGGCATCGCAACCGCTGAAGCGATGACCGCAAGTTGCGCGGTGGTCACCACGCGGACGGGGTTTGGAGGAAGCCTTAAAAATGGGCAGGAGGCGATCCTCTGTGATTTTGATTCGAGCGAGCAATTCACCGCAGCCATTCGGAAATTGATTTCAGATCCCGTCTATCGCACGACCCTTGCGAAAAAGGGGTGGGAACGGGCACGGGCGCTGACGTGGGAATCAAACGTGGCCAAGCTCGAACGCCAATATTTGAACTGGCTCGAACGTCATCGCAAGGGAGAACGGAAATGGCGCTAAAAATCGCTTTTCTGACAGGATGCCTGGAACGCGGAAAAGATGGTGTCGGTGATTTCACTCAGGACCTCGCCGCTTCTCTCGAAAAGCGAGGAATGACCACCATGGTGATTTCTCTTTGTGAGCCTGAACTCAATCAAGCAAAAGCCAGCGAACGCGCTGTCCGCATTCCTCGCTCATTGCCTCTTGGGGAACGTTTCAACCTTGTTGAATCTCATCTTGGCAAGTTTTCACCGGGCATCGTTAGCTGGCAATTTGTTCCGTACGCTTATCATCCGCGCGGTTTCGTTCAGGAGTTGCAACCGTTTGTAAAAAAGTTGAAGCAATGGAACTGGGACCTTTTTTTTCATGAGCTTTGGCTTGGAGATGAGAGAAACTCCAGATTGAAGGAAAAAATCGTGGGTTATCTTCAGAAATCTCGATTAATGCATTTTGTATCGGAGCTAAAACCGAACAGCTATCAAACAACCAATTTTGCCTATGCATGGCGCATGAACAAAGTTGGATGGAAATCCGCAGTGACACCCTTGGATGGAAGCATCCCGATTAATGGAAATGCGTCCAGATCGGAATTTATCTCGATATTGCAGAAGGAAACTCAACTGCTTCCTGCGCTTGAAGATGCTCTGGTCTGCACCTTATTTGGAAGTTTGCATCCGGTCTGGCCTGCTGAGCCGCTTCTGACCCGGTTAAAACAGGCAGCTTCGGGGATGGGAAAGCAATTGATTCTGCTTTCAGTGGGCAGTCTCGGACCATGCAAGGAACTCTGGAACCACCTTGCGGCCAGGTATCCTGATATTCGTTTCATCAAACTGGGTTTTCGTTCAATGGCCGAGATCAGTTGTGTGCTACAGCAGAGTGATTTTGGACTCGCGACCACTCCTTATCTGTTGCTGGGGAAGAGCGCGAGTGTGGCTGCGATGCTTGATCATGGCCTCCCTGTGATCGTCAATCGTGAGGATTATCAGCTTCGCGGTTATTCAGCGCCTCCGTTTTGGGCGGAAGATCGATTGGTCCGTCTCAATCCCGACTTTACCAGTAAAATCCGCACATTGAAACGGAAGCCACCCACATCCAATTCTCCCCAAACTGTGCAGGCATTCTTAACGAATCTCAAAATGGATTCAGCGTGGATTGGACTTTCTTGAAGATATCGTTTTTCTCTCATTTTTTTTCTCCCAGCATCGGCGGGATCGAACAGGTGAGTCTTGTCCTTGCACAAGAGTTTGTTCGCCAGGGACACTCGGTTGAAGTGATGACCACAACCATGGCGCCTGATTCCATTTCGCATCCGTTTCCCGTGCATAGACGTCCCTCAGCGGGGGCGGTGATGAAAATTGTCCGGAATTCAGACCTGGTATTTCATAATAATGTGGGCCTGAATTACGCGTGGCCATTGCTCGTGCAAAAAAAGCCGTGGGTGGTGGCCCATCACGTCTGGATCACTCGTCCGGATGGCTCAATTTCCGGGAAGGATCGCTTGAAAAAGCAGGTTTTGAAATGTGCAACAAATACAGCGGTGAGTCATGCCCTGGCGGAGCGGCTCCCATTTTCATGCAGGATCATTCCCAATCCGTACAACAACTCTGTTTTTCGAAAAATTTCCGGAATTCAGAGGGACAAGGACATCATTTTCCTTGGCCGCCTTGTCTCAGATAAAGGAGTGGATCTGCTGATTGAAGCAGTTTCTTCGATGATGACGCAATTTCCTGATCTGACAGTTTCAATTGTTGGAAGTGGCCCGGAGCTGGCCACACTTCAAGGTATGGTTCAGGAGAAAAAGCTAACTAGCGTTGTTCAATTCGCAGGCTCCCTTTCCGGGGATAACCTGACCAGTATGCTTCATCGTCATCGTGTCATCGCGGTGCCTTCACGCTGGGACGAACCATTTGGATTGGTTGCACTTGAAGGAATAGCCTGCGGATGTGTTCCTGTTATTCCGGACTCTGGCGGGCTTCCTGAAGCTGCGGGTCCGTGTGGCCTTAAATTTCGTCACCGCTCGGCCGAAGATTTATCGCGCTGTTTAACCGAGGCTCTTTCGTCAGAATCTTTGCGTGCGAAATGTCTTCAGCAGGCTCCGGCTCATCTGGAAAAGCATACGCCTGAGAAAATTGCTGCGCAATATCTGGAGCTTTTCACGTCACTAGTCAGTCGCAACTAATGGTTTGGGTTTCACATCCAACCGGGAACACATTTGTTCGTGCGCTGCTTGCGCGGATGGAGAGCAGTGGTGTGCCATTTGAATTCCATACTACTCTTGGAATTACGCGGCAAAACCTGCTGACGCGAGTAGGACCCGGGTCCATTCGTGGTGAAATGTCCCGACGGAGTTACGACCTCCCAGCAAATCGACTCAAATCGAGATCGTTCCGTGAAATTGGACGACTCCTTTCAACTCGCCTTGGAGTTCGTTCATTGACCCGGCATGAAAGCGGAATTTTTTCGGTTGATGCAATTTACCAGGATCTTGATCGATCAGTGGCACGAAAAATTGGTGGAGCAGAAAATGTCTCCACCGTTTATGCGTATGAAGATGGGGCTTTAGCCACGTTTCAGGCAGCGAGGAAGCGAGGAATTCAAACGGTTTACGAACTTCCCATCGCCTATTGGGAAACATTGCAGAAATTATTGCATGAAGAAGCCGAACGATTGCCGGAATGGGAACCTACTCTCATAGGCACTCGGGATTCCCGGGCAAAGCTCGAAAGAAAAACCGAAGAGGCAACGCTTGCGGAGGTGGTGGTCACCCCCAGCAAATTCGTCCATGATTCGATTCCGCCTGCAATACGACAGCGTAAAAAGTGCATTGTGGCTCCGTTTGGATCGCCATTGATTCCTGAAATGACTCCACGCACTTCGCGCAAAGGCCCGCTCAGGGTCCTCTTTGCAGGCTCAATGTCGCAACGAAAAGGTCTTGCCGATCTTTTCGCCGCTGCCCGTTTATTGAAGCGTTCAGATGTTGAAATAATCGTCATGGGGTCCCTTTTGTCTCCAATCGAGTTCTACAAGCGTTATTTCCCGCAGTTCATCTATGAACCGACGCGCCCACATGCCGAGGTTTTAAAATTGATGGTGAGTTGTGATATCATGGCACTTCCATCCATTGTGGAAGGACGTGCGCTGGTTCAGCAGGAAGCGATGAGTTGCGGTTTGCCTTTATTGGTGACGCCGAATGCAGGTGGCGAGGATTTGATCGAAGAAGGTAAAACCGGATTTCTTGTTCCGATTCGCTCCCCTGAAATAATCGCCGAAAAACTGAACTGGTTTGCCGATCATCGTGAGATGATTCCGCAAATGGGAGAGTATGCCCGTCAGAAAGCTGCAACTTATACATGGGAACGCTATGCTGATTTGATTCTGAAAGGTCTGAAAGAGGATGGACGCTAAAGGAGCATTAAAAGTTCTGATCTGGTCCTATTTGTTTTTCCTTATTTTTGAGGGGGCCCTCAGAAAGTGGATTCTACCGGGATTGTCCAGCGTGTTATTGGTCGTTCGCGATCCGATTGTCCTGGCAATTTACGTTCTCGCATTTGCGTCCGGGCTGTTTCCGCTGACGCCGCCTGTCATCCTGATTCTCGCCCTCGGAATGATTACCGCAGCCATGTCAGTCCTGGGCATCGCGACCGTTCCGGTAATTCTCTACGGTTTCAGGTGTAACTTCCTGCATCTTCCCTTGATTTTTTTATTTCCAAAGGTCCTCGACCTTGCGGACGTCAAGAGAATGGGACAGGTGCTGCTTGTTGTGGGAATTCCAATGGCGTTGCTGATGGCATTGCAATTTAAAGCAGGACGAGAGTCATGGCTCAATATCGGGGCAGGGGGAGTCGGCGGTCAATTGGACAGCGCGATGGGGAAAGTCCGTGCTTCGGGAACATTCAGCTTTATCAGCGGCCCAATTTATTTTTATTCACTTATCGCGGCATTCCTTTGCCTGTCACAGGTCTCCAAAGTGGCTCCAGTCTGGGTAATCTTTCCTTCTGCGGCAGCCCTGATTGTAGCGGCGGCGGCTTCTGGAAGCAGGTCACTGTTGGGGGGCATTGCGATTGTTATAGTCAGCTTTTTCACAGGGATGCTGCTTTATCCAAAAGCCATTGTGAAAGGTGTAAAATTGATGATTATCGGAATGCTGGCCTTTGCGGTGGCGAGCAGCCTTGGCATTTACAAGGAGGCAAGCGACACCACCAAGGAACGAATTGAAATGGCCAGCAGTTACGAAGGAGGATTCGAAGGGTTGCTGGAGCGGTATCTCGGCACGTTTTTAAACCCCTTAAAAAATCTCGGCACCGCTCCATTGTTTGGATATGGGCTTGGGACCGGCACCAACGCGGGTGCGGCGCTTCTTGGCGCCCAGGGCGCTTTCATTCTTGGAGAGGATGAATGGGGACGTATCATCATGGAGGCAGGGCCGCTTTTTGGATTGGCTTATATTTTTTTGCGGGTCGGTCTTTTTCTTTACTTTTTGTTTATTGGCCTGGTGGCAACCCGCTCAGGGAATCTTTATCCGCTCGTACTATTTGGCGCGGGCGGCCTCAATATCATGAGTGGACAGTTTGGACAGCCAACGACACTGGGCTTTGCTGTGTTTACAGGCGGGCTTGTCCTTGCCGCGAGAAATATTCCTTTGAATGATCAAAAGCCGCCGACATTGCCTCAAAGCTCTGTTTCGCATGAACCAATTCCCAACCTGAAAAAGGTCGGTGCTTTTACAGTGCGTCCGGATTGAATACTTCATCTCCACAGATAATTCTGGTTGGCAACTACCCTCCGGACCGTCAGGAAAGCATGCTGCGGTTTTCCAAATTGCTGCTTTCAAAACTCCCTTCCCAGGGGCTTGCAGTCGATCATCTCGCTCCCGAGCAATGCCTGACCCGATTTGCCGCGAACCAAAAGAGCTTGTTTAAATGGTTCGGTTACGTTGATAAATTCATTCTCTTTCCGAGAAGATTGCGGACCTTTCTTCGTCAATCACTGACACATGGCAAAAATCCGATTGTTCATATTTGTGATCATTCCAATGCGATGTATTCCAAAAGCGCCGCTGGATTTTCCATTTCGGTGACAACCTGTCATGACATGCTTGCAGTGCTCGGGGCGCTTGGCCGTGAACCGGATTGTCCAGCTTCCACCACTGGTCGATATTTGCAAAAATGGATTTTAAACGGACTTGCCTCAAGCAGGCATGTGGTTTGCGTTTCCAATAATACGCGTCGAGATTTGGAGGAGTTGCTGCCTTCCTCGCCTCGACCGGAACTCCATACCGTTTACAACGGGCTTAATCATTCCTATTCTCCGATGCAACCCGAGGAATCACAGCGCTTGATGAAATCTGCCGGCGCAAAGATTTCATCTCCGTTTCTTCTTCACGTGGGCTCAGGGCAGCCTCGAAAAAATCGTGAAACCATTCTCAAGGTTTTTGCGCAGGTGCGTGAACGCTATCCGGCTCAGATGGTTTTTGCGGGATCACCTTTGACAGATTCTCAATCGAAGCTCGCGACCGATCTTAAAATCTCCGAATTTGTCCGTGAAGTGGTCAGTCCCTCCAACGAGTTATTGAATGCCCTTTATTCAGAAGCTTTGGCGCTACTCTTTCCCTCCAGGTCAGAAGGTTTCGGATGGCCAATCATTGAAGCCCAGGCCTCTGGTTGTCCTGTGGTTACTTCAAATCGTACTTCAATTCCTGAAATTGTCCTGGACACTGGATTAACCGCAGAGCCGGATGATGTGGCAACCTTGACGGAACATTGTCTTACGCTGACAAAGCTCGAAACCAGAAACCGTTACCGCGGACTGGGTTTGCAGAATGCATTGCGCTTTACCACAGATTCAATGATCGAAGGTTATATTCACGTGTATCGGGCAGCCGCTGCGCAGAAGCGATGAAGAAACTTTTAGCATTGCTGACCTTGTTTCTCCCCTGGGGTTTGCGAAGGTTCATTCTTCAGCGGTATTATGGCTATCAGATTCATCCCACTGCGAAAATTGGCTTGGCCTGGATTTTTCCTGAACAATTGATTATGAAGGAATTCTCCAGCATTGGTCACCTCACCGTGTGCAAGAGTTTATCGCTTCTTTCAATGGGGGCGCACTCCCATCTTGGACGGGGCAACTGGGTGACGGGTTATCCGAAGGCCGGTCGTGAATTCTTTACAGCGGAACCGGATAGAGTTCCTGAGCTGATTATTGGAGACCATTCAGCAATCACGAATCGGCATATTATCGATTGTACCAATTCGATCCGAATCGGGAGATTCACCACCATGGCAGGATTTCGTTCACAAATTCTCACCCACAGCATTGACCTGCTGCAATCACGGCAGGCATCCGCGCCTGTAAAAATTGGTGATTATTGCTTTTTGGGAACTGACTGCGTCGTTCTTGGAGGAAGTGTTCTCCCTGATTATTGTGTGCTGGGGGCGAAATCGCTCCTGCGCAATTCATTTGAGCAGCCCAGATATCTCTACGCTGGCGTTCCTGCGCGGCCAGTTAAACCAATGGATTCAAGCATCAAGTATTTTGAACGAACCACTGGCTTCGTTTATTGACCTTTGAAAATCCTGCACATATTGCGGTCCTCCAATCCCAAAGGCGGTGGAGTCTGGGAAGCTGTCCGACAGCTTAGCCACGCCCAGGTTCAGGCAGGGCATGAAATCACGATTATCACTCTGGATGACCCAGCCAGCCCGTATGAATCTTCGGGGTTACGTTTGATCAAGGCAGGGGTGGGACTCAGCCATAAATATGGTTACCATCCAAAATTCAAAGCTGTCCTTGCTGAGCTTGTTGCCCAGCATGATTCTTTTGTCGTGCATGGTCTCTGGCAATATCACGGCTATGCAGCCCGCCAGGTGCTTCGTTCCGCCCGGCAACCTTATGTGATCTATCCTCACGGGATGCTTGATCCGTGGTTTAAACGAAACTATCCATTTAAGCATTTAAAGAAGCTTTTCTATTGGTTTTGGGGTGAGTACCCGGTGCTTAGGGATGCCGCACAGGTTATTTTTACAAGCGAAGAGGAACGCAAAGCATCCCGAAACTCTTTCAGGCCTTATAAAGTCAATGAAGTGATTATTCCCCTGGGATTAAAGTGTCCAAATCTGGATCCCATCAACACACGAAATCGTTTTTTTACCGACCATCCGGAAACAGTTGGCAAAAAGCTTCTCCTCTTTTTAGGTCGCCTGCATGAAAAAAAGGGATGTGACCTCTTATTGCACGCCTTTGCCAGAAATTGCCGCGGAACTGATTGGACGCTGCTTATGGTGGGGCCGGGCCTGGAAGATTATTCTCAAAAGCTTCGAGTCCTGGCAGTTTCTCTTGGCATCGAAAAGCAAATCCTATGGCTTGGCATGCTCATGGGTGAGCCAAAATGGGCAACCTTCCACGCAGCGGACGCTTTTATTCTTCCATCGCATCAGGAGAATTTTGCAATTGCCGTTGTGGAGGCGCTCTCCTGCGGCGTTCCAGTGCTGATTTCAAATAAAGTCAATATCTGGCGGGAAATACAGGATGGTGGTGCAGGTTTCGTGGAGGAGGATACCCTGGAAGGCACGGAGCGTCTGATTCAAGCCTGGCAACAGGCGGATGTTCCCACACGTGAAACATTGAAACAAAAAGCCCGGTCACTTTACCTGGAACGGTTTCAGGTTGAAACAGCCGCAGCCAGCCTGGTCAATCTCTTGACTGGCAACATGGCCCGCAATTCCAGTAAAAATCGAGTTCGATGAACATTTTCCTTCCCATACTCAGCCCAATTTCTTATGCCTAGAGGTGAACGCTCAGCATATCGTGCTGATGGGGATGCGTTTGTCGGGCCCAGTTTTTCCCTTTCAAACCGTCTTGGAAGAGTGATTTGGCAATTTGTATATCTTCTATTTTTCAGATTCAGTCCCAGGCCTCTGCACGGCTGGCGCGTTTTTCTCTTGCGCCTTTTTGGGGCGAAAATGGGTCGTGATTGCCACATTTATCCAGCGGCGATTATCTGGGCTCCATGGAACCTGATTTGTGGAAACGAAGTGGGGGTTGCTCAAAACGCCATTCTCTACAATCAGGCCCTCATCACTCTTGGAAACCGGGCGGTAATTTCCCAGGGCGCACATCTGTGCACTGGAACGCATGATTATGAGGACGCCGGGTTTCCATTGGTGGCCTATCCAATTACAGTTGGTGACCATGCATGGGTCGCAGCTGAAGCATTCATTCATCCTGGAGTTTCCATCGGCATCGGCACGGTCATAGGTGCTCGCTCGGTCGTCACAAAAGATACCCCTGAATGGATGGTTTGTGGCGGGCATCCTTGTAAACCGATCAAGCCTCGGCAGCTTCGTCCTCCAGCGTTCAAATGATATCGGTCATCATATTGACTCATAACGAAGAAGCAGATCTTCCAGCTTGCCTTCAGGCATTGGCTTGGTGCGATGACCTCCATGTTGTGGATTCCGGAAGCACGGATCGAACCCGTGAAATTGCTGCTTCATTTGGGGCTTGCGTGGAACAGCATCCCTTTGAAAGTTTTGGAAAGCAAAGAAATTGGGCGCTGGATCATTGCAAGATCAAGCACCCGTGGATTCTCTTTTTGGATGCCGATGAGGTTTGTACACCTGAATTCCTCCAGGCAATTAAATCCGCAGTGCAATCAGCTCCTGAATTGATTGCAGGGTATTATTGCTGCTGGAAATTCATTTATCAGGGGGTATGGTTGAAACGGTGCGATTCCTTTCCGCGCTGGCAATTTCGGTTGGTCAAAGTTGGAAAAGCCCGTTTTACTGACGCAGGGCATGGTCAAAAGGAATCGGAAGTTCAAGGGACGATCGAGTATATCCGTGAACCTTATCTTCACTATGCAATGAGCAAAGGGGTTCGTCACTGGATCACCCGCCATAATAAATATTCCGATCAGGAAGCAATTTATCGAACGAATGCCAATCCTCGTTGGAAGGATCTTTTTAGCTCCCATACAAGCATCCGGAATCAGGCATTGAAACCCATCCTTACGAAAATTCCAGGATGGCCCGTTCTCCGTTTTGTCTGGGCCTATTTCGTCAAAGGTGGGTTCCTGGAAGGTAGGCCCGGTCTGATTTACTGCGTGAATATCGCTTACTATGAATTTTTGATTAAGGTGAAAATCAGCGAAGGGGTTTTCCAGAACGGTTCTGGAAAAAAAACATTGTGACGCTGTCTGTTTTCATACCTACCTATAATCGTCCTGCTTTGCTCAGGAGAGCGATTCAAAGTTGTTTGGACCAAACGACCTTGCCTGAAGAAATTATTGTGGTTGATAACGGGACCAATCCCCAGACCAGGGCAGTGGTCGAATCATTTTCGGGAACTCCTCTTGTCATCAGGTATCTTACGAGTCCTCTTTTCAATTTTCGTGCGGCTCTCTCGACCGGAATATCAAATTTAAAATCTGACTGGGCCATCAATCTTGATGATGATGATTTTTTACTCCCGTGGAGAATCGAAAATGATCTGAAGCTGCTGCAAACCATTCCGAATGATGTCATCCTGGTCGCGCATCATTTTGCGCGGGTCGATTACAAGAATGAAGTGGTCTGGGTACATGAACTCGACCAAGAAAAAATTAATCTTTTCCATGTCCTGGCCTTCGAAGGGCTCGGCCCTCCAGCATCGACAACCATTCGGACCAACCTCTTGAAGGCGCATCATCCATTCGACCTCGGCGAGGGCAATAGTGATTATGATTTGTATTGCTCAATTCTGCCGCATGGAAAATCGATGATGGCGGATTCTTATGGATATATCATGGATGACACCCGCACAGGACTCCGGCGGACTGATGGAAATACGGGGCCTGTGGATCGCTTTAAATTGCAAATGGAACGTTACAAACATTTGCTTCCCATCGCAGATCCACCGGATGGAGAGCGTTTGCGCTCCAAACAGGAAAGATTGATGACATTCTTCGTTGGAAAACATCTTTTTAACAAAGCGGCGAAGAATTATTTTAGTATGATCGTCCGTCATCCGATCATGTTCCTGATGGGAATGGTCTCACACTTGCGTCCTTATATGTCATTTTTACCGCTCCGATTAACACCGAAAATCCACGGAGCCAGACAAATTAGCTTCGAACAATTCTCAAGAAATTATCCGGAACTGATGACGATTGTGGAAAAATATCGTTTGACCAGTAATGGTTGAAAAAGAGCCATCTTCCTCTGCGGTGCCGAATCGAGTGCTGGGCTTGGATTCGATCCGCTTTTTCTGTGCTCTCTGGGTGTTGATGAGCCACAGGGCGCGTCCTCCATTTACAGAGGGTTTTGACCCGTCATCTCCCCTCGCGCAAAAAGTAAACGGTTTGGCATGGATGCTGGTGAGCGGGCCCGCGGCTGTGATCGTTTTTTTCATCATTTCAGGATTCTGCATTCATTTCCCGCAGCGGAACCTTGATCAATTCAACATTGGAAAATTTTTGGCGCGACGATATTTTCGTTTGGTTCCCCCCATGCTTGGAGCCATTGTCTTCAGCTGGGTGATCAAGGCAGATCTTCATGACCTCTCCAACACGGTACTGTGGTCTCTTTTTTGTGAGTTGATTTATTATTCGATCTATCCCTTGCTTTTTTTCGCCGCAAAACGAATCGGATGGCGCAATTTGTTTTATATTTCATTTGTAGCGGCTTTGGGTGTCGCATTGACCAAGCCCATCAGCACCACAGTTAATTATTCCGCCTACGGCTTGATGGGCAATTGGATCATTGGCCTGCCCTGCTGGCTGTTGGGTGTGCTTCTCGCCCAGAAATTTTCTCAACGTCCTGCGATGCCTGGTGAAATTTCCATCTGGCTGTGGAGAAGCAGCGCAATCGGGCTGGGTTGGGTGGCCAACACTCTCGCATTGCAACAAATCATTGGGCACCCATTCACGTTAAATTTTGTGGCCATCTTTGCCTTTTTTTGGTTGCAGCGGGAAATTGCGTGGTACACAACTCACAAGCCAATCAAATTTTTCGAGTGGGCAGGGGAGTGGAGTTACTCGATCTACCTTGTGCATGTGCTCGCGTTCCATATGCTGAACCAGGCAAAAATTCCGATGTTTGGCTATGTCATGAATTGGCTGATTAAAATCACCTTTGCCTTGCTGGTCAGTTATATTTTTTACCGCATCATTGAAAAGCCAAGTCATTGGCTCGCCCGACGGTTGGTTGGCCGACCACAGCTTGTGCCTCACCAAAAGCTTCAAACTGTTTCCTGACGTGCTTTTTAATTCCTGGACATTCCTGCTCTTCTTTGTGGTCGTCATGACCCTTTATTATCTGCTTCCTTTCAAGGCGCAGAATTGGATGCTCTTAATTGCCAGTTATGTTTTTTACGGGGCATGGGACTGGCGCTTTCTCGGACTTCTCGCACTCTCAACGACCATTGATTATTATCTCGGACATTTGCTTTATGCGACTCGCGAAGTCAGAGCGAAAAAGCGATTGATTGTCGTCAGTTGCATTATCAACCTCGGCATCCTCGGCTTCTTTAAATATTACAATTTTTTCATCGATTCAGCCGGGGCGTTCCTTCGCGGACTTGGGATCGAATTTGTTCCGCCATTTCTGCATGTGATTCTCCCCGTCGGTGTCTCGTTCTATACTTTCCAGAGCATGAGTTACACCATTGATATTTATCGTGGTCACCTCAAGCCGATTGAGGGGCTGCATAATTATGCCACTTTGGTTGCTTTCTTTCCCCAATTGGTTGCCGGTCCAATCGTTCGTCCTGTGGATCTCGGGCCTCAAATTCTTCGCCCGCGTCACGTCACCCGCACGCATTTGACTGAAGGGGCCTGGCTGATTCTATGGGGCTTTTTTAAGAAAGTTGTTGTCGCGGATAATCTGGCCCCTGTCGTGGATCGCGTCTTTTCCTCTCCTGTTCCAGTCAGTGGTGTTGAATGGATGTTGGCAGTCTATGCCTTTGCCTTTCAAATCTATGGTGATTTCAGCGGTTACACCGACATCGCTCGCGGGCTCGGGAAATGCATGGGGATTGAATTAAGTTTTAATTTTAATCTTCCCTACATCGCGACTAACCCTGCCGAATTTTGGAAACGCTGGCATATCAGCCTCTCCAGTTGGCTGCGTGACTACTTATATATCCCTTTGGGAGGAAATCGTGGAACTTCCCTGCAAACGTATCGAAACCTGATGCTCACAATGCTTCTGGGTGGTCTCTGGCATGGGGCGGCCTGGAACTTCATTCTCTGGGGTGCGTATCAGGGTGCATTACTGGCAATTCACAGGGCCGTCTCCCGGGGAAAAGCTGCAAGCGACAGTTTCCTTTTAAAATCACTCAAAGTTTTTGGAATGTTTCAACTCACCTGTTTCGGGTGGTTTCTTTTCCGCGCGGGGAGCCTGGCCCAAATCAAGGAAGGATTGGTTGCTTTGGTGACAAACTTCACTTTTACCCAAAATGCTGCCTCGATGCTTTTTCCGATCCTCTTTTTTCCAGGAATCCTTTTCGCATTCGAGGCCTGGTTGCGTAATGTTGACAACCCTGCTACTCGTCCCGGTTGGAAACTGTTTTTCGGGCCGGCTACAGTCGGCATTCTTTTGATTCTTATTATATTTTTCTCCCCGATCGAGAATGCCTCATTCTTATATTTCCAATTTTAAGAGCAGATGAAGCGTTTTCTGATCATAGCTCATTGGGTGTTGTTGCCGCTTCTGCTTCTCGCAGCATTCGAAAAGGTTTATCGCAAGCGGCTGGAGCGAAGCCCCTGGAATTGGGAGTTGTTGCAGCAGCAGATTATTTCCGCAGGAGGCGCAGACTTCATTTTCTTTGGGGCTTCACGTGTGGGCGCGGCAGTTCAGGAAAACACTTTTGCTGAAACGCTCCAGCCCGTAACAGGCGTCAAACCGCGGGTTTTCTCCCTCGGCACCGCTTTCACAACCCTTGGAGAGCATTATCTTGCCTTGAGAAATCTGGTTCAACGCCATCCCTCCGCCTTGAGTAATTGCGTTGTGCTTTTTGAACTCACCGGTGGCGTACCCGAGCCCGTTCCTTTTGGTTTGGAGCACCCAAGCTCATGGACCTCCCAATGGGTACATCCCGCCCGCAGGGCCCTCGCATTCCCGCTTGTTCGCCCGATTGACTGGGAGAAGATCTACTCTTCGGGTCATACTTTTGAGGAGAAAGTTCAACTCGCCGCATATTCGCACGCCCAGTTTTCTCATTCATTTATAAATCGTGAGAAATTGCGCAGTGGTTTCCTTGCGCAGGGGCAAAGCCTGGTTGAACGAAAGACCGAATCCGTTTGGAAAAAAAATCAACAGGCACGCACTCAGCTTGATCTGGCTGATAAATCTGGAATTCGACGGGACGAAGCCGCAGCCGATGTCACGCTCGCATCCGCGAAGCAGTGGAATGAACGCCAAAAGCAAATTCAAAAGAGGACAGACAATTGGAGCGACCTGATCGTTGATGATATCATTGACTTGGTTCAGGCGCATGGAGGAAAGGTTGCCTTTTTTGAAATGCCGCTTCCTTCGGTCATGTCCGAAGTCTATGAAACCGCGATAGGACAGGAAAATCGCCGCTCGTTTCGTGAGTATGCTGCCTCGCGTGACTGTGTGATTCTCTCCCCTGAGTTCAAGTTTGAAGATTCCTATTTCCCTGATCATTCACATCTGGCTGCGACTTACGCGGCGGATTACACGAAAGCAATCGCTCAGGCATGGATCAAAATCCGCCCAAAGAACCACTTAAAATCATCGTCTGGGGAATAAATTATTCTCCGGAACTGACCGGCATCGCTCCTTATAACGCTGCCCTTTGCGATTATTTAAAAGAGAAAGGGAGCGATGTGCGGATGGTCACAAGCTTCCCTTATTATCCTTCCTGGAAAAAGATTCCTGGCGAGGAATGGCTGCTCCATCGCAAGGATGATTTCGATGGTGTGCCGGTCCACCGGTGTTGGCATTACGTTCCGGAGAAGCCCAATTCGCTCAAGCGCATCCTGCACGAAGGCTCTTTTGTTCTCACCTCATTTATTCGTTTATTGTTCCTTCCCCGCCCGGACGTTTACATCGTTGTCTCTCCGCCACTGCTCCTCGGCGCTGCGGCCTGGATGCTGACATTGATCAAGGGAGGCCAATATATTT
Source organism: Verrucomicrobiota bacterium (assembly GCA_033762115.1). Taxonomy (GTDB): domain Bacteria; phylum Verrucomicrobiota; class Verrucomicrobiia; order Limisphaerales; family SXQI01; genus JANRLX01. The sequence goes on from JANRLX010000129.1 coordinate 77,894, forward strand.
TTCACGTTCAGGATTTACAACCAGACGCTGCCCTCGGGCTGGGCATGCTCAAAAAAGGTCTTTTTACTCGGATGCTTTACAAGCTTGAAGCCATTGCTTACAGGCACGCTGTTCGAGTGTCTGGCATTAGTGAGGGAATGCTCAATGCGTTCCGGAGCAAAAACGTTCCTGAATCCAAGATTCTGTATTTTCCAAATGGGGTTGTATTGCCTGATCGCGCCACCGAGCCTCCACGCGGTTTGTTCCGTCTGCGTGAAGGATTGTCGGAAAAGCTTTTTCTTGTGGTTTACTCCGGGAACCTGGGGGTGAAGCAGGGGCTTGATATTTTGGTGCAGGCTGCCAGCCAGTTACGCGCTCCCAATGTGATGATCATCATTTGTGGGGAGGGAGCAACCAAGCCACAACTGGCGGAAGCCATCAAACAGAAAAACCTGACGAACATCAAATTGCTCCCACTTCAATCTGACCAGCATTATAAGGAAATGCTTGTGGATGCTGATTTGAGCGTCATCACACAACAGAAAGGCACCGGTTCCTTTTTCTTTCCCAGCAAGCTTCTTATCAACCTGGCCTATTTCCGTCCGGTGCTTACCGTGGCGGACAGTGTGAGCGAACTGGCAAAGGCGGTCACCGCCGGAAATTTCGGCGTCAATGTCGAGCCGGAAAACGCCGCTGCTCTCACGCAAGCCATCGAGCAACTTGCCACGAATCCTGAGCGTCTGAAGAATTTCGGCCTGGCCGGGCGCACTTTCGTTGAACAGTTCGAATTCAGCAAAGTCCTTTTCGATTTTTATTCGGTCCTCCGTTCATTGGCAAAAAAGTAAGCGGGGCAACCACCTGATTTGATTGGCAAACAAGCCAAAACTTGATACGCAAACCATATCCATGAACACAGGAGACTTTCAAAGCCGCCGCACATTCCTTAAAACTGCCGCAGTCGCTTCGGCAATCATTGGCACTGCCGGAACTTCCCTGGCCCAGGCAAAGTCCAATATCAAACTTGGCATCGACAATTTTGCCGTTCGTGCCCTCAAGTGGAAAGCGGACGAGCTGATCAAATATGCTGCCGAACTGAAAACAGATTCGCTGTTTATCAGCGACCTTGATGCACTGGAAAATTTCGAGGAAAAATATCTCACAGATCTTCGGCGAAAAGCCAGTGACCTGGGAATTCAAATCCATCTCGGCACATGGAGCATTTGTCCTACTTCAAAATCTTTCCGTGACAAATGGGGGAATGCGGAAGAACACCTTGCTCTTGGAATCCGTACTGCAAAGGCTCTCGGTTCCCCGGTGATTCGAGTGGTGCTCGGCAGTGGTGAGGATCGCGCCACGCCGGGCGGGATCGAAGCGCGCATCGAAGACACCGTCAAGGTGTGCAAAGCGCTGAAAACCCGTGCTGTTGATGCCGGAGTCAAGATCGCGGTCGAGAACCATGCTGGCGATATGCAGGCCTGGGAACTTGTGCAATTAATTGAAGCTGCCGGAAAGGATTACGTAGGTGCAAACATGGATTCCGGCAATGCCACTTGGACTCTGGAAGATCCATTGGCAAGCCTTGAAATTCTTGGGCCTTATGCCGCCACTACCAGCCTGCGTGATTCAGCAATCTGGGAAACGGAAAATGGGGCTGCCATTCAGTGGACTGCCATGGGCGAGGGAGTGGTGGATTTCAAAACCTACTTCAAACGTTTTGCTGAATTGTGCCCCGGGGTCCCTGTCCATATCGAGACGATATCCGGATTTAATCGTGAGTTCCCTTATTTAAAACCGGAATTCTGGAAAGTCTGGCCCAAGGCTCGTGCCATCGATTTTGCGCGTTTTGTTGCCCTGGCTAAAAAAGGAAAAGCAAAAGCTGCATGGCAACCCCCGGTCAACCAGGACAGGACAAAAGCCGAGCAGGAGTACCAGAAGCGCGAAATCGAACAGAGCATTGCTTACTGCAAGTCGCTCGGTTTGGGGCCGAAAGCCTAAACGAATATTTAAGAATTATTCCTCTGCACGCAGCCGCCTTCAAAAGGCGGCTTTTTATTTTCGGTTACGTGGCGGGAACGAACCGTTGCAGCAAAAGACATAACCCAAAATTTCCAAGCAGAAACAAATGGATATGCAAAGGCGCTCCTGCTAGAGCCAGTGCGTCCACCAAAACGATTCCTGCCAGGAGCGTCGAAACGGTTCGACCGACATTTTTCTCTGTTGACCAAAAAGTACTGCTCAAGGCTCTTAAGGTCCAGAGCAACAACATTGCGCCCAGGAAAAAGGCCTGCAAACGTGTTGAGAAATCATTGACTATCCACGCCAGCAGCAACGGCGCTCCCAAAAGCAAACAGGGCCAATACTTGATTGATCCGCGTGTGCTTTCGTTCCGTGCCACATAACTTAAACCCACAATGTAAGCAGCAAGAACCACCCCAATCCAAACGGCCATTCCTTGCAACCCGAACGCGCCCATGCTGCCCGCGAGCAGGACCAAAAAGAACCGGCACATTGCCATGATCAAAGGGGAGAATGCCACGGCCTTATGGACGGCATCATAAAGCAGGATAAAACATACAAGAATGAGGGCCAGCAGAAGAGGGGTCCGTCCAAAAAAGCAAAAAACAAAAATGCCCAACGCCAGCCAGGCGATCCCGTAACTCCAGACTTCCGCACGCGTAATCGCTCCCGATGGAATTGGACGTTCGGCGCGGTGCTGCCGGTCAAAGGCCGCATCAAATGCATCATTGAGATACATTCCCCCAATG
>JANRLX010000130.1:0-8218 GCA_033762115.1 Verrucomicrobiota bacterium
CCCTGGTCATGCAATGGATTATAGGGAATCTGGTTGGAATGCAGATATTCCCACACCTTTTCCCTCGACCAGTTGGCCATCGGGTTCAGTTTGACGATTTCTTTCTCGGAGCTTTCATCGAATAAATACAACTCGATAATCCCTACATTTGTCCGAGTGCTGCTTTGCTGGCGGCGCAGGCCTGTGATCCAGCAATCAAGGTCCCCCAGTTTGTTTTTTAATGGCAGGACTTTCCGCATCGTGCAGCACAAATCCGGGTCTTTCCGCCACAATTCAGGCCCATATGCTGCCGCCTGCTGCTCAATCGTCCAATCAGGCACCAGGGTCTCGATTGGTTTTTCAAAAAAAGTCTCAAGACGATTCTTCAGGGCCACCGTTTCAGGAAAAAGCACCCCGGTGTCCATCGTAAAAACCGGGAAATTAAGCCCCTGCTTTTTGGCGATATGCATCATGACCAGTCCAGCCCCCTGAAAACTGGTTCCAATTGCAGCTCGGGTCCCAAATTGTTCCCAGGCCCAGGTCAGGACCGTTTCCGTGCTTTCCCGGTCAAACCGTTCATTCAATTCTTCGACTTGTCGTGCTGTAAGCATGATCAATTCTGTGAAACTGGTGCAGCCGCCAGGGCCGCTTGCGCTGCCTGAAGTTCCGGCAGGTAAACACGTTCACACCAATCCCCAAAACGTTCCTTGCCGATACGTTCCGTTGCAAACCGGCTCAGCACCGGGCGCAATTCATTCAGAATTTCCTCCCCCTTAACATTTTCCCGGAACAACCGGTTCAACCGCGTCGCTGATTCATTTCCCCCCAGGTAAATCTGATATTTGTTTGGCGCTTTTCCAACAAAACCGATCTCAGCCATGTAAGGCCTTGCGCATCCATTCGGGCAACCGGTCATGCGAATGATAATTTCCTCCTCTTTCAACCCCACTTCAGAAAGCAACCCCTCCACTCGGGTCAACAAATCAGGAAGATACCGTTCAGATTCAGCAAGCGCCAAACCACAGGTTGGCAATGCAGGGCAGGCCATCGACGCACGCCGAATTATCGTTGCCTGGTTCTCCACCGGAATCCCATGTTCCGCGAGGATTTTGGTAATTGCAGAAATATGTTCATCCGCAATATTGGCGAGAATCACATTCTGTGAAGGCGTCAGACGCACCTCCGTCCGGAACTGTTCCACAATCGCCTTTAACGCGCTCTTCAACCGTGCGTTGGGAACATCCTTGATCCGCCCGGTTTCCACATAAAGTCCAAGAAAGTTTCTGCCATCGAACTGTTTATGCCAGCCGAACAGGTCTCCCTGTTTTGTAAAAACAGCTTCGCGAGCTGGCTGGAACTTGATTCCCACCCTCCGCTCCAGTTCTTCCCGGAACCACTCCGCACCACGGTCTTCGAGCACATACTTCAACCGCGCATGTTTGCGATTTGTGCGATCACCCCAATCGCGATGGATCGTCAACACCCCTTTGGCAACCGCTTCAATATGTTGCGGTTCAAAAAAACCGATCACATCCGCCATTCTGGGAAATGTTTCCTTGTTCCCATGGCTCATTCCCAGTCCGCCGCCCGCCAGCAGATTGTAACCCACCAGATTGTCCCCTTCCGCAATCGCCACAAAGCCAAGGCAATTGGTGAAAACATCAATATCGTTCAGAGGAGGAATGGCAAAAGCAGTCTTGAACTTCCGGGGCAAATAGGTCTTTCCATACAATGGATCAACAAAATCCTTTGTCTCTGGCTCCGAAAGATCGAGTTCCTTCCCTTCAACCCAAATCTGGTGGTAAGCCTTCGTTTGCGGTAGTAAAGCAGTCGAGAGCAACCGAGCATCTTCCAATACCCTTTCAACCAGCCTGCTGGTCGCAGGAGTGGAAGGAGCCATCACATTGCGATTCACATCCCCGCAGGCTGCCAATGTCGTCAACAAAGCCTCGTTGATCCCGCGCATCAGCTTACCCAGCCCGCTTTTGACGATTCCATGAAATTGGAACCCTTGCCTGGAAGTAATTCGAAGGGTCTGGTTTGCGTAATCTGTCGCTAACCGGTCAAAAGCCAGATATTGCTCCGCGGTGACAACTCCGCCCGGCATCCGTCCACGAACCATGAACATGTAATACTTACCGGTTTTCCGTTTGTCCCGGTCATCCTGCTGGTAAATCCCATGAAATTTCAGGAATTGCTGGTCATCCTCAGCAAATTTGTCCTGGGCCGGGTCAGCCAAAACTTGCGCGATACTCCCACCCAGAGTGGGATTGGCCGCTTTAATGATTTCGTTGTGGGTCAACTTGACCGGAGCAGATTCAATCATAAGTAACTTACTAAGGATAGTTATCTTTAACTCGATAACCATCTCTGTCAACTCCATCTTGCGATGAAGATTCATGATTTTAACAGGAGATCGTTACTTAACGAGCGAAAAAGAGCGATCTAAACTGGGAAAAAGTGGGAAATGTCGGGAAATCACTTTTCAAAGGGAACAATGCTGATGGAGCCATTCCTTTCAACAATCGCATACTTAATCTGGTCCATCCGTTCCAATCCATGCGAGGAACGGGCCGCATCCAGAATGTCTGCTTCATCCACTCGAACTTTGTTCATGGACTCCCTGACCATCTCTCCTTTGTTCACCACCACCAGGGGAATACCCTCAAGCCATTTTTCAATGGCAGGAAAGCGTTGCTTGATCAGTGAAAGAAAAATATTGCTGCCAACAAGGGTCATGATCAGCAGAAACCCATTGGTCAGGCTGTGGTCCCCATTGACCATCGCCTGCTGAATGGTTTCTGAAATGATCAGGATCAGGATAAGATCGAAACCAGTGGCCTCAGAAAGGGTTCGTTTACCTGCCAGGCGAAAAAGAAGCAGGAGAAAAAAATAAACAATTACCCCCCTGAGAACTGATTCCATACATCCTTTACGGCAGCACCCATTGTTTCACTTCAACAGGTGCATGCTCATTCATGGCAAAATTTCCTCTAAAGTTCCCCCACTCCTCCGGCTGAAAAGTGAATCGAACCATATACTCTCCCGGTTCCTCTTTCGTCTCGAAATGGTAAGTGATTTCTTCAGGGGAAAGCACCACGTTTGCAGGAGCAGGATCAATCTGTTGAATTTCCAGCTTTTCAATAAAATCGCGGCTCACTCGCACTGCAATTGCCTTCCCCTCCTCCCCCTGTTTCTGGAGATAAACTTTGATGTCCGCAGGTGCTTGATAGCGAATGACCCTGTCAAACTCCACCCAGTAACCATTTGACGATTCACCCGCCTGGGAATGGCTCAGCGGGCCAGGGCCAAGCAATCCGAGCAATGCAGCTGCTAAAGTTAATGCGATCATCCCCCAGGAAAAGCGCTTGATTTTCCAGGACATGCGACGATGCCGCATCGCTTCTTCAGACTGCAGCCACTCTATTTCGGGAATTTTGCTCATCTTCAATAAATGAAGTGATGGCCGGTTCCGGTAAGTACCCGGTGCCGTCAATAGCCCCTTCTTCATTATAGATTACCACCATTCCTTCGAAAGTCATGGCAAGTGAACGAGCATCTTCCACGGCATCATTTTTGTAATAATGGCTTGAGACCGCCCCTTCTCGTCCCTCTTGAAAAACGTCCCAGCACTTGTCCCGGCTCGAGTAAATCACCTTGAAACATTTTTTCGATTTTACCGACATGTAACAAGATAGGTCGAAGGAACTGTTCTTCTACTCTGATCCTGATTTCAGGGTGTTTCCCGAGAGAGATCAGCAATTCCGGTAAGATCATTGCCGACGGGTTTAAATTCTGCAGGAAATGCGCTAAACTGGGTGCAGGAGGGTTTATGACACAGACAGAACAGATTTTACGCTGGATGAATGACGCCTATTCCATGGAAATCGCCATTTCAGAAATTCTGAAAAAGCATGTGAAGGAAGCTCGTCTTCATCCCCATATCGAAGCACGCCTGCAACAGCATTTGCTGGAAACGGAAAGTCATGCCTTTCGGATGCGGAGCGCGATTGAACGGCTGGGGGGCACGGTGGCCGCAGGAAAGGCCATGGCCAGCGATCTTTTTGTGCGCGCAGAGGCAATGATGGGTAGCTTCTTCAAGGACGCGGTGGTGAAGAACATGATTGCGGATTTTACCACCGAACATTTCGAGATCGCCTGCTATACCTCCTTGAAGGAGGCCGCTGCCAGGGCACAGCTTTACGAAGTGATCAGCACCTGCGACGAAATTCTTTCAGAAGAAAAACGCATGGCTGACTTCTTGAAGGAGCAAATTCCACTGGTGACCTCCACTTACCTGAATTCCTTTCCGGAGATGGTTCCCACAGGGAATGCTTAAGCAAATTGGATGCCCTGGAGCGACTCAGTAAAGACTTCCCTTCAGCAGGCTTCATTGCTAAAAGAACGACCCGTTTTTTTTAAATTGAGACACTTATGATGATGTATCATGAGCTGGCAGGGTTTATGCCACCAGCTCTCGCCAACGAAATTTTGGAATTTGTTTACCAGTCAGACAAGCCTGTTTATAAAGGCACTTTGGCTGCAGTGGCAGAAGCAAAAAAAGTCCGTCCTGCATTTCTGGAAAAGAAATCACGCAAAGATCGGCATGAGGATATGATCGGCGTGTTAAGCCGCCCAAGAATGGAAGAAGCAGCCGCAAGCCTGATTCGGGGGTGGCTGGCTAAAACCCAGCAATCAATGCTTGCCGACTTCCTGAATACCTGCGGCATTCGCCATGAGGATGGCATCGTCGAGGATTTTCCTGAAAGCATGGATGAAGAAAAATTGAAATCCGCCATTGACCTCCTGCTTTCGAAGTATCCAACCTCCAATGTCATCATCTACCTGAACGCAGTGGCAACCATGACAGAGGGTAAATGGACAAACCTGGATGAGATGCTCAAAAACGATCCTCGCCTGCAATTCTAAGGAACAACAGGGGCCATGAACTTCCTGCCGGTTGTCGTGCGGGAACTGCAGGTCGCGACACGGAGGCCACGCACCTATGGCATTCGGACGCTGATTGTTTGTTTGGCCCTCGGAACCACCCTTTGGATATTAAGTGCCTGGTCTCTCTCCACCCCTGCCCAGCTTTCAAAGGATTTGTTTGGTTCTCTCTCGAGCCTTGCTTTTGTGATATGCCTCTTCGGAGGCAGCCCCTTGATGGCCGATGCCATCTCCATCGAGCGGCGGGAAGGGACCCTGGGTTTCCTTTTTTTGACCGATCTGCGGGGCCATGATGTAGTCCTCGGCAAGCTGGCCTCCCGTTCCATCCCCGCCCTTTTCGCGCTCTTCAGCATTTTTCCCATGCTGATGATTCCCGTTTTAATGGGAGGCATCACCTGGAGTGAGGTTGTCAGGATGAACCTTGCATTGGTCGGATCGCTCCTGCTTTCGCTTGGAATGGGATTGATCGTTTCCGTTTTCATGACCGATGGTGGCAAGGCCCGGGGACTTTCCTCCCTTTTCTTGATCATCGCCTGCACGATTTTCCCTTTGTTGAATTACTGGGCCATAACCTACTGGGGAATGGCAAATGGGCTTCGATATCTCGAATATTTTTCTCCAGCTTATGCTTACTCATTCGCTCCCGAATTAACTTACAACGCTCGTCCGTCAGCGTATTGGGCAGCGCTTTTCTATAGCTTTGGGCTTGGGACGCTTTCGATCATTGGGGCGGGACTGGCCCTGGGCAAAGTATGGCGTGGCCGTGACGTTCGTTACTCCAAACCCAAAGCGCAGGATCGTTGGAGCTTTTGGAAGAAGAGTGCTCCGCAGAACAGGCAGGTCCTGGATATCAATCCGTTCTATTGGTTGAGCACTCGGCGAACAGGCCCAAAATCCGTTTGGGCTTTCCTGATCCTGAACATTTCCGTGGGGCTTGTTTTCATTTTCAAATTCGGGAGCGATATTCTCTCCCCATCAACAATTCTGATCATATCCACCTGGTTGCACCTGAGCCTGAAAGCATGGATTGCTTCCGATGCCCCCCGCTTATTTTACGAGAACAGACGTAGCGGATCATTCGAACTGATATTATCCACTCCGCTGCAGCCGCGCGAAATCGTCGAAGGGCAGTTGAAAGGGTTATTGCATCAGTTCGGCAGACCGATCTTGTTCGTCCTGCTGCTCGATTTCTTGCTTTTGCTCGGCATCCGCTCAATGAGTTTTGAACCAGACCTGGTTATCTATGCGTTCGGAAGCATGGTTGTTTTTGTTGTGGAAATGGTCGCTATTGCCTATGTGGGAATGTGGCGGGGGTTGGTTGGTAAAACACCCGGCACGGCAACTTCTGCCACCTTCTTTCAAATCGTGCTTTTGCCAGGAATTTTGTTTGGTTTTCTGAGTATTGCGTTTATGAATAATCTCAGGGTTTGGTTCGGTTTCCTATGGCCTGCCATCTGCGTCTTTTCTGCATGCTTGTTTGCCATGGGGGCGTATAGTAACCTGCTCGAGCGCATGCGGCTTCAGGCAATCGATTCCTACGAAAAGGAAGAGGCATGACACCGCGATTGTCGCGAAAAGAAAGAGCCGATCAAATTTCGCCGGAACACAGGTATTGTTCGATGGCGTAGGGATTGCCTTTCATTGAGATCGCCGCGGCGAACCCTGGCGCAGGATTCAGGTTGGCGAGATGCCATTGACCGCACGATTTCAACGCTGGATGAAGTTTCAGCCTGCATTCCTTTTCTTCGATGGAAACTTCGAAATCCTGTAAATGATTGGCAATGCCCAGCCCCACCGCTTTCAGAAACGCTTCCTTCCGTGTCCAGCATCGGAAAAAACCGTGAGGCTGCAATGGCCTGGGCATCGCAAAGATTGCCTGCCGCTCGCTGGAGGTAAAAAAGTTCGCCGCGATGAGTTCGAGGTCAGGCAATGCTCGAACATGTTCGATATCAATTCCAAGTTCGTTGCCCCAGGAAAAGGCGAACAGCGCCACTTCATTTGAATGAGTGACGTTAAACTGCAGGTTCTGGTGATGCCTCCCGCCGAGGCGCGGTTTTCCAAATGAATCACAGGCCAGGGAAATTGAGGCAGGATCCAACTTGAGGTAGCCCGCAAGCAATTGGCGAAGCAGGTAGCGGCCATTGATATAGCGGGTTCGGTCACGCTGAAAATGGAAACGGAGCGCACGGTTCAGTTCAAACGATGACAGGATGGAGGAACGCAATCCGATATCCCCTCCCTCAAGGGAAGCAGCCCAGACATGAATCGTACCTTGCTGAAGAACCGGCATTGCCTGCGGCACAGGCCAAAAAAAACCACGATGCACCACTTCCCGAACGGAGTCCCCACGCTGCACCTCCCCTTCTCCCAAGTCAGGAAGGATCGATATCATGCAGCCAGCCGCGTGGAGCCAGTTACTAACCCATGGGATTGCGCGAGCAGTTGATTGAGCTTGTTGGCAAGAACCTGGACATTCGGTTCCTGGAGCATTGATTCATGCGTTCCGGGAATGACCGTGACATGAACCCGATCCTCCACCAGCTGTTCCCAACCGAAGGTCGGATTGAAACTGCGGAGCGGCTGCTTCCTGGCCCTGAACAGGTGAATTTGCCCAGGGAATGGCCGGGGAACAAAATGATTGATCGCTTCCCAGTGAGTTTCCGCATATTTCACGTAATCCTTTGGGTAATGGCTCATGTCGATCACTTCCTTCAACTGAGGCTTTTCCTGTTGCGGAGCCAGTTTGTTCTGAATCCGCTTGCGCCACTGCTGGCTCTTCTGTTTCAGGGCAGCCAGTTGTGAGCTGGCGTCCTGATGCACGAAATCCTTCAGATTTTCATAAAGGTTCTCGATGGAATAAAGGGCGGCGTTTGCATTGAACCCGGCATTTGCATCCACAGTTTTTGGTGGCGAGCTTTCAAGCAGGATAAGCATGCCTACCTTTTCTCCCTGTTCAACAAGTTGAGTGGCCATCTCATACGCAACATTCCCCCCGAAACAGAACCCGCCCAGAAAATAAGGACCGTTGGGTTGCCGCTTTTTAATTTCTCGAATGTAATGCCGCGCCATCAAATCAATCCGGTCAAAAGGCTCCTGCGGCGAACGAATGCCGAAGGAGGGTTGGTCAGGTCCGAGAAGTTCAGCCAGGCGCCGGTAATAAAAGAACCCTCCACCTCCATCCCCTCCCAGTGAATGGATCCAGAAAATGGGCGGTTTGCTCCCGGACGGTTGGATGTCAACAATGGTCGACCAATGCTGCGTTCCCTCCTCTTTCAGGATCGCTGCCAGCTGC
>JANRLX010000131.1:0-35098 GCA_033762115.1 Verrucomicrobiota bacterium
GACCGTTCCAGCAGGCATGAGGGTTACCCTTGCCTGAAGGGAATGGCAAAGGCAAACACCATCGAAAAGGAAAAAATTTGAGTCACTTTCCATGGATCACTTTTTTGACGCTGTTGACTGCGCCACTGACATCCTCAGCTGAGGTCAGGCTGGGAAGCCCTGTTCGATTACCGTATGGCGGCGCTCAGCTTACCGTCACCGGTCAAAGCAGCGGCCTGGTGACCTTGCAATCCTCGACCGATTTGAATTCCTGGATGGATATTGCCACCAATCAGCTCAACGGAATTCCCTGGGTGGTCATTGACCCGCTGCCCGGCGGCACCCGTTTTTATCGAATCAGTCTCGTTAGCACGGGAGAGAGCCTGGGAGATTTATCACAATTGCAAAACCAGGTTTTTACCGCCGGTGAAGGCTTTAACACGATCCAGTATGCGCCTGATGGCAATCTGGCATTCATCGTCTGGCGCGGAAATCAGTTGCTTTATCGCCAGCGCAACCCGGCTGGAAACTGGCTTGAGGAAACGATCTCTGGCGGTGGCGGCCTGTTCCAGGAAAACAGCTCACGCGAGGATTGGCATTTTCAACCGGGGGCCGCGTTGCTCTTCGACAGTGCTTCCCGGGCGAATGTATTCAAGATTGAAGGCGCGCAAGTGGTCCATTATTTCCGTGGCGGCTCCGGCCAATGGACTGTCAAAGCACGCCTTTCGGCCCCTGACCTCAATGGCGGCATTGCATTTTTGCGTGCTGCGATTGGCACGGGAAACAAGTTGCACCTTGGACTGATTGGCGTGGGGGATACTCCGGCGATTGTTTATGGGACTGATCTGTCGGGCAACTGGCAATGGTCGCGTGTGACCAATATAGCCGCTTATCCCCGCTATTATCTGCCGCCTTCCTATGCGGCCCGTTACTTCTCGCTGGCGGTCGACGCAGAAAACGCAGCCCATATTGCCTTTACCCCGGAATTTCGGATTCACTGGACCACCAGCGGGCATGCCCGACCTTACAGCGAACTCCACTACACTTCAAATCGAGGCGGAGCGTGGTCTTTCAATAAAGTTTACTCTCCTCCCAATGATGATTCGGGTGATGCGGGACTGGGTTACAGCATCGCCATTGGCAAAAACAATCAGCCAGTCATTGCTCATTGGTACGTGGAGCGTGGCAATGGAGGATCAGCTCAGGAATCATACCTGTATCTGGCGCAATTCAATAATGGCATATGGAGTCGATCCCTTGTCTTGAAAACCCCGGATGGTTACGTTGCTGGGGATGGCGAAAAAGGTGCAGGATTCGCGCCCTACCTGCGCGTTGACGAGGCTGGACATCCTCACATTCTATTCAGTGACCACGCTTCCGAACATTTTACTCTTGGTCAAAATGAATATGCCGGGCAGATCAGGCATACCTGGCATGACGGCAGCAAGTGGAACACCCGCACTGTATTACAACAACAGAGTCCAATGCTGAACCAGGTGATCTATCCCGCTTTCGCAATTTCCGGCAACGAGATGGTTGTAACCGGGCTGCTGCGTGCGACTTTATGGAATGAAACAGATTACCCGAGAACTGTCCGCTCCAACTACCGGTTTATGTTCCTGGACCGGCAGAGAATCCAGTAGGGCAGTCTTTGGGACCAAGCCTCGCTCCTCCTGAACCAACACTCGGGTGGCAGCGAGGCCCTTCTTATCAAAACAAAAAGCCACGGTCTGCATCGACCGTGGCTTGCCTGCGGAGAAATCCTCTTCAGGTTTTCCTCACTTTTTTTGCCAGCTTCTGAACTCGTTGGTCCAATGTGACGGTCGCAGCTTTGGCAGCTTCAAGATTCAGGTTAAATCCGATTTTTGATCCGTCCTTCATGAAATTAATAATGCCGCCCTCGTCTAAAAATGAATCCTTTTCTCCAATCGTAAGGATCGGCTTTCCCTTGCTCTTTTTTGCGACCTCAGCTGCTTCCTCGATATCATTCACATAAACGATGTGGCATTCATCGACTGTCTCTGCGCTGGTCAATCTCCTGATCACGAACTCGCGACCGCTTGCATTTTTGCCCGCAATATTTTTTTCAAATGTCTGCGCCAGTTTATCATTTCCGTAAAATCCGACCTGGATTGGAGCGGTGCTGGATGCAAATGCTGCCTCCGGCCAGACGGTGAATTTCGCGAAATTAAAAATAAACGCTGCTTTTACAGCCTCTTCTGACTGGGCAAACGCCTGCATCCCACCTGTGAAAATCAGGATTATTAGGAGAACACCCCTGATGCTTTTCGCAAAAAGGAAACCGCCCCTCGTTATTCCTGAACTATTGAAATGGTAATTCAAGGTGTAAACGTCAGTTTAAAATTGGAACACCAGTTTGCCATACACCGAGCGTTCCAACTCCATGATCAAGGGACTCAAAATCGGGGCAAACTCCGGATGCTGGGCGTCCAGAAGCTGTTGGCCAACGATGGAAAGCTCCAGATTTTTAGTCGGTTTCCAGGCCAGCCGCGCATCGGCGGAAAAATATTTTTCAATATGGAAGGAATTTATTTCCACTTCATCCACATACCGGCCCGTTACATCAAACTGAACATCCCGGCCCAAATCCACTGAATTTCGCAACACAATCGAATGGATGGGATTACTTTGCTCCGTGGTTTCTGAAATATTCGGGAATGTCCGGTGCAGTTCTGTCTTCAGAAGTGCATAGCTTCCGATGATCCTCCAAAAATCGGTTGATTGAATAGTTAGTGAAAATTCCCCGCCGTACGTTTCTCCTTCGAGCGCATTGACGAAATAAATCGGGAGAACTGGAGCAAGAGCGGGAATTAGAGGGGTGACTGTCGATAGGTTATCGTATTGATTGTAGAACAAGGCTAGGTCCCAACTCATCCATTTGAACAGTTGGTTTCGATAGCCAAGCTCATAGGCGATCACTTCCTCAGATTTAAAATCCTGGCCTCCAAAAATGCGGACTGTGGTTGGCCCCATGGCAGCATAGTCCAACCCAATGGCATCTTCGGCGCGACTTGGGGTCCTCACCGCCCTCGAAACAGAACTCCAGAAAGTCTGATGAGCGGTTGGCTTGAAGGAAAGGCGGGCGCTTGGCTGCACTTCCACCCCGGTGAAATCGTTATGCTCCACTTTGGTGCCCAGCGTCAGGGTCAACTCCTCCTCAAGAATCGCGAACTCATCCTGGACAAACGCACTCAGCACATCCGCATTGAAATCTGCTGGCATGAATGAAGCCGATCCTGTTCCAGTGGTTTCATCCATGCTTCGCCTGTAACCTGCCCCATAAATGAGATTGTTCCGCTCACCCAGCGCAAAGTGGTGCTGGAACTCGATATCGAAAACATCCCGTTTCTCCCCGATCCGGGCATTCATGCGCTCTGTCCGATCATAAAACAACTGCAAGCTCAATTCTGAACCCTCAGAAAGTACCCGGCTCCAGCGAGCCAAGAGATTCCCGCCATCGACCTCGCCGCGTTGGGTTGAAACAACAGCATTCCCGGGAACTGAGGGAGTGGGGATCACAGTGGTCTGGTTCATCTCTCCCGTATAGACATCCCCCTGAAAAGTTAATGTGGCATGATCTGAAGGATACCAATCGAGGCGAAATCCTCCCTGGTAAAACTTGTAACGGTCATTTGCATCCGAACCGCCTGGCAACGCGGTGTCATCGTTCAGATCATACTTGCTGTAAACACGGATGAAAGTCTGGTCATTGATCTGACCGCCATACCGCAAGGCTCCCAGCAATGTTTTTTCTGTCCCGCTGGCAATTGAAACCAACCCTCCCTGCGTTTCTTTTGCGCTTTTTGTGACAATGTTGATCACGCCGTTGACTGCATTGGCACCCCATACCGTTGCACCCGGCCCACGAATCACTTCGATCCGGTCCACATCTTCCAGCACCACATTCTGCACATCCCAGTAAACGCCGGAAAAGAGCGGTGTGTAAACCGAACGCCCATCAATCATGACAAGCAGTTTATTGGCGAACTGGCTGTTGAAACCGCGTGAACTGATCGCCCAGGTCTGTCCATCCACCTGCGCCACATTCAACCCGGGAACAAGTCGCAAAGCTTCTGGAATGCTTGTTGCCCCGGAACGGCGGATATCCTCATTCGAAAGAACGGAAATGGCAGCGGCAGCATCGGATAATTTTTGTGCCTTTTTCGAAACGGAAGTGACTTCCACTTCAGCAAGCTTTTCCAGATCCAGCTCCATGAGCCTGGAATCATCTGCGGTGAGCCGGACAGTGGTCGCTCCTGCAAGTAAAACCGGGAGTAAAGTTCTGCCAGAAAAAATTGAGCCCCCCCATGGATGAAGAAATTTTTGTAGATGGTTGGCAAATATCAGCACGCTATTTCCTTCCTCCCCTGGCGAGCCATGCATTGTTTGGTCATAGTTTTGATCCTGGGCAGCGGCGAACAATCTCCAGGATTCCTATTCTCTCGGAATATTGGGGGATTACTTTAGCGGAATTTTAGGTAAACCGTTGAAGCGGTGTCACTCATGGAGGTGGATCGTCACACCATCTTCAACGAATCCTCATCATCCTGAGGTTGGAAGGAACGAGCAACAAGGCATCCATATCTTTGGCTGTGGCGATTACCAAAAGCGAGGATCATGGCCGCCCCTCCATGGCAGCACGGGTGTAGTGGGCGCGTTGCAGTTGCCCACAATGCACAACTCTCCCGTGATCTCTTTAGTTTTAAATGGTCGTTTAAAACGAAGGAGAAGCTCATGAAGTTTTTGTTTGGAGAATCCTCGGTCCTGCATGTCCCTTTGTTTAAGACCTCGTTTCAGGGCGATCGGGCCATGCATCCAAGGTAAAATGGCGGGAGTGGCGGGGCTCGAACCCGTAACCTCTGCCGTGACAGGGCAGCGCTCTAACCAATTGAGCTACACCCCCGCAATGGGGCAGGCGAAACTATGCAATCTCCTCCTGTGTGTCAACCGGGTTTTCTGAAACAGAGAAAATTTCGCGATGGAAAAGGGTTCGGGCAGCAGACGCCAAGGAGGTGGGGGTGGGGAACCCCGCTGAAGAAACGTACCGCCACCCGAACTAAATCTTCCTGTTCCTACAATAGAACCGGTTGTTTAAAAGTCAATCAGTCTTAGGTGAATCCCTGATATACCCTCAGTTTCCAAATAGTGGCGAGTCTTGGTAGCCTGCCAATGAACAATCAGTTATCCTGCGGCATGTACATTTCCGGGATTGGTGTGGCGAACCCGCCGCAGCGTTACTCGCAGGCGGATTGCTGGAGGGCGCTGGAAAGTTCCCGGCACTTTTCCCATCTCAGGTCCCGTTCAAAAGCCATCCTTAAAAAAGTCCTCCTGACTGAAAATGGGATTCATCAACGAGCCCTGGTTTTTGAAAATCTTTCTGAAGCGTTTCATCTCGATCCTGACACGCTGCATGCCCGGTTCGAACAGCATGCCCCCCGTCTGGCCCGGCAGGCTGCTGAAGCTGCTTTGCGCAATTCCGGGATTGAGCGCACCTCCATTGGCGCTCTGATCGTCAGCACCTGCACTGGCTATCTCTGCCCGGGCCTGACCAGTTACGTGGCCGAGTCCCTTGAACTTCCTTCAAGCATCTTGTTGCTTGATCAGGTGGGACAGGGATGTGGCGCAGCGATGCCAAACCTGCAAACCGCTTCTGCACTGCTCGATTCAGGTCAGGCCAGGGCGGTTCTATCCGTGTGTGTCGAAGTATGCAGCGCGGCTTTTTACCTTGATGATGATCCGGGCGTGCTGATCAGTTCCTGTCTTTTTGGGGATGGCGCAGCGGCTGCGGTGTTGACCCATGAATCATTGCCAAACAGGAGAATCGTCCGATGGAAATCATTTGCCACTCATTTGAACCCGGCTGATCGAAATCTCCTGCGATTTGAAACCCGGAATGGTATGTTACGGAATGTCTTGAATAAAAGCGTTCCCCTGCTGGTGGTTTCCGGGGTCAATGCAGTTTTGGAAGAGTTGGAAACAAAGACTGCATTCAAGCGAGATCAAATTTCCGAATGGATCATGCATGGGGGCGGGCGTGACATCCTTGCCGCATTGCAAGCCGCTCTTGCGCTTGAGGAGAGCGCCTTTCGCTGGAGCCGTCAGATTCTCGAACAATTCGGAAATATGAGCAGTCCGAGCGTTCTTTTTGCCCTGGACCGCGCACTGTCCGGCAATGCCAAAGGGGGACTTTGGTTCATGGCTGCCTATGGGGCTGGCATCACGACCCATGCCGCTTTTCTGGAGTTGCCGGAATGAAACGGGCATTGACTCGGGAGCTTCTGGATCATCTTCCTCCTGACGCGTTGGAAGCAATCGGTTCCCGGGCTGATCTGGTTAAAATCAACTGGCTGATGGGGAATGCTTCATTTCTCCAGCTGAACCAAATAAATCTTCCGGGGAATCCTGTTATCGCTGACCTCGGGGGCGGGGATGGAACTTTTGCCCTTCGTGTCATTGAACGGAGCGGAGTCAAAAGTGGCACTCTGCTGCTGGTGGACCAGCAAAATATTGTGTCCCAGCAAACCAGAAGCCGTTTCGAGAAGCTCTCGTGGAAATTGGAAGTTCATGCAACCGACCTTTTTTTCTGGCTGGAACAGCAGGGCAAAAATTCCCTCGATGCGATTTTCAGCAATCTGTTTCTTCACCATTTTTCCGAGGAGCGACTCCTGCTCCTGTTTGAACGGGTGGCCACGCTGACAGATCGCTTTCTTGCTTGTGAACCGCGTCGCAACCGCGCCGGGTTGATTACGGCCAAACTGCTTGGCTTGATTGGTTGCAATTCTGTTACCCAGCATGATGCGGTGGCCAGTGTTCACGCCGGTTTTTCCGGCTCTGAACTATCGGCTCTGTGGCCTGACTGTGCAGGCTGGAAGTTACGTGAGCGGCAAGCAGGTTTTTTCACTCACTCATTTCAAGCGTTTCGCACATAACTTGAATTTTCGTCCTTTAACGATTGTTGGCGGTGGTCTGGCCGGGCTGGCGACTGCCTTGCTCCTGCGTGAAAAAGATCTTCCGGTTGAATTGCATGAGGCGGGGAGTTACCCCCGGCATCGTGTTTGCGGAGAATTTATCAGTGGCGCTGGCCTTGATTTTTTAAGTTCGGCTCTGTTTAAGGACGACTCTCCGCCTTGGGAAGGCAAAGCAATCAACTCCGTTCGATGGCATCTGGATGGGCTGGAAATTAGCCTCTCTCTGCCGCAACCAGCCTGCACTCTTTCCCGTCATGTGCTGGACCTGAAACTGGCCTGCTTGTTTCGAGATCGTGGTGGGGTGCTGCATGAAAATAGTCGAATCAACGCTTCAGGCCCTGGAGTTGTTCGCGCAACGGGGCGGCGTAGTGCCTCATCTGTTCATGGCTGGCGCTATTTTGGACTAAAAGTACACGCTGTGCTTCAGCATCCCCTGGCAGAATTAAGGGTGTTTCACACCATGCATGGGTATGTTGGAATTAACCCTGTGGAAGGTCACTGGGTTAACATTTGCGGGCTCTTCCGCACCGGGCAACCGGTGCCCGACCTTGCCACCCGCTGGCAGGAGTGGCTTTGTGATGATGGTTCTCCAGCCTTGCGCCAATTCCTCGCTGGCGCAGAGTTTCGAGATGGCAGTTTCACCGCCACAGCTGCTCTTCCCATGACACCACTTTCAGAAATCAGAAATCAGCCGCTTTGTCTTGGGGATGCAATGGGAATGATTCCGCCATTCACCGGGAACGGAATGTCAATTGCATTTGAATCCGCCATGATCGCCGCACCCGTTCTTGCCGCTTATTCCCGGCACCGCCTGGACTGGAATGAAACGGTGACACTGATCCAATCAAAATTGGTTGCGGCTTTTCTTTACCGGATCCGCCGAGCTTACTGGATTCAACAACTGCTCTGGACAAAAACAGGACGTTTTTTCCTCTTTGGCACGGTCAAGGCAACTCCTTCCATGTTCTCCCTGATGTTTCGTTTAACGAGGTAACGGGAGCTGTCTTTCTTCTTGAAATTTCGTCCTGTTCTGGGACAAATCGGAGACTTGGGGTCATGGTTTCTATTACCCTCGCCTCATGGCATTCCCTCTGCTAAGCAGCGGAGTCGAAGATGAACCATATATCTTTAATAAACTTTCTGCTCCTGCTCCTTTGTCTGCCCTGTATGGCGACTACCAAAGGAATTACTCTCGAAGAGTTGCGGAATGACCAGCAACTGACGCCGGAACGATTCGCTTCGCAGTTTGCGTCGTTCGCTTTTGTTTTTCGCGCCGAAGTTCAAACACCTGAACTTTTTCTCTCCACCCGGGCAGGGGATTGCGATGATTACTCCACCCTTGCAGCAGTCATTCTTCGAGAAAAAGGCTACACACCACGCCTGATCTCTGTGCGGATGAAAAAAGAAATTCATGTGGTCTGCTACATCGAGGAAACCAAAAGCTACCTTGATTATAATCTTCGCGCCCAGGAGATCAGGATGGTTCCCTGTGAACCTGATCTGGGAGCGATTGCCAACAAGGTCGCCAAATCATTTAAATCGAGCTGGCGGTCCGTCTCAGAATTTACTTTTGAAGCTGATCGCCAGAAACGGCTGGTCAGCACTGTTAAAGCACCCAAAGGTCTCTTTGCCAGCGCCGGGTTTTAATTAACCTACAGCGGCTTGGCCATGCCCGGTTTCAGTGGATACAAACCGGGACAACAGCCGTACATTTCATGGAACGCCTGGCTGAAATGGCTTACGCTGGAGTAACCAACCTCCATCGCGGCCTCAGTCACGTTGAATTTTCCTGAACGCAGCAATTCCGCCCCGCGCTCAAGGCGTAATTGCCTGAGATATTGCGGAATGCTCATCCCCATTTCCTTGGAGAATGTGCGGCTTAAATAAAATGGGCTGCATCCGACCTGTTTTCCAATTTCCTCGAGTGAAGGTGGCTCGGATAAATTCTCCTTCAACAACGCCATGGCCTTTTCCACTCGATCACGGGCTATTTTTTTTTGGCGCGTGCAGAAAAAATCCTCCCCCTCCGGGGCCCGAAAAAAGAAGTGGGAAAGGATTTCCATTGCCTTGGTTCGATACCAGAAGTCCTGGGCTGCCGCAGAAACGGGCGGGGTCTTTAAGCTGGCAATCAATTGCTGTTGTCCCCCACTCAATGGAGCCACATCTCCAACACCGGATATGGCCTGCCCCTTGAGCACGATTTTCCGGATCAATGGATGCAGGACCGATTCCTGGCCGGCCAGATGCTTTTTCAAAAATTCCGGCGTGAATTCCACGGTGAAGAATTGATGGGCCTGGTTTGCCTCGCGGGTTGCGATGAGTTTTTCTTTTCCCTGGCAATAAAAGCCCCCAGTGAACCCGTTGAACACCCGGGACTCCTCCCCCGCCCGGACAGTTCCCGAGCCGGAAAGGTTCAGGCAGACTTCCACGCTGCCGGGATGAAAACTACGTGCCCAATCGAATGGCGCAGCCGTTCTAAAATCATGCCACTCGAAACTGAAGCCGAGTTTCTGAAAACTGCCATGCACCCGGTGCCATCCTTCGCCAACCGGAGACCAGATCAAACCTTCCTCATGCAAGGCTTCATGGGATTTGGTCAAAGGTTGTCCCGGCAAAATGGATGTGTGCAATGGCACTTCTGCACTTTACAACAGGAAGGCCTGAAATGACAAGGCAGAGCCTTGCTGTTATTCGTAACGCAACGCGTCAATAGGGTCCAGTGCTGCCGCTTTGCGGGCCGGGTAAAAACCAAAGAAGATTCCAATCAACGCGCTGAATCCAAATGAAAGCGCGATCGATTCGGTTGAAACCAGGGTGACCCAGCCTAATTTTGCCGAAACCACTTTTGAAGCCACCAGGCCAATTCCGATCCCAATAATTCCCCCGATTACGCTGAGCGTGGTCGCTTCCACCAGGAATTGCAGGAGGATATCCTTCCCTCGAGCGCCCACGGACATGCGAACGCCAATTTCCCTGGTTCGTTCAGTCACGCTCACCAGCATGATGTTCATGATTCCAATCCCGCCCACAAACAGGGACACACCCGCAATGGACCCGAGGAGCACGGTCATGATCCTTGATGTGGCTGTCGCCGTCTCGGAAATCTCCTGCTGCGTTCGCACGATGAAATCATTTTCCTTGGTGTCATCAATCTTGTGCCGCTGTCGTAACAGGTTGGTGACCTCCTCCTGCACGGCGGGAACTGAATCCGCCGAGTCCGCCTGCAACACGAAGGAGCGAAACGTCGTCGCCCCGGACAAACGCTTCATCGCACTTGTGTAAGGCACCAGCACCACGTCATCCTGGTCCTGGCCCATCATTGACATTCCTTTAGGAGCCAGCCAGCCCACCACAGTAAAGGGAGCATTGCGGATGCGGATGATCTGTCCCACCGGGTCGCCATCACCAAACAAGGTTTGAGCGGTGGTTTTCCCAATCAACGCCACTTTGCTGGCATTGCGAACATCCTGATCAGTAAAATTATTACCACTGGCAATGTTCCAGCCGCGAATGGTCGCAAAATCTTCACCGACGCCCAATACCTGGCTGTTGATATTCTGGTTGCCTGCGGCGATCTGGGATGAGGAGCGGACCTCCGGGCTGATTCCGGCGAGGCCCGGCACTTCCTTGCGAAGCGCATCATAATCTCCAGCTGTCAACGTTCCCGCGCTGCCAAATCCCATGCTGAATCCACCACGGCTGACATTTCCTGACAGAACAAGGATCACGTTCTGCCCGAGTGCCGCAATCTGCGCCTCCACCTGGGCCTTGGCCCCGTTGCCAATGCTCACCATCGCAATCACGGCAGCCACGCCGATAATGATTCCCAGCATGGTCAGCAATGTGCGAAGTGTATTTCGCTTCAGGGCACCGAGGGCAATTTTAAGTGTCGCGAAAATCATTTCAGGAAGGGGTCAATTGAATCGCGGCCTGGTCACGCTGGAGCTTTTCAAGTTCTTCGGCGGAATCCAATCGGTCCTGCACCGCATCATCCTTGACTACCCGTCCGTCCCGCATCACCACGATCCGTTTGCTGTAGCTTGCGATGTCCAATTCATGGGTGATCATGACCACGGTCACACCCTGCCGATTCAGTTCCTGGAAAACTCCCATGATTTCGATGCTGGTTTGCGTGTCAAGGTTCCCGGTGGGCTCGTCAGCGAGGAGCAGTTTTGGCTCATTGACCAACGCCCTGGCGATTGCCACGCGCTGTTGCTGGCCTCCACTCAACTGGTTTGGATGATGATCTGCCCGCGCCTTTAATCCGACCACTTCAAGCGCTTTCAAAGCGCGTTCCCGTTGTTTTGCGCCACTCTGCCCGTTGCGCGCATAGAGCAATGGGAGCTCAATATTTTCCAGGGCGCTGGTCCGGGATAAGAGGTTGAACCCTTGAAAAACGAAACCGATCTTTTGGTTTCTTAACCGTGCCAGCTGATCGCGTGAAAGGGAGCCTACATCAATTCCATCAAGAAGATATTTTCCGCGGGTGGGCCTGTCCAGGCAGCCGAGCGTGTTCATGATGGTGGATTTTCCCGAGCCGCTCGCTCCCATGATCGCCACGAATTCACCGGTGGAAATTTCCAGGGAAACTTCCTTGACCGCATGCACCTCGACTTCACCGGTCTTGTAGGTGCGACCGAACTTTTCCAGTTTGATAAGCGGTTCCATGCGCTGATGATTACCGGGGACCACGCATTCCACCACCAAAGCCCGGATTACCAAAGGGGGTGCTTCCAGTCGGGGCGGCGGTGGTCGCTTTGCCGGGAGTTGTGGCGCTTACCACAATTACATCATCCTCCTTCAAACCTTCCAGCACTTCTGTATAACTGCCATCAGTGGCGCCTGTTTTGATCGAATGCGGCTTGAGCAGTGGTTTGCCATCCTTGCCAAGCTGGTCACTCAATATGTAAACCGTGCGGGAAACCGGCGCATCATTCATCCCACCGCGATTTCCACCACCGCCGCCACCACGAGGGCCGCGACCTTCTCCGGGCGGCCCATCGCCAAACCGTTCCCGCATCCGGGCGCGGAACTGCTCCCGTTCCTCCGGGCTCATGCTTTCAAAACGTTTCCGCATTTCCTCACGGTTGGGCCGTTCGCCACCCTCTGCCATTGGACCGGGCTCCACCCGGTTTTCAGGAGATGGAACAGCATTTGTGGTTGCAGCGGGAGAGTTGGTGAGTTTCAGCAGGGCGGTTTCAGGAGGACGCACCCGCAACGCAGAGTTGGGAATCCTGAGCACATTTCGTTTTTCGGCCGTGACGATTGAAGCCGGGTTGGCGGTCATTCCCGGTCGCAACTTCAGATCCGCATTGTCCACATCCACCACGCAGGTGTAACTCACGACATTTTGGTTTGTGATCGGAGCAAAACGAACCTGGGTCACTCTGCCATTAAACTGCCGGCTGGGATAGGCATCCACATTGAAATTCACCCGCTGCCCTTCCATGATGCCGCCGACATCCGCTTCGGAAACCATTGCCTCGATCCGCATCTGTCGCAGATCATTCGCAATCAAAAAGAGCGTTGGCGCATTCAGGCTAGCTGCCACGGTTTGCCCTGCATCCACATTGCGCGAAATCACCACACCATCAATGGGGGCGTAAATTGTCGTTTTTTCCAAATCCACACGCGCGCGTTTAAGCGAGGCTTCTCTCGTCCGCACGATTGCCTGTGCCTGCTGGAGGTCAGCAGCGGCTTTTTCATAATCGGCAGGGGATACCAGCTCTCCTTCCCGCAATTCCTTGGCCCGTTTATAATTCAGTTCGGCGTAGGTCAGACCCGCTTTGGCATTTTCCAATTCCGCTTCTGTTTGGGTAATGTTTTGCTCGTAGGTGGAAGGATCAATCTGGGCGATCAACTGGCCGTTTGTCACCTTCGAGTTAAAGTCCACATGGATTTCCCGAATGATGCCGGAAACCTGGCTCCCCACCTGCACATTTTTTACCGGTGTGAGCTGGCCATTGGCGGTCACCGACTGGACAATATCGCCTCGCGTGACTTTGGCTGTTTTGACATCCAGCGGCGCAGCGGCCCCGCTTCCCTGACGTTCCTTCCAGTAGTAAGCTCCGGCAACAACTGCAGCGATCAGTAATAATAAAAAAAAGGTTTTTTTCATACGCACGAGCTCGATGGACCTGGCGATGCCCAGGATTCAACATCAAAAGTCCATGAGTCCTGTCCAGTTCATTGACCTTTGCCAACAATGAATGGTTACAAAGATTAGGAACAATTATCGCAAGGGAGTTTTGAAGGCTTCGAAAGAAGGAAGGCCGCCCACCTGTAGACACCGGGCAAGCGGCCTATACCCAAACCACCATGATTTACGTATTACTAACCACGACAACTTTGATATAGCATACGCTCTGCCAACTCATTCCTGAGAATCGGGCTCTTTTTTGGATGGTTTGCGAAACTCAACTTTCGGGGGTTCCGGCAATCCCTGGACCCGGAAGGAGGTGCGGAAATGCATTTTTGCCACTTTAGACAATGCGGCCCCGCCATGCTTTTCCACAAATTCCTTCCCTACCCGGTCCACCTCTCTGGAAGCGCCCTTGGGAAACTTCATCCCAAACTGCTTCCCCAATTGTTCCAACCGGCTCACGAACTCGTTTCGCGCAAGGATCGATGCTGCGGCCACGGCAATGTCCGATTCCGCCTTGTGCCGCTGAACCAGTTCCAGTTCGCGACCCAAACCCATTAACGCCTTTTCAACGACCTCTTTGGAATAAGCGAACTGGTCGCTGATCGCACGCACGGGTAGCGGGTCCATGCGCGATTTTTCCCGGAGCAGGTTTTCGATAACCCGGGCATGCCCCCAGGCGAGAAGCCGATTAACGCTCCGCATTTTGACATAAAGCCGGTTATAAGCCTCATTTCCTATGGGCACCACGCTGCTGACGCATCCTGGCGTGCTCCTGATCATCTCGGCCAGTTCAGCGATTTTTTTGTCACTATTGATGCTTTTGGAATCCCGCACACCCGCTTCCTTCAGGCTTTTGGCAATGCTTTCGTTGACATAAACCCCTGCAATGCAAAGCGGCCCAAAAAAATCTCCTTTTCCGCTTTCATCCACTCCCAGCCGGGGGAGAAACATTTCCGGGTTCAGGACCTCATCGTAACCAAGCCGCGCTTCCTGCAGAATCAATGGTTCAAGCACGAACTCAACGAACTCCTTTGTGTCCTTCCCCTGCACGACCAACTTTCCACTCGTGTAAAAAACCAGGTTTACTTTTCCTTTGCTTCCCGCAAACCGGGAGTAAGGCACTTCCTTGAATTCCCAGTCATGATCGCGCAAATAGACCTCCAGCGTTTTGGCCTGCGCTTCGTTCAACGTTCCCGTGTATGATGTTAAAGGCTGCATTCAATATGCCCGTTCAAGGATCTCTTTTAATTGCTCTGGCCCGAGCCTCACAGGATTGGCTTTCATGCTGCTCGCCTGCATCGCCCGGGAACAGATTGTTTCAAAATCCTGTTCCCGGACACCCAATGCTTTCAGGGTTGGAATTTTTAAACATTTGGTCAGGTTCCTCAACCAGGCCACTCCTGCTTCCGGTGATTTTTCCTTCATACTTGTCAGCAGTTGTGTCACTTCAGCAAATCGTTCCAGCAGATCGGAGCGTTGCTGCCGCTGAAGCTCACGAATGTTGATTTCCATGACTGCGGGAAGCAGGGCTGCGCAAATTGTTCCATGTGCCATGCCGGGGTACATTCCCCCAATGGGCGCCGCAAAACCGTGCACCGCGCCAAGGCCCGCATTGGCCAGTGCCATGCCTCCGAACAGACTGGCCAGACTCATCTCCTCCCGCGCCCCACGATCCTCCTCGCAGCAAGCTCGTGGCAACGCTGCTGCGGCTTTTTGGATTCCATTCCTGCATAACGCATCCGTCACAGGATTTGCCCGTTCGCTGACAAACGGTTCAATCAATTGGGTCAATGCATCCATACCGGTGGAGGCGGTGATTTCCGGGGGGAGGCTGAACGTTAATTCAGGATCGATCAGGGCGATCCTTGGCAGCATCAAGGGACTTCGCAGGCTCACTTTGAGTCGTTGATCTGGAACTCCGATGACTGCGTTCCGCGTCACTTCCGCACCGGTTCCCGCTGTTGTGGGAATCGCGATTAATGGAAGCGGGGCTGTTTTCAATGGTTCCCCTTTCCCGACTAATTCCGCGTGACGGTAAAAATCAAAGTTATTGGTCGCCAGTGCGGCGATGGCTTTGCCAGCGTCAATCACGCTGCCGCCCCCGAGCGCCACAACCAAATGCACCTTTGTCTCGCCCGCCACACGGGCGCCGTTCAGCACCAGTTCAACTGTGGGTTCTCTCTCCACAACAAAATGGGAGACGGCATAACCGTTGGTTTTAAGTGCGGTGATGGTTTCCTGGTGACGCTCCTTGTTTTTGCCAGTTACCAGCAGCAATGAACTGCCGAATGTTGCGCATAAGTCCGGCAGCGTCCGGAGTTTGCCGCATCCAAAAAGGATCCGTGCGGCTGTGGCAAACTCGAATGGAATCACCATTGGTCAGGAGCGGGAAAAATGGAATCAAACTTACTGCTGCTGCGTGGCTCGGCCATCATCGGGGCAACAGCATCCCGCCATTTGAGGTAATGGGCAGTTTCCTTGTGCTGCGCCGGTGCCTCAGCGGTGCGGTAAGCTTCCACCAGGAGGAAGCGGGTGGGATCTTCAATAGATTGGAGCAGGTCGAACCGGGCAATTCCTGGCTCGAGAAGGCTGGCGCTCGCATTTTCCAATGTCGCTGCCTTGAACGCCTCCAGATGGTCCGGCTTGACCCGGACCTGAACATGCACAACAAGCATAAACCCATCGTGCCAATCACGATGGGTTTACTCCAGAAAAGAAAACTTACTTGGAGGCAGAAGCACCAGCAGCCATCCGGACGCTTAACCGGGATTTTTTGCGGCTTGCGGTGGATTTGTGGATCACTCCGCTTTTTGCAGCCTTGTCCAGGGCGGAACTGACTTCTCGCAATGCCTTTTCCGCTTCATCCTTTTTGCCTTCCTTCACGAGGCTCAGGTATTTTTTCTCAACCGTCTTGAGTTTGCTTGTGGTCGAGCGGTTCCGCGTTGCTTTGCGGGCGCTGCTGCGCATGCGGCGTTCGGCTGACTTCGTATTCGGCATAAATTAATTAAGAGTCGGAAAGACTACGCGCTTGCGCTTTCTTGTCAATGCCCGGAATCCCGTTTTTGCTTCTCACTGCCATATCACCTCACCGGGATGGCATTCAAGGTGTAATATGCCGAAGGATGCAGGAGCGGTTCTCCCTGGCGCGACCGCACTCCGGGCAAATGTAATTCATGGACATGTCCCACCTGCAAGCCGGTGATATATAACCGTGCGCTCAACCCATCCGGGCTCACTTCCAACCGGTCTAGTGTGGGGGAGGTACGGTCCACTTCAGGACTGCCGTAGCTCGCCTGATAAATGTATGTATAGGTTTCAAGTTTGTATGAATTTTTGTCCGAAACCGTGCCCGGATCCACCGGATGGGTGAATGTCAGCTCAAAACCATCTGGTTTCGACCGCATTTCATGGATCTCAAACGGCACCTTCCCAGTCCAAATCAACCGCTCCAGCGCAAACGGCTTGCCGCCACGCGCTCCCCAGCCACGGTCAGTGCCGCCGACAAAGAGGGAACCATCCGCTGCAAATTCCAACGAAAGAGTCCCTGAAGCAAAACCTTCCCTGAACGGAAACAATGCTCCCTGATAAATCCCATTCACCTGCTCCAGGAAGACCCGCATGACCGTGCTGTGGGTTTGGTCCCCGACAAAAAGCTGGTTCTTAAACGGCCCAAATTTCCCTTCCGTCCAATCATTGGCAATGCCGCTCGCTGATTGACCCATTTTGTTGTATGGAAACAGGATCGCCGTAGGCACCAGTTCAGGAATCCGCTTTGCCTCGACGTGCATTCGGCTGCCACTCTTCGGGTCTTCCGGGCGACGCCCCATGATGCTCGCTTGTGAATACCATTTGTTTCCCATTGGATTTCCCACGAAGCCGCCGGGGCGAAGATGTTTTAGTCCTGAAGTCCCGTTCCACGGACCCTGGTTGTCCGTGTAAAACATTTCGCCAAGATGGTTCGTGCCGATCCCTCCGGGGGAACGAACCCCACTGACTGTGGGGATGACTTCTCCTTTTGGGGTGACCCGCAATCCCCAGCCTCGGTATTCGTTTTCGCTTGTAAATGAACCGGTCAGGCAAAGCACCACCCAGATATTGTTTTCCCGATCAAATTTCGAGCCGAACGCATATTCATGATAATCGCCGTTGATTCCCCATCCATCGCTGACGGTCTCGAAGAGGTCCGCTCGTCCATCGCCATCTTCATCCTTCATTCGGGTAACCTCCCCCCGCTGCGTTGCATAGAGCCATCCATCCTTGATGGTCAGGCCGAGTGGTTCATGCAACCCGCTGGCAAAAAGATGATATTTTAACGACAGGGGCGGCTTTGAGAACGCTCCTTCGATCATGTAAATATTTCCCAGTCGCGTTGAAACAGCCACTTTGTTGTCCGGCATTACCTGGATCGCGCTGGCTTCAAGGACGATCTCTTCAGGAATTGGAAAAGTGATCAATTCATAATAACTCTCCTCCAAAGCCCGTTGCGCTGGAGCCGCTGCCTGCAACCAAACTGTGGCTGCGCAAAAACACGCGAGCAGGAAACTGTTGCCGAGTTTGAAAACAGAACCATTCATATTACCAGAGGAATTCGATGTTGAAGGCTGCTTCGCCAGTGGTGAATGGGATTTTGAGGAGCAGTTCCTGTTCATTATTCTGTTTCCGCACCAATGGCTCACCCGTTCCACGGATTGTGACAGTCAGTTTGTTGTTCACCAGGAATTTTCCGGGAGCCACCTGTTCGATGACTGAACCGTTTGCGGCCCGGAAATAAAGTTCCTCCGTCGCCGGACCTTTTAATTTCAAGGAGCGCACCAGGAACGGATCGATTTCTCCCACGGTTGGAACGATCAGATCCTCGATGAGAATGTCCCGGAATTTGTAGAAGAACATAGGCCGTCTTTGTTCATCCAGGCGGTACCCTCCCATTCGATAACCTGCCTTGATTCCAGTTTCTGTAGGCCAGGCAGTCTCCGGGTTCGGCAGCAGTGCAAAGGAAGGCCCTTTTGGCAACTGGTAAACATTGTTGCCCAAAGGAGGTTCGAACCCTTCACCTCTTCCCGTGCTGTGCCGTGAAGCATCGATGAATGCACCATGCCAGATCATTGCCAGGCGCATTTCATTCGCATCGAAAGTGATATTGGCTTTTTCCGGATAACCCACCCCGATTGCGCGTGGTCCACCTCCAGCAATAAAATTCCGGTAGATGACCGGCTCCTTCTCCACGATCAATTCCTTCCTGCCCGTGACAAGCCCATCAGGCGGTTCCGCTTCCCTTCCTTTCGAAAGATAGACCCAAAGTGCATTGATCTGCTGGTCTGTGTTTCCATCCAGAATATCGCGATTCACCGCTACACCCTCCGGCCAGAATGATGGCATCCGGGTTCCCGGTCGTAACGCTGCGGGGTCAATCAAATATCGATGGAACCATTCCTTTTTCAATCGTCCTGCCATTTTCGTCAAATCTACGGCGGGAATGCCCAATGATTTACGATCTCCAAAGGTGTGGCAGGAAATACAGGTCAAACCGCCACTCCCTGCAAGGCGCCGTCCGAGCTTCGATTCACGGATCGAATACTCCGGTTCAGGAAGCACCGTTCCCAAGCTGTCCACCTTGTCAAAAAGCTCCGGCAATGCCCCGGTATGTTCCACACCAAAATTCGGCATTCGCGTGGCCATGTATGGCCTGACCGAACCGGTGCCGTTCAGGATTTCAGCAATCGCCTGCGGTTTCAGTTTCGCTCCCACCTGAGTCAGGTGCGGAGGGATACGTCCTTCATCCCCCATGTCCGTTTCTCCCAGCACATGAAAATAATTGAGCCGTTCCTCGTTCGCTCCCCCTTTTCCATCGCGCGTATGACAGGCATAACAATTAAGCGCAGCCATCGTCCTGGGAATCCGGTCCTTCTGCAGCACCGGCCTTGCAAGCTGCTCCCGGGCCTCAATGCTTCCTTTGAGCGCCGCACGTTGCTCTGGGGAAAGGTCATACCTGGGTAACCCTTTTCGGGGAGTCTCGCTCAGGCAACTGTCTTTGGAAGAAGCGTCCAGAGAAGCAAAGTCTCGCGCGCTGAAACGCTGGATTGTCTGGTCAGAGACGTCATGGCAGGAAGCACATCCCAGTGAACTGAACAATTCCCGTCCTTTCCTCAATTTTTCCGGATTCTCAGACAAAACCAACGGATTCAGGGGAACCATCGGTTTTCCGGTATGAGTCAGCGCCGAAGCTGGAATGATCTGTTTTGATAATTCCGGGCCGGACCAGGACACCTGAAGTGAAAATTCGCCGCCACCATTATAGTAAAGCAGCCGTACAGGATGTTCCCCGGCGGCAAGTTCCACGCTGCCACTCTTTTCTGAACCGGCATGCATTCCCCAATGATCCACGATCAATTTGCCTCCAATCATCAAACGGGACCCGTCGTCTGAGGAAACATAAAAAGTGTAATTTCCGGTTTTTGGAACATTGATAAATCCTGTGAAGGCAAAGCCGAAATTTCCCTGACGCTTCCGAGCTTTCAGGTTGAAATGGTCCGTTTTGCCACGGGCGACAGGAGAAAGTTTTTCGAAATCCGGATCATCTTGAAATTCGGTTTCGAAATATTGATAAGCAAGACCCTCCACGCGTGCCTCGCGATTCTGCGGATCATCTATTCCGGCGGCCTGCTCCCGGCAAAGATACATCGCAATGGCGGTAGCTTCCGAATCGCTCAGGTTCAGGGAGGGCATTCTTCCCGAAGGTCGCGAATGTAACGGGTTCTTCAGAAATTGCGCCAGGTCTCCCACGCTTGTTTTGCTGCTCATTTTACTGAGCGGGATTGATGCGGCTGCAACCTTCCCGACCAGGTCACTATTGGATGTGCCTTCCAGGTTTGCTGGAAGTTCCTCCGGCCCGTGACAAGCCACGCAACCAATCGAGTGGAACAATTTGCCCCCTTCCTGAATTGCAAATGGGTCTGCCGAGACTCCTGCGGAGAGTGGCTTTTGCAGGGATGCGAGAAAATAGGTCAACGCCTCGGCTGTGTCCTTTCGATCATCGGCGCTCATTCCATGCAACAGGTCGGGCATCACCGTGCCCGGCTTGTGCGTGAGCGGCGCAGAGATAAAGTTACTAAGAAATTGCGCTGTCACCGCCCAGCCTTCGTTTCCGAACCGTGGACCTTTTCTTGATTGAAGCCGGGACTCAATCAAGGGATCAGCCTTGTGGCAACTGATACAGTTCAACTCACCCAATAACCGCTCTCCGTAGGGAACATCACTTGGAACGGCCAGGACAGGATTGATCCGCACTTCGCCCTTTGAAACCAGAATGGTGAACAACAGCAAAACGGCCTGAAGGCAGACTTTTTGCAATCCTGATCGATGGTCCATGTCACTCAGTTAACCAGAGGTTGTTCTGGTTGCGAAATCTTTTTTGAAGTTGTCGATTCGATTTCGCTCAAACTCAAATCCGCTCGAAATAGCGCATTTTTTCCCAATCCGTCACCGCGTCCGCAAATGCCTGAATTTCCAGCCGCGCGGTATGCACATAAAATTCCACGACTTCAGGCGAAAACACCCGTTTCGCCAATTCACTTCGCGCCAGCAAATCTGCTGCTTCTGCAAGATTTGCAGGCAACGCTTTCAATCCTGAGTCCACATACGCATTCCCATGATACACCTGCCCGCAATCCAGTTTCTCTTCAATACCTGCCAGCCCTGCCGCAATCGTCGCTGCAAAGGCGAGGTAAGGATTTGCATCCGCTCCCGGCATCCGGTTTTCAATGCGAAAGCCATTGCCTTTTCCAACGACGCGAAAACCGGCTGTCCGATTATCAAAGGCCCATGCCATCTTTGTCGGGGCCCAGCTGCCCGGTTGATATCGTTTGTAAGCATTGATCGTGGGAGCGAAAAAACAGGCGAATTCCGGGACATATTTCATCAATCCGCCCAAAAATTGCCGGAACAGCAGCGAACCCTCTTTTTTCTCTTTTTCCCAAAACCGGTTCTCTCCATCTTTCCAGAGGCTCACATGGATATGGCAGCTGCTCCCGGCATCTCCAGCTGATGGTTTCGCCATGAAGGTCACGCATTTTCCATGCTTCATCGCCAGTTCTTTCATCCCATGCTTGAAGACCACATGCATGTCCGCCATCGGCAACGGATCATCATAAACAAAATTCACTTCATGCTGCCCCCGTCCCCATTCCCCCTTGCTCGATTCCACCGGGACTCTCGCGACCTCCATGAGGTTCCGTACATCACGAAAAAGCGGTTCCTCAAGCGTGGGTTGCAAGATGTGATAATCGATCCTGTAATCGCTCGCCGCAGTCAGCTTTGAATATCCGTTCGTGAATGCATCATGAAAAGTCTGGTGATAAAGAAAAAACTCCAGTTCGCTGGCAATCTTGCAAACCAGCCCTGCTTCGCTCAATCGATCCAGTTGTCGGCGCAGGACCGATCTTGGCGCTTCCACGACCGGTCGTTTTTCCTCATGCAACGCATCGCAAATCACCAGCGCTGTTGCAGGCTGCCAGGGCAATAAACGAATCGTCTCCACGTCCGGCACCAATTCGTAATCCCCGAACCCAGCTTCCCAATTGGCCAGCCGAAAGCCGTTCATTGGCTCCATTTCGATATTAACCGTCAGCAGGTAATTGCATCCATGGGTGCCATGATCCGCGATGCTTTGCTTGTAATATTTCGCCGCGAAACGCTTCCCGACCAATCGCCCAAAAACATCGGGAAACGCCACAATAACCGTATCAATCTCTCCCGAATCGATCTTTTGAATCAGCTCAGATGCTTTCACATCAGGTCCCAAAATAAATGTTTTTCAATTCCGAATATCCCTCAAGCGCCTGCATTCCCAGGTCTCTTCCGATCCCGCTCATTTTAAATCCACCAAAAGGCGCCTCCACATGAACGCTGCTGTGTGAATTCACGCTCAGGACTCCGCTCTCCACCGCTCGTGAAACACGCAAGGCCCGCTTCACGTCATTGGTCCAGATCGAACCACTCAAGCCATAGGGAGAACTATTCACTTCCCTCAACATCTCCTCCTCCGTATCGAAGGGTCGAATGCAGACGACCGGGCCGAAAACCTCCTCTTTCCAGACAGGCTCTTCGACCGAGGGCTCAAGCACCACCATCGGTGAAAGGTAAGCCCCATTCAAATACGGACGGTCTCCGCCACAGGCGACTTTCCCGCTTCCTTTTCGAGCCCCTTGAACGAAATGTTCCACTGTTTGTCGATGCTTTGCTGAAACCAGTGGTCCGACCTGCGTTTCATCACTTTCCGGATCTCCCACGCGCAGCAGTTTCGTTGCCTCGACGAATGCCTCCACAAATTTCTTGTAAGCCGCCCGTTCCACAAAAACACGACTGCGTGCGCAACAATCCTGCCCCGCATTGGCAAAAACACTCATGGGTGAAGTCTGCGCTGCCTCCATGACATTGGCGTCCGCAAATATGATATTTGGAGATTTTCCGCCCAGCTCCAGGGAAATCCGTTTCAATCCCGGCGCTGCCAGCGCCATGATTCGCGACCCGATCTCTGTTGAGCCCGTAAATGAAATTTTACGAATCAAGGGGTGGGTGACCAACGCATCTCCCAGCTCACTGCCGGATCCCGCAACCACCTGCAACACTCCTGGCGGCAACCCGGCTTCCACCGCAAGCTGTCCCAGCATCAATGCCGTCACTGGCGAGAGGCTGGCTGGCTTCAGCACCACGCAATTGCCAGCGGCGAGCGCAGGGGCGACCTTCCAGCATGCAATAGGAAAGGGGAAATTCCAGGGGACAATCGCTGTCACCACTCCCATCGGCTGCCTCAACGCAATGTCCAGTCCTCCTTTCGAAACTGGAATTGTCTGGCCGAAAAAGCGGGTCACCGCTCCCGCATAGTATTCGAAAATTTTCGCTCCCAATCCAATTTCATCCCGTGCATCGGCAATCGGTTTGCCAATGTTTTCTGTTTCGAGTGCGGCCAGCAGTTCCTTCTTTTCTCGAATTTTCGCCGCAACATTAAAAAGGATTTCTGTTCGCTTTCCCGGACTTAAATCTCTCCAACCACCCTCAAATGCCCGATGCGCACCCTCGATTGCCTCGATTGCGGTGCTGACTGAGGCGCCCCTGATCTCCAGGAATTTTTTCTCGGTCGCCGGATTGACCAGTTCCATCACTACGCCCCCTGGTGAAGCGTGAAATTTCCCGTTGATAAATACGCTCTCCGGGTGGCTGTTCATAATGCCTTTAAATAAAGTTCACGCAGATCCTCTTTGCTGATGGGAACCGGATTGGTCAAATGGCAGGGGTCTTCCCATGCCTGTTCCACAAGCTTGGGAATATGCTCCTCCGTCACCCGCTCCACCCGCAACCCATGCCCCAGGTTCAACTCATTCAAAAACCTGCTGATGAACGCCAGCGTGACCTGGTCTGCATCCGTATCACGCATCCTCATGACATCCAATCCGCATGCCAGCCCCACCCGTCGGTACAAACCTGGCTTCCGTTCCGCATTCAACTGCATCACGAATGGCAGGCACAGTGCGTTTGCCAGGCCATGATGCAACCCGCACACTGTCGAAAGCGGATGCGCCAGGGAATGTGTTGCCCCGAGGTCCTTTTGAAAGGCCACCGCGCCCATCGCCGCAGCCATGAGCATCTTCCCTCGAGCATCCAGGTCGCTCCCATCTCGAAAAACCTTCGGCAACGCCTCCACACATAAGCGGATTCCCTCCAGTGCGATCCCATCGCACATCGGGTGAAACGAAGGACAGGTAAAAGATTCAATGCAATGAGTCAGCGCATCGACACCTGTCGCGGCCGTTAATTTTGCGGGCAATCCACGTGTCAGCACCGGATCGAGAATGACGCAATCCGCCAGCAGCTTTGGTGTGAAAAGAACTGCCTTTCGTCCCGTCGCTTTCAATGTCACCACTGAACTTCGCCCCACTTCGCTTCCTGTTCCGGCAGTTGTGGGAATGCAAATGCATGGCGCCATTCCGGACCAGTCTGCCTTCCAATCAAAATTCTCAAAGGTCATGCCAGGCTGTTTCAGCAGCAGCCGAATGGCTTTCCCTGCATCCAGTGCGCTTCCCCCTCCGATCGCCACCACTCCATTGCAGTTACCCTGCCGATACGCTTCCGCCCCATCCACGACATCCTGTTCGATGGGATTGGGACGCACTGAGGAAAAGAGAAACCACTTTCCTGTTTCCATCGGGCCGAGCGCGCGTTGCAGCAACGTGAACGCTTCTGTTTTAAGCAATCCGGGATCAGTCACCACCAACGGCCTCGTGACGCCCAGTGCGTCCAACCGCTGCGGAAGTAATTCGATGGTGCCACTGCCAAACAAAATCAAGGTGGGAAACGAAAACGTTGCAATCGGCTGCGTCATAACTCCTTCAATGACCGACCCGTTCAGTGTAGGAAGACATCTCCAGTTTGGCAACCACAGCCGAACCTTCTCTTTATTTTATTGCTCGAATTTATCTGGTTCCCGAATCCGGATCGAGCTTTACCACATAGGCAGATTCAGGTGCTGATTCCGGCAACCGCTTCATCTTGATCTCTCCAATCACAGATCCTGGATGACGTTTCAGCCATGAATCAATCGTTTTTTCACTGGTCGTCGCGATTGCTGAGGGCTCCACGAGAACGAAGTTCAGCCCCGCGGGTCTTTGAAAGGTGATCTCATTGGTTGGATTGATCCAAACCACTTTGCGGTTTTCCGCGGAGCGCCACAATACCGCTTCCTTCATGCCATCAATGGCGGTATAGGCTACAATCTTCTCCGAATCAGGGATCAATTGTCTGAGTTGGTGAGAGACTGTGCCAAGTTGATTAAAAAAGGCATAAGAATTATGCACTTTACGGATAAACCGACTCTCAGGAAAACGCTCGACCAGCTTCGCTGTGACAGCAGCAGCTGGCCAAAAAGGGCGTTGTCGTGAAATGGAGAGAAGGGCAATGGTAAGAACCAGAGTGCCAAAAGCCGCCTTACGCCACCATCGCGTGGTGATGATTATGGATTGCCTTGGCAAAACCAGAAATGGAGCCAATAAAAATGGATAATAAGGTGCCATGTAGCGCGCGGCCTGCATTAACCCGGATTTTGCCATGAATGACGCCGCTGCGATAAAAGAAGACCAGCGAATAAATTTCAGATAAAATTCCCCCGGAGCTGCTGCACAGAAGTGCTTTGAAAGGATCAATTTACCCAAGGTGCACATCAACAGAACTGTCAGGCCAAAACCAAGTCCGGCATTAATTTCGTTTGGTGCTCTCCAGAGGGTCATGAAAGATTCAAAGGATTTAAACTGATTTCCAAACGAGGATTGAACAAACTGGCGCATTAATTCGTTCCATGCGTCAGCATAGGGAAATATCGGCGGTTGAAGATTTTGGGCAAAAATACAAAGTACATTTCCAATAATTCCCCAAAAAGCTGAGTCCTGTTCGTAATCAGTCTGGAAGCCTTTCCAGGAACCAGTATATCGGATGTTAGCCAGTATGATAAAGAGGGGTGAGCAGAGGATCGCAACCATCGTTGAGGTCAGGGCCAGCAACGGTTTTCTCAGGAGCAGTTTGAGCCCTAAAAATAAGGGAATAATCCAGATAATCCCGAGTGGGAGGTTAACCTGCTTGACTCCTGCCAAAAAACCTGCGGCGGCAATGGACAGGCAAAGATCTTCTGCTCGATTGTATCTGAGTCCATAGAGCGCCAGCACAACTGCGGCCAGGGCTGCTGTAGCTGAAAAACCATCAGTCGCCACGCTGCTGGCTTGCATGGCATAAATAAAACCGCCGGGGAGCAACCACATCCACCACCAGGCTACTTTGCGCTGCCCTCCGACTAATCGCAAAAAGGTGTAGATCAAACCTGGCAAGAGCAGGTATGCCGAAAAGGAAATCAGAAAAAGAACCCGAAAACTGTCAAAAAAATGAAGCAGTGGAGCGCAGAGGAATTCGTAGTTGCAACCCACCACGTTCAGTCGCTCATCTGCGGTTTGAATCCAATGCCATTGCCCTTCACTCAACCAATGGAGTGCTCGGGGAATGCGATAGGAGATGGAATCGCCATTACTAACCTCATTTAAAGCTCCACCCAGAAAATTGAGTAAAACGATCACCAAAAACATCAATGGCAATGGTTTGCGAAACCTGTGTCCAATCTTTACAAGAGTTCTTGCTCCGGCATTGAACGACCATTTCTGGTTAACAGCCCAGATGACAAGAAGGCTCAGCTGAACTGAAAAAAGGAGAACGTATCCGGTGGTGTTTAAAAGTTTGAAAAAAGACAATATCCAGCTCCCCGCCGTCAGCGTGGAAACCAAAATCACCCAGAGCCTTACAAAATCCAGAGCGTTCTTCAAATAGTGCTGAACTCAGCGAATAGTTCAAATCAGGATGAATTTGGACAATAAAAAAATCGAGCATAATGTCCCCCACAATTCTTTGGGTCAGAAAATTGGGCAGAGGCAAAGCTTGCAATCCCACTGTTTGCTCTCAGCCGCGGCACTGGAAAATAATTGAAAAAGAAACTTGCTCTCAAAAAGAGAGACGCCTATATTTCGCGCTCTTTTTAACGAGACTTTAGAATTATGCGTCGTCCCAAAGGAATTAAAACCCGCAAGGCTGTGGCCAAACGGTTTAAGATCACGGGCACTGGCAAAGCTGTCCGCTCACGCGCTGGCAAACGCCATTTGCTCGCTGGCAAGAGCCCCAACCGCCGTCGCTCTCTTGGGACTTCCAAGCTTGTGGACAAGACCGACACTTATCGGATTACCCAGAATCTCCCATTTAGCCATTAATTTGTCCTATGCGCGTCACTAACGCTCCAGCCTCCCGTAAACGCCGTATCCGTACACTGAAAGCCGCCAAAGGCTTCCGGATGCGCCGTTCCAAACTTTATCGTTATGCCGCGGATGCCCTCGATCATGGCCGGCAATATGCCTATCGTGATCGCAAGACCAAAAAGCGCAATTTTCGCGCCCTGTGGCAAATCCGCATCAACGCCGCCGCCCGTGCTGCAGGCCTGACTTACAGCCGCTTCATGGAAGGAATGAAAGCCGCCAAAATTGAGCTGGATCGCAAGGTCCTGGCTGACATTGCAGCAACCGACAATGCTGCATTTACTGAGTTGGTCCGGCTCGCTCAGGAGGCGTTGAAGAGCAAGGCCACTGCCAAGGCTTAATTCTCGTTTCCCAAATTTTAGCGGGCGACCAAATTCATTTGGCCGCCCGTTTTCTTTTACTCCCATGTCATTCCTGAACGAAATCGACCCGCTCAAGCAAAAAGCCCTGGGCGAAATTGCCGCTGTCACTTCCCTCTCCAGCCTGGACCAGGTGCGGGTGCAATATCTTGGAGCGAACGGACAGATGACTGCCCTGCTCAAACAAATGGGCTCGCTTTCCAGGGAGGAACGTCCAGCCGCAGGCAAGTTGATCAACCTGGCCAAGGCTGAAATTGAAACCGCGCTGGGCAATCGAAAAAATGAGCTGGAGATTGCTGAGTCCCTGCCAAAAGAACCCGCTGATTTCACAGCTCCCGGACGTCGGCGCAATTTGGGTCGGCTGCATCCCCTGACCCAGGTGACAGATGATATCGTCCGCAGTTTTCGTAAAATCGGGTTCGTCGTTGCGGATGGTCCGGAGGTGGAGGATGAATATCATTGCTTTGACGCACTCAACACTCCGGCGGATCATCCAGCCCGGGACAGCCAGGATACCTTTTATTTAAATTCCAAAGCGCGCCCCCTGCTGCGCACTCACACCTCATCAGTACAAATCCGGGTCATGGAAAAACAAAAACCGCCTGTCCGAATTATTGTTCCAGGCCGGGTTTACCGCCGTGACAATGCAGATGCCACTCACAATCCCACATTTCATCAGATCGAAGGGCTTTACGTCGATCAAAAGGTCACCATTGGCGATCTCAAGGGGACTGTTGAATTTGTTTTCAAGGAATTGCTTGGAAATGACGTGAAACTTCGGTTTCGACCTCATTATTTTTCCTACACTGAACCCAGCTTTGAAATCGATTTTTCAAGCTCACTGGTGAAAAAGATGGGAAAAGACTGGCTGGAAATCGCCGGGTGCGGAATGGTCCATCCCACC
Organism: Verrucomicrobiota bacterium; assembly: GCA_033762115.1. GTDB lineage: Bacteria > Verrucomicrobiota > Verrucomicrobiia > Limisphaerales > SXQI01 > JANRLX01. Next base: position 28,209 of record JANRLX010000131.1, read on the forward strand.
GTTTTTGAAACAGTCGGTTACGATCCTGAACAATGGACTGGCTGGGCGTTTGGTTTCGGAATCGAGCGGATTGCGATGATCCGATATGAGATCAATGATATCCGGTTGTTCTATCAGAATGACCTCCGATTTTTGAGGCAGTTCTAATCGAAACTGCCCCTTCGTGGTAACACACTTTAATGGCGCGGAAATTTTCTAGAAATGAAAATCACCCTTAACTGGCTTAAACAGTACGTTGATTTCGACTGGTCACCGGAGGAGCTATCCGAACGATTAACGATGCTGGGCGTCGAAGTCGAAGGAGTTCAGAAATTCACTGGTGAGTTCGAAAATGTGGTGGTCGCCGAGATTCTTTCCAGCGACAAGCACCCTGCCGCCGACAAGCTTTCAGTCTGCCGCGTTGCCGATGGAAAAGGGGAGCGGCAAATTGTCTGCGGGGCAAAGAATTATAAAGTGGGGGACAAAGTCCCCCTGGCATTGCCTGGTTGCACATTGCCCACGCCTCCTGGAGCTCCTCCTTTTACAATCAAGGTCAGCAAAATGCGCGGGGTGGAATCACAGGGAATGATGTGTTCCGCCAGTGAATTGGGGCTTTCAGCTGAATCTGAAGGTCTGTTGATCCTTCCCGCAACGGCGAAGGTGGGCCAGCCACTGGCAGAGCATCTGGGTCGGGCGGGAGGCGATGTTGTTTATGATCTAGAGGTCACACCGAACCGCCCCGATTTGAATAGTGTCATCGGGATCGCACGGGAAATCGCGGCTTTGACAGGCAATCCATTGCGCTTACCCGAGAGCAGGATTTCCAGTCATTCCAATGAATTGATCGGCAATTACCTCCAGGTGCGGATCGAAGCGCCCGATCTTTGTCCGCGTTACACCGCCCGTCTCGTCAAGGGTGTCACAATCGGTCCCAGCCCTGATTGGCTAAAACATCAGCTGGAAAAAATTGGCATTCGAAGCATCAACAATGTCGTGGATGTGACCAACTATGTGTTGATGGAAATGGGGCAGCCATTGCACGCGTTTGATTATCGTTTGCTCGAACGGGCAGGGGGACCAGCCACGGTTGTCGTCCGGCGCAGCAAGGCGGATGAAACGTTTGTTACGCTTGATGGCCAAAAACGCAGTCTCACAACGGACATGCTCCTGATAGCTGATGAACGCAAAGGGATTGCCCTCGCTGGAATCATGGGTGGACAAAACAGCGAGATCAATCCGGAAACAACCGATGTCCTGATTGAAAGCGCCTGGTTTCAGCCTTCAAATATCCGGTTCACCTCGAAAAAACTCGATTTACGGACTGACTCTTCCTACCGATTTGAGCGTGGGTGCGACATCGAAATATGTGACGTGGCCAGTCGGCGGGCAGCCCAGCTGATTCTCGAACTGGCTGGGGGCCAGCTGCTGGAACAATCCATTGATTCATATCCAACGCCGTTCGCACCGAAGGAAGTTCCGTTACGTTTTAAAAAATGTGATGACCTTGCTGGAATCGCGATCCCGGCCGTCGAGCAGAAAAAATATCTCCAACAGCTTGGATTCAAATTAATTGCCGAAACTGAACTGCAGGCCACGTTCAGGATTCCAAGCTTCCGGGTTGATATCAAACGGGAAGTCGATCTGATCGAGGAGGTAGTCCGGATGCACGGGATCAATCGAATTCCAGCGACATCACCTCGCGGCGCGATCGGTTCGCATGTTTTTGATGCAGTTTACGATCATATTACATCGATACGCCATATCTTGACCGCTCTCGGTTTGAATGAGGCACACGGACAGACTTTAATCAGCGACATTTCCGCCCGCTTGTCACGGGAAGCTGCCGAGACAGTTTTTTTGGAGAACCCGTTAAGCAGTGACATGAATGTGCTTCGCCCCAGCCTGATTCCCGGCTTGATTGATTCATTGAAGCACAACCTGAATCATAAAAATCCGCATGTGGCCCTGTTTGAAATTGGCAGGGTGTTTTTACTTCTCAACAGCGAGGCAAAGGAAGAACGTCGCCTGGCAATTGCGATGACCGGAAATCGTTCGGCAGCCTTTTGGAGTGGCGAGGATCGTGACGCCAGGCTCGACATCTACGATTTAAAGGGAGTAATTGAGGAATTACTCGAATCCCTGGGGATTCGTGGCATTTCGATCACGCGCCGGGAGCAGCCAACTACTCTTTATGCCGAATCCGCCACGATTCAGCTCGGAAAATTTCCGCTCGGCGAGATGGGGCAGGTCCTGCCGCCGCTGGCCCGACGTTACGATTTGCGCGATCCTGTCTTTGTTGCGGAATTAAACCTGGACCAGTTGCTCCTGCGCCGTTCAGCAAACCGCAGCTTCAAAGCGCTTCCCTCTTTTCCTTCGATCCGGCGGGATATTGCCATGGTTGTGAATGAGCAAACGACCCATGAGAAAGTGTTATCAACCATCAAGTCGTTAAAACCAGCTTTCCTCGAACACGTCGAACTGTTTGATGTTTTCAGGGGCAGGAACGTTCCTGAAGGTCAGAAAAGCGTCGCCTACGCGTTCACTTACCGGAACCCTGAAAAGACATTGACCGACCCCGAAGTGAATGGAGTTCACGATCAGTTGGTCCAGGCATTTCGAACTCAGTTACAAGCAACAATTCGCGAGTGATCAGAGCAGTTTCTGCAATTCACGATGATTGACCTTGCCGGTGCCTAGCTTGGGAATTTCGCGGACTGTTTTGATCTCCCGCGGAATGCATAGGTTGGATAACCCTTTGGCTTTGATCGCAGCCCGAATCTCTTCCAGTTGAAGTTTTGGCTCGTTGGATACCGCAATCAACGCTTCACCCTTTTCCTCGTCCGGCCGCGCAATCACTGCAATCTGGCAACGCAGCCCGTACTGGGGGAACGCTCCAGCCAAAGCATCTTCCACAGCGGTCAGGCTCACCATTTCTCCGCTGATTTTGGCAAACCGTTTCAGCCGCCCACGAATGTAAAAAAAACCGTCGCCGTCGACGGCGACGATGTCACCGGTATCGTACCATCCTCCAAGCGATCGAAATTTCTCATTCGCGTCAGCATTCAAATACCCTTTCATGACGTTGGGACCTCGTACAAACAAACGGCCCCCAGTTTCCACACCCTCGACAGGTTCGAGTCGGTATTCCATTCCAGGCATGATCCGACCCACCGATCCATGCTGTGGCTCCAATGGAGTGTTCACGCTCACGCACGGAGCGCATTCCGTCGCTCCATATCCTTCCAGCACCCGCACTCCGAATTTTTGGGACCATGTGGTGGCGGTGGCCTCCTGCAACTTTTCCGCAGCCGCGAAAAGATAACGCATGGTGCGAAAATCGTAGGAATGAGCTTTGCGGGCGTAACCATTAAGAAAGGTGTTCGTGCTGAGAAAGACAGTGCAATGCTTGTCATAAAATGCAGTCGGCACCACCCTGTAATGAAGCGGGGAAGGATAGATAAAACAGTAAAAACCGCGCACCAGCGGCAGCAAAGTGCCGACTGAAAGTCCAAAGCTGTGAAAGAGAGGCAGGCAATTGAATAAACGGTCCCGATCTTCGAGATCAGTCACACCAAGCATCTGACGTATGTTTGCCAGGATGTTTCGATGCGTGAGTTCAACCCCTTTGGGCATTCCTTCCGAACCGCTGGTGAAAAGCACAACAGCCGTTTCTTCCGGCGTCGATGGGGAGCTGAGCCGCTTTCCCAGTCGATGCGCCGCCAATCCCGATAACCGTGTGATCCCGCTGATCTCTTTTCGGACCTCCTCCAGGTAAATCAGCTTAATTCCTGCCCGTTCCAGAGGTTCCACAGACAATTTTGCCTTTTCCAGGAACCGTCTGGAAGTCACCACCTGCTTCACTCCTGCAAGTTCAAGGCATGCCAGCATCGTGGCTGGCCCGGTGGAGAAGTTGAGAATCGCGGGAACAATTCCGTTTTTCCAAAGCGCCAGCAGCAAAGCCACTGTGCCGTTTACATTCGGCATCAACACCCCGACACGTTCACGTTTTGCATCCAGATGACCTTTCAATGCTTCACCCAGGAGGTCGGCCCCCAGCATCAACCGTTGATAAGTGAGTTCCTGCCCTGTGGCATCCTCAAGGATCACTTTGCCTGGGTGAAGTCTGGCGCTTTCAGCGATGGCGTTGAGCAGGTTGCCCGGCCCGAATTCCATTTCCACACGGAACTGCTGCTCAACCATTTGATCACGCAGCCAGCGGGTCAATAAGCTTCGTTCCTGGGTCACGCTGCTATGCTCCAGCAGGGGAGGAGTTTGAACTTCGCTGAAATGCGCACTGACCTTTGGAAACCATTTTTTCTTTTCCTGGTTCGGCGAGAATGGGAGCCGCTTCGCCCCTCGCAAATATCCGGTAATGACTTTGGCCGAGGTTTTATGGAACAGGAATCCGGTCCCATCAAACAGCTTCATCAATGTGCCCGTCAGAGAAAGCCTTCCTTCCGCAAACAGGACAAGGCGGCCTCCTCCCTGGAGATACTCAGCCATCCTTTTCACTGCGTAAGGCGAGTTCGTGTCGATCGGAAACGTATGCTTGTTCACCATGATTTTCCGGTGCAGCCAACTCGTCTGGGCAGTGATGCTGGAAGTGACAAACCGCCAGTCATCCTCCAGGCAAACTGAGAGAAAGAGCCAGTCCAGCCATGAAACATGATTTGGGATCAGCAAAACCGGCCCGGGCGTTTGCAGGACTTTCTCGTTGTAAGCGCGAAACCCGAAACAAACCCGAAGGATGAAACGAAGAAATTTTCTCATATTATAAGGAGGGTTCAGGACGGTTCTGGAATTTCAGGGTTGAAACAACCAAGGCAACCAGCAATGCCAGCGCGAGAAATAATTGTGAAGGATCAAAACCCACTTTGATATTGATGAAAGCGAACATACTGCCGCCAAGCATCGCGCAGTTTTCCAACAGGTTTTGAGTGGCAATTGTTTTGCCAAGCTTTCCCTGGTGTGATTCAGCCTGAAGCGCCGCATTTAATGGGATCAGGAACAGTCCAGCCAGGATGCCAGCCACCAGCAGCACACCGATGACCAGGTAATGAGACTTCAACACCCCAAAGCGCATCACCCACTCCAGGCTGCCAAGGGCTCCTATCGAAATCGCCAGCAACCAGCCATTTTTACGGGTGGATGCGAGATTCCCCAGGCGATAAAGCTGTCCGGCGAGAATGCTTCCAATCATGACCCCGATGCTCAGCCATAATCCCAACAGCGCTATTTGGGTCATCGTTTCAAGTTTAAGGACTTGCTGGCCCCAGGGTTGAAAATTCATTTTCAACAATGCGCCGCACAACCAAAAAAGGCTTGTGCCCACGAGAATTCGGGCAATTCGTCCGTTCCTCAATAGCTCCTTGATATTTCTAAAGAAATCGGAGTTGCTTCCCTTGAATGGTATTTCAGGGTGGGAAACAGTCCGTTGCATAAAACAGACAAGGAAAAGGGAGAGCCCGTAAATCAGGAGAACAATAAAATAACATTGGTTGAGGGGAAGGGAATCCACCATTTTGGCGCCAATGATATTTCCGGCGAGAATGGCGATTAAGGTCAGAAACTCCACAGTTCCATTGGCTTTGACCAACCGTTCCGCAGGCAAAATTTCCGGGAGAATTCCATACTTGGCCGGGGAGTAAAGGCACGCTCCTATCCCCACAATGAAATATCCGATCCCCACCACCAAACCATTTTGACCGCTGCCGCCCAGACTGACTGCGGCCACTCCGGTCCCGGCGAGCTTCAACGCATTACCACCCAATAACCAGGAGGTCTTGCTGTACCTGTCATTAAGATACCCGGCCAGGGAAGCGAAAAGAAGATACGGAACAAACAACAGGCTCGTATAAATAATATTGGCGATACTTTGCTGTTCACCACTGATCTGCCCGGTTTTTACCTGTCCCATGATCGGTCCGAGGATCACTGCCAGGATTGCATTGTCACCAAGGGCTCCTAAAAACTGACTGGTAAGGAGCAGGGGATAATTTCTGCTTTTCATTCAGCGAATCTTTCCTTGCTCACTGTTTCTGCCTGGCGTGACAACAACTGAAGATCGCTCGCTAATTGATGCGCGTTTTTAATCGGAATCTTCCCCCAGATCTGTTCCGCCAGGGTGTAATAATCCGGCAGGATCTCTTCACGAAGCTTTTTGCCTTCCTCAGTAAGGACCACCCGCCAAAACCTGCGGTCCTCCGGGTGGGTTTGCCGTTCCACCAGGTTTCTTTTCTCCAGCCGATCCACCAACCCGGTCACATTCGAGCGGTGCATCACCAGGCTTCGGCTTAACTCCACTTGTGAAAGCCCGGCGGGATTGAGGCCGAGAGCGTTCAGGACATTGAACTGGCTGGGGCTGAGGTCCCAATGCTCGAAAAAATGCCTGCTTAAGTTCCAGAGCGTCTCTGCTGTGCGGAGCAAGGTGAGGAGCGGTTCATAGCGCTCACCCGGCTCTGTTCGTCGTTTCATGGTCGACGGTTTAATAAAAAACAGTTTATATGTCAACTATTTTTAAAAACTGTTTTCGGGCCGCAACGTCCTTCCTTAAATCATTTTGCTCTTTTGAGAGAAGTGGGCTCAGGCCATGCGCCCGGGATGGCTTCGATTGTTGTGAGGAATTTCTGCATTTCCTCCGTTGTCCCGGTCAGGATCAATCGCTTTTCGGCGCCGCGGCGATGAGGAACAAACGCCGGGTTCTCGGCCAGTTTCTTTTCCAGCCAATCTGAATCCAGCGTTGCTACCTTCAATTCACTGGCGTGAACTGAAACTTTAAGAAAGAGATGCCCAAGGATCAGGGCGGATTCATACAATCCCCCCATTTTCAATTCCTCCAGCGGGTCATCCTCAGGATAAAGGTCAAGGTAGGTTGCTCCGCCAAGTTTGACGAGATGCGCGAAAAAAGGGCT
>JANRLX010000132.1:0-4978 GCA_033762115.1 Verrucomicrobiota bacterium
CGTTTTAAGATGTGGCAGTTCTTTTGCGGAATCTCAGTCGCTCTGTTGTTTGTTCTCCATTTCTGGTGGAAACGACGTTACGAGAGTGTGGATTCCGATCTCGGCCGCTGCAGGCACCGCATTGAGGTACTGCAGGAAGAGCATGAGAATGTAGTGGCACAAACGGTTGCGCAACAGGAGGCGCTCTTCAACAGCATGCTTGAAGGCTTCCTGCTTCTGGACGCGGAAGGGCGGGTCAAAACCATGAACCAATCCCTGCAACGATTGTTTACGGTGCATGGGGACATTCGTGGCAAAACGATCATGGAGGCGTTTCGCCTGCATGGATTGCAGGACCTTGCGGAACGTGTCAGCCGCGAGGGGCAGGTGCGTGGATTTGAGCTGGAACTGCCGGGATTCCGCTCGCGATATTTTGAGGTCAGCGCGGTCGCCCTCTTCGATCTTCATGATGAGCCAAATGGGATGCTCTTCACTTTTCACGATCTTACCCGCCTCAAGGAATTGGAGAACACCCGCAAGGAATTCGTGGCGAACGTCAGCCATGAATTACGCACCCCGCTGACGTTGATCAAAGGTTTCGTGGAAACGCTGATCGACGGGGCAAAGGATGATCCGGCGGTGGCGACCCGTTTTTTGCAAACGATCCAAAAGCATACAGATCGTTTGACATTTTTGATTGAGGATTTGCTGACCATTTCACGGTTGGAATCGGGACAGATCACTTTGAACCAGCAGAAATTGCTGCTTCGTCCGTTGGTTGAGCGTGTGATGGATGACCTTCAATCCCGCGCTGCCGAAAAAGACATCCTGCTGGAGAACCGTGTGAATGATGAGGCCAGCGCCAACGTGGATGCGGACCGTTTGCAGCAGGTGTTGTTTAACCTGGTGGATAATTCGATCAAGTATGGTCGCCTGGAGGGCACAGTCATCGTGGGGGCGGAGCCGATGGCTGATGGATTTATCAAAATGTGGGTTAAAGATGATGGCCCCGGCATTCCGCCTGATGCCACCGAGCGGGTGTTTGAACGGTTCTATCGTGTTGACCGGGCGCGATCCCGTGAACAGGGTGGCACCGGGTTGGGATTGTCGATTGTAAAGCACATTGTCCAGTCACATGGTGGCGAGGTGTGGGTGGAAAGCCGGCTGGGCGAAGGAGCCACTTTTTATTTCACGCTGCCGGTGGAGAAGATCGAACGATTTCCTTTGCCGGTGCTTCAAACTGCCTGAGGACTGGCCTCTGGACAGGGATTCTGGTAAAATTTTCCCGATGGCAGGCAGTGCTGAGCAGGAGTTGATCAGACGTTGTTGCGCAGGAGATGCGGAAGCGTGGGATGAACTTTTCTCGAAACAATATCCTGTGTTGTGCCAGTTTCTTTTCCAGGTATTTCCCACTTTTTCCCGCGAAGATGCTGAAGAGGTGGCGCAGGAAGCATTGATCACTGTCATACGCACGCTGTCTGCATTCAAGGGGGAATCGCAATTGCAGACCTGGATCATGCGGATCGGCCTTAACAAGGGGCGTGACTTTATCGAGAAAGCCTCCGCTCAAAAACGGGGTGGCGGACAGCGTGTACTGTCATTGGAGATGGAACATCCTGAAACGGGGCTGCGCCTGGATGCAGTTTCGGATGCCTCAGGGCCTGACAAATGCCTGTTGGAACAGGAACAGGCGCAATTATTGAGGGCAGCGCTTGATCAATTGGGCGATCCTTGCCGGGAATTAATAGAACTGCGGTTTTTCGCTGATTCAAGTTACGAAGAAATTGCGGCACAACTGGCCATGAACATCAAAACAGTCAGTTCACGATTGAGCAAATGCCTTGATAAACTGGAGATAATTGTCCGCCCGAACTTTTCCGCGGAAAAACCGGGAGCTTATCCGTCTAATATCTGAGACATGGCTGATCCAGAGAACAGTCCAATCGCAAAATTGCTGAAAGAGCAGGCTCGAAAACGTCGGGAGGCGCAAGGAACGTCTTTTGAGCTGCACTCCGCAACCCGGCATGCCTTGCAGGAAGAGGTGGCCAGGACGTTTCAGGAGAGCCCACGAAAACGGTTCGCCTGGTTGCCGAAATTCAAGTGGGCGTTGTCAATGGCAGCGATATTGATGCTCTGTGTTGTGGTGCTAAAACAGAAGCCACAGCGAAGCGAACCCATGTCGGGGGAATCTGCACTGAAGCTGGAAGGAAATGTATCCCCGAGCGGCGCAACGGCGAATGATAACAAGCGCGCTGAATCTCTTGAAAGGGAGGCGTTCTCGAAAGACCTGTTAATTACGGCGAGTAGCGCTGAAAAGGAAACTCCCGTCAGCCGGTATCGTGATGAGGCTGCTGCCGATCAGGCTTCCGAATCGTTTGAATTCAGGGGGGGAACACCACGAGTGAAGCTTGAAGATCGCAGCACCTTGCAGGAGGCGAAACAAGGGATGGCTGAGCCTGTTGAAATGCTGCGTCGATTTGAGGCCACCATTTCAGGCGAAAAGATTGAACTGCGGGATGAGGATGGCTCTCTTTATTTGGGAAGGATTGAGCCGCTGGTGGCCAACAAGGACGCAGCCTTCACGACCAGAGCGTTGGAAGCATCAAGTATAACTGATGCGGCTGCTCCACCCGCTGCCCAGGAAAAAGCCACCTTGCAACCGGAGGCGTTGAGTTTTACTGCTGAGGGCAGCAACCAGTTTAACCAGCCGATCCAGCTCAGAGGACGATTATTTTTTCTGACGCAAAGCGCGACAAGCAATCAGGTCCGCCTCGAAGGAGAGGCGTTTTCGACAAACGGGATGCTGCGCCAATTAAATTCCACTGGAGCGGTGCAAAGGCCGTGATCACTCAATTTGCTCTGTAATAATCTCCTCAGGGTGCTACTGTGGGCTCGTTCATGTTAGCGGAGAATACTAACCCTTCCCTTGTCGCAATGTGGAAAGCGCCAGTCACTTATACTGATGGCGTTTCCATCCGGCATTCCGTTGACCAGGCGATTGGGGCTTTGCAGTTGCCGGAACACTTTATTTCCCCCGGAAACCGGGTTGTGCTCAAACCAAATTGGGTCAAGGAGCATGATGAACGGCATCCCGGCCCGAACCAGTGGGAGCATGTGGTGACACACCCGATAGTGATCGAGGCGGTTGCATTGTGGGCCGGAAAGCAGCTCAATGGAACTGGAGAGGTGATCATTTGTGACGCCCCTCAGACAGATTCCTCCTTCACAACGCTCCGGAAATATTGTGCGCTGGATGCAATGATCGAACGATGCCGGGCGAAGTGTCCGGGAGTAAGCTTTGTCCTGCTCGATCTCAGGCCGGAAGAATGGCATGCGGTGGATGGAGTGGTGGTCTCGAAAACTTCGCAACCGGGTGACCCGCTGGGGCAAACCCATGTGCGGCTTGATGCAGCGAGCGAGTTCGTTGCGTTTCATGGCCAGGGCCGGTTATACGGAGCATCCTATGACATGGCGGAAACGAACGAACGACATGCGGGCGAACGGCATGAATATATGTTGTGCCGCACCCCGATGGATGCGGATGTTTTTATTAATCTCCCAAAATTAAAAACCCACAAAAAGGTGGGATTGACCTGTGCCTTGAAGAATCTGGTGGGAATCAACGCGAATAAAAATTGGCTTCCGCATCACACTGAGGGCACACCGGAAGATGGGGGGGACCAGTTTCCGAAGGCCACGACGAAAGCGCGGCTGGAGCATTCCTGGATGGGGAGCGCCAAACGATTATTGAAAAACAACCCGGCGTTGTCACGGCTGTTTGTCCCGTTAAAAAAAATCGGCCGACTTTACTTTGGAGATACGCAGGAGGTGGTGCGTTCAGGAAACTGGCATGGAAACGACACCTGCTGGCGGATGGTGCTGGACCTAAACAAATGCCTTTTTTATTTCGATGGAGCAGGGGCACGCCGGTCCAAACCGATTCGTTACCTTGCTGTTGTTGACGGAATCATTGGAGGGGAAGGGAATGGCCCGATGGCACCTGACGCACGGCCCACGGGAGCGATTATTGCAGGGACCCATCCAACCGCTGTGGACACGGTGGCAGCGACATTAATGGGATTTGATCCTGTAAAAATCCGACTGCTCTCGAATACCTATCTGGTCAAGCAGATGAATTTTACCCCGTTCAAGGCGGAACAAATCGAAGTGATTTCAAACCATGCAGCATGGCGGGGGAGATTAAATTCGCTGGAGGAGTTGCTGAATTATAAACCGCATTTCGGATGGGTCGGAGCAATCGAGAATTCACGCCGAGCGCTTGTTGCCTAGCATGAGTCTGGAGGACAAGCTTTACCCACTGCTGGCGCTTTATGACCGGTTTCCTGACGGGGCCAAGCGCGTTCTTGGAACTACCTACAGGCTCATGCCGGAGCAGTTGCGGCGAGGAAAAGCCTACGGAGAATTCAAGCGGCTGGTTTCCGAAGGAGAGCAGTGGCCGGTGGAGCAGATCCAGCAATTCCAGCTAAAACAACTGCGGAAGACGTTGCTCCATGCAAACAGCTACTGTCCGTTTTACCAAAAACGATTTGCCGAGACTGGGTTCAAACCTGAGCGGCTCCAGTCTCCAGAAGCTCTTCAGCATTGTCCCACCGTGACAAAGCAGGAAATCATCGACCATTTGCCCGAAATGGCCTCGACCGCCTACCCGGAAAGCAGTCGCTTATACATTACCACCGGCGGCTCGACCGGGGTGCCGGTGGGATTCTATTTGCAGCGTGGGGTGAGCCGTCCCAAGGAGCAGGCAATGCTCGAAGGGATGTGGAAGAAAGGAGGCTATTTTGATGGCGCGCGGCTTGCGTTGTTGCGGGGTCACGTGACAAGTTCCCGGGCAGACGGAAAGATCAGTTCTTACGATGCCACGCGGGATTGGTTGATGCTCTCATCCTATCACCTGACGCCGGAACGTTTACCTGAGTATCTGGGGCGGTTGGAATCGTTCAAGCCGGACCTGCTTTATACCTACCCATCAGCCGCATTA
>JANRLX010000133.1:0-14798 GCA_033762115.1 Verrucomicrobiota bacterium
AGAGATTTTGGCGCCCGAAAAACTAAAACATCCTGACGTCGTTAAGTTTTTAAGTGATTTCAAAAAAACCCTACAAAAGAGGATTAAATCACACCATAGAAGCGGTTTCATAAGGGTTCTGAGGGTCAATTTCGGGCGCTATTGCTCGCTCGCTCCGTGGCTCCTCCCTTACATATCCAGCAGGATATGCGCCGTCGTCGCGCCTCGCGAGCAGGCTAGTCCTGAATCGGCTAGGGATTTTGAAGCACTTTTGAAGGAAATAGATTTTCGGAAAAGCGCTTCAATAATTAGTCGCATAAGACAATATGTGAAGGACAAGCTAGGGGAAGAGGACGAGAAAATTGCAAAGGAAGCTTATAATATTAGAAGCAAATTAACGCATACTGGCAGGTCAGAGCCCCAAGAAGTGGCTGAGGCTGCACGCGCGGTCCAGGATATACTCGGAAAGCTCTTGAAAATAGAACTTGGCAACTAGAAGTCATCTCAGAAATAGGGCCGGGCGCGCCAGAGATGGATTTGGGCCTGCAACGAGGCGTGATGAAGAAGGACAGCCGCAGGGGGGGGTTCTGACTGAGAAGCGCACATCGAAGTATGCTCCCTCCTTGCGTCGCATCCCAACCCGATTGCAACGCGTCCAGCCTCATTTTATGAGATGGCTTCTACATCTGGGAAGGGTATAGATGGTGGCACGGCAATTTTATGGGCAGAACCTTCCGGAGGAATAATCTTGAGCGTTGTTACCGTCGCATCTCCATTGAACTTGCGGGCTGAAATATTGTTGGGAGTCGAAAAGGGAAATGGTTCATGATATGCTGGGGCTAGTATGAAGGCGCGGCATGGGTTTACAAGTTACTTTTGTTGAGGCTCAAGCGGCGACTCGTTTTGCTTCTTCTGGAGAAATATAACCGAGGAGGCGGCGCTCTTTGATGATCGAGGCAACCTGAGCGGGGACCATGGGTTCCCATGTGGGGTCGCCTGCTTTCATTTTGCGAAGGACATCGCGGGAAAAGATGGGGAGGCAGCTCTGGTCGTAATCCTGGATGCTCTGGATGTAATGGTTTTCAATGAGGTAGGCGTAGAGGTGTCTGAGGTGTGGAGCAACGCGGAGGTTTCCAGCGGTGATGACTGAACTGGTGACCTGGTCCTGAAGGGGATAGGCGTAGATTTTGAGGGCATTTTTGAACAAGCGGCCAAAGGATTCGAGGATGCCCCCCTCAAGGTCAGCGTAATATTTCTCATCGAAAATCTCGCGAAGGCTTGGGATGCCCATGACGAGGCCGATCATTTTTTTGGTGTAGCGGAAGAGGTAGGAAGCAAGTTTCCAGTATTCACCATAGTTGGAGATCAGGACTGTCTTGCCGAGGGTGCCGAGGAGATCGACGCGTTCGAGGAAGTCCTTGGGGTCGATGCCGCCTTCAGTGGTGAGGTTGCGCATGGTCATTTCCATGAGGACGACGACTTCCTCTCCCTGCACCTGCGGTTCCTGGATGAACTGGGCCTGAGCGCAATGAAGCATGTCAAGAGTGACGTTGGTGACGGGGCGAAAGCTGCCGCGTTCGACGAGGATGGCCTTTTTATGAAGGACTTCGGCGGCCTGCACCACTTCACCATCGGCAGTGAACATGGCTGCATTGGCAAGGCCTTCCTTGACGAGTTGCAGGCTCATGAGGCGATTGTCCACATGGTGGAAGGCTTCGCCGGACATTTTGATCATGTCCACTTCGACGCGTTCGGGAGTGAGGCTGTCGAGGAGAGAGGTGATCAGTTCGGAGGGGTTGTCATGAAGGTAAAGGGCGCCGAAAACAAGGTTCACGCCCATGATCCCAAGAGCTTCCTGCTGGGAAACATTTTCGCGGTCGAGCATGCGGACGTGGATGATGATCTCGGAAGGTTTGCCGCGCGGTTCGCTTTGGAAACGGATGCCCATCCAGCCGTGGCATTCGTCGCGGTTTTTAAAGCTGCGGGCGGTGACGGTATCGGCAAAGGCAAAAAACTTTGTGCTGGCGCCCCGTTTTTCGTTCAGCCGTTCGTATTGAAGGGAGTACTCATGCTCGAGCATGGTTTGGAGGCGTTGTCTGCTGACGTATCGGTCGGCAGGGCCGTAGATGGCATCGCTGACGACCATGTCGTAAGCGGAAATCGATTTGGCAATGGTGCCAGCGGCTCCGCCAACGCGGAAAAACCAGCGCGCGACCTCCTGGCCAGCGCCGATTTCTGCAAAGGTGCCGTATTTGCTGGGGTCGAGGTTGATCTCCAGCGCTTTTTGATGGGTATCCAACTCCCGTCGTTTCATGGGAAGGAGGGTAAACAGTTTTTTTTCGCGAGGCGAGATGCTATTTAAGGGCGAAACGAAAAGATTTTCTCAGGAGGATTGCATCTGCTTGACGGAGTCGAGGTTGTCGCCAAGAATCGGCCTGTTAACCACCTTACCATGAAAAAAGAGACGTTTACTCCCGCTTTTTCCCGTCGTTCATTTCTAAAATCGACGGGTACACTCGTTGCTGCTGCGCCATTTCTGCTGCCTTCACGGGTCTGGTCGGCAGAGGTGAATCCGAACGACAAGGTGACGTTGGGCTTTATCGGGATTGGCACGCAGGCACGGGGTTTGATGAGTGGATTTTTAGGGAATCCACGGACGCAGGTGGTGGCGGTTTGCGACGTGGACACCACTCGGCGTGAAAATGGGAAGAAGATGGCGGAGGAGTTCTATGGGAACAAGAAGCAGGCGGATTACAAAGGGTGTGCTGCGTATAATGATTTTCGTGAGTTGATTGGGCGCAAGGATATTGATGCGGTGGTGATTGCGACGCCGGACCATTGGCACGCGCTGATCGCGATGCATGCTGCGGCTGCGGGAAAGGATATTTATTGTGAAAAGCCGCTCACGCAATCGATTCATGAGGCCCGTGCGCTGGTGAATTCGGTGAGGAAACATGGGCGTGTTTTCCAGACGGGGAGTCAGCAGCGGTCTTCTGCAGAATTTTTGACTGCTTGTGAGTTAGTGCAAAATGGAGCGATTGGAAAAATCCATCGGGTTGAAGTTGCCATTGGCGGCCCAGGGGTTCCTTGCGATTTGCCTGGCGAGGCGTCTGAGCCGGGGCTTGATTGGGAAATGTGGCTCGGCCCGGCGCCAAGTCGGCCGTATCATTCGGAATTGAGTCCGCGCGGAGTTCACAAGCATTTCCCGAACTGGCGCAAATACAATGAATATGGAGGCGGCATGGTCACCGACTGGGGCGCACACCACTTTGATATAGCGCAATGGGGATTGGGGATGGATGAGAGTGGCCCTGTTGAAGTGTTTCCCGCAGCTGCACCGAACGCGACCCATGGCGTGCGGCTGGTTTATGCCAATGGAACTGAAGTGATCCACACAGAGGGGAACGGAGTCTGGTTTCACGGGAAGGAAGGAAAAATCCATGTGAATCGCGGCAAATTTGAATTCTGGAAGGGAGAGAAGCAACTGGCGCCATCGACAAAGGAAATGGGCGGGGTTGCCTCCGATTATCTTTCAAATGCCAAAACAAAGCTTTACAAAAGCACGGACCACAAAGGGGATTGGCTGGATTGTATTGCATCCCGCAAACGCCCGATTTGCGATGTGGAGATCGGGGCGCGCAGCGTGACTGTTTGTCATTTGGTCAACCTAGCGTATCGCCATCGTCAGAAACTGGATTGGGACCCAAAAGCGAACCAGTTCAAGAGTGGCACGGGCAAGGCAGAGTGGCTGGATATCTCACATCGCGCCCCCTGGTCCCTGCCTGCGTAACAGAATCAGGCGGGGAAAGACCGCTTCATTGAATGCGTCGACGCACCTTCCGTCAACTGCGCCAGGCAGGTGAGGCCGGCCATCACCATCATGTTTATGTGGTGTTGCTGGATTCAGCAGTTGCCCGGCACAAAAGCGTTTTAAAGCTAAACCCGCTTCGTTCACCCAGGCAGCCGTGCGTGTATGTTGGGATGACGGGGCTTGCTCCGGAGGAACGTTTCCAGAACCATCGGAACGGAATCAAGAGCGCCTGGGTGGTGCGACGGTATGGGATCCGGTTGTTGCCGGAAATGTATGAATATCTGAATCCGATGCCGTTCAATGCCGCCGCTGAAATGGAAAGAGAGCTGGCAGAAGACCTGAGAAGGCAGGGATTCACTGTGACTGGAGGGAAATGATTTTTGGACTTGTTACGCGGAAGGAATGTTACGTCCTCACCTGGCGGGCGAAATTTTTGTTGTTGCTGGGGCTGATCGGAGTTGCCGCAGCCTATGTCCTGGTTGTCCCGAAGTTTCTCTCTCCGACGCAGCCGCTGGGAAGTGGGGTCCTTGTCGTTGAAGGCTGGATGGCGGACAGCGGCTTGCGTGCGACAACGAATTATTTCAAAATGAGGAAGTATCAATTGATCGTCACGACGGGGGCGAATATTGAACTCGGGTCGTGGCTGGGCGAGCACCAAACGTACGCCGAACTGGGTGCGTCTCGCCTGCGCAAATTGGGAATGGGCACAAACCAGGTCATTGCCGTTTCTGCCGGGGAGGTCAAAAAAGACCGCACTTACCACTCAGCAGTGGCCTTGAAGAAATTTTTAAGCAGAACTCATCCCGAAATCAAAAGTGTCGATGTATTAAGTGCCAATGTTCATGCAAGGCGGTCCTGGATGCTCTTTCGCCGTGCGCTGGAGCCGGAATACAAAGTGGGTGTGTATGCCATTGAACCTACTGATTATGAAGCGGATAGATGGTGGGCCAGCAGCGCAGGGTTTCGAACGGTGATTAGTGAAACGATTGCTTATGTCTATGCGTTGACGACAAATCCTGAGTAGGTTTGAACAAAAAATTTCTATCGTTTTGTGGTTTTTCGCGTCTATATTGGAACCATGAAAAAATTAACAGCCTTGTTTACGTTGATGGTCGGTTTATCGCTGGCCTCTGTTTCAGCAGAGGAGGGGAAGAAAGCAGAAAAGGCCAAGCCGTATCCTTTGGAAACCTGTCTGGTCTCGGATGAGAAATTTGGTGGAGATATGGGTGAGCCTTATGTTTTCGTCGAGGAAGGGCGCGAGGTGAAACTTTGCTGCAAGAGCTGCCTGAAGGATTATAACAAGGACAAAAAGAAATTTACGAAAAAAATGGAAGATGCTGAAAAGGCAAAAGCTTCCAAAAAGAAAACGTCCTGATTTCGTTTCGCTTGAGAATCACTGCATCCATCCTGATCAGCTTTTTGCTTGGGCTGCTGCCGATTGCCAGTGGCGGCGTCCGGGCTGAATTGGCCAGGGATGAAGCGATCCTCTGTACCGCGTGTACCTGCTGTGCCGAGCAAGCCCCGACACAGCCCCAGCCTCTCCGGAATGCTCCACCGCTGTCGGGAAACAGCTTCAAATTGGAGGCTGTTGCTCCAGCTGCTTGCGAGATGGTTTGCCCGGTTCCTTTGGTTCCCCAGGTGGACAATCGCCGTGCAGCTTCGACTTCGTTCGCCACAGTTCCTCTATATCGGGTGAACTGCCTTCTTCTGATCTGATTTCTGCCAATTCGCAGGTGTGGTGTGTACTTCTGTGCACACGGTCTTCTCTTTGATCCGCGGATGCGGTGTGTGAATTGGTTATGAAAACGATGATTACTGTTCTGTTGCTATTAAACCTGGCCCGGGAGGATGCCTGGGCCACGACGAATCCAGTTGTCCTCTCTCCTGGCTTGATCGGGGAGCTTGTTGAGGAAGCCCGCACAAATTCTCCCGTGCTGCGCGCGGCGGAAGCTCGCGTGAGAGCGGCGGAGGCCAATAGTGAATCGATCCCGCTTTGGGAGAATCCCGAACTGCTTGTCGGGGGCGTGGCGGCACCGCGCGAAATGCGAATGGAAGAGGGGGACATTGTCGTTGGTGTGGAGCAAGCCCTGCCGATCAATGGAAAGGCCAGAGCGGCCCGACGGCTGGCGAGGGAAGAAGGTAAAATTGCCGAGCTTCAAAATAGCCTGGAGTATCAAAATCTCAGGAAAGAGATAGCCATCGCTGCTTTCAGTCTTGCCCTGGCGGAGGAGCAATTGTTGATTGCGCGTGAGAATCATCATTGGCTTCAAACAACTGTCGAAGGAATGACTGGAAAACTTCGTGCAGGAGGTGGAGAACAGGTGGAGCTATTGCGGATGCAGGCTGAATCGGCGCGTGCCTTGAATGAGATTCGGAATGGGGAAACGGAACGTGACCTGGTTCGGATCACATTGAGTCGGCTGCTCAATCGCTCATCTGAAGCAGCCGCGCCAATCCTGCGGTTGCCCGCACCCGCGCCAGAGCTTGTGTTTAATCAACGGCTGGTGGATTTGGCCTTGAAATTTGAGCCGCAGCTACAGGTCCTACGGGCCACAGTGAAGCGGGCAGAGGCTGGAATGGAGCGTGCGGTTGCGGAGCGGCGACCCGATTTTTCCCTGGGACTGGAGGGACGGCAGTACAGTGGAAACGGGGAATTCCAGGAAGGCGCCGTTTTCCTGAAGGTGTCCTTACCATTTTTTAACCAGGGAAAACTTAAGAAAGGGGTAAGTCGAGAGCGTGCAAATATTGAAGCCGCCGAATCTGACCTTGAAGCGTACCGTTTGCGCACCCGGGAAGAGGTGTATTTCCTCTGGACCCGGATTGACCGGGCGCGTCGAGAGGCGCTGACCTACAGCAGTGAGGTCATTCCGCGTGCGGAGCAGGCATTGGAATCGGCACAGGGGGCGTGGCATTCGAATCAGGATTTGTTCCGCAACGTTCTCGAAGCACGCCGGATGCTGGTTGAATCCCGGGGCATCTACTTTCGTGCTGTCAAGGAGCAATACCAGATGATGGCTGAACTCGTCCTCTGCTGTGGGTTGGGTGATTTGGAATCCCTGACCATGATTTTGGAATCTGCAAAGGAGGAATCAAATTGAAAAAGGGAATCATCATTTTCATTCTGCTGGCAGTGATTGCTGCCGTAGCTGCGTTGCTGAACCGGCAGACTCAAGAAACTTCCCGGAAGGCAGATTCGCGAAAAGTCCTGTTTTATCAAAGCGCGATGCATCCCTGGATCAAGTCGGACAAGCCGGGAAACTGCACGATCTGCGGAATGAAGCTTTCTCCTGTTTATGAAGGGGAACAGTCGATGGGGACGAATGAAAATCTGGTGCTGCTCGGCAGCAATACGATCACGGTCCTGAATGTCGCCACGGAAAAGGCTGCCGTTCGTCCACTGTCGCGGCGGTTAACCGTGGCAGGAACCATTGATGACAATGAATCCACCCATCGGATCATCTCCGCGTATGTGGATGCGCGAGTGGACAAGTTGTGGGTCAATTTTCTCGGGGCGGAAGTGCGTGCTGGAGAGCCGATGGTTTCCATTTACAGCCCTGCCTTGCTGACCGCGGAACAGGAATACCTGACATTGCTTCGCCGCCAAAACTCCGGAATCACAGGATTGCCGGGTGAAGCCCACCAGGAATTGCTTGCGGCTGCCCAGGGACGATTGTTGCGGATGGGTTTGAGCGAAGCGCAAATCGCCGGGATTCAGGATAAATCACCAACAAATTTCCAATCTGAAATTTTGGCGCCGATCTCCGGGACCGTGGTTTTGAAGCAAATTTACGAGGGCCAGTATGTCAAGGAAGGGGAACCCCTCTTTGAAATCTCTGATTTTTCGACCATGTGGTTTTTGTTCGATGCTTACGAGAGGGATCTTGCCTTTTTGCGACCTGGCCAAAAAGTGATCGTTCGTCCAGCAGCCACCCCCGATAAAAAGTTTGAAGGGCAGATTACCTTTATCAATCCGAATATTGATCCGATGACGCGTTCTTCCAAGGTGCGTGTGGAAATTCCGAATCCGCTCATTAACATCAACGGGCGCCAGCAACGTCTCCTGTTCCATCGCAGCTATGCCGAGGCAGATGTGCAGATCGAGCAGCCTTCCGCATTGGCCGTTCCGCGCGAAGCGGTGCTCCAGCCAGGTCATTCACCCCGCATTTATGTTGAGCGGGAACCAGGAGCTTACGAACCGCGCCTGGTCGAACTCGGATTTGTTGGTGACACACATATCGAAATCCGCTCCGGGCTTTCAGAAGGTGAAAAGGTTGTTTTACAAGGGAACATGTTGATCGATGCCCAGGCACAATTGAGCAACGTGCCTCATCCAGCAGTTCACAGCCACGGCTCACAAACTTCGATTAACCGGGATAAAACGGCTACAGCCCTTTCAACGAAAGAACAGTCAGCCTTAAATTCCTTTGTCCAGGCTTCCTCCGCGATATCTGCGGCATTGGCTTCGGATGATTTTTCGGCAGCTTCCGCTGCGTTGCCTGCATACCAGGAAAGCCTGCGCGTGGTGATGGAAATATTCCAAGGACATCCCACGATTCATGAGTGGCACACCCTGCAGGAGATTGAACTTTCCAACGAAAACATCAAAAGGCTGCGTCAGGCCTTTTCGCAACAGAATGCAGCTCTTAACAAGATTTTCAAAACCATCGGCGCTCCCACAAATGGCATTCTCTATCAATGCCCCATGTTCCCACGACCCGGTAAAACGGCTTACTGGGTTCAGGCAGCAGGTCCTTTGCGGAATCCATATTGGGGGGCGGAAATGCTTGAGTGTGGCACAGCGATCAAACCGAACGAGCAACCATGATAAATCGGCTGATCGAATGGTCGATGCGGAACCGTTTTCTGGTTCTTTGCTGTGCGCTGTTCCTTGTTGGGTTTGGCACTCGGGCGATTTACCGAACCCCGGTGGATGCGATTCCTGACCTCAGCGAAAATCAGGTGATTGTCTTTGCGGACTGGATGGGGCGAAGCCCGCAGGAAGTTGAAGACCAGGTAACCTATCCACTCTCGGCAAATCTTCAGGGATTGGCAGGGGTGAAGAGTGTGAGGGCCACATCCATGTTCGGGTTCTCACTCCTGACGATTATTTTTGATGACAACATTGATAATTATTTTGCCCGCACCCGTGTGCTGGAACGGTTAAATTATCTTGGGACCCTGCTGCCGGAGGGAGTCATTCCAAGACTGGGACCTGATGCAACCGGCCTGGGCTGGATTTTCCAATATTATCTGTCAGTAGACCCGGCGACTTCCCCGAAAGGCGGTTACGATCTTGGCCAGCTTCGTTCCATTCAGGACTGGTTTGTTCGCTACAGTTTGAATTCAGTGCAGGGTGTTGCGGAGGTGGCGAGTATCGGAGGCTTCGTTAAACAGTTCCAGGTCGAGTTGTCTTCCACGAAATTACGCGCAGCAGAGATTCCCCTTGGGGATGTTTTGAAAGCCATTGCTGAAAGCAACCTCAACGTTGGCGGAAAGGTTTTGGAAGAGAATGGAATGGAATTTGTCGTTCGTGGCGTGGGATTGCTTCAAAGCGTGCAGGATATTGAGAACATCGTTGTGCTGGAACGGGGCGGGGTGCCTGTGTATCTGCGCGATTTGGGAACCGTCCAGGTGGGAGGTGATTTCAGGAGAGGGGCCCTGGATGTGGATGGGCAGGAAGTGGTCGGCGGCGTGGTGGTCATGCGTAACGGTGAAAACGCGATGCGGGTCATTGAACGGGTGAAGGAACGGATCAAGCAGATATCACCCAGCCTGCCACCGGGTGTTTCGATCAAATCATTTTATGATCGGGGAGAATTGATCGAGCGGACGATTGATACCCTGCGCCATGCGCTGATGGAGGAAATCATTCTTGTGACGATAGCGCACATCCTGTTTTTGTGGCATTTCCGAAGCATCCTGATCGTGACCGTTCCATTGCCGCTTTCGATCCTGGTCTCATTTATCCTGATGAACCAGTTTGGCATCAGCTCAAACATCATGTCGCTGAGTGGTATTGCCATTGCGATTGGTGTGCTGGTTGATGCAGCAATCGTTCTTACCGAAAATGTGATTCGTCATTGCGAAAGGGAAGAGGAGGAAAAAGGTCGCCGATTGACTTCTGCGGAGACTTTTGCCGTCACGATGCTCGCGAGCAAACAGGTGGGGCGTCCCATTTTTTTCGCCATGTTGATCATTCTTCTTGCGTTTATTCCTGTGTTCGCCCTGGAAGGGCAGGGTGGGAAACTGTTTCATCCACTTGCATTTACCAAGACCTTTGCCATGGCTGGCTCGACGGTTCTTGCGGTGACGCTGGTCCCGGTCCTCTGCTCGATCCTGGTGCGAGGCCCGTTTCATCGTGAAGATCGGAACCTGATCATGCGCAGCTTGCTGCGAATATATGATCCGCTTCTTGGATGGGCTTTGCGGCATGGTGTCATGGTGATTCTCGGGGCGATGCTGCTGCTGGGGACTGCGGTGGTAATTGCCTTTGGACTTCCGCGAGAGGTGGTGACGAAAATTGATCGGGCTGGTTTTCCCGCCATTGCCCGCGGGGTGCGGGGAATGGGCAGTGAATTCATGCCGCCCTTGAATGAGGGCAGCCTGCTTTTCATGCCGGTGCTGCTGCCGAGCAGTTCATTGAGCGAGGTCAAGCGGATCATGGCCTGGCAGGACAAAGTCCTCAAAGCCACCCCTGAAGTTATTTCTGTCGCGGGAAAGCTGGGGCGTGCGGAAACAGCGACTGATCCTGCTCCCGTCGAAATGATCGAGACCACTATCATGCTGAAGCCACAATCGGAATGGCGGGAAGGCATGACCCGGGAACGGCTGATCACGGAACTTGGGGACAAGGTGTCGCAGATCCCCGGCTATGTTCCTGGATTTCTCCAACCGATCGAAAACCGCATCCTGATGATCAGCACCGGTATCCGTGCGCAGGTGGGAGTGAAAATTTTTGGGGATGATCTGGACCAGCTTCAGTCGATTGCCTTTGATGTCGAACGTGTGCTGCAACAGGTGCCAGGATCAGTGGGTGTGGCGCCCTCGCGCCTTCAGGGAAAACCATATCTCGAAATCGAAGTGAATCGAACCGCAATTGCGCGTTACGGTTTGCGTCCCCAGCAGGTCCTCGAAGCTGTTGAAGTGGGACTTGGGGGGCGAAATGTGACTTCCTTGATTGATGGGAGAGAACGTTATCCTGTCCAGGTCCGGTTGCAACAAACTGAACGTGCCGACCTGCGCCAGTTGGGTGATCTTTTGGTTGCTACACCCTCAATGCAGTTCATTCCCCTCGGGCAGCTTGCCACAATCAAACGGGTGCTCGGACCAAGCGAGATCAGCAGCGAAAACGGACGATTGCGAGTCTTTGTTCAGGCGAATGTCCATGAACGTGACCTCGGCGGTTTTGTTGAGGAAGCTCGTGAACGGGTCGCGCGGGAAGTCCTGTTGCCGCAAGGTGTCACGATTGAGTGGAGCGGTGAATATGAAAACCAGCTTCGTGCCCAGCGGACGTTGCAAGTTATTGTTCCCTCTGTCCTGCTCATCATTTTTATTTTGCTCTATATTGTTTACAACAATGCAAAAGAAGCGGCACATGTGATCCTTGCGGTGCCGTTCGCCCTGACCGGGGGCGTCTTCCTGCAATACCTGCTCGGCTTCAACTTCAGTGTCGCGGTTTGGGTTGGGTATATTGCGCTCTTTGGGACTGCCATCCAAACCGGGGTGGTGATGGTTGTTTATCTCGAGGAAGCTCTCGCAAAAAAGCAGGCTGAAGCAGGCAGAAATTTCGATGAGTCCACCCTCATTCAGGCAGTCAAGGATGGGGCGCGATTGCGGTTGCGTCCGAAAGTGATGACCGTGGCAACGATTGTTGCCAGTTTATTGCCGATCATGTGGAGCCAGAAAACCGGGGCAGAAGTGATGAAGCCACTGGCGACCCCGGTAATCGGGGGAATGATCAGCAGCCTGATTCACATTCTCATTGTCACGCCCGTTATTTTTACCTGGTTGCGGAAACGGGAATTGCGCGCCGGAAAGCTCACCGCCGCCCAAAGCTGAATCAACGACGCTCGACCACGGGGAGTTGCAGGAATGATTCGTAGGCCAGGCGGACGCCGGTTTTCAGATCGATACTCGGTTTCCAGCCCAATGAAGCAAGCCGCGAGCTATCCATTAATTTCCTGGGAGTTCCGTCAGGCTTGCTGCTGTCCCATGTGATTTCGCCGGTGAATCCGACCGTCTGCCTGATCAATTCAGCCAGTTCACGAATGGAAATATCGCTGCCGAACCCTACATTGACGAACTGCTCCTCTGAATAATTTTTCATCAGGAAAATGCAGGCCCGTCCCAGGTCATCTGAATAGAGGAATTCCCGCAACGGCGTGCCAGTGCCCCAACACACGACCTGTTTTGGTCCCGAAACTTTTGCTTCATGGAATTTTCGAATCAGTGCGGGCAAAACGTGGGAGGTTTCCAGGTCAAAATTGTCATTCGGCCCATACATATTGGTCGGCATGGCACTGATGAAATCGCAGCCATATTCCCGACGGTAGGCCTGGCACATCTTGATCCCGGCGATCTTTGCGATGGCATACCATTCATTGGTTGGTTCAAGCGGCCCGGTTAACAAATATTCTTCCTTGAGCGGTTGCGGCGCGAGTTTCGGGTAAATGCAGGAACTGCCCAGGAAAAGCAATTTCTTCACTCCTGCCTTATAGGCGCCATGAATCAGGTTGTTCTGAATTTCAAGGTTCTCATAGAGGAATGCCGCCGGATGGGAGTTGTTCGCCAGGATGCCACCGACCTTCGCTGCGGCGACGAAGACATACTCCGGCTTTTCGTTGCGGTAAAATTCCGCGACGGCATTTGAATCCAGCAGGTTCAATTCCTTCCGGCCTTTGCCGATGAGGCGGGTATAACCTTGTGCCTGCAACTCACGCCAGATGGCGCTGCCGACCAAACCACGATGGCCTGCCACGAAAATTGGAGCGGATTTGTCCATGCAATCGAGGCGGAATTTGGCCCAGAAGCATTCCAAGGGCAAGTGTGTTTATGTTTTATGAAAATGAAAATGGACATATTTTGAAACAGCAAGTAATGGGAAGACATAGAGGCGCACAGCTCCAGGCAGCGAAAGTGCTTGCGTTTTGCCCCCTCAAACGGATGATTTTTCGCAATATATGAATTCAGAGACGGTCGGCAATGCCGGCATGTACGATTTTTTAGGTTGGATCGAGGTGAACAGGAACAAGATTGCCACTGCCCTGGTCATTGCGGTAGCTGTTGGTTTTGTCTTCTTTTTCATGCGCCACCGGAAGAACGTGAAAGAGGCTGAAGCCAGTACGCAACTTCTCGCGCTGCGCCCTGCCCTGAATGCCGGGACCAACGCCGTTCCTGTCTCGGCCTCCGCTTATCAGAAGGTTGCGGAGGAGTTCGCCGGAACCCGGGCTGCTGAACGCGCGCTTCTTCTCGCGGCAACCGCACTTTTTACTGAAAGTAAGTATGCCGAAGCCCAGGCTGCTTTTGAGAAGATGCTCAAGCAAAACCCGAACAGCATATGGGCTCCCCAGGCGGCCTACGGTGTTGCCACCTCAATTGAAGCACAGGGCAAACAGGACCAGGCACTCCAGGAGTATCGAAACATTGTCAGCAGATATCCCAACAGCGGAGTGATCGGGGACACGCGCCTGGCGCTTGCGCGTATTTACGAATCGAAAAAGCAACCGGAACTTGCCCTGACGGAGTACGACCAGTTGACCCGCGGTTCGGATGCTTTCGGTGGTGGTGAAGTCATGACCCTGCGCCAGAACCTGCTCAAAAATTATCCTCACCTCGCAAAGACAAATGTGCCTACCGCCTCCATGCCTGGAACAAATGTGATGACCCGTCCTGCCACAGCCACCAACAGCGCTCCATCCAAATAACTATGAAACCGATGAAGCTGACCATTATTGGCACTGGTTACGTTGGTCTTGTGACCGGCGCCTGTTTTGCTGCGGTGGGTCACAATGTCATTTGCGTTGATTGCGACGAAAATAAAATCAAGATGCTCAAAAGCGGGAAAATCCCAATTTATGAGCCCGGTCTTGAAGACCTGGTCGCGGAAAATGTCGAAGCGGGAAGGCTTCACTTCACGAATTCGACGAAGGAGGGGGTGGAGAAGTCAGATATTATTTTCATTGCTGTCCCCACTCCGCCCCTGCCGGATGGAGGGGTGGACTTAAGCTTTATCGAAGGTGTGGCCCGGGACATTGCCGGGTGCATGACCAGCTATAAAATCGTGGTCGATAAGAGCACCGTCCCGGTCAAGACAGGGGACAAGGTTTCAGAGACGATCAAACGATATTGCAAGGCCAAGGTTGAAGTCGATGTCGTCAGCAATCCTGAGTTTCTCCGGGAGGGTTCGGCGGTTGAAGATTTGATGAAGCCGGACCGGATTGTCATTGGGGTGCGCTCGCAACGACCGGTACAGGCAATGAAGGAGGTCTACACCCCATTCAATGCGCCAATTATTGTGACCGACATCAATTCGGCTGAGTTGATCAAGCATGCCGCCAATTCCTTCCTTGCGCTGAAAATTTCCTAT
This sequence comes from Verrucomicrobiota bacterium, assembly GCA_033762115.1. Taxonomy (GTDB): domain Bacteria; phylum Verrucomicrobiota; class Verrucomicrobiia; order Limisphaerales; family SXQI01; genus JANRLX01. The sequence goes on from JANRLX010000133.1 coordinate 14,376, forward strand.
ATCAATGCCATTTCCATTCTTTGCGAGGCTTCGGGCGCGAACGTGCAGGAGGTTGCAAACGGGATTGGAATGGATGAACGGATTGGGCGGCGGTTTCTTGATGCCTCCCTTGGTTTTGGTGGAAGCTGTTTTCCGAAGGACCTTAGCGCGTTCATCAAAATTTCTGAGCAGCTTGGTTACGATTTTTCCCTGTTGAAGGAGGTCCAGCGTATCAACGCTGGACAGATGGAGCGGTTCGTTAAAAAAATTACCGACACGCTTTGGGTGCTCAAGGACAAGAAGATCGGTGTGCTCGGCCTGGCATTTAAACAAAATACGGATGACGTCCGCATGTCGCCTGCAATCGACCTGTGCCATCGTTTATTGAAGGATGGCGCGATCCTGCGTGTGTATGATCCCCAGGCGATGGAAAAGGCCAGGCCG
>JANRLX010000134.1:0-125614 GCA_033762115.1 Verrucomicrobiota bacterium
CCGGGTGAAGCCTGGCCGTTGATGAAGGTATAATTGCCTGCGATCAGAATGCGTCCTGCAGAATCGATATCCAATCCTGTGATTGGACCATTCGGTTGGGCGGTAAAATTGGTATCCAGACTGCCATCGGTGTTCAGGCGAACGAGGTAATCGTTGGTTGAGCCATTCCAGTTTTTAAAAGAGCCAGCCACGACAACGCGGCCATTGGGCTGGAGGGCGATTTTGTTGATTTCATTGTGAGGCACTGTTCCGGGATTGAAAGTGGGGTCCAGGAGAGCGCTTGAAATATTATGCGAGAGGGAGAAAAGGATGACCGCGGCGCACAGCTGCTTAAATGGCTTCATACAGTTTCAGGAGTAGGTCTTCTTCCAGCTTCCGAAGCTAAACCATGGGAATATCCAGAACTAGACGGTGTCAGCCTGTTTGGGAATGCGGAGGAGCGTTGGAAGGGAAGGTCAGGGTGAAGCTGAGCCTAACGAACTTTTCGGTGAAGATATTGATTTCCCCATGAACCTGAAGAACTTTGAAGAGCCGGAATGGTTCCGGGGACGAACAGAGGTCATGAGTGGGACGCCAAATCAGGGAGCAATCACGGGAAAGAGTCAATGGGGTGAAATCATTCCGGATACTGAATGGTCAGTTTATCAAAGAGCGATTCAACTGTTTCGGGATTTGAAGGTGCCATTTGTTCTTGGCGGGGCATTTGGGCTGGCTGGCTATACCGGGCGATGGAGGAACACCAAGGACATGGATTTTTTCCTGCGGCCATCCGACAAGGACAAAGTGGTCGATGCCCTGACAAAGGAGGGGTTTGAGGATTATTATACGCGACTTCCTTATGACCGCGGCTGGATTTACAGGGCAGTGGATGATGATGTGATTGTCGATTTGATTTGGGGAACACCGAATCGAGTCACTGAGGTGGATGATTTATGGTTCGAATTTGCCACGCCGATTTCGATTCGTGGTGAGGCGATGCATGTGCTGCCAGCGGAGGAGTTGCTCTACATCAAGTTGTTCGTGCTGCAACGCGATCGATGTGACTGGCCCGATTTATTGAACCTGCTGTACGCGGTGGGACCCAGGTTGCGCTGGGACCATGTGATGCGGCGGCTGGGACCGGACAAGGGACTGATGGGAGGGTTGCTTCAGCTTTTCACGTGGCTTGCGCCTGAAATTGCGCGGAAACTGCCAATGGAAATCCAGGAGCAGTTTCATCTTCAACCGAAGGAAGGAGTGCGGGATTTGCAGGGTAATGTGAATGTTCTCGATTCGCGCCCCTGGTTTTCTGCGTTTCAACCGGTGGACCAGGCCATGCGCTTGTGAGCAAAACCGGCTGATTGTGCTACAGTTAAGGGGAAGGAGGGCTATTGCATGGAAGTTGGCGCGATGAATCATCCTGCTGCGGATGCAGTTGGGGAAATCCGTTGGATGTCGGAACTTGGGTTGGATTTTATTGACCTGACTCTTGAACCGCCCGGGGCAGCCCCTGCGTCAGTGGACACGCTCCGGATTCGGCGGGCGCTTGAGGAGCATCAGATGGGAGTGGTGGGGCATACGGCCTATTACCTGCCGATTGCAAATCCATTTGAGAGCCTGCGACGGGCGGCAGTGGAAGAGCTGAAACTTTGCCTGAGAAAATTTGCGGAGATTGGGGCGAAATGGATGAACATTCACCCTGATCGCCATGCGCCATTTCATTCGAGGAGCTTCGTTATTGAAAAAAATGTGGAGAGTTTAAGGGCTTTACTGCCAGTGGTGGAGGAAACGGGCGTGGGGATCATGCTTGAGAACACTCCCGGAGATTTTAATGACGCCAATCAGCTTGGGGAAATATTGGATGCCATCCCTGAACTGGGGCTGCATCTGGATATTGGGCATTGCAACCTGCTGGTGCGGGAGAACACCGCCAATGAAATCATTCATCGGTACGGGAAACGGCTCAAGCATGTTCATTTGCACGACAACAAGGGAGGGGCAGCAGATCTTCATCTTCCACTTGGAACGGGAACATTGAACTTTGAAAATCATCTCCAGGTTTTAAAGAGCAGTGGATATGATGCCACGATCACCCTGGAAGTTTTTTCACCGGACCAGCATTACCTGGCTCATAGCCGGGATGTGCTGAGGACAGTTTGGAACGGCCAGACCAGTGCTGGTCGGAAACGGGGAGAGCTTGCCTGCGCGTGTGTTTGAGCGGGGAATTGCAGGAAAATTATTCGGTTAAAAGAACTTGCCCTGATAAAAGAGGTCGTTTACTTTTCGCTTCCCGTTTTCGGGCATGGGTTGGTAGCTCAGTTGGTAGAGCAGTGCCCTTTTAAGGCATTGGTCCAGGGTTCGAGTCCCTGCCAACCCACCACTTCAATTTTTCTGCAACGATCCCAGATAACGAGTTACTTCGAGGGGATGGGGACGGTTATCGGAGGAAGCGGCGGCGCAGGCGCTCCCAATGAGTTGAAGCCGGGAGGAAGTGGAGGGAGACTGGAAACAAGTTCCCGCCAGCTGGCTCGTTCCCGAGGGGTCATGGTTTGCCATCGTTCCGCGTTTTTCAGGAACTGCCGCCGTTCAGCAGGGGACATTTGCGAGAGTCGTGAAAAAGAGTTGATGCAGACTCTTCGCTGCTCGGGCGGGAGGTTTTCAAAAACTTTTAGCGAGTGCTCCATGTCACGGCGTTCCTCCTCGGAAAGGGTGTGCAGGGCTTTTTCCTTTTCAGCCGGTGGAAGGTCGAAGAAGCGATTGAAATGGCTGTAAATCTTGTTCCGTTCATTGGCTGGCAGCTTCATCCATTGGGCAAGCCGTTCATCGTTGAAATGTTGCTTTTCATCAAAGGGACGGATGACGGGGTAGGGCATGGTTGAGGCGGTTGCCTGTTTTTGCACGAAATAGTGGAGTGTGCCTTCGTTTTGAAGGATCTGGCGTTTCAAAGGCAAGGGCAGTTTATCCCATTGTTCCAGCCGCTCGGAAATAAGGGGGCGGTAAGTTTCAGGAATTCTTTCGAGGCGCTGGGTGCGTACTTCCGGACCAGCTTGCAGGAGCGGTCGCAAAAAATAGCGAAGTTCAAGCAGTTGCAGTTTGCGCTCCCGTTCGGCAGCGGGCATGCCTGAATATTCAACGAGTTTGTCCTGGATCAGCTTGCGATGTTCAGGCGGGCGGTTGCTGATGGCTTTTTCCTGTTCAGCGGGGGGCAGGCTCAGCCACATGCGGAATTCCGCCACGGGCGATTGGTTGGTGGAAGGGGGCACGACCTCTGCGCCGCATGTGCAAAGCAAAAAAGGAGCGATCGCAATGACAAGAATGAGCCGCACGTTATCTGGTTTCCAATACCGCCAGCAGCGCAACATCCGCGTCCTGGGCCTGGGTTAATCCGTAAATGGCGTCAAAATCCTGAAGGAGTTGAACATCCGAAGGTTCGAGAGTGCTGTCCGGTTTTCCTGAAGGCTCTTCCAACAAACGGGCGGCCACATCGGAAACGAGGACGACACTTTGGGCAAGGTCGTTGCGGATTGCCTGCTGTCTCTGGTTCCATGCCAGGAGAAGAATGCAGGTGGCAACAGCCCCGCCGGTGAGCCAGCGTTTCAGATGAAACCAATGGAAAATGGAAAACCAGGAAGCGGCCGGGCGGGCTTGTTTTGGGGCGTTTTCAGCCCGCACAGCCTGGAGAACCCGAGTGGTAAAATTGCTGGAAACAGGGGTGGAGGGGAGCTGCTGGATCAGCTTGTCCAGGGCCATTTCGGCCTCCCAATCTGAACGAGCCGCAAGATCGGAAGCCAGTACTTTCTCAAACTGCTCCTGTTCCTCAGGTTTCAGGTTTCCCTGAAGGGCTTTCAGTTTCAGATTTTCAAAATCGGGAGCATTCATCTGACTGTTTATTAATTAACCGTTCGGTGGATTAAGTTGCTGGATGGAGGTAAAAAGTTCATTCGTTCCATTCGCCGGTTTTGAGATATGGTTTGAGCTTTTGTTTCAATGTTTCACGTCCACGGTGGATCAGGGATTTGGTGGCGGAAAGGGAGAGATCGAGGATTGAAGCGATCTCCTCGTAAGATTTTTCTCCCTCCTTAAAAAGCAGGATGGCAGTGCGCTGTTTTTCGGGCAGGGAGGCGAGGGCTTCCTCAACCTTGTGGATCAACTCATCCTGGAGCAATCGCTCGGAGGCAGGAGCATTGGATTTATCAATGTACTGACGCGGAGTGTGGTCCTCAGATTCCTGGCTCTGGTCCATCGAATCAGCAGGGTGCCGGGAGCGGCGCCGGATTTCATTAAGGCAGAGATTTCGAGCGATGGTGTAAAGCCAGGTGGAGAATTTGGCTTCCACACGATAACGATGAGCTGATTTGAAGACCTGCACGAATACATTTTGGGCGAGATCCTCCGCCTCAGTCGCATCATGCAATGTCCGGAAAAGCAGGTTGAGGATGGGCTGTTTGTATTTTTCGACCAGCAACTCAAAGGCAGCAATGTCCCCTTCCTTGACTTTTTGCATCAAGGCGGCGTCCTGGTCATTCTGCTCAGCCATTCAGTTTCCCGAGCTTATTATACCCGTTTGCCGCGACAAGTTGCGAGCTATTAACCAGGGAGAATTGATGGGAGCGCCTGATTGATTTTTGGATGTTGTGGTTGAAAGCCAGCTTTCGCAAGGGAGCGAGGGAGAACACGCTGGCTTCGCAGGAGAAGGCCATCTGCCATTTCACCCAGCAGCATGCGCAATGCAAAGGCAGGTACAGGAAGAATGGCTGGGCGATGCAATGCGGCAGCGAGGGCCGTCGTGAAATCACAGTTCCGAACAGGGTTTTCAGTGACAATGTTAAAGGAGCCAGAAAGTTTTTGTTCTATAATGTGGAGAATTGCAGCCACAGCATCTTTAAGGGTAATCCAGCTCATCCATTGCTGCCCGTCGCCCAACTGTCCACCCAAACCGAGCCGAAAAACGGGGAGCATTTGTTTCAATGCACCGCCCTCCGGGGCAAGAATAAGTCCAAACCGGAGATGTGCCACGGGAACATTGACTTTTTTGAGCGGTCCCGCCGCAGCTTCCCATTGTGCGCAGACTTTACCTAAAAAATCAGTTGCTGCCGGACTTTGTTCGTTTAATTCCTCCTCCCCACCATCTCCATATAATCCAATGGCAGAAGCGGAGAGGAACAGATCAGGTCGATGGTGGGAAGAAGCGAGATAACTTGATAACTTCCGGGTCACGTCCACGCGGCTGTTTTGAATACGCTCTTTTTGTTCCTGGGTCCAGCGGCCAGCGGCTATGCTTTCCCCGGCAAGGTGCACAATGAACAATTGATCATTGACGCTGTCCGGGGGAAGATCGATCCGGCCAGTGGCAACATCCCAGAACAGAGTATGTTCCGTCAGTTTTGAGGGTGGAACCCGGACGGCTTTCCAGAGAATGTAACCAGCGGCATGAGCGGTTGATGCCAAGGCTGAACCGACCAGTCCCGAAGCTCCGGTTATGATCAAATGTCTGTTCACGATTGAAGGCAACCAGTTGTAGTATGCAAAGCAAGGGCAACTTTATCGTTCCTTTGTGTTTTGAGAAATCACCATTCATTTGCTTCTTGACTGAAATGGTGGTTGTTGATACTGGCTTTGAAAACGATGCGATTGAACCTGAATCTGCTGCTTACAGGCAACGCTCTGCTGATTAGCAGGGCGGCAGAAGGGTTCTAACCGGATCACAAACGGATTTCCTGGACCCCACTGCTGAAAATGATTGGCAGTGGGGTTTTTATTTTTTCAAACTCCGCAACGAAACTGGCCGCAGGATTGGCCGGTAAATGGACCAAGTCCAAAATAATAATATGAAGAGTAACCGGATCATCATCTTTGACACGACTCTCCGCGATGGAGAGCAATGCCCTGGCGCTTCCATGAATCTTCGCGAGAAGCTGGAAGTGGCCCGTCAGCTTGCACGCCTGAAGGTGGATGTGATCGAAGCTGGTTTCCCGGTGATCAGTGATGGGGATTTTGCCTCGGTGGAGTCGATTGCGCGGGAGATCAAGGGCCCGATGATTGCAGGGCTGGCCCGTTGCGTGGCCCGAGACATTGATGCGGCAGGGGAGGCGGTGAAACCAGCCGGCAAACGAGGACGCATTCATGTGTTTCTCGCGACATCAAAAATCCATCGGGAATTCAAGCTTGGCAAACCGCAGGATGAAATCATCCGGCTGGCGGTGGAGGGGGTTAAGCGGGCGAAAACATTTGTTGAAAGCGTGGAGTTTTCCCCTGAGGACGGGTCACGCACGGAGCCTGATTTCCTTGTGCAGGTTTGCAAGGCGGTGGTGGCGGCAGGTGCGACAACGGTAAATATTCCTGATACCGTGGGATGGGCAGTGCCGGAAGAGTATGGCGCATTGATCGGCCATTTGTACGAAGCGGTGCCGGAATTCCGAAGTGGAAAAGCGGTGATCAGCGTTCATTGCCATAACGACCTTGGTTTGGCGGTGGCCAATTCGCTGGCAGCTGTGAAAGCTGGCGCACGCCAAATCGAATGCACTGTCAACGGAATCGGTGAAAGGGCTGGAAATGCGGCGCTTGAAGAAATTGTGATGGGAATGAAAACCCGTGGTGATTTTTTTGGGAACCTTCATTGCGGAGTGAACACGAAAGAAATCGTGCGCTCATCCCGATTGGTTTCGCGCATGAGCGGGCTTGTCGTTCAACGAAGCAAGGCGATCGTTGGCGAAAATGCCTTTGCCCATGGCAGCGGAATCCACCAGGACGGAATTCTCAAGAAACGTGAAACTTACGAGATCATGGACCCGGAAGAGGTTGGGTGGGGGGTGACCGAACTTCCGCTGACCAAGCACAGCGGGCGGGCCGCAATGGCCATGCGCTTGCGGCATCTCGGTTTTAAAATGACTGACAGTGACGTGGCGGCGATTTTTGCAAAGTTCAAGGAGATCGGGGACAAGAAAAAATTTGTTTATGACGATGACCTGACAGCTTTGGTGGAAGGACATATCACGGAGGTGCCTGAAACATGGTCGCTGGAATATTTAAGCGTTTCCAGCGGTAGCCAGACGGTGCCGACGGCGACGGTGCGTTTGCGCAAAGCGGGTGCTGAGTCCGCAGTGCAGGATGCAGGTATTGGTGATGGGCCGGTCGATGCGGCATTGAAAGCGATTGATCGCCTTACCAAGACGAATGGACGCTTGATCGATTACTCATTGCGGGCGGTGTCCCAGGGTAAGGATGCGCTGGGGGAAGTGACATTAAAGGTGGATTTTGGCGATAAAAAGCTGGTCACCGGCAAGGGAGCCAGCACTGATGTGATCGAGGCAAGCGCTCGCGCTTACCTGAATGCAGTGAATCGCCATTTTACAGTCGACCAGCAGGGAGCAAAGGTCACAACGCAACCGTGAAATTAATGAGCGTGGTCCATCCCAAGCGCGTGATGCCATGCGTGCAGGATATGATCAATAATGGCGTCCACACCGACGCCATGCTTGACCTGGGCAAAAACAAACGGCCCATTGCCGCGCATTTTTTTTGAATCACGGTCCATGACTTGCAAATCGGCGCCGACAATTGGGGCAAGGTCGGTTTTGTTGATCACGAGGAGGTCTGACTGGGTAATTCCGGGACCTCCTTTTCGCGGAACTTTATCGCCACCTGAAACATCGATCACCTGGATTGTATAATCGGCAAGTTCCCGGCTGAAACAGGCCGCGAGGTTGTCACCACCCGATTCGATCAGGAGAATTTGAGGGGTGAATTTCCGGTGAAGCTCTTCCAGCGCGAGCAAGTTTGCTGAGATATCTTCACGAATGGCAGCGTGAGGGCAACCACCGGTCTCGACAGCCCGGATTCGATCCGGTTCCAAAGCTCCATTTTTTATCAGGAATTCCCCATCCTCCCGTGTGAAGATGTCATTGGTCACCGCGGCGATTTGCATGGTTTCCCGCAGCTTGCGGCAAAGTTGGAGCATGAGGGCTGTTTTGCCGCTTCCGACCGGGCCGCCGACGCCGACCGTGAATGCGCGTTGCTTGAAGTCACGGTCCAGCGGGCGGTCGCGCAGGTGAAACTGACCTGGATGGTCCATGTGTTCATGGGTGTGTCCATGTTCCCCATGAGAATGCGAGTGGTTGTGGGAATGGGTGTGCATATTCAACTTTGAAAAAGGCGGGAGTAAAGGCGGTCCTGTGTGCCTTGAAAAAGCTCCAGCAGCGGGGCTGTTTGAGCGACATCCTGCATGCGGCTGTTGATGCTGCGAGATAAAACAGCTTCCGCAAATTGAGCGGTTTTTGACTGGATCGCCTGGGCTTCGCCGGGTCCGATTATGCCAAGCCGGACGGAGCTGCTGATCCATCCGCGCAGTTGTGTAAATAAAAAAAGACGTGAAGTATCGAGTTTGGGAATTGAAAGGATTTTTGAGATTGCGCCAAAGACAACGGCATTATGCCCAGGCAATCCGTTGGAAAGAAATTGTTGGCGCAAGGATTTCAATGGGAGCTGTTGAAAAGCGCGTTCGGCCGAAGCCAGCAACGCCTGTCCCTGGGCACGACTGGCACGATTGGCCACGTGGTTTGAAGTTGTGGCGTTACAGGTCCAATCGATTTCCGGGAGTGGAATTTCCCCAAGCCATGCTTCATGGACGAAAGGCAAGATTGCTGAACCGGCCTGAGTTAATGCTGCATCAAGAAACTCAAGGAATTGGTCCCGGTTTGTGATCTGTTGGTTTTGATAAGCGGCTTCCAGTCCACCTGAATGGGCAAAGCCCCCGGTCGGGAAGGCGGAATCTGCGAGTTGCCAGATGATCCAGTCAGAAGCTGGTGGAGAAAAGGGAGGAGCGCCGTTTTGAAGGAGTGGCTGTTCAGAACAACGGAAGTGTAATCTTTGAAAGCTCAAAACAGGAAGTAACGTTGGGCGAGGGGGAGGGAGCGGGCGGGTTCGCAGCGAAGCAGTTCTCCGTCCGCATGCACTTCGTAGGTTTCAGGGTCCACTGTAATTTTAGGAAGTGAATCGTTGCAGCGCATCTCCTTTTTACCAATATTTCGGCAACGGCGGACAGGTTCGATCCGTTTGGTTAATCCATACTTGGCGGCTGTTCCTTCCGCATGTGCGAGCTGGCTGACAAATGCAATGGAACTGCTGCCGGTGGCACGACCAAAACTGCCAAACATGGGCCGCATGAAAACGGGCTGAGGAGTGGGGATGCTTGCGTTGGGATCGCCCATCTGTGCCCATGCAATGATGCCCCCCTTGATGACCATTTCCGGTTTTGCGCCGAAAAAGGCAGGTTTCCAAAGAACCAGATCCGCAAGCTTTCCGGATTCCACAGAGCCTATCAAATGCCCCATGCCATGGGCGATGGCCGGATTGATCGTGTACTTCGCGATATATCGTTTGATCCGAAAATTATCGTTCTCACCTTTTTCCTCCGGCAGGCGTCCACGCTGGGATTTCATTTTATCAGCAGTCTGCCAGGTGCGGGTGATGACTTCGCCAATGCGGCCCATGGCCTGGCTGTCGCTGGAGATGATGCTGATCGCACCGATATCATGAAGAATGTCTTCAGCAGCGATTGTTTCACCGCGAATGCGGCTCTCAGCAAAGGCCACATCTTCAGGCAGGTTCGGATCCAGATGATGACATACCATGAGCATATCGAGATGCTCGTCGATGGTATTGACGGTGTAGGGGCGAGTTGGATTGGTGGAACTGGGGATAACGTTGGGTTCGCCACAAATACGAATGATGTCCGGCGCATGCCCCCCACCCGCTCCCTCGGAATGGTAGGTGTGAATAGTGCGACCGGCAATGGCGGCAATGGTCCCTTCGACAAAGGTGGATTCATTCAGGGTGTCAGTATGGATGGTCACCTGGATGTCATGGTCATCCGCGATTTTCAGGCAGCAATCAATGGCTGCGGGAGTGGTCCCCCAATCCTCATGAAGCTTCAGACCGACAGCGCCTGCAAGAATCTGATCGCGCAACCCTTGGGGAAGGGAAGTATTCCCTTTTCCGGTAAAGCCAAAATTCAAGGGGAGCGTATCCACGGCCTGGAGCATCGCCTTAAAATAAAAGGGGGCAGGGGTGCAGGTTGTTGCGCAGGTGCCCACTGCGGGTCCCGTCCCGCCGCCGACCATTGTCGTCAGACCGGAAGCAATGGCTTCATGGGCTTGCTGGGGGCAGATGAAATGAATGTGAGCATCAAATCCTCCGGCGGTTAGAATAAGTCCTTCGCCGGCGATGACTTCAGTGGTCACGCCAATGATCATACCTGGAGTGACGCCTTGCATGACATCAGGATTGCCCGCCTTGCCGATAGCTGCGATCAGGCCCTGTTTGATGCCGATATCAGCTTTATAAATTCCTGTGTAATCAACGACCAGAGCGTTTGTGATGACGCAGTCGAGGGCGTCCGCAGCGGCAACTCCGGCTGCCTGTCCCATCCCTTCACGGATTACCTTGCCTCCACCGAACTTGCATTCGTCCCCATAAACGGTGTGGTCCTTCTCCACTTCAAGAACCAGGGAGGTGTCGCCTAGGCGAACTTTATCTCCGGTAGTGGGGCCAAACATTTCGGCATAATGCCGACGATTCATTTGGTGTGACATAGATCAGCTTTGATTGGCGAAATTTTTGGAACGAACGGTGTTAAGGGCAGCGGTTTTCCCTGCCGGGGTAACGGGTCCACTGGCCAGGTTGTTGCCCCCCTGAATGATTTTGTTTCCAGCTATTTCGACAAGGGTGATGGTTCGTGTTTCGCCTGGTTCGAAACGGACGGCAGTTCCAGCCGGAATATCCAGCCGCTTTCCATAAGCCAGGGCGCGATCAAACTGAAGCGCAGGGTTGGTTTCGATAAAATGATAATGGCTACCCACCTGGATCGGCCGGTCTCCCAGGTTCGTCACTGAAAGGGTGATTTTTTCACGCCCTGCATTCAGGGTCAGTTCACCTTCCTTTGGCTGAACGAAGCCTGGTTCATTGATCTCCTGCACTGTAAATTTTTCGACTGGAGGCACTGGAAGAAAGGAACCGTGGAGTGCAAGCGCAAGGTCACCATCCGCTGCAGCGATGGGATGGTGAACGGTCACGAGTTTCGTGCCGTCAGGAAAGGTGCCTTCGACCTGTACTTCGAGGATCATCTCAGGCACACCGGGCATGACCTGGTTTCTGCCCAGGAATGTGCGGCCAATCTGCATCAGTTCAGAAACGGTTTTGCCGTCGCGGATCAATTCCAGGAGTTGGGTGGCGATCAGGGCAACGGCTTCCGGGTGGTTGAGGCGCACTCCGCGCGCGAGTCTTTTTTGCGCGAGGAAACCGGCATTATGAAGCAGCAGTTTTTCAATTTCACGAGGGGAGAGATGCATATGAAATTACCATTTCCGCAGCCATGGATTATCATTCAGCAGTTCGGCGACAAACTGAAGATGTCGAAAAATGGCCGCGGCAACTTCCTGCACATGGGTGCCCGCAAAACGAAGCACCGCACCATCCTCAAGGGGACTTGCGGATGCCAGCACCGGCTCACGACAGGGAGGGGGCTGAGAGGCGAATGCTTCCAGGATTTTTGCGGCGTGTCCTGCAAGCAATGGGCCCAGCAGCAGCACAGTGGCAAAGCAATGGTAACCACCTGTTCGAAAGGGGTTGCCCAGCTTTGTTTCAGCCGGTTCCAGTTTTAGTGCATCAAGAAAGATTAGGCGATCCTCCCGACGGATTTCATTTCGGCTGGAATAACGATTCATGGCCCATCGTTCTCCACGGGCTGCGCGTCCGCTGGAAACCCAATCGAGCAGGACCAGATTCGACGCTTGCTCGAGATCAAATCGTTGGCATTGGTCGAAGGTGGAACCAGCAAAGCATTGCACCGGGTCAGGAGTGAAAACGAGCAATGCATTGTTCCCGATCGTGGCGTTCAGGTGATGAGCGCAGGGGCGTGACAGGTGATTTTTGTAAATTTTGGTCGAAGCCTGTGTTCCAAGAAAGCAACGGGCGTTCCGGTCCACTGTTACTTTCATGGAGGTCTGGTCACCTGCGACCATTCCTCCACCGAAACTGCTCAGATAAGCCCAAACACTCTCCCGATTGATGCAGGGTGTGAGCAATCGAAGGGGATTGCTTGAGCAGGAATAAAGGACAGCGCTGCGTCCCTGAACCATTCCGACGCGCAACTCAGCGAAGGCTTGCGAGAAGGCGACGGAATGCATCGGGTCAGTGGCCGACCGTCCAAAGGACAGTCGCAGCCAGAAGGATTACTGCTGCGGAAAAGCGCAGGGTGCGTCGCACAGCTGGTCGCCGGGTAAATTGAGCGACCGCGAAAAGCATGATCGCGGTGAGACTTAGAACTGCCAGGTGGTAAGGGCTTGAGACCAGATGAGCAGGCCCGTGATCCAGCATGTCGTGACCGGGATGAGCCTGGGATGTGACAGACAGGAGAGTGAGCAAAAGGACACCTGGCAAAAATCGTGGGCTGGCGCAATGACTTCCGAGTTGCTTCATACAGTTAAATGTTCGCGGACAATTTCCTCATTCAAATTTGACATGGGCCCTTCGACAACAACGGCCCCTCGATCCATGATGTAGAAATTATCTCCGACTTCGAGGCAAAAATCGAGGTACTGTTCCACCAAAAGAATACTGATTTTTCCCTCCTTTTTGATTTTAACGAGAGTTTCACCGATCAGATCGATGATATTTGGCTGAATTCCCTCGGTGGGTTCATCCAGGAGAAGGATTTTGGGATCCGTCAACAACGCACGGGCGATGGCGAGTTGCTGTTGCTGGCCGCCACTCAGGACACCCCCTTTTCGTTGAAGCATCTCCTTAAGCACTGGAAAAAGTTCAAGAACGCGATCAAATTGGCCGTTGGCTTTTTGCCCGTGAACCACAAGACTGATTTGGAGATTTTCCAGGACTGTCATGTTTGGAAAAATATCGCGACCTTGCGGGACATATCCCAACCCGGCGCGGGCCCGTTCTTCAGCTTTCATTGAAGTGAGGTTTTTTCCTTCCAGTCGAATGGCGCCGGAATCTGATTTGACCAAGCCGGTGACTGCCTTCAGGGTTGTGGTTTTGCCAACACCATTCCGGCCCATCAAGCAAACGAGGCTTCGCGGGGGGACTTTGATGTTGACCGAACGCAGGATGCGAGAGCCATCGTAGGAAACGGATAAATTTTCAATTTCCAACATTAGTGCGCTCCTTTCTTTTTGCGTCCCAGGTAGACCTCCTTCACCTGTTCATCCTCCTGAACCTCATCCACAGTGCCTTCTTTTAACACATGCCCCTGGTGGAGGACGGTGACCTTTTTGGCAATTTGTCGGACAAAGGTCATGTCATGTTCAATCACGATGATACTGTGCCTTCCAGCAAGGCTCATCAGCAACTCCCCCGTACGGGCGGTTTCCTCATCTGTCATTCCAGCAGCTGGCTCATCGACCAGGAGCAGCCTGGGATTTTGGGCAAGGAGCATTCCGATTTCGAGCCATTGCTTCTGTCCGTGTGAAAGCAACCCGGCTTTGCTGTCAGCCTTGTCCAGAAGACCGATCAGCTTGAGCAATTCATCGATCCGTTCCCGTTGCGCGGGTGTAATTTTGGAAAAGAGGGTTGCCCAGACGCTGCGGCTTCCTTCCAGGGAAAGCCACAAATTTTCAAAAACGGTGTGCTCGACGTAAACAGAGGGGGTCTGGAATTTTCTTCCAATTCCGAGACGGTTGATCTGCGCTTCATTCAGACGAGTGAGATCAGTTTGCAGACCGAACTCAACGATTCCCGTGTCCGGGCGTGTCCGGCCAGTGATCAAATCAAGCATGGTGCTTTTGCCTGCGCCATTCGGGCCGATGACGACCCGCAGTTCCCCCTCATCAAGGTAAAAATTCAGGTCGGTGATGGCTTTAAAGCCGTCGAAGGTTTTATTGACGCCTTCAATCGTCAGGATGAATTCCTTCTTCATTCTTTGGCAGCTCCCATGCTGGCGGTGGGAACAGGTTCCGGATCAGGAGTTCGCGGGGAGAAAAAGCGGCGTTTCAGTTGCATCAATTGTTCGGGGATACCCACAATTCCGCGCGGCATGAAAAGGACCACGAGAATAAACAATCCTCCAAGGATGAAAAGCCACTGTTCAGCAAAAGCCCTGGTTGCATAACTTTTCAGGGCATTGACGCCGATTGCCCCGATAATGGGGCCAACCAAGGTGTGACGCCCACCGACCGCGCACCAGACCACCGCTTCGAGAGATTTGTCAGGGGCCATTTCACTGGGGTTGATAATGCCGACTTGCGGCACATAAAGAGCACCACCAAGGCCGGCGATGATTGCGGAAATGACAAATACAAACAGTTTGAAATGTGAGGTGGCATAACCGGAGAAAAGGACACGGTTTTCGCTGTCGCGAATCGCGCGTTGGATCAGCCCGAATTTTGTTGCGGTCAACCAGCGGCAAAACAAATAGGTGCCGAGCAGCAGCAGCGCGGAGCCGATGTAAAGCCAGCGTTTCATTTCAGGGGTGTTGATTTCACGCCCGAGCAGTATCTTGAAATCCGTCAGCCCATTATTCCCTCCAAAAGTAAAATCGTTGCGAAAGAACATCAGACAGGCCGCATAGGTCAATGCCTGGCTGAGGATGGAAAAGTACACTCCCTTGATCCGTGACCGAAACGCCAGCCATCCAAAAATAAATGCCACCAGTGCAGGCACCCAGATCACCGCTGCGCTGGCAAACCAGAAATCCCTGAACGGAATCCAGTGTGGAGGCAGGCCGCCGGTTTCCGGAAAGCGGGTTTGGAATTCCAGGAACACCATAAAGTCAGGAATGTCTGCCTTGTACTGGCCAAGCTTCCCGATCATCAGCATTAAATGCATTCCCAGTGCATAACCTCCCAGAGAAAAGAAAAGAGCCTGTCCGAGGCTGAGCAGTCCGGTGTATCCCCAAAGCAGGTTCACGCTCAATGCCAGCACTGCATAGCAGAGGTATTTCCCATAAACAGTGATTGCAAAATTGCTGATATGAAAAAAAGTTCCCGGCGCGGTAAAGGTATTCAGCAGTGGAAGCAGAATAATTCCGATAAAGCTTACGAGGAGTAAAACAGCCAGTTCAGTTTTTGAAAATAATTTCCGCATGAATCATCCTTCAAGGGTGCGACTACGAGTGACGAAGAGGCCAGCTGGCCTCCATTGGAGAAAAAGAATAATGGCTGAGAGCACAGTGATTTTTCCCAGAACAGCCCCAAGCCAGGGTTGAAGCAACTGGTCAGTGACTCCAATCCCCATGGAAGCGGAAACGGTGCCCACCAGATTTCCCACGCCTCCCAGCACCACCACCATGAAACAATCCACAATGTAATTCTGCCCAAGGCCCGGATTCACATTGCCGATTTGGGCGAGGCATGCACCAGCCATCCCCGCCAAGCCGGAACCAAACGCAAAGGTCATCATGTTGACTCTCTCGGTGCGGACCCCCAGGGCTGAGGCCATCCTGCGGTTTTGCATCACTGCCCTGATCTGCAACCCGAGGGAGGTCCGCGTCAGCAGCAGGTAAGTCATGAGGACGATGAAGATTGCAAAAGCAATGATGAACATGCGGTTATTCCCCAGCAGCACATCCGAAATGACCAGGCTTCCGCTCAACCAGCCCGGAGAGTTGACCTGCACATTTGCGGCCCCGAACAATGAACGGAAAAGCTGCTGGAGAACCAGGCTGACTCCCCAGGTGGCGAGCAACGATTCCAGCGGTCGCTTGTAGAGAAAGCGAATAATCCCTCGTTCCAAAATCAAACCGACCCCGCCCGCGACGAGAAATGAAAAAAGGATTGCGGGGAGAAAATAGTAGTCAACCAGCGCTTGATTTGTGCCCGCCCAGGATTTGAAAATATTTTGTGTCACATAGGTCGTGTAAGCGCCGATCATGATGATTTCGCCATGGGCCATGTTAATCACGCCCATCAGGCCGAAGGTGATCGCCAACCCCAAAGCCGCGACCAGCAACACAGCAGCGAGACTCAATCCACGGAAGGCGGTCCCAAAAAAATTTCCCCACCATTGGTAGGTTTCGATTGCAACGATGGAAGAGCGCAGCGCTTCCATGGTTTGATCATCCAACTTGTCTGGAGCGGTCCGGGCTTCGGTCTGGAGTTGCGTCAGAAAACTGATGTAATTAATTGAGCGAAGTTTGCCAAGCTGAGTGATTGCCTCAACTTTTTCCGCAGGATCGGTCGAAAGGATTTGAGTGACGGCAATCGCCTCCTTCAGCGCGCGCACCACTTCCTTATCCTTTTCACGTGTCGCGCTGTCCCGAAAAAACGGAACATAATCGGCATTTTGCTCCTGCCCGAGCTTGATCACCGCGTCCCGGCGCATTTTCGGATTTGGATTGTTAAGTGCTAGAAGATCAAGAGTGGCCTTGAGAGCTTTTCTCAGTTTCGAAGTGGTATCCGCAGGTGTCAGATCATTGCTGGAAAAGCGGATGCGTTTTCCATCGGCGCTCAAGGGGGCACCATTGCTGACCAGCACTGCTGCTGCTTTACCCTCATTATCTGTTTCAGCCTCCAGAATAATTGGGATTTTGGTATTGTTGGTTTCAAGAATGTAAACCATTCCTCCCCGCCATGCGCTGAGAGTTTGGTGAACATGTGAATCGGAAGAGGTGACAAAACCGCGGATTAATTCGGATTGTCTGTCAAAATCCTCACTCGTGATCGCCTCGACCAGATTCTTGCGGGCCGTTTCATCAGCGGAGTCAGCTGCGGCGAGCGTCACCAGGGTTACCAGCAGTAGTAAAAATCTCGAAAGCATGGTGCTTTTAAAAAGAGAGACGGGCCGAAACCCGTCTCCCATGTGAACGACTACCCACGAAACAAACCTTAGTTGCTGGCAGTCGATTTTTTAGGCAGAAACTTTTCACTGAACGGTTCACCAGCCACACCGGTGAAGGACTTGATCACTTTAAACTGCCCGGTGGCCAATGTTTCACCGATATACACGTTATTGATCAGGTGGTGATTATCCTGCATGGTGACTTCACCAGCCGGGCCTTTGAATTTCTGGCCCACGAGCGCCTCGCGGACTTTGTCCACTTCAAAGGAACCTGCTTTTTCAACCGCTTGCTTCCAGAGGTAAACACCAATGCGGGAGAGGTTCATCGGACTGCAGGTGACGCGGTTCTTGGTATCGATGCCAGTGACGGTATAATCCGATCCGGTCACTTTCGGAGCCTTGAGCCATTCCTGGAAATTGCTCACGAATGAAGCGTTTTCAGGTGTCTTGAGAGACATGAAATAAGTCCAGCAGCCAAGATGACCAACGAGGTCCTTTGCAGGCAAACCACGGAATTCATCTTCTGAAATCGAGAAGGAAACCACCGGGCAGTTTTCAGAAGTCAAACCGGCATTTGCGAATTCCTTAAAGAAAGGAACATTGGTATCGCCATTCAGGGTGCTGATCACGCAAGCTTTTCCACCAGCCGAGAATTTTTTGATGGATGCCACAATGGTTTGGTAATCCGTATGGCCGAATGG
This sequence comes from Verrucomicrobiota bacterium, assembly GCA_033762115.1. Classification (GTDB taxonomy): domain Bacteria; phylum Verrucomicrobiota; class Verrucomicrobiia; order Limisphaerales; family SXQI01; genus JANRLX01. The sequence continues at coordinate 17,466 of JANRLX010000134.1, forward strand.
AGTGTAAATTTCTTCAATGTCGGCATCAGGAATGCCTTTGGCCTTCAGGTACTGCTTGAGGATTTTGTTGGTCGTGCGGGGGTAGACATAGTCTGAACCAAGTAGGTAATATTTCTTTTTTCCTTCCGCGAGCATGTAATCCACTGCGGGGATGGCCTGCTGATTGACGGCTTCAGCAGTGTAGAAAATATTTTTTGAAAGCTCTTCACCTTCGTACTGCACAGGATAAAAAAGCAATCCATTGGCCTGTTCGAAAACAGGCAGCACCGATTTACGGCTGACTGAAGTCCAGCAACCGAACACGACGGATACCTTGTCCTGTTCGAGCAGTTGTTTGGCTTTTTCAGCGAACAAAGGCCAGTTTGATGCCGGATCGACAATCACTGGTTCGATCATGTAGCTCTTATCGCCAACTTTGATACCTCCTGATTTATTGACTTCATCAAAGGTGAAGAGGAGAACGTCCTTTAAGGAGGTTTCACTGATTGCCATGGTTCCACTTAATGAATGGAGCACGCCGACTTTGACCTTTTCGGCAGCGTAGGTCATGGAAGCTGTAGCGATGATCGCTGCAGCAGTCATAAGTTTTCTAATGATCATATTTGATTATTACAGTTCTGGTTTGGGGGTTCAGGAGCGAGGCATTTCAACTTTGTTTAAGGACACATGTTTCTGAGCGACGAACGCTCGATTCAGCCTTTAAGCAGCGGGAATGCCTGATCGCTGAATAATTCCTTTTCCAAGCTGAATATTATTCATTCCAGCAATTCAAATTGTTCATGACTTCGAAATCTTCCTTTAAACATTGCCAAAACATAAACCGCTCTACTCCTGGAATTGAATCGATAATGACATCTCAAGTTTGAATAAATTTGGCCGCACAAATGAAACTTGATCGTTCCGGAGCAGAATGGCTTTTTTTATTCATTCCGCTTTCATCAGGTGCTAAAAGTTTGGATATTCAAGACGCTCACCTGGAAAATTTTTATTTGTGAATATCAGTTCCCGTTCATGATCCGGATTGAGTTATTGAGGAATAGAACCTCCTGAAAAACAAAACTCCTGCGACCGGAGGAACCAGATCGCAGGAGCGATTTCCGCTCAATGAAGAGCAGGTGTCTTATCTATGCTTGACGGTGTGCACAACACCGCAAGAACTTAGAAGGCGAGCGTCAGGCCGATTTTGCCGGTCACGAATGCTTCATCAGGATTGCCAGGGATGACATCATCATTGGTATGGTAACCGGTGATGGCGGGGTTGAGGGACCAATTGCCCGGCATGAACGGCAGTGGAATGCTAGCGCTGGCGCCGAGCGAGGCAAAAGCGTATCCAGCATCGCCACCGTGGTATTCATCAGTCGCAAAGGCCACATTCAAGGGGAAGGTAATGCTGACTGATCCCACCGGAATGCTGTGGGAAATACCTGCAACGGCGACCACACCGGTTTCGCGGCCCAGTCCATCATCGACGCGGCCATGGATGGTGAGGCTTGGATTGAGGAAGGTGCTGACACCAATCACGAGATCAACGATCCGCTCTGATTCGGAAGCGTACATCCATTCCTGGTAAAGGAGTTTCACCGTTACTTTTTCGAAGGAGTAGCTGACACCGATCCATGCATCCATTTCCTGCACGATCTTGTCGCCAATGGAGGTTGTAGCGTTGTCATTGATGTCAAACCAGGTGCCGATGATAAATTTCAACTGATCATTGGCCGCAATGTTCAACTCAAAGGAAGGGTTGAACAGCACATCATTCCATTTATTGCCTGCCGCCCAGACATCTGCGCCGTAGGAAATGAAATGGGTGTTCACGTCCAGAGACAGTGTGCCGCTGATCGGAGAGGCAGCGGGCGCTTCAGGTTTTTCAGGAGGAGTGGTCTCCCGCGCTTCAGCAGGGGTGGATTCCTGGGCGATCACGCCCTGGGAGAGGATGATTGCAGTTCCTAGAACAGGAAGTATTCGGGTTAGCCGTTTATTCATTTGATATGTTTATTTGTTTGCTTAGGGCATACGTGCATTCCCGCTATCGAACCGGAATTCGCACCAGCGATTCCCGATTCTTTCACGAGCATTGTGGACTTCTGCATTCGTTCTTGGATGCGAGCGATCTTGCATCTCGGCGTTTAGCAACGGATATGCCGAAGAGGGAGGAAAAGGAGATATCGATAAGGAGGAGCCGGTTTTCAGTTGTCGCGGTAACCAGTATAAACTAATAAATTGCTGGCTTTTTGAAGGGATTCTAAAAATGTTGGTAATTCTCAAAAACTTAAGCTGAAACCTATTTATTGAGTTTAAAAAAATTTTTCATGATAAAAGACCGCGCCAGTGGATTCGGTCGTTTTTCTTCAAAAGAGCCGTTAAAATGGGCTTTTTCTCTGGCTTGGCTGAAAAGTGTTGAAATCGTAACAATCTGCACAAAATACAACAGGTCCATGAAGCCCTGGCAGTTTCCTGGAATCATTTCATTTCTGCTACTTTCTTGAATGTTTTTGGCAAAAATCGCTTAGCGAAAGCTGCTTTGCACAAGCATTCCTTCGAGGCATAATGGTGCCATGGTTCACGCCGCAGCAAACGGGTTGTTTTTGGAAGAAAGCGTTTCTTTGAGAGAACGGTTCCTGAGGGCCTTCCGTTTCATGCTCCTTTCAAGGATACTGGATGAAAAACTGGCGAGCCTTTATCGGGCAGGGAAAATTCCCGGTGGGGGTGTTTACCTGGGGAAAGGACAGGAAGCGCTCAGTGCTTCCATCGGCTCTACCTTAAGAAAGGGGGATATTTTTGCGCCGCTGATTCGTGACGGAGCAGGGCGCCTGGCTTTTGGAGAAACAGTCCTTGATGCAGTCCGCACTTGTCTTGGTTCTCCCTTGGGACCGATGCGTGCGCGGGACGGTAATGTACATCGTGGAAAGCCGCGGGAGGGCTATTTCCCTATGATTAGCCACCTTGGCGCGATGCTATCCGTGGTGAATGGCGCTCTCATGGCCAAGCGTTTCAAGGGGATCAAAAACGTTGTTGGCGCAACCTGTATTGGTGAAGGTGGCACCTCCACTGGTGCGTGGCATGAAGGTTTAAACCAGGCCGCAGTCGAGAGGCTCCCGCTGGTGCTTATTGTGGCGGACAACCAGTACGCCTATTCCACCCCCAAAAGCCGTCAATTCGCGTGTGATTCCATTGTGGACCGTGCTCCCGGCTACGGGGTCACAGGACATGTGGTGGATGCAACGAACCTCGAGGAATGTTTGGAAGTGGTGGGGAGAGCCGTGGACAATGCCCGATCCGGCGGAGGGCCTCAGCTTGTCGTTGGCAATCTGCTTCGGCTTTGCGGTCACGGAGAGCATGATGACGCCGGGTACATTGACGCAAAACTTAAAGAATCCTGTCTTGGAAGGGATTCCCTTGAAGTGGCCCAGCAATACTTGATCGAAAAGAACTGGCTTGATGCCTCATCCATTGAGCGACTCCGTTCAGATGCTTCCTCTCAGGTGGAGGAGGCTGTTGGGATTGTCCAGCGGGAGCCAATGCCTGACCCATACAAAGAAAATTGGAGCGCGCTTTCCTGCAAGCATCTAACCGAAGGCCATCTCAGCGAACAGGAGGAAGGTGGACACTGAACCGCTCAAATGCCCCAATGAAACGTGTGGGTTGTGCGGTGCAAAATTCCGCTGCGAAGTCGCGGCTGGCCAGGGAAGCTGTTGGTGTTTTCAGTTTCCGCCGCTGAACAGCAGGCTGGAGTCAAACAATTGCGTTTGCCCCAGCTGTCTGTCTGAAGCCTCCAGGGCTCAGGTCGCTGAAGGACGGGGTTGCACATCCGGCACACCCATCCCACGAGCTTGAGCAAACGTTACCTTCGACCTCAGCAATAAAGTTCCGAGGCAAAGATCAGCCAGCGGCAGCACCACGTTAAAATTCTTGTGCATATAACGGTGGTGCAGCAGATGATGGCCGTTCAAACGAAAGAAAATCCCGGCTCGCTCCACCCGGCGCTTTTTCGGCACATGCATGCACCAGTGAAGATATTCATACATTGCGTAATAACCGCAGGAGACGACAAAAGAGCCCACCACCAGACCCCAATGCCCGGTGATCCAGGAGGCGATCAGGAAGGGAACCTGACACAAAAGCACAAGCACAGGTCCGTTCCACCAGGCCATTGCAACGATATCCTTTGTTCCCTCATTCTGCAGGTGATAAGTGTGATCAGCTTTAAAGACCTGATGATGCACCAGTGCGTGTGCGCGAAAAGGATATTGAAAAGGGCCTACTGGCCGATGCATTACATAACGATGCAAAACCCACTCGAAAAATGAGGCGAAGATGATGCCAAGACCAAACCCTGCAAGACTCCACAAAAAGAATGACATGGGACAAGAAGCTTTACTGAACTGAAAGTTGAAAAGCGGAAGGGCCGCTGGAAAACGGCCCATTCCGGATGAAGAAAATTAATAACGACCACGACCGCCACCACCACGGTCATCACGGCCACGACCGCCGCCCCCACCACCGCCACCGCCGCGGTATCCACCGCCACCACCGCCGCCGCCACCAGAACGTGGGGGACGATCTTCACGAGGACGAGCTTCGTTAACAGTCAATGGACGGCCATCCAGGCTGGCGCCGTTCATCGCTTGAATTGCAGTCTGGGCTTCTTCAGGGGAAGCCATGGTCACAAAGGCAAACCCGCGAGGGCGGCCTGTTGCGCGATCCATCACCAGATTCACATCGGTCACTGTGCCATGCACAGCAAACGCGTCCTGGAGATCATTTTCAGTGGTGTTGAAGGAAAGATTTCCCACAAACAGTTTTGTACTCATATGATTAACCCTTAGAACAATGTCGAACCTGGACCTGTATCCCTCCTTTGGGACACTGAATCATCACTGAATACAGAACAGTAGGACGATTTCTCAGACCGAACTCAAACAACTTGTCTAAGTAACCTCAATTCTCGGTGAATAAAAAGATTAAGCAAGCGAAATTTTCCTTTGCTTTGCCTCCCTGATCCCTTCTGATATTTTCAATCGTGCTGCAAACATTTCCCGATTCAACACTGGTTCTTTTAGGCCACGGTTCGACCCTCAATCCTGACTCCGCAGCTCCGACCCACCAGCACGCGGATATCATCCGGCAAAGAAATCTCTTTTCCCAGGTGCTGGAAGGATTTTGGAAGGAGGAACCTATTTTTGCAGCGGTGTTGCGGGGAGCGCTTGAACCCAATGTTTTTATTGTCCCACTATTCATCAGCGATGGTTATTTTACCGAGGAGGTCATTCCCCGTGAACTCGGTTTCCCGTTAATCGGGGAAAATCGTTATGCGAAAACCCGCACTGCACAGGGCCAAACTTTTTATTACTGTGACCCGGTCGGGACTCACCCCGGCATGACCAACGCGCTCCTTGCCCGCGCCTCAGCCATTGTTCAGCAATATCCGTTTCCTCGCGCTCCCAGGACGCAGGATATTGCGTTGTTCATCGCTGGACATGGCACGGGAAATAATGAGAACTCCCGTATCGCCATTGAGGCCCAGATGGACATCATCAGAAAGCTCAATTTGTATGCGGAGGTTCATGCCGTATTTATGGAGGAGGAACCTCGCATTGCGGATTGTTATCGAATGGCTTCGTCCCGCAATATTGTCATGGTGCCTTTCTTCATCAGTGATGGCCTGCATTCCTATGAAGACATTCCCGTGATGCTGGGGGAACCGGAACGGATCGTGCAAACCCGCTTCAAGGCAGGGCAGCCGACCTGGCGTAATCCATCTGAAAAAAAGGGCAAGCTGGTTTGGTACACGCCCAGTATCGGAAACGAACCTTTTATTACTGAAATCATTCTCCAGCGCGTTCGGGAGGCCCGAAATCTCCATGCTCCTGCCTCCGGTCCTCTCCCCGTTTCATAATATGTTCTGCTCCCTAATTTTGAATGTTTCCCCGGTTGACGCGTCGAAGGAAGTAACAAAGCTGTCACAATAATGTGATTGCAAGGGTTGAAGTAAATGAACAGACTTTGCTCGTTCCCCATGAACGAAGGTATCCAGATTCCATCCCACAAGGATGTGGCGCAGCTGCAAAGTCCCAAGATTTGTGGATTATTGCATAGCGCTGGCATTTATTATGCCCAACTTCAATTGGAGGTTGGACAGGCGCCTGTTTCCATTGCTCTGCATGGGATTACCACTCCATTGCAGGCTGAACAGGCCATCCAGGCGTTTTCCCGCTAACCCTTTTAACGAAACAAGGGTTGGTTTTCTTTCCTTATAATTGCTGTCTTCTAAGCCAGAGTATTTAATCTGGAAACCTATAAATATCCAGCAGCGTCTTGCTGGGATTTTGGCCGACGGCCACAGCCCATGCGAGGAGGAGAGTGGCATGATGAGAGTTTCAGACTTATGCGAGGGGTGTCGCCAATGGAGATTTTAAGTGGATGGGCTGGGTTTTTAACTTCGTTGCGCCTCGCATCTGGCTAAAATCCCAATCGCAAGTTGTCCATTAAAGAGATGACTTCTAATAAAAATAAGCCCTTCCTGATAAAGGAAGGGCTTATTGAAAAGGGTTTAACGATTATTGTTCGAAAACCAAACCGGTGGTGTTGGTTCTCCAGTTACTTTGCGTAGCCCACATATTCAGTGGGCGGAACGATTTACCAAATTTCAGGAAGCGGGTGCTTCCATCCGCAAATGCAAAATTGGATCCTCCGCCCTGGCTTTTATTATTTTGGGTTGAATGGCGGTTTTGCTCCACTTCGGTTACGTCATTTCCAGTTCCACCTGTTCCTGCTTCCATGAAATCCATGAAATAATGCGCCGATTCATTTGATTTTTCCCCAAAAAGAATGGTTTCACTCGGCTCCATGATGCCGGTTTCCTTCATCGATTTTCCAACGATTGCATTCATATTGAAGGCACTGCCCATTTGAGCATGGAAATAATCGTTCCAGCCATTGATGATATAACTTCTCGGCGCAGTGTCAGCCGGAAGGTTGGTCGGCGTTGCCTGGCTTGCGGGAGGTTTTGGCCCATCAGTCGGGCAACGAAGGATTTTTAAATCCCTGTAACCCGGTTGCAATTTTGTTGTCCAGCGAGGAATCGGATCCCCGGTGGCCCGTTCGGGATGAGTGCCTTCATTATCATCCGTGTACATCACGAGGGAAACGCCCATTTGCCGCAAATTATTCACGCAGGAAATCCGTCGCGCGGCTTCCTTCGCGCGGGAAAGGGAAGGGAGCAACATCCCGGCTAAAATTGCAATGATGGCAATCACCACCAAAAGCTCGATCAATGTAAACGCTGCAACTGTTCGTTCCTTTTTCATGATTGTTGAGAGCTTGAATCTTCCTGTCAGCCTGGTTGAAGATTCGAATAAATCCTGCTTAAATCCGTCCAGCAGTGTGAATGACGAAGAGCAACATTTTTCTTGTGACGCTCGCGGTTCTGCTGGCCGCCGTTTATTCCTACTATTTTACAGACTGGTTCAAAAAACCGACTATTCAAATTATTGCTGCCTCAGTGCCTGTCGGACCTCTGGTTCAGGGAGGTGAAACTCAACCGGTTCAGTTTACATTCGATAAAAAATATGCACTCACCTCAATCAAGGTCATTTCCTCGATCGCTCTTCACACCAACAAGCTTGCCACTCCGGCATGGCACCTCACGACTCAATCGAATTCAGTGCCTTTACGCGGTTTTCGTTACGGCTTTCCCATTCCCGGAATGACCAACTCCAGCATCAAGCGTGGCTGTGATCAACTTCAGCCTCTGACCCCTTACACAATTATCGTGGAAGCGGGAAAAGCCCGGGGACAGGCCGAGTTTCTCCCGCAACCGATCCGAAAATCCGGTTGACGAAGACTACTTTGTTTCTTTCCTGGCGGATGTTTTTCGCGGTGGATCGAGATACCGGTACGGGTTGCTCGGATTATCATTATCGTATGCAAAGGCATCCCTGTTGGTCAGGAAATCCTTCACTCCCTGGACTGGAATGCAGAATCCCAGCCCCTCGCCAAAAGTCAGCTTCATATTCGTGACTCCCACTACCTCGCCACGCAGGTTGAAGAGGGGGCCGCCGCTGTTTCCCGGATTGATTTGCGCGGTGGTTTGCATGTAAAGCTCCCCAAACAATTCCCGCGTTTTAGTGCTGATGATTCCTTCTGTGACCGTTCTCTCCAGGCCAAGAGGGCTTCCAATTGCAAAAACAGCTTCACCTACCAAAACCCCGCTGCTCTCTCCCAACGGAACCCACTTAAATTCTGGTGCGTCCTTGTCTTCCACATGCAGCAGCGCGAGATCGGCGAATTTGTTCATCGCAATGATCCGCACATCTTTGTAACTGCGACGATCCAGTTGCCCTTTTCGTTGATGATAGACTTCAATCGAAATTTGAGTTTCTCCTTCGATCACATGAAAATTCGTGATCAGATAACCCTCTTCATTGATGAAAAAGCCGGAACCCAGCCCATCCGGCGTTCGCACCTGCACCACCGCTTCACCCAATTCTGCCACAAGCTCACGCACCGGTTTTTCCGGGCGCTCCCTGTTATCCTTGCGATACAGCGCCCCATCCTGTGTCATGGTTTTGGTCACTGTGTTGGTGTTGGGTGGCGCATCCCCTCTGATAACCTTCAGGATTTCCTTTGTCGGAACATTCAGGACCGTATAGCCCACATCAATTGCCACATGGTCTTTCTTTTGGGAAAGAATCTGCCCGGTGATTGCGGCATTCTCTTTCAATTCAAGTCGGTCCGCTCCCAAAAGCGATGAACAGAGCAGCGGTGCAATGATGAAATTCAAGCGCATGCAGGACCCACAGTAGCGCGTTAAACCTTCCTGACAAGCGCCTCTGTTGCAACCAACGCAATTGATTCAATTCTCGTCCGTTTTCTTTAATGAAATAGTGCTCGGAATTCCGGCGGGATACGCTAACCTTTGGCCGGTTTTTTGCTGGTCACTTTGACGAATGGTCGCAAACTGTCCAAAGATGTGTCAAAATCGCACCTAATTTCATGAAGGCTCCCGATTTGAATCTTAGCTGGTTTGATTTACTAGTCATCGCGGTGCTCCTGATTGGTGTCTGGCGCGGCAAAAAGCGGGGGATGTCCGAGGAATTGCTCGAAGTGCTTCAATGGCTGGCAATCATTATGGTTTCCGCCCTGATTTATAAAGCTTTGGGGGATGCCATTGCAGATTACACCCGCCTATCCGTCCCAATTTCACACGTGATTGCCTATGTGGTTGTTGCCATTCTTATCAAACTGCTCTTCACCACCATCAAGAAAGCAGTTGGTGAAAAACTTGTTCAGTCGGATGCTTTCGGCCCTTTGGAATATTATCTCGGCATGATGGCCGGGGCGCTCCGCTTTTTTTGTGTGCTGTTGTTTCTGCTGTCGCTTCTTCACTCGGTTTATATCAGTGAAGCGGAACGGAAACGACAAGCCCAGGTGCAGCAGGAAAATTTTGGTTCCATCTCCTTTCCCACCATCGGCAGTTTGCAACAATCCATTTTTTATGAATCAGCTTCCGGTCCCTTGATTCGTAAATATTTGAAAGCTCAACTGATCGAACCAGTTCAGGCAGGCCCGCGGCGGAGTGACAACATCATCCGTCGGCGTGAACGGAGCGTCGATGAAATCATTGAAAACCGATGATCGATGCCTGTCATCCCGCCTGATTTCCTGGAGAAAGTCCGTAGCTCAAATGACATTGTGGATGTCATCGGGGCAGTTATTCCGCTCAAACGCGCTGGCGCAAATTTCGTTGGCCTTTGCCCTTTTCATAAGGAAAAAAGTCCCAGCTTCAATGTCAACCCGCAGCGGCAGATCTTTCATTGTTTTGGTTGTCACAAAGGGGGAGACATTTTCACCTTTACCAAGGAATACGAAAACCTCTCGTTTGTGGAAGCAGTCAAGCGATTGGCTGAACGCGCCCGAATTCCGTTTGAGTTTGATAAAACCCCTGGTCAGGAAAAGCAGCAATTTCTCAAGGACACTCTTCTCCACATTCATGAGGAAATCACCCAGCGCTGGCAGCAGGCGCTGAAAAACGATGCTGCCGGAAAGATCGCCCGTGACTATCTTGTAAAAAGAGGAGTTTCACCTGAAGCCATCGCAAAATTTCGGATCGGTTATGCGCCAGATGCCTGGGACGATACCGTAAACTGGGCGAAGCACCGTGGATTCAGCCCGGAAATGATTACTTCCGCCGGGCTCATCATTCCCCGCGAACAGGGAGGAGGATATTATGACCGGTTCCGAGGCAGGTTGATGTTTCCCATTTGTGATGAGCAGGGGAGAGTGATCGGATTCAGCGGACGAGTGTTGAGCGGCGATGAAAAAACCGCCAAATATGTGAATTCACCGGAAACTCCGCTCTTCATCAAAAGCAAAGTTATCTTCGGTCTGGATAAAGCCAAACGAGCGCTTCTCGACCGGCAGTTCGCCATTATTTGTGAGGGACAGCTGGATACCATCGCCTGCCACATGGCCGGTGTCCAAAATGTCGTGGCCCCTCAAGGCACTGCCCTGACCGGTGAGCAGACGCGCATCCTCAAACGTTACGTAAATGAGGTGGTTCTTTGTTTTGATTCCGATGCCGCCGGACAAAAAGCCACGATCCGTGCTCTTGACGATCTGATCAGTTCCGGCCTGGCCATCCGTGTGGCAAAGATTCCTGCACCTCACGACCCGGACAGCTACCTCAAAGCGTTTGGTGCGGAGGCATTCACGAGTCTCGTCAGTCAGGCAGAAGGTTTTTTTGATTTTTATCTGAACCAACTCTGCGCCTCGCATGACATCAGTACGGACATTGGGCAGCAGACAATTGTGAAATTGATGGCGCAGGCAGTTCAAAAAACCGGCGATCAAACATTAATCGATAAATACGCACGCAAAGCGGCGGCGCGAATGGGAGTGCTGGCGACCAATGCGACAAAACAGTTCACCAAAATTGCGCGCCTTAGCCAAAATCCCGTCAGGCCCACGCCAGAGTCTGAGGAAACGCTCCACGCGGAGGAATCCTCCCCTCCTTCAACAATGGAATATTGGTTGCTTAAATTGATTTTGGTTTCTGATGAGCCGCTCGAGTGGGTCCATACGCATCTGGATTTGAATTGGATTCACCATCCGATTGTGCGGACAATTCTGGGCCTCCGGCTCTCTCCCACTGAAGATGGATTCTGGCCGCTTCTGCCCAGCATCATGGATCGTTTACCCGACCAGCAATCACGTAATTTACTCTCAGAGGCAGCTTCTGAGGGTCGTTCGATCCCCAACCTGCAACAGCAGTTGAACGACATTCTGATCAAACTGCGCAACGCTCATCTGGATGCGCAATTATCCACCATGAAAGCAGCGATTGAAACCCCGGGGCTGAGTCAGGATCAGCAGTTGCAGATTCTTCGGGATCAGAACCGCCTTCGCTCGATGAAAAAATCACCGCTTGTCCCAATCAGTGACGAATCGTAGTCCGGTTTCTCAGGAACCGAACTGCTCCTCTTTATTTTTGAACAAAACATTGAAGGTGGTCATCGAACCGTAGCACCGGGTGATATACTGTTGCATTTCCACTTTTTCCCCATCGTTAAGCTTTTCATGCGCGTTGATCTTCTGTTCCAAAGTCCGAAGATTATTCCGCATCATCACGATTTTGTGGAAAAAGGTTTCGGTGGGCACTTCCTTGGTTTGGAGCGTGGCATCAGCAGGGTGAATCACAATCTTTCCGCCCTGCCAGCGAGCACCGAGCTTGTGCACCTGGCTGTCCGGCTTTTCCAATCCCACAGCGCTGATGGTTTTATCCACCACCTGGCTGATCAGGAGATGCAACGGAATTTCCAGGCCGGTGACAGAAGCCTGGGCATCCGCAGGTTCGAGCCCCGCTCCTTCAGGTTCCATGATTCGTTTTCCTTCATCAAACACCACATCAGCAGTGTGTTCAGCAATCCCTCTGACCACCCCAATTCCATACTGAGGGTGCTTGACTTTCATTCCAATATGCAGCGCTTCAATCTTCATCAAACAACTTTCGGGCACGTTCTTTCGGGTGACAAGGATCAATCATGGAATCCGGGAAAGTGCCGGGAATTTAGGTGCAATTAATTCAATGGAGTTCTCGTAACCGGCATGATAAGAGAGAGTAAGCAATAGCCAGCCAAAATTATGAAAATCCTGCTGATCGCTCTACCTGTCGTCATTTTGCTCCTGTTTGTTGTGATCAATGCTCAATCGGACGAGTTTCGAATTACTCGTTCGACAACAATCTCAGCTCCGCCATCAGGAATTTTTGCGCGCATTAATGATCTGCACCGTTTTCAGGAATGGTCACCCTGGGCAAAGCTTGATCCCACCGCGAAGAACACTTTTTCAGGTCCGCCTCAAGGAGTAGGCGCGGCGATGCAGTGGGAAGGCAACAGCAAGATTGGCCAGGGGACAATGACAATTACGGAAAGTCGCCCCAACGAACTGGTGCGGATGCAGCTTGATTTCAAGAAGCCGGTTGCCTCGACCGCAAACGTCGATTTTATTCTCCAACCTCAAGGTCAGCAAACCCAGGTCACCTGGGACATGAGTGGCAAAAAGGTTTTCGCCAGCAAAGCAATGGGCTTGGTAATGAACATGGATAAAATGGTGGGAGGTGAATTTGAGAAAGGTCTTGCGACACTAAAAGCCCAGGCGGAGGCAGCAACTGCCTGATACGGTTATTTTAAATGTCCAGGCTTCCGTGATTTCCGTTTTCACGATTGGATTTACACAAACCAGCGCGGAGGAATTTTTTGAAAAACTCCGAACTGCCGGGATTCAAAAGGTCGTAGATGTCCGTTTAAACAATAGCTCGCAACTCGCCGGGTTTAGCAAACGGGATGACCTCCGCTATTTTCTCAAAACGATTGCAAAAATCGATTATTCGGAAGAACCACTTTTTGCTCCCACGCAATCAATGCTCGAATCGTACAGGAAGCAAAAAGGATCATGGCCTGACTATGAGCGTGCGTTTCGCCAATTGCTCAGGCAACGAAAAGTCGAAGAGAAAACGACGCCTTCTTCTTTGCAAATGAGTTGCCTTTTATGCAGTGAGAAAAACCCGCATTACTGTCACAGAAGAGTTGTCCTCGAGTATTTAAATGAATGCTGGGGCACATTGAAAACAATCCATCTGGTGTAAGGCGAAAGTTTGTATTGAAAGAGAGGGGCTTTGGGGAAATAAATGTGGAATGAAACGCTTTTGGATGCGCTCATTTTTGACGGCACTCTGCCTTGCTTCTGTTGTTCTCCATCTTGCCGCAGCGGATAATTCACAATCTGTCACTGGCATTTATGAAGGGTTCTGGAGCGGTGCAAATGGGGCCAGGGGCAGGATTACTTCACAGGTGCGTATCGTGGGCCAGGACAAATATGACGGCTTCATCACTTTTGACCGCTCCCGTCAATTGGTTGCCGCAGTGAAGATGGCGTCCCGGGATAAAAGTGAATCCGGGGCGATTCCCTTTCTCGGTGGTGGAATCAAAAGCACGTTCAACGGGGATTTGCTTCCGGAAATGGTTGCCCACATTGAAATCAAAAATGGGAAATTAACCGGCACTTTCAAGGGGGAATTGGGAGAGGGAACCTTTGAAGCTGAAAAAATTAAAAAGCAAAGTCCCACACTCGGCGCCAAACCGCCGCAAAAAGGAAAAATGATTTTCGATGGAAAAGACACAAGCCAATTTGAATCTTTTCCCTGGAAATTGACAGAAGAGGGAGCCATGCGAGTGCAGGGGGGGGACATCCATGCCAAAGACATCCTGGACAGTTTCAGGCTTCACCTCGAGTTCCGCACCCCTTTGATGTCGGAGGCGCAAGGTCAGGCACGCGGAAACAGCGGGGTTTATCTCCAGAGCAAATATGAAGTGCAGGTGCTGGACTCATTCGGCTTGTTTCCCCTTCAGAATAACGATTGCGGCGGGATTTATCAGATTGCCGCACCCCCTGTAAACGCCTGCCTTCCGCCCGGTGAATGGCAAACTTATGACATCACCTATCTCCAGGGCAATCCGCCCATGATTTCAGTTGTCCAGAACGGGATCCAAATCATCGATAAAGTCAAAATTCCGGAAAAATTTCTCAAGGACGGGACAACTGCTGCGAGTCGTGATCGAAAAAACTTTTTGAAATTGCAGGATCATGGGAACCCTGTGGAGTACCGAAATATCTGGGTTGAACCAATCACCGCAGAATAGTTCGAGATTGATTTCCCTTTTGGGAAAAATGGTGAACCCCCTCCTGGTCGAGAACCAGCCCATTTGAAAACGGCCGAACCTTCCGGATCCGTTCGATACCATCCTTTCCCAGGACCAATAGGGCGGTGGAGAGTGCATCTGATTCGGCTGCTGACTCCAGCTGCAAGGCAGTCATGAAGGCGCGATCACCCGGCCAGCCGTTGCGTGGGTCGATCACATGCCCGAAGCTGCGAGTTTCAGTCTGAAAAGCTTTTCCCCAGACTGCTGAAACTGAAAGGGCGCTATCTCGCAACGAGATCACGCCAAGTTGTTCCGGCGTTTTATCTGTTAAAGGCGCTTCCAAAAGAATGTTCCAGGGATTGCCATCCATTTGATTGCCTATTCCATAAACTGTGCTCGTGCCACCATGAATCAGCGCGGAATCAATCCCCGCATCGCGCAGCAACTGCACAGCGCGGTCCACGGCATATCCTTTTCCAATAGCGCCCGGGTCCAGTTGAATGCCTGGCCGGTCAAACCAAACGGTAATTTGCTCCCCGTCCAGATGAACATGCTGATGACCGATTATTTCGAGCGCCTGTTCGATTGCATCGGGGGAGGGCATTGCGCCAGTTCCCCGGACGAAACCCCAGCAGCGCATCAGCGGAGCGATGGTCAGGTCAAATGCTCCTCCTGTTTCCCGCGAGAGCGTCAGCGCATGCTCCAGAAAGGCAAACAATTCTCTTGAAACCCGAACTGGACGGCTGCCAGCTTCGCAGTTTAGCCGATGAATTTCGCTTTGCTCCTTGTAAAAACTGAGGAGCGCCTCGATCCGCTCGATTTCATCGAGTGCCTCTTCACCAGCAGCCTGGAGATGCTTCGGGTCGCTGCCATGCAGGACAATTTCAAAGCGCGTTGCCATGGCATGCCGCGCCAGGATGACCTGCTGCATGGAAAATTAATTTTTAGCGAACAATTCCTCGAAGAAAACTTTCATCGCTTCCCATGAACGCTTGTCCGCTTTTTCATTGTAGGCAGAACCTTTGGAATTATCGCTTCCTGCGTTCCAGTCGGTGAAACTGTGAACAGCCCCGCCATAGCTGACGAGTTGCCAATCCACTTTTCCCTTTCGCATTTCCTCCTCGAACGCGGCGACTTCTGCTGGTGGCACAAACGGATCATCCGCTCCATGAAGCGCAAGTACCCGGCACTTGATCTGTTTCGCATCCTCAGGTGTGGGAGTGCCCAGTCCGCCGTGGAAACTAACCACGCCCTCCACATCCGCGCCCGCGCGGGCCAGTTCCAGGGCAGTGGTGCCGCCGAAACAGTAACCGATTGCGGCAATTCGATCTCCATCGACCATCGCTTGCTTTTTGAAGGTGGCGAGTCCGGCGAGCACCCGTTCTCGAAGCAGTTTCCGGTCTGACTTGTACTTGCCAGCTTCAGCCCCTGCCAGTTTCGGATCAGATGGGCGGATTCCCTTCCCATAAATATCCACTGCAAAAACAGCGTAGCCCATTTTTGCGAGCATCTCGGCGCGCTTCTTTTCATAAGCGCTCAACCCCTTCCATTGATGCACAATCAACACTCCCGGGCGTTTGCCGGAAACGGATTTGTCATAGGCAAGATATCCTTCAAGCGTAGTATCTCCCTGTTTGTAATCGACCGATTCAGTATGAATTTCAGCGCGGGCGATGGCCAGTGAAGCGAAAAGCAAACCCAACAAAATGATTCGTTTCATAGTTCCTCCAAATTTTCATCCAGATTGCAATCTATCCAGCGATTGGAAAGCAATTTTTGCAGCTATTTGGGAGTCTTGCAATTCACCCAGCTCACTCAACATAGTTGCAAATGGACGCTGCCCGTTCCTTTCCGTTCCTTGCGCTGCTGCTTGGCGCAACCAGCATCGGGATTGCACCGATTCTCGTACGCCTCAGCGAAGTGGGGCCGATCGCCACCGCGGCGTTCCGTATGCTTTTGGCTTTGCCTTTCCTTTTTATCTGGCTTGCGGCGAGTCCCAGGGATTCCAGAAAACGGAGCCTCAGCAAACGGGAACTTTACCTCATTCTAATTGCCGGGGCCTGCTTTGCCGGTGATCTCGCGTTCTGGCATGTCTCACTGCATTACACCACCGTCGCCAATTCCACTCTGTTCACGAATTTTGCCCCTTTCTTTGTCGCACTTGGCGGCTGGCTGCTTTTTGCGGAAACCGTCACCAAACCGGTTATTTTTGGAATGGTCACCGCCTTTTTGGGTGGAGTTTGTCTTGTAGCGGAGAGTTACCAATTGAATCCCAGGCACCTGCTTGGTGATCTCCTCGCGCTTGTCACCGCCCTGTTTTACGCCGGATACCTCCTTGCGTTAAAGCGGTTACGGGAAACCGTTGGAACCGCTGCCGCCATGCTTGGCTCAAGCCTGGTTAGTTGCCCCCTTTTATTTGGGATTGCCCTGGCTGCCAATGAACCGCTCCTGCCGTTGACAGGTCGCGCCTGGCTGGTCCTGCTGGCGCTCGGGTTGGTCAGCCATATTGCAGGGCAGGGGTTGATCGCCTATTCATTGCCGCACCTCACAGCAGCCCTGTCCGGAATTGGCTTGATGTGGCAACCGGTCGTGGCCGCTGTGCTGGCTGCCTTCATTTTGCAGGAACCTCTCACCACATTAAAAATCCTGGGCGGCATTATTATTTTGGGAGGAATTCTTCATGCGCGGTTCGCCGCCACCCAGCCCGCAAAAACTGAGTAGAATAACCAGGGGGAAATTCTGTTTGCGAAGCTGGATTGGCTGTCCTACTGTGAAATTCCTCAGTCGATGCGCGTGTAGCTCAATTGGATAGAGTGACGGCCTCCGAAGCCGCAGGTTGTGGGTTCAACTCCCGCCACGCGCACCATAAAAGCCCTCTCAAATAGTAAACAAAAAAGGCTGTGCCTTGCGACACAGCCCCTTGAGTGAAACGTTTTAAATGCCGAAACTGGCGAGTTCCTCGTTATTCGCGCCATTGACGATTCGGAACTGTTCAGTATGCAATTCCTCGTCCCCGCGGAAGGAAAGTTTCCCGTAATAACGCTTTTCCATTTCGATGATGAGTTGCTCATCTTCGCTGCGGAGGCGTTGCAACACCGAGGGATTCACGAAAATGCGCAGTTCGAAATCTGATTCATCCCGTTGCCGTTTGCGCAGGATCTCACCAAGCTTGCGCTGGATTTCCACACTCATGGTCAAGGCGCTTTTCACTTTCCCCCGCCCTTTGCAATATGGGCAATCATCGTAAACCGCCGCTCGAACGCTCTCCGAATGGCGTTGACGGGTCATTTCCATCAACCCGAGCTGTGAAATTGGCAGCACGTGGGTCTTGGCCTTGTCACGCCGCAGCGCCTCCTTCAATTTTTGGTAAACGGCCTGTTGGTCTCGGCGCGACTTCATATCAATGAAATCGAGCACGATCAGGCCGCCCATGTTGCGAAGCCGAAGTTGACGCGCAATTTCCTCGGTCGCTTCCAAATTCACCTTGGTAATTGTCGAGTCCTGGTCCTTGCCTCCCTTGTGCCGGCCGGTATTGACGTCAATCGCCACCAGCGCCTCTGTTTCATCGATGACGATGTAGCCGCCGCTTTTCAAATGAACCTGCCGTGAAAAGGCGTTCTCCAGCTGGCGGCTGATATTAAACCGGTCAAAAATCGACTGGGTTTCAGCGTATAGTTTTACTTTATCAGTCGAGCGTTTGGAAATCCGTCCGATCATCTCTCGGATGCGATCATACTGCCGTTGGTTATCGACCACGATTCGTTCCACATCTTCGGTAAGAAAATCGCGGACGGTTCGTTCGATCAAATCAGGCTCCTGGAAAACACAAGTGGCGGATGGCTGCTTGTTGATCCGGTCCTGAATTCCTTTCCACTCTTCCAGCAGCAATGCCAGGTCACGGATGAAATAGCGCGCCTGCTGCCCTTCGCCGACTGTGCGAATGATCACTCCCATCCCGTCTGGAATGCTCAGGCTGCGGAGGATTTTCTTCAGGCGGTGCCGCTCTTCCTGGTTTTCAATTTTACGCGAAATACCGGATTGGTCAGAATTTGGAAGCAATACCAGGTATCGTCCCGGAAGCGCCAGGTTGGTCGTGACGCGAGGGCCTTTCGTGCCAATCGGGCCTTTGGTCACCTGCACGATGATTTCAGAGCCGGGCGGGTAAAGCCGTGGGATGTCCCGTTGTGTAATGCGCGGTTTGTCCTTCTTTTTCCCACCTTCGCGTTCAACGATCTCAACTCCGCTGTCGAAGGATGCCGGAACAATATCCCAGTAATGCAGAAAGGCATTTTTCTCGAACCCAATATCCACAAATGCCGCTTTCAACCCATCTTCAAGATTACGGACTTTACCTTTGAAAATGCTTCCCACGAGACGTTCATCACTTGTGCGCTCAATCGTGAACTCCTCGAGCCGTCCTTCTTCAAGGACGCCTACCCGGACCTCCAGGGACTCAGCGTTAATGACGACTTCCTTGTGCTTCGTTTTAATGGGGCGGATTAGCCGCTGCACCTTTTTGATAACCTTGTTCGCAGCGGCTCGAATGGTTTCAACAAGCCCTTGCGGTGCCTGATTGACCACTTCAACCGGCTTGAACTCCTCTTCCTGGACTTCCTCGGGGGTTTCTAAATTTGGCTGGCGAAAGTTCTGGCTGCGTTCTTCCTCAGCCGTCTGGGTCTCCTGATCATCTTCAGGAGGCAGTCCGGCGGCGATGTTTTCCGCGCGATTGATTTCATTCTGATGGCGAGCGTCAAAGACCTGGCTATCATCTGTTTCTTTTCCACCAACGGCCTCTGCCCTGGCTTCGGTAGCAGCGCGGTCCTGCCGTTGTCCCATTCCGCCGGAAGGGCGGAACCGCATTCCACCCCGTCTCCGGCGTGAAAAATTCCTGTCACTCATAGTTTAATACGATCTTCTATAAATATAGACGTTCTGCAAAATACCGATGGCGATCAAGGAGCATAACACTGAAGACCCGCCGTAACTTAGCAGCGGCAATGGAATACCCGTCACCGGCATCAAGCGTATGTTCATGCCGATATTGATAAAAACATGACTGAAGAGCAGTGCGACTACACCTACAGCGAGCAAACGGCCAAGACGATCGCGGGCATGGCCTGCTATTTTGATCCCGGTAAAAAGGACCACTGTGTAGAGAATCACTACGATGACACTGCCCATGAAACCTTTCTCCTCGGCAATTACAGAGAAGATAAAGTCGTTATGCGCAACGGCCCTTGGCAGGTACCCCAGTGAATTCTGGGTCCCCTGCCTCCAGCCTTTTCCGGTCAGCCCACCTGAGCCCACCGAAATGAGCGCCTGTTGCACGTTGTAAGACTTGTCCCGTTGCAACTTGCGCGCTCTTTCCCGCGCCTCAGGAGTCCCATCCTTTGGCGCAAAATCCTTCCCGAAATAGACCAACAACCTGTAGCGCTGGTATTCCTCAAGCTTGATCTGCCACTTCGGTGGAGCAAAAAGGATGTCCACCAGCAGCAAAACAACAAGGATGCCCACCCCTCCAACGAACTTCCAGAGGTAACGCAGCGGAACACCAGCAACAAACATAATCACCAATCCAACCGGAAATAAAACCAGGGCCGACCCAAGGTCCGGCTCCTTCAAAATCAAAACAAAAGGCAGCGCAATCAATGCCAGGCTTTTCATGAAAATGGCCGGGTTGCGCAACTCATCCACCGGGCGGCTTAGATAATTTGCCAGCATGCACAGCACCCCAAGCTTTGCGAACTCAGAAGGTTGAAATTGAAAAAAACCAAGCTTGATCCAACGTTTGGCTCCAAGCCGTTCCACCCCAAAGAGAAAGACCATTATCAACGCCACAATGCACAGCCAGTAAATCACTGTGGCAAACCGGCTCCAGCTATGATAAGGAACGAGGCATACACCAACTGCCGCTCCGATTCCCACAATGTAAAAGATTAGCTGCCGGATGTGAAGATGGCTTTTCGCATCATTTGCAGAGGAGGCGCTGTAAATGAACGCCACCCCTATCAACATCAGTAACAGCAGGGCGGCAATCATTTGCCATTCCACCCGCGAATGATGCTCTTTTATTGAGGTGTTGAACATTTAGTTCTCCCTCCTTTGCAGGGGTGAAGGCAGGACCGCAATTTGGTCCCGTTTCAATGGCGCTGTCCCGGACTCGATTTTTTGCAGCGTTTTGTAAATTTCCCGCGCCATGGGTGCGCAGGTTCCACCGCCGGAACTGCCACTCTCAATCATCACCACCACCGCGTAGCGCGGCGCTTCAAACGGGGCGAACGAAGCAAACCAGGTGATATGGTCCATTCCTTTGGCCACCCGCACCTGGGCCGTGCCGGTTTTTCCACAAACATTCATTCCCGGCACATAGGCTTTTTCACCTGTGCCTCCTTTTTCCTCGACGTCTGCAAGCATCGCTGCCCGAACAATATCCAAGTTTGCCTTGCTGACTTGAAGATCGTTGACCACCTCGCTCGGAAATTTTTTCACCGTTGTCTGTTGTCCCTCATCCAGAAGCGCAGTGACCAATCGTGGCTTGAAAACTTTTCCCCCGTTTGCAATTGCGGCGGTCATCACCGCCACCTGGATTGGGGTCAATGTCAATTCTCCCTGCCCAATGCAAAGGTTTGCCGTGTCCCCATCAAGCCAGCGTGAACCATCTTTTTTATATTTTTGCCCTACCGCGGGGAAATAACCTGCTTGCTCCTGGCGAGGGCTTAAAGCCCCGGTCTTCTCTCCCAGATGAAAACGATTACCCATCTCAATGATTTTCTGCGGTCCGGCCCTCAAGCCATACTCGATGAAGTAAAAGTTGCTCGATTTTTTGAACGCGTTCTTGAAATTATAATTTCCCGGCGGCGCAAGGTCATCAATCCTTCGGCGACCCAGTTGATAATAACCGGGAGCGAAAATCTCCTGCATGGGATCCACGAGATCAGCTTCGAGAAAGGCAAGGCCCGTCACAATTTTGAAAACAGACCCCGGTGCGTAAGCTCCGTGCGTGGCGCGGTTCAGCTGCGGTTTTAGCTTAGGATCATTGATTTCGGCCCATGCTTCATGGCTGATCCCATAAAGAAACTGGTTCGGGTCAAAGGTTGGCGATGAGGCCATTGCCAGGATGTCGCCATTGCGAACGTCCAGGACCACCGCTGCGCCTCGGGTATTGGCGCCAGTGCTTCGCAAGGCCGCTTCTGCGGTTTTCTGCACATTGATATCGAGGGTCAAGGCGAGGTTCAATCCCGGTTCCGGATCAGACCAGATTTCCTCCTTATGCCGATAACCGAGATTGTTCACGAGGATTGAACGGTATCCAGGAGTTCCGCGAAGCTCCGCATCGAACATTGCTTCCAGCCCGGCCTTGCCAACGAGGTCCGGAATTTTGTCTTCAAACGCGATCTCTTCATCCGTTTCATGGATAATCTCACGCTGCACATACCCGAGCAGATGGACCGCAAGGCTTTCATTCGGATAATGCCGAACGGGCTGGACTTCCAGTTGCACGCCTGGATTTTCTCCGCCCCGTTCCATGAATAATGCCACCTGTTCCGGGGTGAGGTTCGCCAGCACAGGCAGCGGCAAGGCGAGACTTTCATTGTAATGCCGGGAAAATGCCCTCGCCTGCAACACCAGCGGCTGCGGCAGGATCATCGAACTGACCTGCCAGACGATATTGCTCACCACTTGATAACGAACATCCGCGCTGAGTCGAGAACGATCTGCCCGTGTCAGCTTGCCCCCCTTTTCGGCGAGGAAAGTGGCATTGGTCACGGTATGGTTATATTGCTGGCGAAAAATGGAGCGTAAATCCTCCAGGTAAAGATTTACGACAAATCGGGGCTGGTTTTCGGCGAGAAGCTCCCCGTTGCGGTCGAGAATTTTTCCACGGGCGGAAGGCACCCGCACTTTGCGAAATGCCTGCACTTTCAGATCCTGTTCATATTCCTTCCGCGCAAATACCTGCACCTGCCAGAGGCCGCCTAACAGGATCAGCAAACCGAAAAGCACACCGACTGCGATCCAGCGCAGTTTGCGATCTTCTTTTCTCAATTGGTCAAAAACCAACATTATTTTCCACGTTCAATTTCCCGGTCCGGGCGAAAGGCAGATTCCGGTACCGACGGATACATTAGCGCGTTATCCAGCTTTCCAAAAATGTAAAACCACACCGGAGTAAACAGTCCCCCGATGAGCGCCATCACCGCCAGTTGCCAGAGTGAATACCAGCCGATTCCGGGGGGCTTTCCCAATCCAACCAGAAGAAGGTAAATCACAATGGGAGCAAAAATGCTGGCGGCGAGTCCCAGCACATATTGCGGATAGGTCTGGTCCCGCAGCAACAGGTCACGGTTATGCAACACCAGCATCCCGATCAGGACCAAAGGCAAAACGCTTGTCCCCAGGGGGTTCGCTGAAGTGCTGTCATACAGCACTCCGGAAACTGTTCCCACTGCCAGCACAGTGTTGAATCCATAACTCATTCCCACGTAAACCATTAACGAGGGAAGCAAATCGAACTGGGCGCCGGTCAGATTCCGTACCACGTCCAGGGTGGATTCCATAAACACGGTCAGGTAGGCAGCGACAAGGAGGGCTGCTATGTTCAGCCAGGTCGTTTCACGTTGAGATTCAGGAAAAAACATCAGTTTTATGGGAATAAAATCCAGACCTGCTCCAGTTGCTTTAAATTAGCTGCCAGTTTTACTCTCGCTTCGAGATATAACCCATGCCCGACAGTGCTGATGTCAGCAACGTGGCCAACCAGGATGCCTTTTGGAAAAATCCCTCCCAATCCGCTTGTGACCACACGGTTTCCCGGTTTGGCCTGGCTGTGTCTGGACAGGTAAGTCATTTCAATCAACAACTGGTCTGGTATCGCCGCGCCACCTGCCGCGATCACTCCGGTGTCCCGGGTTTCTTCGACGATTGACGCCACCCGGCAGGTTGGATCGCCAAGCAAAACTACGCGCGAACTGGTAAAACCGACTTCTTCGACTCGCCCGACCAATCCCTCCGAAGTCATCACCGCCAGGTTCGTCACCACACCGTCCCTGCTTCCCAGATCAATCTGAATGGTGCGCCACCAATTTGCAGGATCACGTGAAACCACTGCAGCCAGACGCACTTTCCAACCGCGTTGCTGTTGCCATTTCAATGCCTGCCGCAATTGATTGTTCTCCTGCCAGATCTGGTTGTTCTGCATGAGTTGAAGTTTCAGGCGTTGGTTTTCCTTGCGGAGTTCCTCCAGTTCCCGCACGAGGACACGGCGGGGCACCACGCTGTTGCCGGCATTCTCAGCCAGCTTCTGGGTGGAATTGGCAAAGCCAAACAAGGGAAGAAAGAGGCTGCCAAGGGCGAGTTTGACCTGGGTGGTCGTCTGGCTGGGAAGATTCAGAAAAATCAACACCAGCAGGATCACCGAGGACAAGGCAATAATATGGGCCCGTTTCAGCATGTTTACCCTGCGGGCAAACGCATGTCAGCCTAGGTCCTGCTGGAAGAAGCCACCCGACGCAAAAAGGAGAGTTCCTGAAGCACTCTGCCAGTGCCTTCCGCAACCGCCGTCAGCGGATCATCGGCAATATGGACAGGCAGGCCGGTCTCTTCCGCCACCAGGCGGTCGATTCCACGCAATAATGCGCCTCCACCCGCCATGACAATTCCACGATCCACAAGATCGGCGGAAAGTTCAGGAGGGCAGCGTTCCAGGGTGATCCGGACCGATTCGAGAATGCTGGTCAATGGTTCTTTGAGCGCTTCGCGAACTTCTTCGGACCGAACTGTCAACGTTTTGGGAAGCCCGGCGCTCAAATCACGCCCTTTGACTTCCATGGTCAATTCTTGTTCCAGAGGATAAGCTGAACCAATGCGGATTTTGATCTCTTCCGCAGTGCGTTCACCAATCATTAAATTATAGGCGCGTTTCATGTGCGCCACGATCGTTTCGTCAAATTCATCCCCGCCAACTCTCAAGCTGCGGCTGAACACAATACCGGCCAGGGAGATGATCGCTATCTCACAGGTGCCACCCCCAATATCCACAATCATGTTCCCGGCAGGTTCATGAACCGGCAGGCCAACGCCGATGGCGGAAGCCATCGGTTGTTCTATCAAATAAACTTCGCGCGCCCCGGCATGAGTGGCGGAATCCTTGACCGCGCGCTTTTCAACTTCGGTAATCCCGGAAGGCACAGCGACCACCACACGGGGAGCGATCAGTTTGCGGTGGTGGACCTTTTGGATGAAATGGCGAAGCATCGCCTCAGTGATTTCAAAATCCGCGATCACGCCATCCTTCATGGGGCGAATGGCCACAATATTTCCCGGGGTGCGCCCGAGCATTCGCTTGGCTTCATCCCCCACCGCGAGGACATTTGTGGTGCCTGCCTGAATGGCGACCACCGAGGGTTCACGCAGGACAATTCCCTGGTCGCGGACGTAAACGAGGGAGTTGGCAGTGCCGAGGTCTATCCCGATATCGTTGGAAAACAGACCTTTAAGTTGTGCTAACATGAACAATGCTTCAACACGTTTTCCAATTAGGGGCGCAATCAGGGGTCAAGGTCAAGCGGATAACGTGCCAACGATAAAAATGGACCGATTATGACGGGTTCAGTACATGAAAAAGCCCGCCGAAGCGGGCTTTGGAGAGAAAGGTCAAATCAGGTGCCCTTTGCTCGGGTGCTTTGTGATTTTAGCTTGATATAATCGTTTCCTACGGCGTTTCTCCTTCCAGGATAAGCTTTCTTAATATCAGGCCCTACAACTGCTGGATCTTTCCATTTTCTGATCTCTGCATGACCATCGGCAAATGACATTCCTCCAGCGTTGTTATGATAAGAGGCTGGATAATCAACCCAATCAATTCGTGTAGAAGCGGGGTTCGGAGAGCCAGGAGCTTGAACCACAAACCACCCATCATTAATGCTAAATGGATTTTCATCGATTGTGACCCAACAGTCGGAAGGATTTGGCCGGGTGAAATCGGACTGCTTTTTGAAAGCAACCCCGGGAGTTTCAGTCCATTCATTGATCGGATTCATCCAGGCATTCATCGACATGCTGCGGACAGTTGGATTGCCTCTGGTATCCGCTTTTTTATCTGCGGGGCATTTATAAACTTGCATTGAATTAATAAAGGGATAGAGGAGGCCAGCCTTAACCAACGCTTGATTCGTCATCATGGGAGATGAATCAATGCTGCCAAACACCCAATTGGCCAGGGCGCGATTTGCCTTTGCTGCGATTGCGGCTGCCTCAGTGTTGACGATCACATCCATGCCCCCAGTCCGAACAATTTGTTCATTGTTGTCGGTCGAATAAATTGACCATCCGAGTTGCAGTTGCTTGAGATTGTTCATGCACCCGATACCCTGCGCTTTGGTTTTTGCTTTGGAGAGGGCAGGGAGGAGCATACTCGCAAGGATGGCGATAATGGCGATCACCACGAGCAACTCGATCAAGGTAAACCCGGCGAATTTCCGGGAAACGGGTTTTCGAGATAATTTCATATTCAAATGGTCTTGTATTCGGGCTGAAGAACCAGCTTATCTGAACAGTTGTCTCTGTCAAATCATGATTGATCCAACTTAACCCGTGCTTTGCAGAAACTTATTGTAAAAGGGGGAAGGTGTGAAGTGTGCGTCTTAATGCACAGGTCGCAATCAATAATGGTGGTTTACGGATTCGGGTTCCTCGAATTTAATCGGGCATGCTGATCCCGGCAGATGACCATGATGTTCGCTTGATCGAGAATGTTCATCCCTCCAATTATCTCCAACCAGTTCCTGCGGACCGTTATCATTTGGTGGTGCTGGGGGGAGGGAGTGCGGGGCTGGTTTGCGCCGCTGCGGCTGCAGGCCTGGGGGCAAAGGTCGCATTAGTCGAAAAAAGCTTGATGGGAGGCGATTGCCTGAATTTCGGGTGTGTCCCTTCCAAAGCGCTGATTGCGGTGTCGAAAAGCTGGCATAAAACCTCCGATTTTGCTGAAGCGATGAGGAGAGTAAGGCAACTGAGGGCAGAGATCAGCCCGGATGATTCGGTGGATCGGTTCAAGCGGCTGGGTGTGGATATATTCCTGGGCAAAGGGCGATTTCTTGACGCTCACAGCCTGGGAATCAATGGGTTACGGGTGCGGTTCCGAAAAGCGGTGATCGCCACCGGCACAAGACCTCGTATTCCTGAAGTGGCCGGGTTGAAAGAGGCTGGGTTCCTCACCAATGAAACCATCTTCCAGATCAAGGCGCTTCCAAAGAGGCTGGCCATCCTGGGAGGAGGTCCTGTGGGGTGTGAATTAGGACAGGCATTTCAACGAATGGGAGCGGAGGTGAGTATCCTCCAACGTGGGAACAGGTTGCTCCCACATGAGGATCCAGAGGCTTCAGGTGTTCTATATCAACAACTTATAAAAGATGGTGTGATGGTCAGACTGGGATGCCTGCTGGAACAAGTGGGAATAAGTGGGAATTCCCGCAGGTTGCTTTTCCGGACTGAGGGGAGGACCGAGCGGCTTGAAGTCGAGGAAATTTTAGTGGCGGCAGGGCGGGAGGCCAACATTCATGAGATCGGTCTGGCGGAAGCCGGAGTCGAAAGTTCAGAGGAGGGAATCGTGGTCAACGACTTTCTGCAAACGAGCAACCCGGATATTTATGCCGCGGGGGATGTCTGCCTGAAACAGAAGTTTACCCATGCAGCGGATGCGGCAGCCCGGATCGTGGTGCAGAACGCCTTGTTTGCCGGTCGAAAGCGGATGAGCCGGGTGGTGGTGCCCTGGTGCACTTATACCAGCCCGGAAATTGCCGGTGTGGGGAGGATGACCGGCACGATTTTTCAAAAAAATCTTTCTGAAGTGCACCGGGCCAGACTGGAAGGGGAAGTCGACGGGTTCATTAAAATCTGCGTGGCGGAAAAAGGGGATAAAATTCTCGGCGCAACGATTGTGGCGCCGCATGCGGGGGAAATGATCAATGAAATCACCCTTGCGATGCAGCAAGGGATCGGCTTGAGCAAATTATCCGGCGTGGTGCATCCATACCCGTCCTACAGTGAAGCGATCCGACAGGTGGGAGATGCGTATCAACGAACCAAATTGACCCCCGGCATCAAAAAAATTCTCGAGGGCTGGTTCAAATGGGTACGGTAGCCTTTGCAAAGGGGCCACTAGATCAATGGCGTTTTGCCTTGAGAAGTTTTTTTAGCTGCTCCAGTGGGAGGGTGTTGATGACATCTTCGCGGGTGAGCCAGCCTTTTCGGGCGAGGCCAGCGCCGAGGCGGAGGAAGCCGGTGTGTTCCAGGCGATGCGCATCGCAGTTAATCACACATTTGACTCCTTTGCTTTTGGCGTACTGCCAAAGGCGCCAATCCATGTCGAGGCGGTTGGGGGAAGCGTTGAGTTCAATCCATGTGCCGGTTTCAGCGCAAGCGTCAATGACGGCATGGTGGTTGACCTTGCAGGCTTCCCGTTCGAGGAGGAGACGTCCTGTAAGATGGCCGAGCATCTGGACATATTTATTTTCAGCGGCGCGAATCAATCGCCGGGTCATGTCCGATTCGGACTGGGTAAAGCTGCTGTGAACACTGGCAACGACCACTTCCAACTCACTTAAGAGTTGATCATCAAAATCCAATCGCCCATCAGGCAGGATATCGACTTCAGATCCGGTGAGGAGACGGAACTCGCTGCCGGCATTTTCCAGTTCGCGGTTGATCCTGTTGATCTCGATGAGTTGTTCCCGGAGCCGTTCCGGTTGCAAACCGCGAGCCTGCACGGAAGATTTGGAATGGTCGGTGATGGCCCAATAAGAAAGGCCAACCCCCTGCATGAAAGCCACGATTTCCTCGAGCGTGGAACGGCCATCACTCCAGGTGGAATGGTTATGGAGGGAGCCTTTCAGGTCAGTCCATTGGAGAAGGCGGGGAATTTCTCCCTTTTCGGCAACGTCGAATTCACCCATGTCCTCCCGAAGTTCAGGAGGGATATAGGCAAGCTCCAGGGCATCAAAAATCTGCTCTTCGGTGGAGCAGCGGACAAGCAGGGCAGGGTCGCGCGTTTCTTCTGTGGAGCGAAACAAGCCATACTCGTTGAGACGCAAACCGCGCTGGATGGCGCGCTGGCGCATGACAATGTTGTGTTCCTTGCTGCCGGTGAAGTAAGCAAGGGCAAAAGGGAATTCAGCATCCGCGACGACGCGAAGGTCCGCCTGGATGCCACCCTCAATGACCACACTGGCCTTGGTGTCTCCCCTGGCATTAACGCAAATGACCGAGGGCAATGCGCAGAAAAAGTCGATGACATTGAGGGGTGATTTGCTGGAGGCGAGAAAATCAATATCGCCAATCACCTCCCTGGAGCGGCGCAAACTGCCTGCCACGCTGCACCGAATCACGGCCGGATGTGCGCGCAGGCCATCCAGAATGGGCTCGGCAGCCAGGGTGGCGCGACTGAGCAGATGCCTGGCAGCATAAGCGCAGCGGAATTGAATTCCCTCGAGAATTTTGCTCTGTGTTTTTTCACCGAAACCATCCAGCACAGCAACCCGCCCTTCCTTGCAGGCGGCCTCCAATTGAGAAACGTCAGAAATATTTAATTTTTCGTAGAGAACCTTGACCTTTTTTGGGCCCAGGCCGGGAATTTGCATCACCTCGAACAACCCGGGAGGGAATGAGGCTTTCAACTCCTCGTAATAGGCAAGTTTGCCCGTGGTGACGAGTTCGGTGATTTTTTGAAGCAGCGCAGTGCCGATCCCCTTGATCTCTCCCAGGCGTTTTTCGGCAATGATCCGATCAAGGGGTTCGGACAAGGTTTCAATTGTGCGCGCAGCCGAGACATAAGCCTTGGACTTGAAAGGATTTTCCCCTTTTAAATCCAGCAACATTCCAATCTCGGTAAGAATTGCGGCAACCTGCTCTCGATCCATGGGACAAAGGTTCAGCAGTATGAAAAAAGTTCAATCAGAATCAGTTCGGAGAGTTCTGAGGTTTGTTTGTCTGACCTGCGATTTTTGACAGCTGCGCGTTGGCCTTGTTGAAATCCTCCACGAGCGAGTTGTACTTTTCGGCGAGGGAATTGTACTTGAGGACGGAGTCATTTCGTTCCGATGCCAGGCGGGTGAGTTGATCATTGGCTGACCTGATCTGTTCATCCCGTTTGTTGATCGCTTCTGACCAATCGGCAATGCTGGATTTCAATTGATCACGTTCTGTTTCCAGTTCGAGAATGTTCCGCTCCAGGACCGATTTGGTTTTTCGAATTTCAGCAAGTTCCTCGTGTGATTTCATGAACTGATCCTTAACGGTCTGAAGATCAGACTTCTGCCCTTCGATCATCTTTTCCAAATCACGATTTTGTTGCTGAAGCTGGAGAAGGTGTTTCTCCTGTTCGATGGCCTGGAGATTGAGGCGGCGGTTCACCTGCCATTGAAAAACGCATAATCCGGCAAGGACCAGGATGCCTAAAAAGTTCAGGGTATTAAGCGCCTTGCTCATTCAGTGGCTCGCTCCGGACGAATTTCAAACGCCACCTTTTCAATCCCGCAGGAGCGCACGAGGTCCAGCACGCGGATGACATCTCCATGCCGCGCATTTTTATCGCCGCTGATAAAAACGCGCAGGTTCATGTTCGTATTGTGCGCTGCGGAAAGGGTCTGGAGCAGTTCATTGGGGGCGACGAGAGATTTATTGAGGTAGATTGCTCCATCCTGGTCCACGGTGAGATTGAGGAAATCCTTGACGCTGTCCGCTGTTGCGGTTGTGGCAGTGGGAAGGTTCACCTTCACGCTTTTCATGTTGACCATGCTCAGGCTGACCAGCATGAAACTTGCGAGAAGGAAAAACATGATGTCGATGAGGGGCACGATTTCAATGCGCGCCTCGGCATGTTCCTGCGGCAGTTTTGAGCCTAGTTTAACCGGCATAATCAGCGCAGGAGAGAGGCTGCGTCCTGGGTCCGGGCGGCTTTGCCAGCGCGCGCGCGTTCCCTGGCGAATTGCTCCAGGTCATGCCCATGATGCTTTGCGGATTCCACCAGCAACTCCACATGGTTGATCGTGCGTTCCAGTTGCGAGCGCAACCTGGCAATCCGCCGGTTGAAATAGTTGTAAGGCAGCAGGCAAAGGATGGCGATCCCCAGGCCGAAGGCCGTGGCGATCAATGCTTCCGCAATTCCCCCGCTGACCTTTGTAGCCGCCAATTGCTCATCCCCCACGAAATTGAATGAATGCATGATCCCGGTGACCGTTCCCAACAAACCGAGCAGAGGAGCCAGCGTGATCAACGTCCCGAGAATCCATTGCAACCGTTCACTTCGTTCCAGTTCCTCGGAAGCGCGGAGTTGCATTGCCCCGAGAAGCGAGCTGTGGGCATGGAGTATTCCATCATGAATGGTCGCAAGGAAAGGGTTGGAACTGTTGGCTGTCATCTGAAAACTCTTTTCGAAATTTCCATCAGCCAGGGCCTCGAACACTTCGTTGAGGGAACCGGTTTGCGTCCTGCGCTGCAAACCCATCCACCAAAGGGACCGCTCCACGACGACGATCAGGCCAAGCAATGTGGCCACAAGGATCGGCCACATGATCGGGCCGCCCTTTAGAATAAAATCCCAAGCCACATTAGCGAACAACGGTTGCATGATAATCGATGGAACGGTTCAGGATGGGAAGAATCTCGAATCAAAGCTGGAAATGAATGGGCACTTCGTAAAAGCGAACCTGTCCCGAGGGAAAACGCCATTTTTCACGGATGACTTTAATCGCGGCGTCATTCAACAGTGTCCAGGGGGATGGTTTGGAAGCGACCGCTGACAAGACATTGCCGGTTTCTGAAACGGTGAATTGGACCACCACTGTTCCTTCCTGTCCGCTGCGCATCGCGCGCGCGGGATATTCAGGGGCGGGTTGGCGCCCTTCGCCATGTCCGAACGTCAGCGCCTGGATTTTAGGGGCTGTGGCAGCCGGAGCATTTTTTTCAACTGGCGCGGACCTTGAAAAGGAGGCTTCTGATCGATCCACGATTTGAACAGGTCCCTCCACGGGCAGGGCGAAGGCAATCAATGGGGTGGGCTCGGCCACTGCGATAAGGGGTGTGGTTTCGGGAGTGGCGACAGCGCTGAGGGTTGGGGGCGTGCGGGTTGGGGAGGTCGCTTTCGCCGGGGATGAGACAGGCTCGGTTGTGAGTTCCACCTGAACAAGTTCCGCCTTTGTTTCCGAGTTTTTTTTCGCTGGTGCCACTGGATGGGTGTAAGGAAGGACAAATCCGATCAGTCCAACAGTGACGCAGGAAAGCCAAAGAACCAGCGTCGCGATGGGAAGCAATTTTGCCTCGGTGGCGCCTTGACCTGGGGTCCTGGAGAAGCGGGCTGTTTTTGAAGTGGGCAAAGGGGCGAATGCGCTGTTCGCCTGGCTGAACATTTGATGAGTCTCGACGGTTGTCATCTGCATTGAAGCTAAATGATAATACGAATTGCGCTTGCGGTCAGTTGCTAATGATTGTCGGTAACTTGCTTTGGAAAAACGGCTGTAATCAAGGTTTCAAATAGGAGGCTGCGCTTTTGAACGCATGAAAAAGCGGCGCCAGGTCAGGGCAAACCCGGTCCACACGAGGAAAAGGGAACCCAGGGAGGCCAGGCCGGCAAGAGCCTGTCCGATTGGCCCGAGGGCTTCGCCGGTGTGCAGGTAACGGGTCCAGGAACGGACTTTCCGGCCGGTGTTGAAATCAGAATAGGATTCCCTGCTGACCACTTCGCCTGTGTAGGGATGGATGCCCAGTTGGGTAGTGGCGAACCGGGGAGCGCCATTTTTCTCCTTGAGAGAGACCACCACCGGGGCGTTTGTTTTCCCGAACCGGATGGTCGCCTGTTCCCAGGCGGGATGATGTTTTTTCGCAATTTCCAGGATTGCGTCGGAGCTGAGCAAGGTTCCGGTGAAGGGGGAAAGTTTCGGCTCAATTTTTCCCGGCGCATTTGCCGGGGGAGGCGGGGTGGTGCCGGTTAATTTATAAATCAGGTTGCCTGCCCATTGGTAGGAAATCGGCATGGCGGTGGCAGTGACGACGATGAGGATGGGCGCTGACCAGAACCCGATGGCGTTGTGCCAGTTCCAGTCCCGCGCTTTGCCGCGCAATTCAAGAGAGGGGTGGGTGATAGCGCTGAGTGCGTTGCGGGACCATTTGCGCGGCCACCATAAATAGAGGCCGGAAATCCCGAGAAAAAGGAATGCGGCATTGCAGGCGCCGGTGATTGCCTTGCCGATTGGCCGTTGATCACCGCTTTGTCCAAGCCATCGATGCCACTCGATCATTAATTGCATGAATGGACGGACCCCTTCCTTGCCATGTTCCTGAATTTTTCCTGAGTAAGGGTCGATGTAAAACACATTGGTACGGGAAAAAGAGATGAGCGCCGCTGAATCAGGTTCGGCGAAAAAAGTGATGGAACCGGGCTTCAGGGTGGGTTTTTCCTGCCGGAATTTTTCCATCAGCGCATCCACTGCCAGCCGTTGGCCGGTGGGATTGATTTTTTTGGAATCCCGCTCGAACCACGCGATGATTTCTTTTTCAAAAGCCAGGGTGACCCCGGTAAAGGACATCACGGCCACGATTGTTCCAGCCAGCACGCCAGCGGCGAGATGCAGCCAAAAAATAACTTTGCGAATGTTGCCCATTAGAGTTCAGCCCATTGCCTGAGCAGGTTGTGGTAAACCCCGGTGAGTTGAACAGAAGATTGTTGAACCGTGGGATTGTCCGGAAGATCGCGGCTCAACCGTTGAATGGCAAGATCCAGGTCAAACAGGAGTGAGCGCTGCCCATCATCACGAATCATGCTTTGCAGCCAAAAAAATGAACAAATGCGGGCGCCTCGGGTCACCGGACGGACATGATGTAAACTGGTCGAGGGATAAAGGATCATGTGGCCCGCCGGGAGTTTGACGCTTTGCACGCCATAGGTGTCCTCAATGCACAGTTCACCGCCATCATATTCATCAGGGCTGGTGAAAAAAAGGGTTGCGGAGAGATCGGTGCGAATTCGGTGTGGGGTGCCCGGCACCTGGCGAATGGCATTAT
The DNA here is from genome assembly GCA_033762115.1 of Verrucomicrobiota bacterium. Classification (GTDB taxonomy): domain Bacteria; phylum Verrucomicrobiota; class Verrucomicrobiia; order Limisphaerales; family SXQI01; genus JANRLX01. The sequence continues at coordinate 50,714 of JANRLX010000134.1, forward strand.
CGACGTGCGTCCCAAAGGACTGGCCTCCGGAGTAGCGGTTGAAGAGGGGAGGGAAAACGCGCAACGGCAATGCTGCCGAGACGAACAAGCCATTTCTGCCCAGGGCGGAAATGATCATTTCGCCGAGCTGCTGGGCAATGGGATGATTCTCGGGAATCTGCATGTTGTCCTTCGCCTTTGAGGATTGGTGGCCTGCGGTGACTTTCCCATCCACCCACTCGGCTTTATCGAGAAGCTGGCGCGCCTGGATCACCTGCTCGGCAGTCAATAAATCGGGAATGCGAATCAACATAACTAAAAATTAAAGTTGGCGGTTAATACAGCCGAACGACCTGCGCCAGGAACGGCATGCCCTCCTCCCACACGGTCGATGTACTCACGGTCCGCAAGGTTATAGATATTTAATCGCAAGCTGATGGCGTCGCTTACCTGATAGCCAAGCATGGCGTCAAACAGCACATAACCGGGCGCTTTCCGGTTGTTGGCATTGCTGCTGTATCGGCTGCCAACATATTGAGCGCCAATGCCGATTTCCAGATCCAACGGGAGCTGATAGGTAGTCCATAAATTCGCACTGTGCCGTGGGGTGTTGTTGACCTCCTTGCCTATTTCAGCAGGATCCCTGGATTCGAGAATTTCGCTGTCAATATAGGCGTAGCCAGCAAAAATCGCCCACTCTTTGGTCAGGTTTCCCTGAACACCAAACTCAACTCCCTGCGACCGTTGCTCTCCTTCAAGCACAATGAAATCATTTGGATCAACGGGGTCCTGGGTCCGGGCATTGGTTTTGTCTATGCGGAACAAAGCTGTGGTGATCGCGAGCCGATGATCGAAGAAATCCCATTTTGTCCCGATCTCGAAGGAACGATTTTCCTCAGGATCGATCCCGACGTTGTTTGCGGCTGTTGCACCGGTGGAAAGGGTCAACCCTTCCGCGCTTGGGTTGAAGGAGGTGCCGTAACCGGCATAAATGCTGCCATTGGAGGTGGGTTTGTAAACCAGTCCTCCGCGGAAGCTGAACATATCATCCTGGCGTTCCAGGGCGGTCTCAGCGTTGGCTGGATTTGTTCCGAGGAACTCCACATCGAAATGGTCGTAACGCGCCCCGCCGCTCACTTCCCACTGCTCACCGATTTTCAGGGTATCAAAAGCAAAGAGAGCGGCGGAAATTGCATCCACATCGGTCCGACCGTTTGAGACGAGGGTGCCGGTATAGGGCTGGTTCGGGTCAGGATTGAAAACATCCGCGAGGGGAGTGACAGGCCCGGTCCTCAAATTGTTGACGGAGCTTTCCTTGATCAGTTCAAATCCGGTGACCACGGCATGGCCGACAGGGCCTGTTTCGAAGTCAATATTAATGTCGGTGGTGGTGGCAAGACTGGTGTCCACCTGGTCCCGTGATTGCACCTGCCGATTGATTGCTGTGCCGAACTGATTTCCGGGAATCCCGGGATCATCCGCAAACCGGGGCGCGGTGATTATGGAATCGCGTGACGTGTAACCGTAACGGGAAATGTTCCTGAGGCGGAGAGAATCCGAAAAATCATGCTCCAGTCGCAAGCTGGGAATGGCTGTGGTGACTTCCTCATAATCACGATCGCGCAATCCATAAAAAGTGCTGTGGGAGACTGGCGCCAGCTTGTCTGTATAAGAAGCGAGATAGGAATTGGTGTTTCCCGCGGCGACCCAGGGGATTCCGTAATCGGGAAGGTTGTCCTGTTCCAGGTGAAAGTAGCTGAAAATGACCCGAGTCGATGTCCCGAGGCCAAACCCGACAGCAGGGGCAAATCCGAGGCGTTCATTCTCCACAATTTCCCTGCCGGGTTGATCGTTGTGATGGATTAATCCATTAAAGCGAAGCGCTGTTCCGGGAACCAAGTCGTTCTTTACAGGCTGGTTGAAGTCAATTGTCAGGCGTTGATAATCATCCGTTCCGATCCCAATCGAACCATCATAGAATGGAGTCAATCGAGGTGTTTTGGAAACCATGTTGATTGATCCGCCGGTGGAACCACGTCCTGCGTTGGCGCTGGAAGGACCTTTGACAACCTCGACCTGTTCGAGGTTGAACGGATCACGCGAATAGCCCCCGAAATCGCGGATGTTATCGATGAAAACGTCAGTCCGGGCATTGAAGCCTCGAATGGAAAGATTATCCCCGGCAGGCACGCCTCCTTCACCTGCCTGCATGCTGATCCCGGGGACGTTGCGCAACACATCGCGCAGGCTGGTGGCGTTCTGTTCCTGAATGACAGCTTGCGGGACCACGGTAATTGTTTGAGGGATGTTGCGAAGCGGTTCAGTGAAGCGGGGGGAATCCACAGTCTCCGGCTTATGGTTGCTTCGCTGTCCGCGAACGACGACTTCGGGAAGCGCGACCGGGTTGTTGGTGGAGGCATCCGCAGGTTTGCTGGAACTAGATTGTGCATTCGTCGAAATGGCCACTCCCTGAGCCATGATCAGCGCTGTCAACGCTGAAGCCACTTTGTCCAACCGCCCCTGATTTTGCTTTTTCCGTGTCATTCGGGAGCGGAAATTATCGGAAAGCGTGAAGCAGCGCTTGCGGGCGATTGCCATTTCCTATCGACAACTTGCCAAAAAAAGAAATTTACTTGCTGATGCCGCGCTCGCTGCTGCGGGTGAATTCGACCAGATGAATGATTTCGGGCAATTTCGGCAGTTCCGCCTCGATTTTTGCGAGCGCGTTTGAGATGGTGAGACGTTCCCGAAAGAGAATTCGATAGGCCTGCTTGAGCGCCGACTGGGCTTCTTCACTGACCCCATTTCGTTCCAGGCCGATTTTATTGATCGTGCGGGTTTCAGCGGGGTTGCCATCCGCAAGCATAAATGGCGGGACATCCTGCACCACCTTTGAGCAGCCGCCGATGATGGAAAATTTCCCGATCCGACAGAACTGGTGGATCGCTGCCAATCCGCCTATCACTGCATGGTCTTCAACTGTGACATGCCCGGCCAGAGTGGCCACGTTGGACATGATCACGCGGTTTCCCAAAGTGACGTTATGGGCCACGTGACAATAAGCCAGGATGTGATTATGAGAACCGACCGTGGTGACTTCGCCATCACTGGTGGCGGAATGGATGGTCACATATTCCCGGAAAGTATTGAAGCTGCCGATTTCTGTCCGGGTAATCCCGCCCTTCCATTTCAGGTCCTGGGTTTTCAGCCCGATGCTGGCGAATGGAAAAATTTCATTTCCTTCACCCAGCCGGGTATGGCCATCAATGACAATATGTGAGTGCAACCGGCAACCTGCGCCAAGCTCCACATGCTCGCCAATAACACAATAAGGCCCGATCTCGCAACTTGCGGGCACTTTCGCATTTGGATGGATGACAGCGGTGGGGTGGATCATTTTCTTAGGCATCCATGAGCACAAACGCCACTTCGGCTTCGCTCACCACTGTTCCGCTGACTGAGCAGACACCTTTGGCCTTACCCAGTTTCCCGCGCACTTTTGTCAGTTCGATATCAATCGTCAATACATCGCCGGGTCGGACCGGGTTGCGCCATTTGACACTTTCAGCGGACATGAAATAGGCAATTTTTCCCATGTTTTCCAATCGTTTGAGCATCAGGATACCGGCAACCTGGGCCATCGCCTCAAGTTGCAACACGCCGGGCATGATTGGGTGGCCGGGAAAATGACCCTGAAAATAATTTTCATTGATTGAAACATTCTTGATTGCGGTGATTTTGTTTCCATCAATTTTTGTCACCCTATCCACCATCAAAAAGGGAAACCGATGCGGAAGCACTTTCATCACTTCCATTACATCCATCCCGGTCCCTGAATCCGGTGCGGTCCCGGAGACTTCTTCGGATAAGGAGGGCGCGTCCGATTTCATTGGGCTGGGGGGAGGAGTGAAGGCCTGGGAAGCGACCAGTGGTTTGCGGGCCTGGGCGCTGATCTGCCTCGCCAGGTCGCAATTGGCCGAATGACTTGGTTTTATGGCAACGATGTGCCCTGACAACGGTTTTCCGAGGAGGGCAAGGTCCCCCACAATATCGAGGATTTTGTGTCGAACAAATTCCTCCTGATAACGAAGTGGTTCGTTTGTCAGAATGGCATCTTCCCGGATCACGACCGCATTTTCGAGGCTGCCCCCTTTGATCAATCCATTTTTGATCAGGTATTCGATTTCTTCAAAAAAACAGAAAGTCCGAGCTGCGCTGAGTTCACGTTCCCAGCTTTCCGGCGTGACCTCCAGGCTGAAAAACTGGGTGAATCGTCCGTTCCGGTCCGAACTTGTGCAGCTGATTTTGAAACCATCGTGCGGAAAAATAGAAATGCTGGTGTCACCGGCTTTGATTTCGAGAGGAGTGGGAATCCTGATGGATTCACGCCGTTCTGCCTGGGGAACAATCCCGGCCTGCCGGACCAGCCGTGTGTATTCACGGGCGCTGCCATCGGCAATGGGCGGTTCGTTGGCATCCAGCTCCACAATCGCATTGTCCACCCCCATCCCGGCAAAGGTTGAGAGGACATGCTCCACGGTATGCACCCGCACATTTCCTCTTGCCAACGTGGTCGAACGGTTTGTTTCACTGACATTTTCGATTTTCGCTTCAATCTCCGGTTTCCCTTCCAGGTCGATACGGCGGAAGCGAATCCCGCTGTTTGGTGCGGCGGGAAGAAATGTCATGTTCACCCGGTTGCCGCTATGCAGCCCCACTCCGGAATAACTGACAGCTTCCTTCAATGTCTGTTGTTGCAACACGGGGCAGAGTAAACAAAACCGTCCCCCCCTTGGCAAGAAAGGGAAATGTCGCTTATTGCCCGCGAAACAGGCTCAAATCATGGACGTTCCACGATTTTGAAGAATTGCAGGGCAGGGGAGGTGGATGAAATGAAAAATTCCGTCTCAGGAAAATTTCCCTCCATCACATGAATTAATCCGAGGTTTTCTACATCGGTTCCCGCGTGGATTTCGTAAGTTTTTGCATTCACCCCCGGCCAGCTCAACCGGATCCGGGTGGAACTCCAGCGATCCACCCCCACGCGCAAAGGAAACCCACGTACTCGTGGATCGGTTCCCAGGATCTGCTCCCGCGCATTCCGGTAACCGTCTGAATCAGAATCCTCGGCAGCAGTTTTCAGCAGGTCGCCAAAATAGGTGAGTTCCCAGGTATCATCCAGTCCATCATGATCTGTGTCCGTGATCGGCACTCCCTGGATCAACAGGTCCACTCCCTTGACACTCCCCTGGTTATTGAAGATTTGATCGCTCACCAGCACTTTCCATTCTCCGGCGCTGGATTCATAAAAATGGTGAGTCGAGTAATAGGTCCAATTTGTCGGGCCAGCCGCGTTGTCAGTATTGATTGCCTGCAAAACACTTTTTGTTCCAGTCGGACTGATCAGTACCACACGCAAGTCCCCCCTGCGAGGATGCTCCGTCCTGATGCGGACTCCCACGTGCTCGGTCAGGAGGGTTTCAGTAATATTAAAGGCATAGCTGGCCGCGTCCGTCCTTAACTGCACAGTCAACGACGCTCCGCTCTCAATCAAATTACTCAGGGTAAGGCCATCATTTTGCCCGAGGAACACGGCAGGAATGCCGATCGTCTCGGTATAACGCATGGTTTCCAGGGTTGTCCCGCCTGAATTGTTTGCGAGGATTGCAAATTCCGCACTGGCGCGCTGGACGTTTTCAAGCTTTCGCAAAAAAGGGCCTCCGCCACGAAACAGCAGCGCACCCTTTCCTGTCAGGTCCTGGGAGGGAGTGTTTGTCGCGAGCCCTACATTGACGATTGGCAGGTAACCTGTTGGAAGGTCTGCATTTTCACCCAGGCTGGCCCGCGCAATCCAGGAATAATTATTGGTCGCAATTCCGGAAACTACCCTTGCTTCCACGCGCAATCCCGCATCCTGCAAGGTCAACGTTTGTGTGCTGCTCTGTTCAATCCACACCGCCGCCGGGCGATTCGACCATGCAAGCGCCGTCCAGATGGCCCAGCCGGCATCAGGCACACCGAACCCAACGGTATGACTTTTCAGATAACCCGCTGCATTGCGCGTGGCCGTGGCATCCTCGTCATCGTAATGGAGGCTTGAGTTGATCAATACCTGCTGAACATCGCGGTAGGTCAACCCGGGATTTGCCGCCAGGATCAATGCGCAAAGGCCGGAAATTTCCGCCGTTGCCGCGGAAGTGCCGGCATCCCAAAGCGTGGCGTAAGTGTAATCTGCGGAATCATCTTCAAAATTAACGTAATTAAAACCGTCCGTTCCGGTCAGGTCAGTGCTGATGAGATTGGTATAAAAGGCAAACTCGTTGATATTATCACCACTTGGTGCTGCCACAAGAATAGCCGCGCCCGGATTGCTGTAACTTGTGGAGCGGCCGCTGTAATTGACTGCGCCCACCGCAATCGCCCGCGGATCCGAGATGTAAGCATCGTCGTTGGCATTGCGCCCATCCTGTCGCGCATTTCCGGAGGCCCTGACCATGATCACTCCCTTGCCGCCGCGGCCAGCCGTCACCGCATTTGAAATGGCCAAATCTTCTGCCGGACTGACTGCGGTCAAGCCAGCCACTGGAGGGGTCCAGCTATGATTCTGGATTTGAACATCCTGGATTTTGTACTGAAACATTTCCGCCAGGGCGGCGCGGCTCACAAAAGCAGGAGGAAAATTGGTTGTAAAAATCACCCAGCTTGCCATCCCGGCCTCGGGAGCGACGCCGGAAATGCCCCGTTCATTATTTTGAGTGGCCGCTGCAAGGCCCGCCATGGCTGTGCCATGCGCGCCATCAGACCGGGCGCTCACAGGATTGCCATTCGTTGTTCCCACATCAAAATTAAAGTGGGGTCCGGTCATCCGTTCTGCGAGCTCAGGATGAGAAAGTTCAACCCCGGTATCCACAATCGCAATCGTCACTCCAGCACCCCTAGTATAACCCCAGGCGCCACGAACGTTCAGGTCCGCTCCGAGTCGGATTCCATTGAGGTCACGGTTTTCCATGTTCCATTGGATGTCCCATGCCCGGTCGTTGGGAGCGGGTGAATACGGCAGACGCGGATTAATTTCCGCAGCATCAGAAACAAGACCCCAGGCAAAGAAAACGACAAACCACCCAAAGCGTGACATACGCAAATTATACCTTATTCCTTTACCCGCACAACCCGGACTGCGGCGAACGTTTCAAAAGTCTCAAAACATCGGCCTCGTTTGCATCAGGTAAAGAAGAAAACCGAAAATCGCGGAAATGATCAGGCCAGCAATGATCGACCAGCGAAACACCTGAGCATGCCGCTGGCGATTCGCCCTTCCCATGCCGGGCAGTAGGTAATAGCGATGCTCCTCACCGTTTTTATTTTTCGGCGGGCCAAACAACGATCCTAAAGGCCCGAGGGCGCGACGTTTTGGAGATTTCGATGCGATTGATAAATTTTAACAAAACAGCTCTGAAAATCAAAAAAAATCCAAAAGGATTATATCAAGGCTCCGCCACAACTGCTCCCTGCACCAGCTGTGCAGGCGAAGCAATGAGAACCAGTTCGCACCGGATAATGACTCAAGATTTCGGGTGTTACATCCCACAGGTACAGGCTTTTACCATTGCGGATTTGCAGCCCAAGCATCTGGTTGAAGTCGCAATCGTAAATTGCGCCGTTGAAATCAACACTCAATGTATTTCTGCACATCAGCCCTGGGATTGTCGCAGGGTTAAAAGCATCCATTAACAATTGGTGGTAAGCCTCAAACTGACCGGACTTTTTCAAATCCTCCGCGAATCGGGCAATCGGTTGATTCGTGATTGTCAGGAGCCGGTTAAAGATGATCCCATATTCCCGTCCCAAGTGTTCCCGATAATCAGCTTCCAACTCTGCCTGGGGAGGTGGCAATTTCGCTCCGAGGGGATTGTAGACGAGGTCCAGAGGCAGCCGGTTCCCGTATCCCACCTGGTTTAGTTTTTTAATTGCTCGGATGCTGCGTTCAAAAACACCGTTTCCCCGCTGTTTAGTGACATTTTCCGGGGAGTAACAAGGCAGGGAGGCGACAATTTCCACTTCGTTTTCTGCGAGGTAGTGATGAAATGCTTCGAAACCGGGCTCTTCGAGGATTGTGAGATTACACCGGTCAATCACCCTGGCTCCATTTTTCCGCGCTGCCTCCAACAATGGTTTGAACGCTTCGTTTAACTCAGGGGCGCCTCCGGTAATATCCACCAGTGAAGGGTTCCATCGTTTAATCCATTCGATTATTTTTGCGGCGACTTCCATGCCCATCATTTCCGTTCGCCAGGGCGCAGCATCGACATGGCAATGGCGGCATGCCTGATTGCATTTTCGTCCAAGATTTAATTGAAGAATTTCGAATTCTCCCCGCTGAAGGACCAATCCTTCCTTAGCCAACCGTTGCTCGAATGAATTCATCGTCTCTCAGCAACAGGTGGTTCCCTGGCAACACTCCCCGGTGCCAGTCAGGCTTAAATTGATTCCTTTATAGGCCCGCACTGTGACTGACCTAAATTCAATCCCGTTGACCACCCGCCACGGTTCTGACTGTCGGGCCACTACTGTAACCGTCTGAAAACCTGCGGATGCAAATGCTTTCAAAAAACTGTTTTCGGTCAGCGCACCCGAAATGCAACCACTCCACAGTTCCTTGTCCTTCTGCATGGCTTCAGGCACTTCAACACCTGCCACGATGTCGGAGATCACCGCCCGGCCACCTTTGCGCAAGACTCGATGCAGTTCACTGAACAGTTGTTGCTTTTGTCCATGCTCGACCAGGTTTAAAACACAATTTGAAACGACCACGTCAATTGAGTCGGACGGGATCAAGGGTCTGGTTCGGCGCAACTCACGCGCTCTTTCCTCTGCATTAAAAAAGGCTGTGGCATCGCTGATGGGATTGGCTGCCAGTTCCCGGCTGAATAATTCGACATCGAGGGCCAGGTCCTGAATGCGTCCTTTGCGGAATTCGACATTTGAAAAACCAACTCGCTCTGCCACCAGAGGTGCGGCTTTGCGAGCCACCTCAAGCATTTCATCAGTCATGTCCACACCAATTACATGACCCTTTGCCCCGACCACCTGGGCGGCAATGAAACAAATTTTTCCGGTACCTGATCCCAGGTCCAAAACCACTTCCCCTTTTTCCAGGTATTTGGATGGATCACCGCAGCCATAGTCACGCTCGATCACTTCCGCAGGAATGATCTCGAGGTAACGGCGATTATATTCCACAGGACAGCACAATGAGGCTTCCTGCTTGCCCGCTGCGGCTGCGTAACGTTCTTTGACCGCAGATTCCGTTGTCAAAGTGTTCATCCGGCGAAGATAAACCTTGCCCCCATGGGTGCAAGGAGAACTGGATTTTGCCCAGTCGCTTCAGATTTTTAACCCCATCATCAGGATGATCAGGTCGATGATGAACAGCAGCACAATGGTTAACTCCAACACCAGCATCCAGCGGTTGGATTGGTCATGGTTGGCAATTTGGTAAAGCTGGTCGAGGGTCTTGAGTTTCTCATCGATGGTCTTGTGCCAATCGGCCAGATGAAAGCGCGAGGAAATATTATCGTAAATTTTTGCAAGGTACCAGTCCCCAAAAAATTTGGTAATATTGACCAATTCATCACTAAATCGCGCGAGGTCGATCCGGATCTCCCTCAAATGATTCATCATGTCCCTCCGTTTGGACATGGAACGGGCCCGAAGGTCGCGATAAGATCGTTCCAGCGCCAGATCCAATATCCGGTCATAAGCTTCCAGTTCGGCCAATTGGAGATTTGCGATTTCCATGATGTAAAGGGTCTCGTGAAAATCACCTGGCTCGTCAATAATGAGTGCCGCGTCCCAATCCACCACCACCAGGTCAGTTCCGTAATAACTGAGATATTTTACGGTTGATTCATCCGCTTCCTGGTCTGAAAGCTGGGATGGGTCCCGTTCCTGCGTGAGCAATCCGGCCACTTCCCGGCGATGCTGGTGCAACCACTCCTCAGCTTGTAAGGTGGCGCCCTCTTCATCGACTACAGGCGCTTCGATGCAAAAAACCGTGTAGGCTTCCTCATCCGAGATTTCTGTAACCGGCTGAATCATATAAGGGGCCAGTTCCTTGCGAACCTCCTCTGCCAACCGGCGAATTTCTTCATTCAAAGCGCCGTTGCTGAACTCCAGATCATGATAAGCCACCAGCTCTCCGATTTCCTGAACCGTGAATGGGACCCTGACAGTGATGGAAATGGCCCCCATTGGCAGCAACTTGATGGTACGATCCACTCGGATCGGTCCAAAAGGCCCCATCCGTTCCGTTGCGGGCATACGCGCCATCAAGGGACGATAAAAAAACATGTGCCTTGGATTGCGTTTGCTGGAATCGAATGTGACCTGGATCAATTCCTGGCCCAAAAGTTTGGCCGGGACCTCTCCACCCATGTCATAGGCCAGGTCGTAGGCGTAATTATAGACTACCTGCCCTTTGTACTGACCTGCCCGTTGTGCTCCCATGCCGCGTATTTTGCCTTAAATTCGACACCAACACAAACAAATCGACATTTTCAACTTACCCCTTGCGGAAACCGGCAGGTTCATTACTGTTTACCTTGCCTTGGCGTCGTGAGTGCGGCGCCCGGGAAGGTTTGCTCCTTCCTGATGAGGCTGAGAAAAGAAAGTTAACACGTAACCTAACCTTTAACCTCCGTTGCCCTGCAACGTCTGGTCACGTTAGGCAATGGAGCCTTCCGGTGCAGATGCACCCCAAGTCTCCCCGTCCCGTAATATAATTATTCAAGTATGCTGACAATGGAAGAAGCCATGCGGCAAAGCCCCATGAGCTTTGCTGCCGGTGAAATCGTCAAAGGTATCGTCGTCGAAGTCCGTCCCAAAGAAGTCCTCGTTGATATCGGTTACAAGTCTGAAGGATCCATTCCCGGAAATGAATTCGATGACATTAAAGCTGTCAAAATGGGTGATGAACTCGATGTTCTTATCGAGAAGCTCGAAGACAAGGAAGGAAACGTTGTCCTTTCCAAGGAAAAAGCTGAATTCAAGAAGAATTGGGATAAAATCCTGACCATCTGCAATGAAGGAGGCACCATCAACGGCAAAGTCAAAGCTGTGGTCAAGGGTGGCCTTCTCGTCAATATTGGGGTTGAAGCATTCCTCCCCGCCTCTCAGATCGATGTCGTTCCGCCAAAGAATCTCAATGGGTTCGTGGGGAATACTTATGAATTTAAAGTCGTCAAGATCAACCAGGAACGGCAGAATATCGTTCTTTCCCGCCGTGAGTTGATCGAGCAGGAACGCACCGAAAAACGTTCCAAACTCCTTGGCGAAATGATGCCTGGCGATATCCGCAAGGGCACTGTCAAGAACATTACTGATTTCGGCGCATTCATTGACCTCAACGGCCTGGATGGTCTTCTCCATATCACCGATATGAGCTGGGGCCGAATTGGTCATCCTTCTGAAATCCTCAAGGTCGGCCAGGACATTGATGTTGTCGTCCTCGATATTAATCGTGAAAAGGAACGGGTCAGCCTCGGGCTCAAGCAGAAGCTGGCAAATCCGTGGGACGCCATCGAAGGCAAGTACCCTGTTGGCACCCGCGTCAAAGGCAAGGTTGTCAACCTCATGCCGTACGGCGCATTTGTCGAGATCGAGCCAGGTGTGGAAGGGCTTGTTCACGTTACGGAGCTCTCCTGGACCAAACGCATTGCAAAACCAGGCGATGTTCTCAAGCAGGACCAGGAAATTGAAGCGGTCGTTCTCGGAATGAACCGGGACGAGCAGAAAATTTCTCTCGGCGTGCGCCAGTTGGAAACCAATCCGTGGGACAAAGCCACCGAGAAATATCCTCCGGGCACGAAGGTCAAAGGCAAGATTCGCAATTTGACCAGCTATGGCGCTTTCATTGAATTGGAAGATGGTCTCGACGGCATGATCCATGTCTCTGACATTTCATGGACCCGCAAAATCAATCATCCTTCGGAAGTCCTCAAGAAGGGTGACGAAGTGGAAGCCGTGGTCCTTGAAATCGACAAGGCCAACCAACGGATCGGAATGGGCCTCAAGCAGCTTGCTGAAGACCCTTGGGCCAACATTGACAAGTATTACAAGGTTGGCGACCTGGTGAATGGCAAAGTCACCAAACTCGCCAGCTTCGGCGCGTTTGTGGGTCTCGCACACGATATTGATGGTCTGGTTCATATCTCCCAGATCAGCGAAGATCGCGTTGATAAGATCAAAAACGTGCTCAAGCCTGAGCAGGAAGTCACCGCTCGCGTCATCAAGATTGACCGTGGCGAACGCCGAATTGGTTTGTCGATCAAGGCTGCCAACTACTCTCCTGAACAGTTGAAGGCTGAACAGGCTGCCCTGGATGCGCTCAAGCCCGGCGAAGATCTCGTCGCTCTCCAGCACGCGTTTGACGCTGCTGACGAATCCAAGTAAGTCTCCTTTTTGCACAGGGGGCGTCCGGCAACCGGGCGCCCTTTTTTATTTTCTCCCATCGGGAAATCTTGGATCATCCAGCCACGCGATCATATAATTGCCAATAAATGAACGAGAAATCTTCTGTGGGACGAGTTGATGGCCGCAAAGCCGGTGAACTGCGTTCCATTCGCTTTTTGAACCATATCGCGCCGAATGCCACAGGTTCCACCCTCATCGAATGGGGGAATACCCGTGTCATTTGTGGCGTCACTGTCGAGGAGATCGTTCCCCGCTGGATGAAGGAGCAAAACGTTAGCGGTGGATGGATCACAGCGGAGTATTCCATGCTCCCTTATTCCACTCACACCCGCAAAGCCCGCGATATTACCAAGGGAAAAATCGATGGACGTTCCCAGGAAATTCAGCGCCTGATCGGGCGGGCGATCCGTGCCGCTGTCGATCTCGAAAAACTGGGCCCGCGCACTCTCTGGATTGATTGCGATGTGCTGCAGGCTGATGGAGGCACCCGGACTGCCGCCATAACCGGTAGTTTCGTTGCCCTTGCGTTGGCAATGCAACGCCTGGTCGCGGAAGGAAAGTTAAAATCCAGTCCGGTCATCTGCGCAGTTGCTGCGATCAGTGTGGGGTTGGTGAATGACCAGCCTCTCCTTGACCTCGCTTTTACGGAAGATGTAGCAGCGCAGGTGGATATGAATATTGTGATGAGTGATCGGGGAGAATTCATTGAATTACAGGGGACAGGCGAAGAATCAACCTTCAGCGAACCCCAGCTTGCTTCAATGCTGGCGCTCGGAAAAGCAGGCATTCAATCCCTGTTGCAGTTGCAGCGGACCGCACTCGCGTAAAAACTGGCTGAGGAAGGATTCATGTGAAATCTTCAGCCTGAGAGGCTGGAAATCCCAAATCGAAACCAACGTCGTTCGATGGTGTTAAATCAGGAGCACTCCAGATTTCCTCTGGATTGTGTAACTACTGTCATGTGAAGGAAGTCTATGACATCAAGGCGTGTTGTTTGGAATAAAGCGACCGCACAAGACATCTCCTTGATTTGGAGTCGTCAAGGAATGACATTTATTAATCGGTGATGTGATGAATCTTATTGCAAGAACTATCCTCGTGATATTGTTTTGCTTTTCCTTCAGCGGATTTGCGGAGGAGAACTTGATTCGATGGCATCCAGTGCAAAACAAGCTGGATGCTGCAATCAGTGATTTGTCCGTTAACGAGGCTTTAAGCCGGCTTGCTTCCGCCACACGCTGGAAAATTTATGTTCAGCCAGGGCTTCAAAAACAGGTTAATGTAAAATTTCAAGGCGTCTCTTCCGGCGAGGGATTAAGGTTGCTTCTGGGAAGTTTAAATTACGCTTTGCTGCCTGGACCTAACGGAACCAAAAAGCTTTTTATTTTTGATCGGACAGCGGATCAGGCGACACAGTTTATTAAAAGCACCCTTGAACCGTCCAAAGCCAGGGACTGGCTCAAAAAGGAAGTGATCATCAGTCTTTCTCCCGACTCAACCCTCGATCCTGATAAACTGGCGAAGGAATTGGGTGGAAAGGTGGTTGGGCGCGCCGATGAGATGAAATCGTATCGATTGCAATTTGAATCAGAGGAAATGGCCCAAAACGCCCGTGAAAAATTTGCAGAGATGGAGGATGTCAGGACCGATCATAATTTTGCGGTTGAGCAACCGATTCAAAGAGAGAGAACCTTGAATTCTCAAGGTTTGCCGCAGATCCAGCCGAGTTCCAGTTCAGGGGAGGGAGTCCGTGTGGCGATCATTGATACTGCCCTGCAACCGCTGGAGGGTCAGGCCGCATCTTTCCTTGGTTCGGTAACGCATGTGGCTGGCCAACCAGGCGAATTTCCAGCAGAACCGACCCATGCCACCAGCATGTTTCATACGTTTCTGAATACATGGGCGTCGCTTTCTGAAAGTGGGGCCTCGCCGCTTGTGATCGATGTGATTGATGTGTACGGAGCTAATGTTTCCTCATCCACTTTTGAAGTAGCCAAAGGACTCCAGGTCGCGATCAAACAAGGCGCGGATATCGTAAACATGAGTTTGGGCGGGGATGGGCAGAGCTTGATCGTGGATGAATTGATTGCCCTGGGCACTGCGCGGGGGACAATGTTTTTAGGTGCTGCAGGCAATGCTCCAACAGGGCAGCCCACATACCCTGCCGCCAACCCGTTGGTGCTTGCGGTCACCACACCTGCATCGTACGCGAATAAAGCGGATTTTGTTGATCTCGTTGGGCCAGCCCGCAGCATGATTGAATATGGGGGACAAAAATGGATTATATCGGGCACCTCTCCCGGCACGGCCAGTATGAGCGCATTGGCGGCATATTACAGGAGCAAAGGGCTTTCCCCAACCCAGGTGGAGGGAGTGCTCCGTCAGACCCATTCTTATAATGCGGGCGTGAAGTGAGGAACGATGACTTCTTCGCTCAATTGAGAGCATCGTCAAAATGAATCAGCGCAATTTCAAAGTGGCTTTTTCGTTGATGCTTCCAGTCCTCCTGAATTGTTCGGCAAACACTAATTTGCTGCAAAAAATTTCTTCGCACGAGTTCGCGCTTGGAACGGTGTTGATTAACACGAAGAATCGTTCGGTCACAATTCCAGCCGAATTCAACATGCGGGAAGGTTTGGTGGAATATTTATTGGTGCATGAAACAGGCAAAGTTCACGAAAGTTTGCTCAAGACGGCCGCTTCCCCGCTGCAAATTCATCTGGCGATTCTGATGCTGACAGGAGGTGCGACCAATTTGCTCAACTCGAATATTTTATCTTCTGTGTTGATTCAGGCCACGAACGATGTTGCGATAAGCGCCACGTCTTTAATCAAGGACCGTCGAAAGGAGATTTCAATGCAGACGAATTCTTTTCATTATCGTGGATCTAGGAGCGTGAATGGAACGTTCCTCGCAGAGCGGGATGGATCAATCATCGCAGTGATTGGCGATCCGGATGCGCTGATGGACAACCGGTTCAGTTCTCCTCAGGATGATGAAAACTGGTCCATTCAGACGAATGCCCCAACGATTGGCACAAAGGCAATGGTTGTTTTAAATTTTGCCTCACCCGAACTATGAAAAAGCTCCTTGTTCTTTCCATTTTTTGCACAGTAATTTCTCTGAAGGCGGCTGCGCCAGTTGATGCTCCAGTCCTCCAACGAAATGAATCGTTGCGGCATGAACTCAACAGGTCGGCTGAACGGGCCAAAAAATGGTTGCTTGCACAACAGCAGACCAATGGCGCCTGGTCAACTCCAGACCATCCTGCCGTTACCGGACTTGCGATGGCCGCGATCAGCCGGTTCAAGGAAGCGGAAGATGCCGCAGCACTGGATCGAGGCCTGGGCTACTTGAAAAGCTGTGTGCAGACCAACGGGGCCATTTTTAAAAAGTCAGAACTGATCAATTATAACACCAGTGTCTCGCTGCTGGGCTTTTTGGCCCACAAGCCAACGGAACACCGGGAAATTATCCAGAGAGCGAATAATTTCCTCGTGGGAAGCCAGATCTCGCCTGACAACAAGGCGGGCGCTGTTTTTGTGGGAGGAGTTGGCTATGGCAGCAAATACAGCCACTCTGACATGGGAAATACGCTGCACGCGTTGGAAGCGATTCATTATGCGCAGACATTTCTTCGTCGGGAGGGAGCCTCTGATTTTGATCAATTGAACGTTGCTGCTGCAATAGAATTTCTCCAGAACTGCCAAAATCTCCCGAGTCATAATAAACAAGCATGGGTGTCAGGTGACCCACAAAATATTGGTGGCTTCATTTATTACCCCGGCCATTCCATGGCAGGTTCAACCAATCTTTCATCGGGAAGAACAGCGCTTCGCTCCTACGGCAGCGTGAGCTACGCAGGATTGTTGAGTTATATTTATACCGATCTCAAAGCGGAAGATCCACGAGTCAAAGCGGTGATCGAATGGCTGGAAAAAAATTATACGCTGGAGGAAAACCCGGGCATGGAACAGCAGGGGCTTTATTATTATTTTCATACAATGGCAAAAGCCTTGACCGCAGCGGGAATGGAAACAATTCAAACACCAGCCGGGTCAGTCAAGTGGAGAGAGCAGTTGCTGTCGCGCCTTATGAATCTGCAGCAGGCAGATGGTTCGTGGGTGAATACAAATGCGAGATGGTGGGAAAAGGACCCGGTGCTTGTGACCAGTTATATGCTGATTGCCTTAAGTCAGATTTCCGAGGGCATTTAATTTTTCAGGCCGGATCGGAGTTCCTGCATTCAGTTCCGTTCAGGAACGGCTTGCCTTGTTGAAATCGAATCAGATTTTCGGTAGTGACCCTGGCAATTTCCCGGAGCGCTTCCTCTGTGAGAAAAGCCTGATGGGCAGTGATCAGCACGTTGGGAAAGGTAAGCAGCCGCCCTAACTCATCATCAAGCAGGACCTCCCCGGAATGATCTTCAAAAAAGAGGTTTTCCTCTTCTTCATAGACATCCAGGGCAACGCCGCCAAGCCGCCCGGACTTAAGGGCTTCGATCAATGCCCTGGTTTCAATCAATTTTCCGCGGCTGGTGTTTATCAGAAAGGCTCCCTTCTTAATTGCTTCAAATGAACGTGCATTCAGGAGGTAATGAGTAGCCGGTGTCAAAGGGACGTGCAGGGAAACGATATCACTTTGAGCGATCAACGAATTTAAATCGGTGTATTCCACCCCGTGTTCACTGGCCCAGGAAGGGTCCGGAAACGGATCGTAAGCAAGAACAGAAGTTTGGAATCCTTTGAAAATCTGCCCTACCAGCTTGCCTATCTTGCCAGTGCCCACGATTCCAACCGTCTTTCGATAAAGATCAAACCCGACCAACCCATTCAGGGAAAAATTCAACTCGCGGACCCGGTTGTAAGCTCGATGAATTTTCCGATTCAAGGTGAGCAGCAGGCCAACCGTGTGTTCGGCAACTGCATGTGGCGAATAAGCCGGGACACGAATCACTGAAATTCCGCAACGTTCTGCAGCGTTCAGGTCAACGTTGTTAAATCCAGCGCAACGCATTGCGATAATCCTGACACCTGCCTGGCGGAGTGCTTCAATTGCGGTGGCATCGACGCGGTCATTAACAAAGACGCAAACTGCTGTGGCACCCGTGGCGGAGGCAGCGGTTTCGCTGGTCAGGCGAAATTCATGAAAACGCCAGGTAATGGAACTTTTTTCAGCAGCTTCGTTAAAGAAGTGCCGATCGTAAGGTTTTGCATTGTACAAAGCGACGGTCAGTTCCATTGGGCTATAGTTTAAACGTGATCGCAGCCAAAATGCCCGATCAAAATTTAGACAAGGCAAAACGTGGGGTTCTCCAAAGGCTTGCAAAAATTCATTATCTTTCCATGATTCATTCAATCTATGAACGTGAAACGACTTGTTCTTGCTTCCCTTGCCGCAGCGGTTTTCAGCACCTCAATCATGGCTGGAGAATGGATAGTTCTATTTGATGGAAAACCTACCGACAAACTTCGCGGCTACAAGCAAACCGGATTTCCCAAGGAGAACTGGGTTATTGATGGTGATGCTTTGAAGACAGTTCCAGGCAAGGCAGTGGATCTCGTAACAGTGGAAAAATTTCAAAATTATGAACTGGAACTGGAATGGAAAGTCCAGCCAGCCGGAAACAGTGGTGTGATTTACAACGTCGTTGAAGGACCGGGTGCCACTTATATGACCGGGCCGGAAATGCAGGTGTTGGATGATGATAAGCATCCAGACGGCAAAAACCCGAAAACATCATCTGGTTCCCTTTATGCAATGGTCGCTCCCAACGGGGAAAAATCCCTCAAGCCTGTTGGACAATGGAACAGCGCCAAACTTCTGATCAAGGACAACCATGTGGAGCATTGGCTCAATGGAAAAAAAGTCGTGGAATACAAATGGGGTAGTGATGAAATGAAGGAATGGATCAAAAACAGCAAATTCAAGGACATGACTGATTTTGCCAAGAGCACAAACGGCGGCCACATTGCCTTTCAGCATCATGGAGAAGAAGTGTGGTATCGCAATATTCGGATTCGCAAGTTGTAATCCAAAGCTGGATTTGTGAACGGCCGGAGAAATTTCCGGCCGTTTTTTTGCGCCCTGATATCAAGCAGGGTGGAAATTCCCGTATGATCAATTAAGGGTAGCGTGAGGTTGCCCTCCAGTGTTCCAATTGTAAGTTCCTTTCAGATGAAGGGATTGCCAGAGGTGAATCTTCAAAAGCAGGAATGGATTCTGCTACTTCAGATTTTGACAAAGGTTCAGCGCTGGACAGCGCCTGTCGATAAGGAAATATGAAAGTGATTCAGCCAAATTGCCGGATCCAATTCACTGGGGAAGACATCAGTTTCATTCTAAAATCCCTGGGGCGGGATGAGCGGGATCGAGAAATGCTCACGAAGTTGCTGACGGATGAAGAGAGTCGCGACCTGATCCTTGATGATGATGCCATCTTCCGCTCCTTGTTGGAGACAACTCATTGCCTGCCGGTTTCAACTCATTTCTACTTTTACATTCTGGTCAGGAATGTGCTCAAAAAATCGGGCATCCAGGAGCGAGAGGTCGCTGATTACGTTGCAGAAGTGCTGGCTGAATTTTCGCAGGCTGAGCAAGTTGAATGCAGGTTGCCCGGACGCAAGGAAAGCATCGATTATTTTTTTGAAATGATTGCCGCTTTGCAAAAGGCCGATGAGCTGACGAGTTTTTATCTCAGGCAGCATATCGGAAACCAGTCATTGTTTCTGTCAGGGATCTTTCCACAACGAATTCGGTATCGCGCCGAGTTCAAGGGATTTCCTGATCTTTCCTATTATGAGGAATTGGGAAGAATGAATTTTAGGGTGGCGAGCGATCATCGCCTGGCTTCACGATATGATCTTTCACGGATTTTTACCACGCTGGCCGAGCATTTTCATGCAGCGAGGCTGGCGTTGAATGATTTGACGGATCGTTTGTTTACAATGGATAACCATCACGAAATGGATCGTTTACTGAAACGCGGGGTAATCGGGATTTAATGAAGTAATGTCGCGCTCACCTTTCTGTTGAGAAAATAGGGCGGTAAAGCGATGGTTGAAGCGTTTGATCTCACAGCGTCACAGGCCGTTTCTTAATCCTGCCATACTCTGGTCAGTTGCATTGATCCTTTCGGAGCTTCTGGTTTTATCCGCCCCCAACCAATTACTGGTTCGTTTTCGAGAGAATGTTCCGGTCGCCCGCCAAAACATGTTGCTCTCTACGCCTGAAATCAGTGGCGAAATGGTAATATCAAATGAGGGGGCGGCGCGTGGCCCGCTGAAAATGATCCAGGTCCAGGAGGGGACTGACCGTGAGGAGGTCATCCGCTTCCTGAAGAACCGGCCGGAGGTGCTGTACGTGGAACCCAATTTCACCACTCATATCGCAGCGCTGCCTGCGGCGAGAGTTCCCAACGACTTCGATTTCGAGGCACTGTATGCGATGACCAACCGTATCGCTGGCGGGGCAAAAGGGGATATTCGTGCCACGGAGGCATGGGCCTACACTGTGGGCAGCAGCAATGTCATCGTCGCCGTGATCGATACGGGGATCGATTACTTTCATCCGGATCTTGTGGAGAATATCTGGAAAAATCCTGGGGAATTTGGAGGAAACGGTCTGGATGATGATGGAAACGGGTTTGTTGACGATCTTTATGGGTATGACTTCATTGCCGCAGATAGTGATCCGCTGGACGACCATTTGCATGGAACGCATGTGGCAGGGACAATTGGCGCTCGTGGGAACAACCGTCTCGGAGTGACAGGGGTTTGCTGGGAAGTTCGATTGATGGGACTCAAGGCTTTTGACCGGGAAGGTGACGGAAGTGTGGCGGAAGCAATTCAGGCCATCAATTATGCTGTTCGAAATGGCGCCCTCATCATCAACGCAAGCTGGGGCCTTGAACAGGGAAGTAAAGCGCTTCACGAGGCAATCGAAGATGCCACACGCCAGGGGGTGGTCTTTGTGGCGGCCGCTGGGAATGATCGAAAGGCTGCGGAATTTTATCCCGCGGCCTACCCTGAAGTGATTGCGGTGGCTGCAACAGATGCTCGGGATCAACGTGCGCGATTCTCCAATTACGGATCCTGGGTGGACATCGCGGCACCTGGCGAAGCCATTCTTTCAACGTTGCCCAATAATCAATATGGATACGAAAACGGCACATCCATGGCCTCCCCACACATTGCGGGAGTTGCTGCGCTTCTCCTGGCGAGACAGCCTGGGCTTGGAGTTGAGGAAGTCAGGAGAATATTGATCAACAGTGTTGATCCGGTGCAGGCAGATCAACCCATTGGCGCTGGTCGAATCAATGCTGCCCGGGCAGTCGTATTGGAGGCACCATTGCCAGTCATTGAGTTCAATCCCCCAGGAAAGATAGCAGGGCATTATCTCTTCAGGGGAAGTATATATGGAGACAATCTGGCTTATTACAAACTCAGTTGTAAAAGAGGAGAAACAAACGTTCTTATTACCGAAGCGAACCAGCAGATCACAAACGGGATTCTTGGAGAATTCAACTCCTCACTTTTTCCAGACGGCGTGTACGAATTTCAAGTTACAGCAACAAACCTCAGCGGGGGAATGGCAACAATCACTCGTCGGATATCAATCCAGAACAGTGCGATTGAGTTTCCTCAATCAGCGGACATTTTACGAACAGGAGGAACGATTGAAATCCGGGGAACGCTCTTTGGAACGTTTACGAATGTGCAACTGGCGTATGCAGAAGGCCTTAAAAGAGGAGCATGGAAACGACAGGGAATTACGTTATTGGCAACCAATGATGTTATTTCCGGACCAATTGCAAATTGGGACACAACATCGCTTGCGCCCAATGAATTTTACTCACTCAAGCTGACAACAATCAGTTCAGAAGGAAAAAAACAGGAATTTATCAGCCAGGGAATTTACCTGGATAGTTTTCTTCAACCCAACTGGCCGCAATATTTTCCCTCCACCGCAGTTTTTCCGATTCAGGATTGGCGGTTCATAACTCCCGGAGAATTCGGCGCGGAAAAGGAATGGGGGCTGATCATCCTTGAGCCGGGTATTCAAGACTGGCCAGCCCGTCTTCATCGAATTAATCCCAATGGCACGATTGCCTGGACAGCGACATTGACAAATACTGTGAATTCCGGGGATGTTCCAACAGTTGGGGATATTACAGGGGATGGCCACCCGGAAATAGTTGTTGATGCCGATGGTCTGATTTTTGCGTTTAACGACAAAGGGGATTTGCTTCCAGGCCATTGGCCGATCAGGCCCGGAGGAATCGGTTACGGAAAGGCAATCGCAGATCTGGATAATGATGGTACTCCTGAAGTCGTGGCGCTTTCGACTGACGCGGTTTTTTTGGACAAGGGGGAATGGCGAGAACTGCTAATTATTAACAGCGCAGGAAAAATTCAGACTCGCTGGAGGATTCCATTTTGCGGAATTCCAGAAACTCTCGTTCGCCAGTTTCCTGCCGTTGCCAATCTGGATACTGACGCAGAGTTGGAGATCGTTGTTCCTTACCGTTGTGATTCGATTGCCCTTTTTGAATGGAATCTGCCCCGGATTCCGCGCTGGGTTCTGCCGACAGCAGGAGAAATCAAATGCTCGCCTGTGATTGCAGACCTGAACGGCGACAAAACCAATGAAATTGTCATGGCCATCGGATCCGGCGGAGGAATTTATGTCGTGACAGGAAATGGAAAAGTGTGGCCGAACTGGCCAGTGTTGGTTGGGGAATCCTTCGAGGTTACTCCTTCCATTGCAGATGTGGATGGAGATGGATTACTTGAAATCGCGATCCCTGCTGCGAGTTACCTTCACTTGATCGACTCACATGGTTTTGAGAAATCTGGCTGGCCAGTTAAAATCGGTAGTTCCCTGTTGTTTGCGAGCAGTGCGATGGCCGACCTGGATGGGGATGGAAAATCAGAAGTGATCCAATCCACCTCCGGCTATCTTGGCCTTGCTCTTTCTGATGGGGACAAAGAACAGGTCGCAGGCGTGAAAATTTGGCGCGGAACTGGAGAGCGCTTCCTCAATCAAAACAGGGAACTGTTACTACCCATTGAGTCCGGCGGGTCCTTGAATCATCACAAAGCAGCCACTCCGATCATAGGGGATTTCAATCGTGATGGCAGCCTGGATATATTGATGACCAGTATTCTTGACCGAACGTTTGCGGCGGCAGGACAAACCTCGGAGTATAAAGAAAGGAACAGTATTTATTTCTGGAGTTTTCCTGAATTCGCTTCCAGCAATCGACTGGCCTGGCCTCAATTTTTTGGAAATGCAGCGCATACCGGCACCGCTTTGGAAAGTGAATTTCCTTCCGGTCCCCCGGTGATAGGAAGTGATGATTTCCTGATTCTTAAGGAAGATTCACCACGTTCCTTTGATCTACTGCTGAATGACCAGTCAGGTTTGGGCGAACGCCCAAGGATCATCGCATTTACTCAACCTCCGCATTGCGCAATTGTTGAAACTGACACGAATGGAATTGTCCTTCTAAAACCGGAAACAAATTACTTTGGAGCAACTGAGTTCTTCTACACGTCGAAATCGGGGGAAAGGACAAATACAGTCAAAGTTCGGATCATGATCAAACCGGTCAATGACCCTCCTGTCGCCATCAACAAAGTCGTCACAATGAATCAAAACACTCGGATTGATCTTTTTTATGAAAGCTTCGATGTGGAAGGGGATGAAATCAGGTATGTGATTCTGGACAACCCAAAAAACGGGGACATTTTTGCATACCCAAACCTCGCCGATTTTCACCCTCAACAAGGCTTTCATGGAACGAATTATTTGATTTATAAGGCGACCGATGGAAAAGCGGAAAGCGCTCCCGCCACGATCACCATTCATGTCATTGCCACAAACAACCCCCCAAAAGTCAGCAACACCTTTGTTTCCACGCGACCGGGAAAGCAGGTGGAACTTAGATTTAATGGAACTGATCGGGATAATGATCCTTTGTCCGTGGAGCTGCTCTCCTCCGTAACCAACGGCGTCATTTCGACAAACGACACTCTATATTTTTATTTTCCGTTCGACGGGTTCGTTGGAGAGGAAAGAGTGAAATTCCGGATGTTTGATGGGATCGCTCATAGCAGCACGGGCATCGTCACAATCTACGTTACAGAGGAAAATTCTCCCCCGAGAGCGCAGGATATGTTTTTCATCACTGCTCCTGAAGTGCCTGTGGAAATTGAATTGGGGGCCAGAGATCCGGAAGGTGACTTGGTCATGTACCAGGTTTCTAACCTGCCAAAGTTCGGGACGCTTTCCGGCGAGCATCCCCACATTATTTATACACCTCCACTCGGTTTTACAGGCAAGGACCGTTTTACATTTGTCGCTTCCGATCATTCCCTGACAGGCTTGCCTGGAACAGTGACAATCACTGTTGCACGCAGCAACTCGGCACCAATTGCTTTAAATCAGTCGTTTACCGGTTTGACGAACCAGCCTCTTGTTTTTCAACTGGCGTTGTCAGATCAGGAAATGGACCCATTAACGACTGCCATTCTTAAAGGTCCGAGGCATGGATCATTAATGATGACAGGCAGTGAGCTAACCTATTTTCCTGACTTCGGGTTCGGCGGACGTGATGAGTTTTCCTACAAGGTATGGGATGGATTCACCTACAGCCAGGATGCCTTTGTTGAGATTCAGATTCTTCCGGAAATCCGGCAGGAACTTCCTTGGATAGAGATCGGGACTTCTGTGGATTCGGGAATTGTATTGAGAGTCTTTGGGAAAACAGGTGAAGAATTAAAGGTAGAGCAAAGTCATGACCTTTATAACTGGTCAACAGTGACAGTTGAGGTCTTAAGGGAAGGGGTGCTTCAATTGTCTCTTCCTGCGACTAACCGGGCCCCTGTTTTCTTTCGGGCTGTGGAAACCGATGAAGAGAGATAGCATTAACCAAATCCTTGTTGCCCCGCTTGACGCTTTTGCCTGTGGCAAGAACACTTGTTCCAAGGATATATGAGGAAGCCTTTGCGGGTTATTATCATCGAGGATTCAGACTTCGACGCGCAATTGCTTTTAAGCATGCTCCGAAAAGGCGATTATGATGTGCATCATCAGCGGATTGAAACAGGCGAGCATCTGCGGGAAGCGCTGGCAAAGCATCGGTGGGACTTGATTATTGCCGATTACAATCTGCCTCAATTCAGTGCGCCGGAAGCTTTGGCAATTCTTCAGGAAACCCATCTGGACCTTCCTTTCATAATTGTTTCCGGAGGCATTGGAGAAAGCACTGCTGTCGCCGCCATGAAGGCAGGCGCTCATGATTATTTAATGAAAGGCAACCTGGCGCGCCTGGTGCCAGTGGTGGAAAGGGAATTGAGGGAAGCCGCCAATCGGGAGGGAAAGCGCCAGACCAGGGAAGCTTTGGTGGAAAGTGAGTTGCGTTATCGATTACTTTGGGAAACCGCGACTGATGCGGTCCTGCTGATTGATGATCATGGAACCATCCAGTTTGCCAACCCTGCGGTGGGCCTCGTTTTTGGTTATTCCCCCAACGAACTGATCGGCAAGCATGTTTCCAGCCTTCAACCCGCATCCGATGTGATGGGTGCGCGGAACAGCATCATGGATTATTTGCGTCCGGGGCGTCGTTCGGAGCAGGGGAGACCCATAGAAAGTTTTGCAATTCGAAAAAATGGCGCGGAATTCCCTGTCGAAGTGGTTTACCGCGACATGACAATGGAAGATAAGCATTGGCATGTGGCATTCATTCGGGACATCTCGGACAGGTGGCGCACAGAACAGGCTTTGCGGGAGACCGAGGAGCAATTCCGAGTGGCCCACGATATCCAGCAACATCTTTTTCCCAAAGTGGCCCCGGTCATCCCGGGATTTGACCTTGGGGGAGCCTCCTTCCCCGCAGAAGCCACGGGCGGGGATTATTTCGATTATCTCCAGATGCTGGATGATTCATTGGGGATTGTGGTTGGAGATGTGACCGGACATGGAATCGGCCCGGCATTGCTGATGGCGGAAACAAGGGCCTACCTCCGCGTCCTGGCAAAAAACCGTGATGGCCCGGGAGAAATATTGACCCGTGCCAATCTCGTTCTTGCGGAGGATGTTGGGTTTGAACGTTTTGTTACTCTCTTCCTGGCAAAATTAACTCCCGCGAATAAATCATTGAGTTTTTCAAGTGCTGGTCATGTTCCGTGTTATATCCTGGATCAAAGCGGACAGATTAAAAAGACCATGAAACGCACTGGTGTGCCCCTTGGATTGCGACGGCATACTGTTTACGAAACGAGTGAAGTGATCGGATTGCAATCAGGCGATATTGTTCTGATGCTCACCGATGGATTTGAAGAGGCAGCTTCTCCGAGTGAAGAGTTGTTTGGGGTCGATAAAATCCTGGACCTTGTCCGCGAATGCAGGGAGCTAAGGGCTCGAGAGATTGTGGAACGATTGCATCAGGCAGTCCTCGAATTTTCCGGTGAGGTGCCGCAGAATGATGACCTCACGGCAGTGGTGATCAAGGTTTCTTAGAAAGGTTTTTCACCTGTTTGCTCTTCAGAAACAGATTATTTCCATCAAACCATTGTTGTGTATTGATGTTTATTCTGAATCGCGCTAATTGGATCAGGTCATCATCAAGATGCCGCTATGACAGTTCATCAAAGCATTGGGTTGCACCTGGAAGGGGAGTCATCAGACCGTCCGCTTCGATATGTGAATTTGAAGCTTGCCGCCTTGGGTTGTCCCACCGTCAGTAGTGACCAGGACGATTTTCATGAGTTGGCTGGCGCTTTCCTCGCTCATCACCTGGAAAGCGAACGGCTTCTTTCTCATCATCTCTGTCCTGTGGACCAGCGCATCCAGACGTTTCTGGATGCTTATCTGGCGGGAACTGAACATCCGGTGCGTTTGCTCCATCAAACCTTTATTCTGGACCAGCATGGTCTGGCCCGCACTCTCTCCCTGCCAGCCTACGGAGATGAGTTCAAGTCAGACATTATCCACTCCTACAGGGTTAAACAAGGAGTGCTCCACAATCCCAAAAGTGACCGGCGCACAACTCAGGGCATTTTTCACATTGCCGAGGGTGGGCTTCCCATTCCCGACGACAAGTTGGCTGTTCCCAAGAAAACGTTTGCGATGCTTCTGGATAAAGCTCTGCACTCTCCCCGAAATTTAATGCGGCTTCCGTTTACATCCGGCCAGGCACAGGAAGCTGAATGTTGGGTTTCATTATTACTCCGTCCCATCGTGTGCCCGTCTGTTCCAGGGTTCATTCGGGAAAAGAGCATGGAAATCCGTTTCTTTGCACCCGGCAACCTGGTCAGCAACCTGGATTTTGTGGAAAGCATTTTCGGAAATGCCGGGGATCCGTTTTTACCAGAGAATGATGCCTCATTGGATTCGGAACATTGGACCGGTCACACCGGCTGCGTCATTCTGGCTCCCCACCTGATCACCGTAACAAAAAAAGAGGTGGGATTACCGCATTATGATCAGGCTACAGAGCGCCAGCGCCGGGACGGGATGTGCTGGAAAGAGGAGTCGGATCTCTATAACAATGGAAGTGCCTTTAAAGTCACGGCCCGTGACACCCGCGGAGTGATGGTGACTGTGATTGCCGATAATTATTTCGGCTATTGCAAAAAGGAGGTCAAGACACAGATAAGCTTTTCCTCAAATCTTTACGGTCTTTCCGAGGAAGAACATGCAGGCGGCGCGCTGGTCTTTACCAGCTACGACCTGGGTGAGGAATTTAGTGGAGACCTGCATGTGCGTCGGCTTCAGCACTCGTTTGGCGAAGTGGTCTCGCTTTACGGTGGCATCATGGATTTACAACCGGAAGGTTACGGGATCGACCGGAACTATCCGAATATTTATTACGTTCCCGAGGATGTTCACATGGATCTTCGCGCCCAAACGGTGAGCTGGAGCCGGGATGGGAAAACAGAGAAGATCAAGCTGCTGGCAGACGTTACCTACGTCCGTCCATCCGGCTATAAACTGCACATGGAGAAGATCGATTCGATCCGATCCTGGCGGCTCGTAGGGACAGTGGCTGAAGGAACGCTTTGCCATAAACCGTGCACGGTTTCAGGAGGAGGCAAATCTGAAATTTCCAAATCAATTACGGACGCAATTCTTCATGGCCCCATTTTTGTGGCGGACCTGAAAAAGGATTTGGACAAAGTCGAGCAGTTGATCAATCGCGATTACAGTGATCGTTTTCGTTCTGATTTTCAGCGCGACAGGGATTCGCGTCCGATCCTGAGTTCTGAGCGCTCCCTCGGGTCGGTAATCAAGCTGCTGACCCCATCGCTTCAGGAATATACCAGTTTTTATAACGAGTGGCTGGAACAGATTCCGCAATACATCAAGGAACTGGTGTTTGTGGTGAAACGATTTTACAAGCCGGAATGGGGTAAAAACTGGCGGGAACATTTTACTGTCGATGTCGTTAATGGAACTCCTGGCAACGAAATAAAATGTGATAACCGTAAACTGGTCACCAATTACCTGCGTGTGGGGTATGAGGCAGATGGAAGCTGGCGAACTTTTGGATTGCGCAAGGATTACCATCCGACGGCTAAAATCGCGATGGAGGATGATATCACCGCCTCGGTGGTGGTGCCGGGTCGCATTGTGAACAAGGATGCGGAGGGAGATCAATCATCAGTAAAATTTGTCAAAAATTGCGAATACCGTCTGTTTCAACGGCCGGATGAGGCGATCCATCGCGGGTATGACAAACAAACTGAGAAAGATTTTTCTCTATCCGATAACTTTTTTTCAAATTACGAACCATTAAGAGCCGAGTTCGCCAAAGAGCTGATCACCGATGCGGTAGGATTTGATAAATTTACCCCGCCGATGCAGAACCTGATCAAATCTGTTGCGAATGGCGGCCAATCGTCATTTTTTGTCTCTTCCGCCCATCCAAGGATCGTGGATGGAAAACCGTCCAAAAATCCACGTTATCTCCAAATTCGGCCTGATCTTGTGAACCCTCGAGACAGTTATCTGGCGGAGATTGCGACGCGCCTGTTTCGCCGTATTCCATTGAACGAGCCGGTTTACAACCCTGTGCATGCGGTATTGCCTGGGCGGAGAAACAATCCCCCCGACATCAAGAACAACATTCGGGCATTGGCCGTGTATAACCCCATTCATTTCATGGAACTGCCTGAGTTGTTCATGGAATATATTTGCAGCATGACCGGAAAATCCCCTTCCACAACAGGGGCGGGATCTGAAGGAGCTTTAACCAAGGGGCCTTTTAACGCACTTCCTCCAATCTATGACCTGAATAACGCGCTTTTGTCTTATTTACTGACTGGCCACAATGGTTTTGTTACGGCCGCGGGGTATGTGGGACCGAAGTGCAGGGTGGACCATGATGTGAGCTTATTGGTTCCAGAGATCTGGAGCCGCATGAGTTTGCAGGAACGGGACCCACGTTTTCTGATCGAGAATGGATATCTGGAGAAATGCCAGGATTTCGAGCACAAAGGTCAAAAAGTGCTGTTCAGTCGTGTGGGTTACCGGATCACACTTCGATTTGTCATCATCTTTTTCGGACGAGTGTTCAATCATCCTCATGTTGTTTTCACGCGCGAGATGTTGAAACCGGAATTGCAGGATATGGATGTGTTCCTGGATGGAATGGAAAATATCCTGACCACCCAAAAGCGGGTGGCTGAACATTACTTCTCCGATGGTTCAGTTGAACTTGCCTGTCCGCCTCTAAAGGCATTGTTGCATATCATGAGAGAAGGAGAGTTTGAAGGCAAAGGATTGGATCATCCGGAAATAAGGGCATTGTTCACGCGTGAATACGCCATATCAAGCGATTGGTATGCTGAACGGCTTAAAGCCAAGCAGAAGGCAGAGATTGAGCTTTGGGAGCGGCACGTCAATGCCCTTCAGGCATTCCTTTCCCGGGATACCCACTCAGATGAAGCACACCGCTTACATATCGAAGACCGACTTATTGACGCCCGAAAACGGCTGCACCAGGTTCGCGATGATGCTTATGTTGAGTTTCTTCAAGGATCGCTGGGGCTGGAACCAAGTCTCGGCTGACAAAACTTCGATTTCGGCACCCTTCAGACAATAAAAAACGCTTACATACCTGGGTATGTAAGCGTTTGAACCTTCGAGATTTTACTTTCTGACGCGGAGGAATAATCCGTTTTGCACCGAGGAAGGAACGGCGGTGCTCCAATTTCCTTCGTTGTCAGTCGTCAAGGTGACGAGGTCATTCCAATCATTCAAATCACTTGAACTCTCAAGAACCATTTCCATGTTTGGACGTGCATGAACAAAAATGCGTCCTGCTGCAATGGTGATTTGGGGGAGGCTGATTGGCAGGTCGATATTATCGATGAATCCAGCATCCAACCCATCTGCGAGGGCGAAATCCTTGACGTAAGACCATTCAAAGGAATTGGTCCCTTCAGGAACATCGAAGGTGAAACGGGCAAAGTTCGCCTGGGTTTGTCCAGACCAGCTGCCGATAATAACGCCATTTAACCGGAATTCCAGCTTGTCATAATTCTTTTCAGAACTGACCAGGTAGTCAAAAGAACCTTGTCCTGCCTGGGTCATGGTGAACAAGGTCAGGCGATTGGTTGAATTATTAGCGGTTGAGCCTGAGCTTGCGGCTTGTGCTCCGTCAGCAACTGTTGCGCTTTGCACGACAAATCCCTGGGTTACCCATGGCAACCTGTTGAATCCATTTTCGAAATCTTCAGTGAATGTATGAATTTTAAAGCGGGCACGCGCTTCGACCGGTCCCGTCAGCTGGAAAGTAAATGGATTGCGGGTGGAGAGCACATTCCCATTCACATCCTCCCATCGGTCGAAATCATATCCGGGATTTGGCGTGGCGAGCAGTGATACCGCAGAATTGATCGGATAATTGCCAGGACCGAAGGAAACCACCCCATTGCCGAGGGAGCTTGCAGCCACTGAGAAGACCACGGAAGGCGTAAAGCTGTAGGTCATGGAGACAACGCCCGTTTTGCCGCCAAACCCGTCCACGGCGATCCGATACAACGTGTTTGCCCTGACACCCACGATCAATTCGGCAAACTGTGAATTTGGTGTGTCGTCATTGCTTCCGATCCGAACCAGCGTCGGAAGGGTCGTTCCGGTGTAGATGCCTAGCAATGTATCGATATCTGAGCCGTCAGTGGTCACGAATAATGCGCCGTCAGAAGGAGCACGCCATGACCACCAGACAGAATGGCCACCTTCATTTCCTCCATGATTCGGCTCCCCGAATTCCTTTTGCGCATTGGAATTGTCCGCTGAAACCGTGCCGCTGGCATTCGTCAGCATTGGAGCAAGGGCAAAAATATCGTTGGTGGTTGTCAGCGGTTGGTAAGTGACGGTGATTGTTTTCTGGGCTGAAATGTTTTCAGCCGCATCGATTGCCTTCACCGTAATCCGGTTCAAACCCATTTCCAAAAGATTGGTGCTCGCCCAGTTGGTCGTGCCGGAGGCGGCGATGGAAAGATTATCATTCACCTGAACCTGAACTTCGACCACTCCGGAAGAGTTTGGCTGCGGATCGAATGCTGTGCCGCTGATGCGAACATGTGGTTCACCACGACGCAGGACAATTCCGCTGACGGGTTCCAGAATAGTCACAACCGGCGGTGTGCTGTCTGGAGTGCCATTGCGTTCAATTCGTAAACGAACGAACCCGCGAGCGGTGGGGTTCGCCCCTGCAACCGCAATGTAATAGGTTGCGCCAGCGGTCACATCAAACGTGACGTAGGGGTTCATTTTGGTTCCGATATTGTCTGCCGCAGCAACCTGCGAAAGATTATCGATACTGGTTCCACGGTAAACCGCGAGAACACTATCAAAGCTGGTTCCGGCAGCATCCACGATTACTGGACCGGTAAAGCTTGGAGACCAGGACCACCAAATGGAAGCGTCGCGTCCTGGAACATTGGCATGGACCTGCTCGTTTGGTTCAATAGTTGCAAGACGGTTATCACCTTCGACCAGGTCACCAGCGGATTTTATCTTGATCGCATTGGCAATCAGGTCATTTGAAGGAGGCAACACCACCTGATAAAAAACATTGGTGGTAACAGATTGCTTTAAAGGAGCGGAAATAGTGAGTTGAAGAGGATAATTCCCGGGTAATGGCGAAGCGATAAACTGAGCTGTATAAATCGAATCAAGCGCCACTTCATCAGGAGCAGCGCCGTCATTTCTGAAGATCACAGGTCCTGTGGTTCCCTCGAAGGTCCCGGTCACAGTGGCGTTGGTCACCCCCAGATCATCAGTCACTGTCACCTGAAATACCTGGGTGCTGCCTGCCTGAATAAAGGAGTTTCTCGAAGGAGTGAAGAACAGTTCGAGGGTCCCATCTTCAGAACCGAAAAGTGCGCGAGCAACGTTCAGGCGACCGCCTGTAAGGGTGCGGTTCCGCAGCGAAGGAACTGCGGTCACTCCATTCAACAAACGCTGACGGATTTCCGAATAGGTGGCATTGGTTGAAGTGGACCACAGTAATACCGCAGCTCCTGAAACGTGCGGGGCGGCCATACTGGTTCCATCAATGGTGTTGTAGGCATTATCAGAACCAATCCAGGTTGAATAAATCTCCACTCCTGGCGCCCCCAAATGAACATTTGTCGCCCCAAAATTGGAAAAATCCGCCAGGAGGTTGAATCGGTCCAGCGCTGCCACAGCAATAATGTTATCCACTTGATATGCAGATGGATATCTTGGAAACGCGTCATTATCTGTCCCTTCATTGCCAGCCGATGCCACGAACAGAACTCCCGCATCACGTGCCTTAATGATTGAATTCAGCAAAGCCTGGGAAAAGGCTCCTCCACCCCAACTGTTCTGGAGAATGCGGGCCCCGTTCTCGACAGCAAAGTCAACACACTGAATGGCATCTGAGGTAAAACCAAAACCGTCCTCCGCGAGGAATTTGCATGCCATGATCTGAACATTCCAGGCAACTCCCACGTGTGAATTTCCGTCATTCGCAACTGCGCCAATGGTTCCAGAGACATGCGTTCCGTGACCATTGTCATCATCAGGATCTCCGGAATCTGCGACGGCATTTATCCCAAAGATGTTGTCCACGTAACCATCTCCATCATCGTCCAGTCCATTTTGGACCTCACCTGGGTTCCGCCACATTTGAGGGGCCAGTTCCCGGTGCCGATAATTCACTCCTGAATCAATGACCGCCACCACGATGGAACGAGAACCAGTCGTTACATCCCACGCAGGCACAACGTTAATGTCATTACCCGCAACTCCTCCATTCTGCCCCTGGTTTCTCAATCCCCAAAGGGTTCCATTGACAAACGCTGGGTCAGTTGGGGTGAGGGAGCCTTGCACCACATAATCCGGTTCGACAAATTGAAATAATCCGCTTTGTTGCAGTGCCGCGATGCGAGCCTTGAGCGCACCTTCCTGATCTCCGGCTGCAACATTCTGCCTGGCAAGACCCACATTAGGGTCAAGCAGGACCAGCCCAGTCACGCTGTAGCGATGGAGCACTTGAAATTCACCTCCAGCAGCCTGGGCCTGGACCTGATCCGCAATTTCTGGCCGAAATTGTGCCAGTACTCGGGTCGGGTGAGCTTTCTTTCCGTCAACTTCGATCGTTTCAGCGGCATGAGAAGCAATCCCGCTGACGAGCAGGATGCAAGCTGTCCAAATACGCACGTGGGCCTTCGCTATCATCTGATTAGAGTAAAAATTCGGGTCTCGAATAGTTCAATATGAACCTGTTCCTGTCAATCTTCGTATCTGTTTGTTTCAACATTAAATCCGATTTCCCCCGATACCAATCCTCGGGGCTGGAAGGGAAACTGGGATTGTGAAAATGTTCGGTTTAACACAGTTTAGCCTGCTATTCCTGTTATTGAACGGATTTCTGATGCATCATCTTTTTGGTTCGCAAACAGGAATGACCTGTCTTACTGAGCCATTTCAAACCTTCGATAACGGCTTGGAACGTCAAACGGAGCATTCTCCATTCCAAACGATCAAGATCTTCCGTATCGCAGCGGCTGCGAGTGGGGAATTTACAGCATATCATGGAGGAAAGGAAGCAGCATTGAAGGAGGTCCTCACCGCTTTGAAACGCGCTTCCGACATCTTTGAACGGGAGGCAGGCGTTCGGCTCCAACCGATCACAAACATCGCCGACCTTATTTTTATTGATTCCCGGACCGACCCTTTTTCTGCCAACGATGCTTCCATGACCACTATTCATGAAGCTCAGGATACGTTCGATGCCATTGTTGGTAATGCAAATTACGACCTGGGAATCCTCTTTAATACAGGGCTCTACGGTCTCGCCTATATTCGCAGCGTTTGTGACCCCATGACCAAGGGTTCAGCGGTCATCGGGTTGCCCAATCCATCCGGAGACGCGTTTCACGTCAACTTTGTCATCCATGAAATTGCTCACCAATTCGGCGCGAATCACACTTTTAATTCTCCAAGCGGCCTTTGTGCGGAACGGCGTAATCCCTGGACTGCATTCGAACCAGGAGCCGGTTCAACCATTATGAGTTATGCAAGTGTTCCCTGCCAGCCAGACCATTTCCAGACCGGGCATGATCCCTACTTTCATTCTGAATCGATCTCAGAGATACGTGCTTTCATCAAAAGCCCTTCAGCCAGTTGCGCCATGACGATTACAAGTTCAAATCGAATCCCAACTGTTCAGGCTGGAGGGGAATATTTCATTCCCGTAGGGACACCGTTCGAATTAACTGCGATTGCCAGCGATCCTGATGGCGATCCGCTGACTTACTGCTGGGAAGAAAGGGACCTGGGGCCAGCCCAGATGCTCTCTGACCCCGATAATGGGCAAAGTCCGTTGTTTAGATCACGCCCACCGAGCGTGAATTCCACGCGTGTTTTCCCGATGTTGCCGCTGCCATCTGGCGAAAACCGGACACTCGAAGACCGGCTTCCCACGACAGATCGGACCTTACGTTTTCGGGTCACTGTCAGAGATAATCAAAATAATGGTGCCCTTGCCTGGGCTGATACCCGGATTTTTGTCACGAATGTGGCAGGTGCTTTCCGGGTTATTGTTCCGACGGGAACGGTTCAATTGGAAGAAGTTGTTCCCGTCCAATGGGAGGTTGCCGGCACAGCTGGGCCCCCCTTCAACGCTGGCCAGGTAACCATTCTGCTCTCGACCAATTCAGGGCTGACCTTCGATTATGTCCTTTCAGCGGCGACAGCAAACGATGGATATGAAATCGTGAGGATTCCGGCTCTCAATAGCTCTGCTGCAAGGATTAAAGTTAAACCCTTGGGACAGGTTTTCTTTGCCATCAATGACTCGGACCTGCAAATTTCCTCTGCTGGATATCATCTCTCCGTTACCGAACTTGATTCAGGCTCATTTCAACTCAGCTGGTATGGATCGGCGGGGCAGGTTTCTCATCTACAAAAAAGAGAGCTTCCGCATGGGACATGGGGAACTATCCTTTCAATAACAAATCAGGTTTCGACAACAAACAGGGTGGCTCTTGATTTTGACTTTTCAGGTAAAGGCTATCTCTATCGGATCGTCCAATAAACATTGTCAAACCCCCTTTGCAAGCCTCTCAGGTCATTTGTCCATTGACGAAACAGGCAGGGTTGAAATCTAATCCGCCCCTATGTTGAAGGTGCAACGTGCGCTGCTGTCGGTTTCAGATAAAATGGGATTGGTTCCTTTTGCCAGGATCCTGGCAGATGCCGAAATCGAACTGCTCTCAACGGGCGGCACTGCAAAAGCGCTTCGCGAAGCAGGGTTAAGTGTTAAGGATATCAGCGAACACACAGGATTCCCTGAGATGCTTGATGGCCGTGTGAAAACGCTTCATCCGAAGGTCCATGGGGGTCTCCTATATATTCGTGGTAACGACCGGCATGAAGAAGCGGTTCGTGAACATGGAATCACTCCAATTGACCTGGTAGTGGTGAATCTTTATCCATTTGAAAAAACCGTCGCCAATCCAGACGTTTCACTCCATGACGCCATCGAGAACATTGATATTGGCGGGCCGAGCATGCTCCGCAGCGCGGCGAAAAATCATGACAGCGTCACCGTGATTGTTGATCCAGCGGATTACGAGGAAGTCGGAAAACAAATTCGTGCGACGGGGAACACCACACTCGAAATGCGACGTCAATTGGCCTGCAAGGTGTATGCCCGCACAGGAGCTTACGATCAGGCCATTGCCAAACATCTTGAAAAAGCCTTTGGAACCGGAGCAAAATCTGCAAGTGAGGAACCTTTAAAAATAGAGGCGCCACTCGTTCAATCGTTGCGCTATGGTGAAAACCCCCATCAAAAAGCTGCGCTGTACGGCAAATTCAATGATTATTTCCTGCAACTGCATGGGAAAGAACTTTCATATAACAATATCCTCGACCTTACCGCCGCAGCCAATCTGATCACGGAATTCAATGGGGAAAGTCCAACCCTCGCCATCCTCAAGCACACGAATCCATGCGGGGTGGGGCAGGGAGACACCCTTCGCGAAGCCTGGGAGAAAGCTTTTGCGACAGACAAACTAGCTCCATTTGGTGGAATTATCGCGGTCAGCCGAACTCTGGACCTCCTTTGTGCGGAGGCGATTGCAGAAATCTTTAGCGAGGTGATTATCGCTCCCGAGTACGATCCTGCAGCGCTGGAGTTGCTGAAAAAGAAAAAAAATCTTCGTCTTTTGAAAATATTAAAAGATCCATTTACCTCTGGGCGTGTCGATCTGCGAAGCGTAGGGGCTGAATCATTTCTTTTACAGGAGCGAGATATCCGCAAAGTGGCTCCTGCTGACCTGAAAGTCGTCACCAAACGGCAACCAAGCCCGGAAGAATTAAAAGCCATGCTCTTTGGCTGGCGGGTGGTAAAACATTTAAAATCCAACGCCATTGTTTACACCGGCCAGGATAGAACCTTGGGCGTGGGGGCCGGGCAAATGAGCCGGGTGGATTCCAGCCGTATCGCGGTCTGGAAAGCGGGAGAGGCGGGATTGTCCCTGAAAGGAAGCGCGGTTTGCAGCGATGCGTTTTTTCCATTTCCAGATGGATTGATTGCCGCTGCAGAAGCAGGAGCAACTGCTGCAATCCAGCCAGGAGGATCAGTCCGTGACGCTGAAGTCATCGCCGCTGCTGATGAGCGAAACGTGACCATGGTCTTTACTTCAATTCGCCATTTCAGGCATTAGAAGCTCGGTTGATCCCCATTCCTTGTTTTTGAGCGAAACAAATTGTTTCGGTTTTTGTGTGGTTACGATTTAATTATCCATTATGACCAGTCGTCGCGCTGCCATAAAGCGCGTAACCAAAGAAACTCAGATTGCCCTCAAGCTGAATATTGACGGCTCTGGAAAATCCCGAATCCGGACGGGGGTGCCTTTCTTTGACCACATGCTGACCCTGTTCGCGAAGCATTCCGTAACGGACCTGGATTTGGTTTGCAAAGGGGATTTGGAAGTTGATGCGCATCATACTGTTGAAGATTGTGGAATTGCCCTGGGACAGGCATTTCTCCAGGCATTGGGAGAAAAAAAAGGAATCCGCCGTTATGGAACGGGGTTTGATCCCCGAAACCCTTCACAAAATAAAAGCTTGAGCGGAGAAGCATTCGTTCCCATGGATGAATGCCTGGCGCGTTGCGTGATTGATTTCAGCGGTCGGCCTTATCTGGTGTGGAGGGGGTTGGACCATCATTCATTGAGGAGCATTTCAGCCCAGGAAAAAGAGCAGGATATGTCCTCCCGTTTTCGGTTCGGTCTGGCCCGGGAATTTTTTCAGGGATTTGCCAACGAAGCCCGCTGCAACCTGCATTTGGAACTTTTGTATGGGGAAGAGCCGCATCATGTTGCAGAGGTATTATTCAAGGCTTTTGCCAAAGCGGTGGACTTGGCCTGCCAGATTGATTCCCGCATCTCCGGCCAACTCCCCTCAACCAAGGGAAAATTGTAGCCTCTCTGAATACCTGCATGAGGGGAAGCGTCAATGAGTAAGAAGACGAACATCGACTATCCGAGCGCGCAAGATCAGGATCTGGTCAAAGCGGCCCAAAAAGGTGACACAGTTGCCTTTGAGGAGTTGGTGGCTCGTCATCGGGATAAGATATATGCCCGTGCGTTCAGCATGTTGCGGAACGAAGATGATGCGGTTGATCTTTCACAGGAAGCATGGGTAAAGGGTTGGCAAAGGCTGATCCAGTTTCATGGTGATTCCAGTTTTGCCACCTGGATGACCCGGATTGTGATCAATCTCTGTTTGGATCATATCCGGAAACAGAAACGGGTTCGTGCCGAGTCCCTCGACCAGATTGAGGATGATATGGGCGGGGTGGAGCGTCAGATGCCGATCGTCAATCCCAACCCAACCGAGGGTCTGGAAAGAGGCGAGTTGAGAGTGCGCATTGATAAGGCGCTTGCTCAATTGTCGCACGAACACAGGACCGTCTTGATTTTGCACGAGTTTGAAGATTTGGAATATAAATTGATTGCCCAGAAAATGGAGTGCTCGATAGGGACTGTGATGTCACGCCTGTTTTATGCGCGACGCAAAATGGCGGCTCTCCTGGCCAATCTGAAAAAAGAAGAATTTGAGAAGTGATGAATAACGAACCAAAATTGAAAATCCAGTCCTACCTGGATAACGAACTTTCCGCCACGGAAGGTCGGGAAGTGGCAGCCCTGTTGGAAAAAGATAGCAATGCCCGCGCCTTGTTTACTGAATTGAAGGACACCAAGGCATTGCTGGTCAATAACGAACCAACCTATAGACTGGCTGATTCCCGTGAATTTTACTGGTCCCGGATCGAACGCGCCATTGCCGCTACTCCGCAGGAACCGCCCAGGGTTTTGGCCCCGTGGTGGTTGCGTGTGCTGGCTCCGCTGGCTGGATCTGCCGCAGTGCTCACGCTTTTGGTGAGTTTATCGTTATCGAACAAAACCCCAGAACAGCTTGTTTCCAATTTGGACGTGACAGAAACCTCCGCCTTGATCGAGGAAGAAGCTGGCGGAATCAGCTTTCACTCTGCGAATCATGGCCTTACCGTGGTCTGGGTCGCTACCGGCGATCAGTAATTTACAAATTTATTGATTCCAGTAACTTCTCATCACTTTCTATGTTAAAACGCCTTGCGGTTTTCGCGCCTCTTTTTCTTCTGCTGCTCGCTTCTGTGCCTTCATCTCTGGCAGGCGATTTAAAGCTGAAGGCGCGGCTGATTTGGGGAACCAACGGTGAAAAACCGGAGGGCAAGGATCTCAAGGAAGTGGACTCCGCAATGAAGGAGAAATTGTGCGGGGTCTTCAAATGGAAAAATTATTACGAGGTTAACTCCCAGGAAATCGTTGTTCCACACACTCAGTCAAAGACAATAAAAATGAGCGAGAAATGTGACGTGGAAATTAAATCGTCTGATAAGGGAACAGCAGAATTTGTCCTGATCGGGGAAGGAAAACCGGTGAAAAAAGTTAAGCAGGCATTGCCAATGTCTGAATCCCTGGTCCTGGCCGGTGAGGACAAAAACGAGACTGCCTGGTTCGTGGTGCTGACACCGCAGTAAAAGAATCAGCCTCAGGTCGCCCGCCCGAAAAATTCCATCTGGTTTTCCCGCGCTGCTCCTTCCATGTACGCGTAGAGAGACAAGTCCTTGTTTTCTTCCTCCATCTGTCCGTCCAAAAGGGCCACCAACGCTCCGCTGTCATTGTTGCGCCGACCGGACCAAAGATCGACCCAGCTTCGGAACTGCTCTGAATGCGGAGATTGTCGATGTGCCGCAATGATGATCATATCAGCTTCCGCTGCCTGTTCTGCCGCTTTGATTTTTAAACCAGGAGTGGAAAGCACATCGATACTCCAAACAGATTTTTTCACATCGACATCCGAACCCAATTGACGAACCACATGATCACAGGTTCGCATCGCGGTACTGTTTGTCACATTGTCTTCGTAAGCAATCACTACCCTAAAAGGGGAGTTTTTAGGGCAAAGTTCCGCATTGCTTTGGGAGGACGAGGCTTTCATCAGAGATAAGTGTGACATCTTTTGAGCAATGCAAAAACCCGAAATCTGCTTCAGGTAATTTCTTAGTCCCAAGTAAGGTATTGCTTAGATACTGATCTCGAAGTGAGTGACCTTACGTAAGGCCAGTTTAAAAGGAATCCAGCCAACCAGGAAAGACACGAATGCAAAGCCGGACCACCCCAGTAGCAGCAGGTGTAAAGGTTGCGTTCCGGACCGTGCCCAGGGAGCGCCCATGGCCAAAAAAACGATGGATATTACGATATAAAGAAAACTCATCACCAGGCAAAAGGTCCCTCCAAACCCGCTGACAATTTTACTGGGATTGTCCTCCCGGAAATTCGGATAAAGCACACCCAGGCCAATCGCAAGCCCATTAAGCACGAAAGTCATGACCGCCACTCCGAACGTAAAATAAAGTGTGCGGTCTAGTGGAAGCCGAAGCATGTGGCAGGAGGTATAGACCAGGCCTAATGTAAGAATGAGCGAGGCTGTGGTTGCCAGCCCGAATTTCACCTTCAGCATCCTTTTCAATCCCATTGGGGCCAATCCGACAATCCAGACCCGTTTACCTTCAAGGGAGAATTGCGCAAATATGAAACGAGTTGTGAGAGTGGCGAGATTTAAACTGCATGCACCCAGATTGAGATACGCCACCAGGTTAACCCAGAAGGGATTTGTCAACTGTTGCGAAAAATGTCTCAGGTTGAGGATATAGGCCGCCAGTAACCCAAAAAGAACAATGGATTGCCCCCATTGAGTTGTGTCGCGCCAGAAAACCCGGATGTCCTTGGTCAGAATAGCAACATCATCAGACTTAAGAAATCGTAACGAACGAAGGAATGTCTCAACAAACCCGGGAGGATAGGCAAATTTTTGCCGGCGTGACTGGAGTTTTTGGAACCATCCCCAATGGCTGAAAACGTTGCTGCGACTGTTCACATTGGAGACCGCCTCGTAAAAAAACGATCCGCTAAAAAGAGTTCCCAGGGTGGTGAAGAAGAGCGCATGACTCAAAAGCACGAGCGCATAAAAACCTGCTGTTGAGATGGCGCTTTCAGCCCAGTTCAAAATGCTGGAAGTAAGCCAGTAGCTGGGCAACAAGGGAAAAAGAGTGAAACGCGTTTTTGCCAGCATTCGATCCAGCACAGCCAGGACACGAGTTTCAATCACATCATCTGTGATCGGTTCCGGCTTCATGAAAAAAGTCACGGTAATCAACCCGATTGAGGCGATCAGCAACAAGCCGATCTGGAACCCGCGCCGATCCATGAAACGGGCCAGGAACATCGAAGCCCATGCTCCCATGACTCCTGGTAAAATCACAAAAATTCCGATCATTACCGTGGTCAGCGCATAAAAATGCCATGGCACCCCGCGGGTCAATCCATAGGCTGCAACCAGAGGCGCGATCAGAAAAATAAAAGCCCAGGAAGCGAGTAAAAGTGATTCGACGAATTTCCACCTGAAAATCGTTTCATGCGGGATCGGCAATGTTAACAGGAAGGAGGTTTCCTTGTTTCGAAAAAGATTGGTGTAGCTGATCACCAGATTACTGAACAGGAGCAGGATAAAAAGAAACCCAAACAGGAGATAAAGCAGTCGTTCGGTGAGCAATGTGCCCAATCCCGGAAAGCGTTCAATGAAAGTCAATCCGCGATAAAACAGCCAAAAAGAGAATGCGACATAACCGCTTGTAAAACCGAGGATCAGCAAGGTCAACAGCCGCGATTTCGCGAGAGTATCGAGAAATCTTCGGCCTGCCTGGATGGTATTAATACGGAGGAGCAGCCAAACGGGGGTAAACGTTTGCGTGTGTTTGCTCATTGAATTTTGGAGGAGATCTCTTCCGTGAGATTTGCCTCCTGGGCGGTCAGGGTCAAAAATGTTTCTTCAAGCGCTCCCTGAACACCGCTTTTTTGGCGTAACTCCTCGCGGGTGCCTACCGCAATCAATTTTCCCTGGTGAATAATCCCGATCCGGTCTGCCATCTCCTCAGCGACACTCAATTGATGAGTGGAAACGAAAATGGTCATTCCGGCGCGTGATCTCTCCTTGAGAATATCTTTTAGAATTCTCGCGTGGTGTGGGTCCAGTCCAACCATTGGTTCATCCAGAACGAATACAGCCGGGTCGTGGAGCAAAGCCGAAACAATCGCGACTCGCTGCTTTGTCCCGTGGGAGAGACCTTCAATCGTTTTTGTGAGGTACGGTTCCAGATTGAAACGAGCAATCAATTCTTCTCCGGTTTTACGAATGTGCTCTTCGCTCATCTGGAAGAGTTGACCTGTGAATCGAAGGAATTCCCAAGGGGTCAGTTTATCGTATAAAAATGGAAAATCCGGGACGTAGGCCAGTCGTTTTCTTGCTTCCAGGGGATGAGTTTGCACATCATAACCTGCCACTTTGGCGGAGCCTGAAGTCGGTTTGATCAGACCTACAAGAATTTTGATGGTGGTCGTTTTCCCCGCGGCATTCGGTCCGAGCACAGCAAAAAATTCCCCCTTTTCCACTCGCAGGGATAAGTCATTGACCGCGGTTAAGGTCCCGAATCGTTTGACAAGATGATCCAGTTCAATCATGAGAGGGAATGCTACAGGTTCAACAAGGCATCATTGAGTAGAACGATCTGGCCCGGCATTTCCAGCCGAAGGATTTCTCCGACGCGGCTTACCACAATGGCAACTTCAAAATTTTCCAAAAGGCGTCCCCGCAATTTGTAAATTCGAATCCGTGAATGACCGATCCGTAGCCAATCATGCCGCGCTTCCCATGTGATCCCCATCGAGAGAGATTGAGTGGAGCTGTTTAGCGAGGGGAGTAATGGCGCAAACGGAACACCCCAATCTGCCAGAAGCTTTTGCGGATTCTGAAAGTCAGCAAATGCGTGACTTTGCTCCCATGTGGAGGATTCATCCTTGATTGTCATGTGGAGGACCCGCTCATCTGCATGACTACGGATTTCCCAGAACATCGGACGCATGCCACTGCGCAAAATAAAGTGCTGCCATGCATTGTTTGTGTCGAAAGTGGCTTTTAATTCAAATCGAATACGGTTTCCGAGTTCTGCGATGACAAAGCTTCCTTCGAGGTTCACAGTATAACCGGCCAATCTGGTCACCATTCCCTCGGGCGAGGGCTGATCGCTCCAGGTTTTGCCTGCTGCTGCTTCCTCCCCGACATTCGGCGCCCAGCGAACATAGCCGACTTTCTTTCCATTATAGGAAAGCTCCAGAGTTGAATCGTCAGGAGCCGTCAGGATTTTTTGCCAAACAACCTCAGGTGGAATGCTGTTACCAATTCGCGCCGCAGAACCGAACTCGGAACGGTACAGGAGAACGCTCATCGTCAGCCAAAAACTGAAAGTAACCATGAGCAGGAGATAACGCGGCATAGTTAACGGGCCATTGGAATCATGATCGATTGCCCAACCCTGAGTCGTTTCGGATTGAGGCTGGGATTGGCAGCAAGAATGGCAGATTGTGAAATTCCATACTTCCGGGCAATCGCAGCTACGGTCTCTCCACTTTTTACAACATGGACTGCCTGACGGGAGGACACTGAGGATTGTGTCCGCACGGATGGAGCAGATTTTGCCGTTTTTGATTGGGCACCCTGGTTTGTTACAACAGTTCGTGAACCCGTCACGTTCCGGCTTGCTGTCGAAGAAACGGGAGGCACATCCGTCGCAGTGGTTCTGTGCCGCGCAGAAATGTCCCGCGCTGACTCATCCACGCGAGGTTCGATCGTCGAGCTTTGGGGTGAAACGAAATTTGTGATGTAGTTCGTGATGACTGTGGGCTGCTGCGCGAGTTGTAGTTTGAGCTGCTCGATGTACTGCCGAAGCTGATTATTCTCATTGGTTGCCCGTGCAATCTCGGCCTGGACATTCATGGTCAACACACCGAAACCTACCGCCTTTGCGATTTCAAGCTTGCACCCTGTGATCCGCTGTCGCACCACATCGGCCATTGGCCCGTTTGGGAGCAGTGCCAGGTACTTTTCATAGTGATAAATTGCGGCTGTGAAGTCCTTGATGCGATTTTCGTAAATCGCCCCCAGTTCGAAATGCGCGGCGGCAGATTTAGGATTGGATTGAAGCGCTTTTTCAAACGATTCCGCAGCGCCTTGGTAATCCAGGGCCTGTAATCGCTCCTTGCCATCCAGAAAATTGGGATCCTTCTGTTCATCAAGTGAGGAGTTGGACAATGGGTCGCATCCCATCATCAGGGTCAGCAGGAGCATGATAATCAGTTGCCAGGCCACTGGCATTTTCGTCATGCGAGACAAAGTAAAGGAGCG
This sequence comes from Verrucomicrobiota bacterium, assembly GCA_033762115.1. Lineage (GTDB taxonomy): Bacteria > Verrucomicrobiota > Verrucomicrobiia > Limisphaerales > SXQI01 > JANRLX01. Next base: position 94,506 of record JANRLX010000134.1, read on the forward strand.
CTGATGGGAGCGCAATTTGCTTATTGATTTAATGAAGCTGCCCGGGGTGGCGGGGCATTGGTGGAAATTGCTCCTCCTTCAACTGGAGTTGCAGGCAAACCGTAATTGGCAGGCAGGTTCAAGGCCGTGCGAAGCTGGGCGGCAATTACCGGATCAAGACCGGAATCAGGAGCCAGAAGACGTTTCAAAACAACCTCACGGGTTTCTGATAAGGGGGGGAGGCCGACCCGTTTTTCGCTGATTTTTCCGATGGTGACCATATAGCGCTCCCGAATTTTCGCAGCGAGGCGTTGATAACCCTGGGCCAGTTCGTCCTCGCCGAATGCTGCATTCATGAATGATTGCTCCAGCAAACCTTCCAACACACTTCGCATCCGGTTCGGGTCCGTGTCGCCTACTTCTTCCGAAACCCTGGAAATGGCATAATCTTCCATCGAAAGGCCAGTATCCACGGCTTGCGGGTAAAGCTTTTTCAAATAGGCAAACCATTGTTCGGCAGCCTGGGTGCGACCGTGGACATATAAAAAATAAACACTGGTGCCGAGAAAGTTTTTGTGGGCGTTCTTTACATTGTACTCCTTCTCAGGCTCAAGACTCATCATCTCCTCATAACTTTCGCTGGCCTGGCGTATGATTTCCAGGTTCGGACCGTAAATGAATTCCAAACTGTTTTTTCGGGGATAGATCATTTTCCCGCGATGAAAAGCAAGTTGGAGGGATTGGAACACCACGCGTCGGAGGGTGATGAAATCTTCTTTCTTTAATTTTTGGTCTTTGGTTTTTTCCAGCCCCAGTGTGGCCCAGTAAATCGCGCTTGTTTCAGGGAGACGCCATTCCAGTGGACCGTACTTTTCATCCACCAGCTTCATAAAGGTGGGGTCCATCTTGAATCTTTCCTTCAGGAGACGAACTCTTTCCTTTGTCTCGGGTGTTTGAGGATTGATCAGTTCCTCCCAATTGGGCCTTCCGGAGGCAAGCACCCTGCTCATCTCGGAAGCCCAATACTGTTTGTAATATTCATGAGCATCATCCATGTAATGCCCCATTTTGTGTTGGAAGATCCAACCCAGTTCCCGATAAATGAGCGGTTCCTTTGGATTGAACCGAAGGCCATCATCCCTGAGTAATTCAATTCCCCTGGATACCCATTGCCACCGATCCTGCGGCTCAGTGAACTTGATCGAAATGTTATAAGCCATGTTCCAGGCCTGATGCACCCAGACGGTCACGAAATGAGGCTGTAGTTTGGTGATCCAGTCCGCCAGTTGGACCATTTCAAAATATTTACCTTCCTCCTGGAGATCGTTCGCCCGAATCCAGAGCGCGTTTGCAATCAGCCCGCGAAAACCACCGAGCGCAACGGTCGTAAAGGCAAGAATCGGGGGGGCATTTTCCAGCGGGTCAATGCGGGTCAGTCCCATTTCTGTTCGTTGCCTGTTAAGATTCCGTTGAGAAAACGAAACCCCCACCAGCAAGCCGATCATCAGCATCAGCAGCAAAATCTTGTAAAATTTGGAACGAGCGCGACTCATCAATAAAAAGTTTTGACGTTGGCGAGTTCCCTGCGGGCGAAGACGGAGATGCCGATGGCGGCAAACACTCCTCCCATCATTAACATGATTTGCAAAATCGCCCGGGCTGTTTCCGCCCAACTGATGCTTCGACCGGTACTCAGTTTTTCCACAGGTGAAAATTCGCGGATTAAATTAAGGACCTTCAGAATTCCAGCTGCTGCAGGGACCGCGATCTGATCAACAATGTCTTGCTTTTCAATCCTTCCGGTTTCATGGTCCACCCCGGAGATTCCCTTTTCTTCAACGATCTGTTTGAAAGTGCCGGAGGACATTCCCACGATCAAAACTCCTATCGATACAAACGCCGCCACTGGAAAAGATAAAAAGGTCGCGGCGGCAAGTCCCAACGCCGCAAGCAGCGAAAGCCAGCAAAGAATAATGACCAGCCCTCTCGCGAAATTTAATCCGAAGCCCCCTTCTCGATAAAGAAGTTCCATTCCATCCTCCAGCGGAAACAAGACCGCTGTTTGGTTCTGGTTAATGAATCGCACATGGACAATGCCGTTTTCATCGAAGACATTTGGCGGAAGTTCGATTTCGTGAAAGGTATCAGAAGCGAGACTCATCTGTCGGCGAAGAATCGCGGCGGTGTTATTGGTCGGCCCAATTTCCCACAATCCAGTGTAGGTTCCTCCCTCACTCACCTGGGCTACATTGAACTTGGTTCGAAGGAAAAGTGGCTGATCTTTGAGAAACGGTTTCGCGATCCCGAGATCGAGTTGCCACTGCCGAAGGTACCCTGGGGGGACTATCTGCATTTGGGCCTTGATCCGTTCTCGGGCAAATTCCGTAACCGCATTAATGTCCAATGGTTGTCCCTCCGCTGCTGCGATTCGGGCTTTGGTAAACCGTTGAACATCCTCTTCATAATTGGGAATTGGTTCCTTGACTGAACCTCTTGCAACCATCACCTCGTTGCGCAGGATGGTTTGCTGCGCTTCAGGCAAACGAGTCGCCCGATATTGCATCAATACGTAAAGGGCAATTCCGGAGGCGGTGAGCAGAATTGCATTCAGCATGAGAATTCCCAGCCATTTACCAACCCAAACCTGCCAGCGTGGGATGGGCTTGACCGCGATCATCTGCATCTGTGCCTCTTCCATTTCGCGAGCGAGAGTGCCGCATGCCAGCCAAAGCGTGGAAAAGCCCAGGACCGCTGTGATCACGCTCAACGTGTAGGTCAGAAGAATCTGGGTGAACCCGCGTGCGGTGCCATCATCCTTGATGATCAGCGGGAGGATGATCACAGCTGCAAGCAACACTCCTGAAAGCATCAGTACCAGGCGAAAACGCACCGCGGCACGAAGCGTCAGAAAGGCGATGGCAAAAAGACGTTGCATCAGGCCGGCGGACTATTTGGGTTTTCCCAAAAGTGAAGAGAGTTTCTCATTCGCTTTTGTCAAATCTTCCGTTTTCTGAACTTTATCCGGTTCAGGACTTGAACTCGGAGTGGGCGTTGCAGGTTGGGCCAAAGCAGCAAGTTTCTTGATTTGTTCCGCTTCCACTGGAGTGGACATGTTCGATTGCGTTCCCGGAGAAGCAGCCGTTTCAACGGTGGGAGCGGTTAGCCGTTCAAGAATTTTTGCCTGTGGAGAGGCAGTTGCAGTATCAGCGTCGCCACGCAGGTAAGCTGCCACTCGATTTCCTGATGTTGCGCCGGAAGTTTCCTCGCTTTGCCGTGCTTTCTGAACGACTCCCAGAAAATACCCCTCAAGGTTCTGGGTCGGTGTATCAATTCGAATTTTGTCCTCGGAAACATCCTGCCTGATGACCGACAGCACTTTTTCCATCACAGGCCGGGACAAAACAGGAGTTGTGATGCGAACTGCGTCAGGAGTTGCAAGCAACTCTTTCAAGGTTCCCATTGCCTGAATTTTTCCTCCGTAATAAATCACCACGCGGTCGCAGACATCCTCCACATCCGAGAGAAGGTGGCTGCTGAGGATCACAGTTTTTCCACGGCGAGCGAGAGCCAGGATAAGGTCTTTGACTTCACGACAGCCGATTGGGTCCAGCCCGGCAGTCGGTTCATCAAGAATGACCAGGTCAGGATCATTGATCAGTGCCTGCGCCAGGCCAATGCGGCGCTGCATCCCTTTGGAAAATTCTCCCACCTGCCTCCGATGTGCCTTGCCAAGACCAACCATCTCGATCAACTGCTCGGAACGTTTTCGGCGCTCATCAGGCGGCAAGGCAAACAGGTTTCCAAAAAAATCGAGTGTCTCCCTTGAATCAAGGTAGCGATACAAATAGGACTCTTCGGGCAGGTAACCAATCCGCGATTTTGTTTGAACATCGCGGGGAGAATGGCCAAAAACTTCAATGTGCCCTTTCGTGGGATAAAGCAGGCCAAGAAGCATTTTGACGGTAGTTGATTTTCCGGAGCCATTTGGCCCAAGCAGCCCGAACACCTCTCCCCGGCGCACTTCAAAATCCACGTTGTCCACCGCCCGGGCCTTGGGGCGCCCCCAAAAATCCTTGAAAACTTTCGTCAGGCCACGAACGGCAATGACATTCTCTTTTGCCACGTCGGAAGTCGGTGTTGATTCAATGGATGCGTTCGCAATCATCAGGCCATGCGGGGTTGTAATGCTGGGGCAGGTGTGGAAGTCGCAGGAGTTTCCTGTTTATTTCCCGGAGCCATAAACGGTTCCAACTCTTCCCCATGCCGTACCAGCCGGGCGCTGTTAAAAACAACAATCAACGAGCCAAGATTGTGCATGATCGCGGCGACAATGGGGTTCACATATCCAAAAGCAGCCAGGGCCAGCCCTCCGATAATGAAAAACACGCCAAAAAGAAAATTCTGATTGATCACAGCGCGGGTGCTGCGGGAGAGGCGCACGAGAAATGGGAGACGCCGCAGGTCACTGTTCATCAGGGCGATTGTCGCGCTGTGAATCGCCACTTCACTACCGGCTGCTCCCATTGCAATTCCCAAATCACCAGCAGCCAATGCGGGAGCATCGTTGACCCCATCACCCACGACGGCGACCCGATAACCGCGGGCTTTCATGGCGCGAACAAATTCAACCTTGTTTTGTGGCAGACACTCAGCCACGACTTCTTCGCAACCGATTTCGCGAGCCACACGGGTGGCCACCGGTTGTCTGTCCCCGGAAACCATTGCGATCCGGCGAACACCTGTTTGCATCAAATCTGCAAGGGAAGCTTTCGCTTCGGAGCGGGTCTCATCACGCAAGCCAATCCAGCCGAGATAACGACCATCCCGGGCCACATAAATCAGGCTGAACCCTTCCGTTTCATTCAAATCCACCGATTTGCTGACATCCTCGGTGACACCGTTGTCTTTCAGCCAGGCAGCGCGTCCCACCACAAGGTTCGCTCCATCCACTTTCGCCTTGATTCCTCTCCCGGCGGTTTCAGAGAAATCAGCCGGTTCAGCCAGCGGCACCGAGGCATCATTTGCCAGGTCGGCTAAAGCTTTGGCCGTGGGATGATTGCTGTATTTTTCAGCGGAGGCCGCCAGCCTAAGCAGTTCAGCGGGTGTGGTCCCTTCCGTTGGGGCAAGACGGCTGACTGCTAATTTGCCAGTCGTGAGGGTGCCGGTTTTATCAAAAATAAATGCATTGATGCGCGCGGCCAACTCAATGTCACCAACGTTCTTGATGAGAATTCCAAGCCGTGCGGCTGAGGAAAGAGCGGCAACCATGGCTGTGGGTGTGGCAAGAATGAATGCGCAGGGGCAGGCAACAACCAACACCGCAATCACACGGTCAAGGTTCTGGGTGAATGCCCAGACCAGGGCACCCATGACTAAAACAAGCGGGGTGTAGTAAACCATGTACTGGTCCACGATCCGCATGATCGGAAGCTTGGTTTTTTCTGCGGCAAGAATCAGTTCACGAACCCGGCCAAGGGTGGTGTCCGTTCCTGCGCGGCTGACTCGGATTTCCAAAACCCCTGTCAGGTTCTGCGTCCCTGCGAAAACTTCATCCCCTGGCTTTTTATCCACGGGAAGAGATTCGCCTGTGATATTGGCCTGGTTGAAGGAACCCTGTCCGGAAACGATCAATCCGTCAGCGGCGACATTGTCACCGGGACGAACTCGAATCAGGTCTCCCACAGCCAGTTCGCGAGCAGCCACTTCTTCCTCACGACCTTCTCTGATCCGCCGTGCTTTGGTTGGAGTCAGTTTGATCAGGGATTCAATCGAGGCACGGGCTCCGGCAGCGGTGCGTGTCTCAATGATTTCACCGAGCAACATGAAAAATGCAACCAACCCTGCTGTTTTGTAATCTCCTGAGGCAAAGGCGGCAAGAACGGCAATCCCCACCAATTCATTAATTGTCAGGTTTCCCTTCCGAATATCCTTGATGGATGTCCAGACAATCGGATAGCCAAGGATGATCGCCCCCAGCATTGCGCTGAAGCTCGACACCATCGAGGGCTTGTCCAGCAGCCAATCAACGATGAATGAGTTAATGATAAAAATCAGCCCGACCAGCGTTTGTGTCAGCTTGACCGGTGTGTGCTCATGATCGTGCCCGCATGAAGAGCAATTGGCATCGTGGTCATGGTCATGGTGAGCATGATCATGATCATGCGGTTGCTCCTGCCGACTAAATAACGATGTGACTTGCATACTCTTGCCTCTGGATGGCTATTTTTGCTGCTGAGCCGCTTGCTGGTTTGGGTCGACCGGGTTTTGAGGCTCGCGACTCAATTGTAGCCTGACTTCGCGTGATTTTCCATCCCTCCGTTCCGGGATCAGGATTTTATCCTCCACGTTGGTCAGGATGCGTGAAAGGAACTCGGTACGGAGTCGCTGCGCGAATAATTCCTTGTTGTTGCGATAATGCGGCAGTTGATCCTGATAATATTTTGCCTCTGCGGCAATGGCTTGTACCAGCCGGGTGCGGGCAGTCTGCCCGGCATTTACAATCCCGGTCGCCTCTCCCTGGGCTGTGCTTAATATCCGGTTGGCATAAGCACGGGCATCATCGCGAGCCTTTCGCCGTTCAATATCCGCTGCAAAGGCCTGCTCGAAAGCGTTCTTGACCTGCCGTGGCGGGATTGTGCGAACTTCCGCCTGTTCGATTACGATGCCGAGATTTTGTCGATCAACCAGGTCGCGGACACGGGCGATGACCTTTTCCTGAAAACCAACCTTGTCCAGCGTAAGCGCCTGATCCACGGTGGTTCGAGAAGAGGCCCAGAACAAGGCATTGTCCAGGGCATTCTGCACCACGTTGGAAGCATTGACAAAATTCAGCAGGTAATCCAGCGGTTGCGAGATTCGATATCGCAACGTCGCCCGAACGTGAATGATATTTCCGTCCGCAGTCAGAGTGTAACCATCCGCTGCGGGATTGAGAGATGGGCCCGGTTCCGCTTCAGAATTGGTTGCTTCCTCCTCGGGAGTGGTGGCATACCATCCTGTAGTCGAGGTCACCGTCTGGATTTCACCGATGGGAATCCTGACCACCTCGTCAATGGGGTAGGGGAATGACCAGTGTAACCCAGGCCCAAGCAATTGTTCAGGGCCGGTGCCAACAGGTTTTCCGAACCGCAAAATGATCGCCTTTTCCTGCGAACTGACTGTGAAAACTCCAGACGCAAAGAAGACGATAACCAGGATCACCATCACAATTTTGACGATGACAAAACTGCTGCGCAAAGCCTCCGACAAAGCCTGGGAACCCGCGTCTTCAACCGGTGCGGGAATTGGTTCAGGGGCCGGTGCTTCAGCTTTTTTGCGGCTCAGGTCAATCTCACCTGTTCCGGAGGGGTGGGCGCGGTTTTTATGATCATGCCCATGGGCGTGATCGTGATCATGGTGCTGATGATCGTGGTCACTCATGGAGTTTTTGGCGCAGGCCGGTTGCTGTTGGTTGAAAGGGAACCGCTGAGCAGGTCAAAAGGAGGGGTCCTTTCATCAAGGATCAATGTCGAGCGATCTTTCAATGACTGCTCCAGTGCGTTCAGTTTCAGCAGGAACACAGCAAGCTCAGGGTGCTCCGAAAAAACCGCGAATGATTTCGCCGCTTCGGCATCTGCTTCGCCCCGGATTGCCGTGGCTTCCGCTTCTGCTTTGGCAATAATTTCATTTCGGTCCCGGTCAGCCGCGCTCCGGATGTTCATTGCTTCGGCTTCTCCCATTGCACGGAGTCGCTCCACTTCTCGCTGACGTTCAGCAGTCATGCGATCAAAAACCTTTTGGGTGACGCTCTCCGGCAAACCAAGTCGTTTGATGCCGAGAAACTGAATGCCAATTCCATACTTGGACAATGCCTGTTCGCGAATGCTGTCCAGCATCGCTTTTTCAATTTCGGCGAACTGCAACTGTTTTGGATCGGTTGAAATAAAATTCGAAAAGGGATGCCGCCCGATCACGGCGTTTTTTGAGCTCCGAATGAGCGATTTCAGGGTTGGTTCGGCAGCCGCAGCCGTCCCAGCCGGAAAGCTGTTGAAGAACTCAGCAGGCTTTTCAATCGTCCAGCCAACGTAAACTGAAGCGAGCAGGTTGTAACCGTCTCGGGTGTAGGTCTGCTCGAAATCATCTTCGAAGTTCTGCACCCGCTTATCAAAACGATAAACCTTCTGGATCGGGTAGGGCCATTTCCATTTCAGACCGGGCTGCTCGGAATAAGTGCGGGTGGGACGATCAAAGGTCGTCACCACCACCACCTCTGTCTGCCTCACCTGGAAGGTGAACAGCAGCAGGACAAAAATGATTAACAGGATAAATCCGACAAACAATGTCAGTGAGTTGCGTCTCATAGAAGTTGGAACATCAATTTTTTGGCGGCGGGACTGCGATGGTGTCCAGCAGTTCCCGGCGCACCTTGTCTTCGAGGTTAAGTGTGATCACCTCATCTGTGTTGGTGCTCGTGATCACGTACTTGCGGGAATTGGTGCTTCCCACGCTAAAGGCATTCAGGTAGGCGCGCTGCATGAAAACTTCAGGAGACGCCTTGTAAGCCATCACCTGGTTTGCATATTGTGCCGCCTGCGCCTGTGCGCCTGAAATTTTTCGGTTCTTATACGATTGCGCCTCGTGAATGAGCCGTTGGGCGACTGCCCTGGACAGGGACAAATTGCGTGCTGCGTAACCTTCGGCAGTTCGAAGCTTCGCTTCATTCTCCTGCCGGACTGCGATGACTGATTCGTAAGAGGGAGCTACCTTGATCGGCGGATGAATATCCTGCAATCCAACAAAGATAATGTTTACCCCAAGCTTAAGCTCATCCGAACGTTCCTGGATCAACTTCTTAAGCTGTTCTGATGCATGCGCTCGACCACTGGACATGATGTCAAAAATGTCTGCTCCAACAAGAAAACGAATGACCTCGCGAGTGGCAATTTTTTCCAGGAGACTGGCAGCGTCGGTATAATTATAAACCCACGCTTTGATATCCTTGATTTGGAACTGCACAGGAATGCTGACAGTCAGCAAATCCACCGGGACGCTTTGATCAGCGGCTGGATTGTTCGTGCCTGCCTGTTGATCGCGACTGGCCACGAGAAGGTTAAATTCCTCCTTGTAATGGCTGACTGTCCAAAGAACCGTTTCCTTCCCTGCGTGCTGTTCGTCCGCCACAAATCCCACATTGAAACGCTGAATTTCATCCGTTCGGACGCGGTAGACCTTGTCAATTGGCCAGGGCATTTTGATGTGAGGGCCCGGGTTGAGAATCTTCCCGCCAGCGAGCGGCTTGCCAAAACGTTCAATGACAGCCTGCTCACCCGGCCCGATAAAAACGAAAGAGGTTGAGAACAACAATACCAGCAATTGAACGAGAATGATCCAGGCAAGCGCCCGTTCGAGAAAACGATAGAACCAGGTTTCAGAAACTTTAAACCCAAATTGGTAATCCAATGCCTGCGCAGCTGTCGTGAAGATCCCCTCAGGTTGTCCAAGCAACCCAACCAGTCTGGATTCATAAACAAGCCGCGCAGCCTGTCCGCGAACCCGGGGCCGGTACATTTCGAAAATCAGGCTGACCAATGTTTCAACGGCAATCAGCGCCAGAATCACGCATAATGCCCGAGCCAGGTACAGGTCAGCTTGCTGAACCCCACCCCAGAGCAGCCCAACTGCAATCACGATTGCTGCCGAAACATAAGCCCCAAAAACCAGAAAACTGCCACCGGGACGGAGTAAACGGTTTTCTCCCAACCGGGCCAGATTGGCGGCATATTTGCCCAGCAGAAAAAGGATCAATGCGTTAACACCCACCAGCGAAAGCACCACCATTGGCTGGGCCGGGGCCACCACTGTCGCCTTGCGCAGCCATTTCCATAAGAAATAAACCGCTGCGGCCTGCAATATGAAAAGGACAACTGTAAAGATTGGAAGAAAGTAGCGTTCAAACTGCTCACGGGAATGTCGGGCCGGGAGTGCTTCTGCTCCTGCGCTAAAAAGGCTGGCGGCATTTTTTTCACGCGCCAGTTCGTCGAACTCCAACTTTTCAAGCTGCTCCCGTTCCTCAAGCCGCATCTGGAGATAGCTGACTAAAGCGCAGAGAAATCCGATCCCGAAGAACACCGAGCCAACCTGCCCGGAAAATGTGTGCGACACTCGTGCCAGCACAAAAAGGATCGCTCCCGCCAGCAGCAGAACCAGGAAATTGATTAATCCTATTTTTTGGGAGTTGCGTTCCATTTGATGCAATTGCTAAGTCAACTCACGATCTTCAAACATCACCAGGGCCAGGGCCAGCGTCGCGCCTAAATAAGCCAGGACATAGGCAAAAGCATTGCCCACGTAAGACCACGGGACTTTTTTTCCATTTTCCAGCGCATCGGCAAGCCAGACCAGTTGCCAGTTCGGCACCACGCTGTAAAGCACAGCCGCCCACCACTCGCCACGCTCCGCAGGACGACCAAACAACCAGTCAGACATCAAGCCCAGCAAAAACACCGCGCTGCAAATTGCCAGCGTGGGAATCGTTTCAAGGCGTGTTGAACAAGCCAGCGCCACTGCCGCCAGCACCCAGAGTCCAAATAAAATTAGCACCGCCGCTGGAACCAGCCTCCAGTCAACTCCTGTGCCCCAGGCATGCAGCGTTCCCTCTCTGCTGAAAAAATTAATAATAATAAATGATAGCGAAATCATCAGGACGACAAAAAATGTCGCATCCGCCACAAAGGGACGGCGAAGGAAATAATTGCTGAATCCCCCGATGCCATATCCCAGCAGGAGCAGGCCGAAGAAAATTTTCAATCCCAGTTTGTCAGGATCACCGTAGGCGTCAAAAGCCATCCTGCTGGATAACAGCGAACAAAGAAAATTAACATAGGTAAGGAGAGTCAGCGCGGATGCCAGGCCCACGTACTTGGCGATGAGGAATTGCGCCCGTCCAACGGGTTTTGCCATGACAGCCAGGGCTGTCCCGGTGCGGATTTCATGGGCAACGGAAGAGGAAGCGCTCAATGCCGCGGCGAAAAGGCCGGAAAGAAACATGACCGCCAATGTACTGTCCTTGACCAGCTTGGGATCATCCCCGAAACCGAAATAAAACACACTGCTCAGGAAAACCGTGAAACTCGCTGAAGTTGTCAAGATCAGCAGATAAATAGGCTGCCGAATCAACTCCATGAAAGCGTTCATGGCTATGGTTAAAAACTGCCGCATCAATCAACGTGAGCTAAAGAGGTTACGTACCTCCGACTCATTTGCAAATGGTTATTCCTGTCTGGTGTTCGGTGCGGGAAGATAAGGAATGTCACAAATTCGTGAAAGTGTGCGTTTTGCCGCACACCTGTTTGGCTTACACTCCGGCAAGCTGCCTGGCCAGTTGGATTGCAGTTTTCATGCTCCCTGGAGATGCAATCCCTTTCCCGGCAATATTATAAGCGGTCCCATGGTCTGGTGAAGTTCGGATAAAAGGCAGGCCCAGCGTCCAATTCACCCCGCTGTCGAAGGCCACCATCTTCATTGGGGCCAATCCCTGGTCATGATACATCGCCACCACTGCATCATATGCCCCATGATAAACCTGGTGAAACAAGGTGTCGGCGGCAAAAGGGCCTTCCACATCGATTCCCTTCCGGATCGCTGCCTGCACTGCCGGGATGATCGTGGTGATTTCCTCATCTCCCAGTTTTCCTCCTTCGCCCGCATGCGGATTCAATCCGCACACTCCCACCTTTGATCTTGGAAGCTTCAGAAGTTGACAGGCTTTCTCTGCCAGTTCGATCGCCAGCAACACTTTTTCTTCTGTCAAATGGTCGGCCACTGAACGAATCGGGACATGGGTTGTGGCAAGAGCAACGCGAAGCCAGCGTCCTCGATCATCGGCCCCGAGCAACATCATCGCAGTCCGCCTGGCCCCTGCCAGATCCGAAAGAAATTCAGTTTGCCCGGTAAAGCTGTCTCTGCCGGATCGAATGATCGATTCCTTGTTTACAGGGGCTGTGACCAAAGCAGTCAGATGCTGTTCCAGGCAAAACCGGGCGCCTTCCTCAAGGTAGCGGATTGAAGCTTCCGCCGCCGGAGCAGAACCGGGCGCAATCTCGTCTGGAACGGCATTTCCTGGTTGATGAATGCAAATACGTTCGGAGGAGTCCCAGCCTGTAAATGAATGCAATGCCTCCCCAACCCCAAACTGGCTGTTTGCCTTGCGAATCCGTTTTTCATCGCCGATCAGGAGGTAGCTGATCTCATCCTTCGGCAAGAGGGATAGCGCCTTGAGCGTGACCTCGATCCCCACGCCCGTCACATCACCCGTTGCAATCCCAATCCAGCGTTTCATCCCGGCGCTTAAAAATACCGAATGAAAGCTTTTGCCTTAAGGCGGTCAATCCATTGCTTGCGCAGCCGCCGTGTTTCATCAGTTCTTAGTTTGGCTTCAATTTCATCCCGGACTTCGGAAAGTGACTTCACGTGGGCGGGACGGGCATCCTCCACCTTCATCAGGTAAACAGCCTGGGGTGTTTCGATCACCCCTGAATGTTCTCCGGGTTTCAGGGCGAAGGCAGCCTTTGCCAGCTCCTCACGCAAAACGGAATGTTCCACCCAACCCCAGTCTCCTCCTTCCCGCGCCTGGGAACCTTGTGAATAAATCTGGGCCATTTCCGCAAAAGAAGCCCCTTTATTGATAATATCCAGAATCTCTCCCGCCACCTTTGCCGGCGAATAGGCTGAATCATTCGGGCGATTGGTCAGCACGATCATGCGCAACTTGACCTGGTCCTGCATTTTAAAATCGCTCTGGTGGTCCAGATAAAATTTCTCGATCTTCGCAGGCGAAATCAAAGGATCATTCGGCACTTTTTGCCGCCACATCACTTCCAGGATCGTGCGTTCACGAACTTTGGTGCGGTAAGTCTCAAAAGTGATTCCCTGTGCCTGCAAGGTCTTTGTCAATGTCAGGCGGTCCCCATACTTTTTGATGTCATCCTCAATCCGGTTCTCAATCCATGTTTCGGGCAGTTGATAGCCGGCGGTTTTAAACTCATGCAATACGAGGTGATCGTTGACAAGGATTTCAATTCGTTCCTCCTGCAGTTCGCGAATTTTCTGCTCCAGGACCTGGGGCTGGCCTGCATAACGTCGTTCGAGAAATTCCACGTCATCCCGGATAATTTGGAAAACATCCTTGTACGTGATGACCGCGTCATTCACAATCACCGCGATGCCATTGGCCACTCCCGGCTGCGCGGCGCGCAATCCTGCCGAACAAAATAAAACAGCCAGTAGAAGAAAATATCTCATCAATTTCGTTACTGTACGAACTGTTCGCGGCAGGTCAAGGCAGGCATGTTCGTTTTTGGAAGCTCGGGGACCCGCTTTTGCGAGCATTTAAAAGATGACTTCCCAGCGGGAGCATGAGAGTGGTTAAGAGTGTGGCTGAGTTGCGAGAAGAGTTAATGGCTGAACCTGAAGACCGGCCCCATATCGCGGAGCATACAATTCTCCGCCGGATTGGCATAGGCGCCTATGGCGAGGTCTGGCTCGCCCGCAGCATCACTCAACGCTTTAGGGCAGTCAAAGTGGTCTGGCGCAATCGCTTCCAGCATGAGCGGACCTTTGAGCGCGAATTCACAGGCCTTCAACGATTCGAGCCGATCTCCCGTTTGCATCCAGGGCTGGTCGATATCCTGCAGGTTGGGCGCAACGATTCCGAGGGATATTTCTATTATGTCATGGAATTGGCTGACGATGCCTCCGGGACTTTGGACGGCGGCGAATTGGCTGATTTCAGGCCATTGACACTGGCAGAGATGATTCAATCCAAAGGCCGATTGTCCGTTGCTGAATGTGCCCGGATCGGAAGCACTGTGGCAGAAGCGCTGGCCTTTCTTCATGAAAAGGGATTGGTGCATCGCGATATCAAACCATCCAACATCATCTTTGTGGAAGGACGTCCCAAACTGGCGGATGTGGGATTGGTGGCAAACCTGGGGGATGCCCGTTCTTTCGTGGGAACAGAAGGATATATTGCTCCTGAGGGACCCGGTTCTCCCCGTGCTGATCTCTACAGCTTCGGTAAAACCCTTTACGAGATGAGCACTGGCCGAAGCCGCCTCGATTTTCCTGATCTTCCCCCGCAGTTCCGCGAATCAACTGAGGCGGAGGCATTCGCTGAAATAAATGAAATTATTTTAAGGGCCTGCGCCAGCAGTCCCGCCGAACGTCATCAATCAGCGGAGGAAATTCGCGGTGAATTGCTGCTCCTGGACGCGGGAAAATCCATCAGGCGGTTGCGCCGCAACGAACGGCTCATCGCTCTCTGGCGTCAGATCGCACTGATTTCAACACTGCTTATCGGGATTGGCCTGGCGGGCTTTCTGTTCGAACGAAAACGGGCGGAACTGGCCCAGGCCACTGCTGAAATGGAGGGAAAACAACGGAGGGCTCTGGAGGAAAAGGAACTCAAGGCTCGTGAGAACCTTTACGCTGCAGACATTAACCTTGCCCAGCAGGCGATCATGGCAGGAAATTACGGGCGCGCAGAAAACCTCCTTGCAAGTTATCTTCCAAAAAAAGGAGAGCATGATCTGCGCGGCCTTGAGTGGTATTTTCTCCAGGAACGGATCAGAGGCCAGAGTATCGGAATCATGCGTGGTCATGAGCAGGTGGTTTCATGGCTGGCGTTGAACCGGAAAGGCGACCGCCTTTACTCTTCCAGCTTCGATTCAACCATCCGGGAATGGCACATCCCCGAATTGCGGGAGTTGCGACGATGGTCTCTTCCCGGCAGCTATTTCATGACATTTGCCCTTGATGCCACAGATTCCTTTGTCGCCGGAGAAGGGGGCAATCGACCGTTGACCTCCCTGCTGGAGCTTTCCACTGGAAAATGGCGAACCAATTATTTATCTGCATCACCTTCAGTCTCTTTTACTCCGGAAGGAACAGGATTGGCTCGTGGCGCCAGCACACTGATCTTCAGCACCAACGGCTACATTGAAATTCTCAACCGTGACTTAATACCGGAACGTACCTTGCCTGAGGCTGGTGGCCGACTGCGATTTTCTCCCAGGGGAAAAATTCTGGCAACAGGATCCTGGGGCAACAGTATCAAACTTTGGACCTGGCCAGCTTTGCAGCCACTCCACACATTGGCGAATGCGGGCACAGTCATGGCGATGAGTTTCTCTCCAGATGAGAATCATTTGGCCGCCGTGTCGCGGGATGGAAGGCTCATCATTTGGGAAGTCACTTCAGGCACGCTGTTGATGGAACGGTTCTCCCATAACTCCACTGTAATCTGGACTGTCGCCTACTCTCCGGATGGAAAAAAGATTGCCACCGGTGGAAGTGACCAGACAATACGAATTTGGGACGCGCTGACCCTTGAAGAGCTGCATCTTCTGCGCGGACATGGAAGTGAAGTCTGGACAGTTCTTTGGTCTCCTGAACGCAACCAGATCTTTTCAGCTGGAAAAGACAAAACCATCCGCGTCTGGAATGTTGATCCCCCATCAACACCCGCTCCTCTGCCAAACATTGTCCAGGCATCCCTCTTTTCAATGAACGGAAAAAAAGTGGTTTCCCGTTCCCGGGAAGGGATCGCACTCATACGGGAGGTCGCAACCGGAAAAGTGCTTGCCCGATATGATGGGATTGGGGAAGTGGGGCCATTCATAGAAAATGACAGCAGCATCCTGCTTTTCACCTGGGACGGTTTGGTTGAATCACGCTCACTCATTTCGGGAGAGGTGATCGAATCAAAACGATTGATTCAGGTGCCACAGCAATACAGCCGCAGGTTGTTCAGCCCCGATGGGCGATGGTTTGCCTTTGGCCTGGAAAATGGGGATATTTATCTCTATGACCTGGCTTCCGGAACATCCCCCAGGCTCCTTTCTGCCCATCAGCAAATGATTGTCTCAATGGCTTTTTCCACTGACGGAGAGAAAATGTTGAGCGGTTCCATCGATCGTACCGCGCGGCTATGGGACCTGGCTTCCGGCAAAGTCATCCATGAATTTTCCGATCATCAGATGGGCGTTGGTGCAGTGGCTTTTTCCCCAGACGGGACACTCATCGCCACAGGTAGCTGGGATGACACTGTTCATATATGGGATGCAGCGACGAACATTAAATTAATGTCCCTCAGCGGGCATGAAGGTGGGGTGCAGGCTGTTTCATTTGCTCCCGATAATCGAACGCTTTTAAGCATCAGCGGCGCAAGCGCTTTAAAATTCTGGAGTCTTCCGGCAGAGCGCGAAGCCGCGTTTGTCCAACTACCACAGGGAGTTGGACAATCATGGCTTTCCGTTTCTCACGATGGCCAATGGATCGCCGCGGTCAGCCAGGCGGAAGTGCTGACGCTCATGAATGCGCCACGCCAATTTTAACAATCTTTGTTAGATAACCTCTGTCCAAAGCGAATCCTTTATTATGGACCCTGCTTCCGGTGTGGAAATGTCGAATCGCGAGCCAAGATACTTTTGTGCACCGGAATCCCTTGCCACCCGGCAGAGCCTGCTCTCCCGGATCAAGGATCATCAGGACCATGAAGGTTGGGAGGAGTTTTATAATCTTTACGGGAAGTTGATTCATTCGCTTGCTTTGCGTGCGGGTCTGTCTCCCGAAGAGGCAGATGATGTGTTGCAGGAAACATTGCTTTCGGTGGCCAGGGAAATTCCCGGCTTTCGTTATGACCCCAAAAAAGGATCATTTAAAGGATGGCTTTTTCAGATTACCCGTCGTCGAATTGCTGATCATTGGAGGGCCAAGGCAAGACGGCAAAAAGGACGGACGGACCTTGAAAATCTGGAACAACAACCGGAAACCGGCCCCGCCGATCCCCTCTTGAACCTGTGGGAGGAGGAATGGCGCCAGAACCAGATGCAGCACGCCGTTGAAAAAGTGAAGCAAAAGGTTGCTCCAAGACAATGGCAAATGTTTGACCTGGTCACTCTCCAGGAATGGCCTACTGAAAAAGTCTCACAACTGCTCGGAGTGAATCGCGCTCAAATTTACATGGCCAAAATGAGAGTTGGACGCCTCTTGAAACAGGAACTGCTGCATCTCACTTCGGATGGCCCGCTACCCTCCTTTAAGGGAAATTCGAAAAGCTGAGCGCTCCGCTGTCTTTTGGACTGAAACATCCCAAAAAAGCTCCCTGTACTCCACACTCTCGCACAGGTGCTGAGTCGCGGTTGATTGGTCCCGCTCAATCATATAGTTCAGCTCCTTCAGGTTTTTCGACCAGGTAAACCCGTTAAAGAATTCAGCCCCCTTGAACTGTGCTTTGTAGAGCGCCGCCCGGGAGTAACAAGTCCCCAGGTATAAATGTCTGTATTCTGCCCGCGAGAATGTGTCCACTGCCGAGGTCATCATGTACATTCCAAGGTTTCTCGCGTAATAATTCAGGTCATAAAAGGAGTAGTAATAATAGGCCAGTTTTTTGGGCGCCAGGTAAAGCGTGACAGCGCCGACTTCACGGCCTGTTTTATTGTCGGTAAAAAGCAGCACATGTGAAACAACCGGCGCAGCAAACAACCGATCCAGTTTCTCATTCGTCATTATATCCTTGCCGAATTTGATGTCAGCGTAGGTCTTGAAAAATTCCCGTCGCTCCGGCGTGAATTCAAAATCCTTTCGCGGAACCAATCGCTGCTCGATTCCTTCCCCTTTCCTCAAGATCCTTCGATTTTCTGAACTCAATTCAAACGATGCAAGGTCCACCCGGATCTGCCGGCACAAGTAGAAACGCTCCAGGTTGTAAGCCCCGGGCAAAAACCCTTTTTCCATAATTTGCCACGGCTCTTCCCCTTCCTCCGGCAACGCCCAGATCGCATATGGAAATATGTAATGGTCGTAATCGGAATTCGCCTCTGAGAATAATAATCTCATGTGTTGAGGTAAACCCGAGGCAGGCGGCCGCGCAACCCGGTTAAAACATCATAAGACACAGAATTTTTCAGCAATGCGAGTTCATGCACACTGATTTCATCAGAACCCTGTCTGCCCATGATTACTGCTTCATCCCAACGGTTTGCCTCCGGGATGTTTGTAATGTCAACGGTGATTGCGTCCATTGAAACTCCGCCAATCAACGGGGCCCGCTTTCCCCGAATCAGCACCTCTCCCTGGTTGCGCACCCGCGGAAAGCCATCCCCATAACCAATTGGCAACACCGCAATCCGGCGCTCCTCAGTCGCTCGATAACGCATGCCATAACCCACCACATCGTCCTTTTGAAGGGTTCGAATCTGCGCGAGTTTCGTTTTGACACTCATCACAGGGCGAATCCCCTCAATCCTTCGGCAAACTTTTGAAGGATAAATCCCCAGTGGAAGCAACCCGATCCGGACAGCGTCCAGATGCGCCTGCGGCAGGTCAAGCAGCCCGCCGCTATTACAAAAATGGCGATATCTGACAGAAATGTTCTTTTGCTCAAGTAATTCAAGAACTTCCTGAAATCGGCTTAATTGCAAAAACGCAAAAGATTTGTCCAGCTCATCGGACATTGCAAAGTGACTCATCACCCCCTCAAGTCGAAGCGATTTTTGCGAACAGACAAAATCAATCAGCGCCCCAGCCTCAGTCCAACGCACTCCGAACCGGCTCATCCCTGTATCCACTTTCAGATGCACCGGTGTCGCAATATTCTTATCCCTGGTCAGGCGGACAAGTTCCTCAGCCGATTCACGATCATTTATGCAACAAGTCAGGTTATATTGCAGGCAGTACGGCAAATCTTCATTCCGCCGTTGACCAAGCATCAGAATTGGCGATTGAATCCCGGCTTCTCGTAGTCGAATGGCTTCATCCACAGTGACCAGTGCAATGAACTTCGCGCCCGCTTGCATCGCGATTTTTGCCGCTTCAACAGCCCCGTGCGAATAGGCGTCATCCTTCAGCACGGAAATCAAATCCACTGAGCGGTCCTTGTAACCGTTGATTAACCGGAAATTTTCGCGAAGCGCAGCAAGATCAATTTCAATCCAGCTTGCCCGAAGGAGCGGCTGATTGCCGGGTGTGTTCACAGCAGGTTCACTCATGGCCGGGAGGCCAGAGGGTCTGTCCCACGTCTGTCCGGTAATAACTTCCAAGGCAGCGAATTTTGGCAATGTTTCGGTAGGCACGGTCAATGGCATCCTGTAACGTTTCCGCCACCGCAATCACATCCGCGATGCGATGGCCGGTCATGAAAAGTTTTCGATCAGCATCCTGTTCCACTTCGTTCCATAAAATATCGGTGTCCGGTTCAGAAATTAAAGTCACCGGGAGGCGCGGTCCCGTTTGTTGCACATACGGATAACCAAACCCTGCCAGAGTCACTGAACAACCGTAGCGCAGATGCTCTTTCCACCGGAGATTCGGTTTCTCATTCAGGCACACACTGCGGATCACCTCCACCGGGTTTTCCAGCAATTGCAAAATCATCGGCCCGGAGGTCACTCCGATCCGAACGTTGTATTCCAGCACCGACCATCTCCTTCCATCCCGGATGGCGGTCACCTGGACAGGCCCATGAAAATTCGTTTTCTGAAACCAGGGCAGAAGGGGCTGCAACAGCTCCCGTGCCAGCCCGTAACGATCTTCCCGGTCCAACTCGATCAGTCCCCCCAGCGGCGCTCCTGCAACAATCCCCATATTGCCATTGAACGCCCGCTTATATTCCTGGTTGGTGACGATTGAATAAATTTCACCGCCGCTGACAAACGCTATATGGCCCGCTTCCGCCCGCCCCATGTACTCCTGTAAAAAAACCCCTTCTGCATAATCCAGTCTCGGCAACCAGCTCCGGGTATCCTCAATCGATTCACACACAATCGTATGAATCGGGCTGCCGGGCGAGCAGAGCGGATTTTTGATCACGTATGGCCGGGGGTCGCCGGTCAGAATTTCTTCCGCTTCCCCCAATGTCCTTGCCAGATGAGATTGTGGAAATGGAATTCCATGCTGCTGGCAAAGCTGCCGGGCAAAATTCCGATCACGTTCCAGCAACAACGCTTCCCCTGTGGGACAAAAAATCGGGATTCCCATTTCGAGGAACTCCTTGCACCAGGCCTGCTGGGCCCAATCAATGGATTGGACCAGAACAAAATCAGGCCGTTCCCTTTTCAACAGCTCACACGGATTGGGAACCTGCCGAAAATCAAATACCGGCCCCTCCTGCGAGGGAGCCCATTGCGCATAGGGACGAGTCAGGTAACTGCTGACAGAAGCTCCCGAACGGCGTAAAACCCTCAACGTTCCCTGTGTAAACGCGCCGACGCCAAACGCCATGACTCGTGCATGTTGACCGGCTGCCATTTCGATCATTTAAGGCCTGCCTCCCGGTGAGATAAAGGATATTCCGGGAGGCCGTGTTGAATGCTTCAGGCGGATCCAGTGGCCGATGCAAGGTCCTGTCGCCGCTGCGCCATCGTACTGAAAAATTCATATCCCTCACGCAACCGGCGCACACACACCTCCTTGTCCTCGAGCATGGTCTTGATGATGCGCAGGATCGGTTTTGGGCGCAGATAATAACGACGGTAAAATTTCTCCACCGCCTCAAAAATTTCCTCCTTGCTCAAACCGGGGTATTCCAACGTCGACTGCTGAAGCCCATCGTCATGAATGATATCGGTTTTGTCCTTCTTCGCGAACCAGCCGTTCTGACGGGCCATTTCATAAAGCTCAGTGCCAGGGTAGGGCGCGGCCAGCGAAACCTGGATGCTGAAAACATCCAGCTCCATCGCGTAACGAATCGTTTCCTCGATACTCTCTTTAGTCTCCACCGGCAAACCAAGGATGAACGTCCCATGAATAATCACCCCAAGCTCCTTGCAGGCTTTCGTAAACCGTTTGGCTTCCTCGATGTTGATGCCTTTTTTGATCCGGTCGAGAATTGTCTGGTTCCCCGATTCATAACCAACGAGGAACAAACGCAACCCGCAATCTTTCATCAATTTGATCGTCTCATAATTGACGTTTGCCCGGCTGTTGCACGACCAGGTCATCCCCAGCGGTTTCAGTTTTTGGGCGATCTCACGGGCCCGAGGGAGATTGGCGGTAAACGTGTCATCATCAAAAAAGAATTCCTGCACCTGCGGGAAAAGCTTTTTCGCATGGGCCATTTCCGCTGCCACATTCTCGGCGGAACGCACCCGGTACTTATGCCCGCCAATCGTTTGGGGCCATAAGCAGAAAGTGCATTGGGCCGGACAGCCGCGCCCTGTATACAGCGAGACATACGGCTCCTTGAGATACCCAATCGAATATTTTTCGATCTCCAGGTCCCGCTTGTAAACATCCACCACCCACGGAAGCGCATCCATGTTCTGGATCAATTCCCGCTCCGGGGTATGCAAAATTTTTCCTTCCTTGCGATAAGATAACCCGGCCACCTCGTTTAAAGGCCGCCCTTCCGCGACCTCCTTGCAGGTAAAATCAAATTCTTTCCGCCCAACCCAGTCGATTGACTCGGAGGCTTTTAAAGTTTCCGATGGAAGCACCGCTGCGTGCGCGCCCACAAACCCGATCGTTGTCCCGGGCTTTTGTGATTTGATCGCTTCAGCCACCTTGCAATCATTTTTTAATGAAGGCGTTGAAGTATGGATGATGACATGGTCATAGTTTTTTGCCTCGGCCAGGCAGGTTTTCACGTCAATATCATGCGGCGGGCAATCCATCAGCTTGCTGTCCGGAACCAACGCCGCTGGCTGCGCAAGCCAGGTGGGATACCAAAAGGAACGAATTTCCCGCTTGGCCTGATAACGGGCGCCTGCGCCACCATCGAACCCATCAAATGAGGGGGGAGAAAGAAAAAGCGTCTTCATTAAAAATACGGAATGGAGGTTACCATAATTCCAGCATGGAAAGGCAATGCCGAAATTTGGGCCTGATTCAAAAAATCCACCTGACGGGAACCTCAGGGCAGTGCATTCTCAGGTCACCTCAATGAAACTAGGAATCATCAACAGCGCCTTTCAACAGGTCGGGATTGATACCGCCACAGGACTTAAGCACATCTCCCGCATGGGGTTTGATTGCGTGGATATTTTCACGGAAGCCATCGGTATCTCCAAAAAAGAGATTGCCCTCGTCCGGAAAGCTTCCGAACGGCTAAGCCTGCCCATTATCAGTCTGCCCGTCGTTGCCGTGGGCTTGGTTGATTTCAACGATCCCGTCCGCGATTTCCATGTCGAACGCTGCAAACGCTTCATTGATCTCGCCTCCGAATGGAACGCCCGGAACATCCTTCTTGTCCTGGGGGAATACATTTGGCAACGGGAAGTCATTCCTCCAGCCGCTCAATGGAACTGGGGAATTCAAACCTGCCGAATTCTTGGTGACTACGCGGCAAAAAAGAAAATCGATCTCGCCCTCGAGCTGGAGCCGTTTCGACTAAGTCTGCTTAACAGTATCGATTCCATGGTTCGCTTTGTCGATGAGTGTGACCATTCCCATGTTCGCGCCAATATTGATATCAGCCACCTCGTCCTGAGTGATACCGGGCCGGAGCAGGTCTTCAAACTCAAGGGCAAAGCCATTCATGTGCATCTGAGTGATTGTGATGGCAAGGTCCATGGCGATTTGCCCCCAGGGCGCGGAGTGGTGAAATTTGCCCCTTACCTTCAGGCTATCAAGGAGCTGGAAATGAAGGACTCCGTAGTCAGCATCGAGCTGGAGTATTCACCAGAACCCGCCCGGATTGTTGAATGGGTGGAAGAGGCATATCGCGAAACCGATCGTTTAATGCAGATGATGCAGTTGCGGGAATGATCATCACTCCGCGGGCATCTGGCACTCAAAGTTACGGGCAAAAGCAAACTCCTTCACAATCCGCCCCTGGATCAGATGTTCCTGGATGATTCGTTCAAGGGTCTCACAATTGCACGAATGATACCAGACCGCTTCGGGGTAAACCACAGCGATTGGCCCCTGTTCACACACACGAAGGCAATTGGCCTTGGTTCGATACACCAGCGGCCTGGGTCCGGCCAAACCCAGTTCCTTCAGTCGCGATTTGAGAAACTCCCACGATTTTAACCCTGCCTCCTTCGAACAACACTTGGCTTCGGTCTGGTCTGCGCAGAGAAAAATGTGCCGTTGATACAGCTCAAGCCCAAGGCTTTGCGTATAGGTTCGAAGTGAAGCACTCATAATTTCGATTTTATTGTATCCCTTTTTCTTTAGGGATTTCCCGCTAAAAACATCGCATTCATTCCGCTAAAAGATTGGACGTAAGCAGCATGCAAAGGCATTGTAATGGCTGACTGCCAAACGGAACTGATGAATGGATCATTCCGCGGAGCGTCTGTGTAAGTTGTCAGCGTTGTGCAGCAGAGTCATCATCAAACTGGGGTCCAACTGCCCGAGAACCTGGCTTCCAGGTTCCTGGCCTTAAGGCAGAAACTGCTTCGAGTCGAGTCGTTGCTATTTTTCGGCTCCATTCTCAACGCATTTCTTCTTTCCTGGCTGCTTCTCTTTATTTCTGACCGGGTTTGGGAAACTCCCCAATGGCTCCGCTGGACGTTTTTATTGGCGGCGCTGGTTGCCGGAGGATGGTTTGGTCTCGCCTGGGCACGACAATGGGTTCTGCATCCCCGAACCACCGAAGACCTGGCCCGCCTGGTTCAGTCACGCTTTAAGGTCCTGGGTGATCGTTTGCTCGGGATTGTCGAACTGGCCCATCAGGAACGGCGTCCCCCCGGTTTTTCTGAGGAGCTTTACCGCGCCGCCATTCGGCAGGTGGCCACCGAAGCGGAGAAATATGAATTTACCCAGGCCGTCAATACCCGTCAGTTGCAGCGGCCCGGCTCCCTTCTTTTTGCCCTTTTTGGAGCTGTGTTGCTGCTGGCCCTCCTGGTTCCCGGTGTTGCGTTGAATGCTTTTCGCCGCTGGATCATGCCTTCGGCCAATCTTACCCGTGAAACCCTGGTTGAATTGAAAGCCTTGCCCCGCGAACTGATCGTTCCGCATGGTGAAGAATTCCAGGTCACGGGCGAAGTTGCCTATCGCTCCTTCTGGAAACCGGCCAAAGTAACCGCTCGCTTCGAAAAGGACCTTCCGCAACGCGGGGAAACAAGGCAACAACAGGTTAAGGTCAATGTCTCCGGCAAAACGGTTGCTGGTAAATTGCGGATTGCACTCGGCGATGCCACCCATCTCATCGACATCAAACCAATCCACAGACCTGCACTCAAGGGAATGACTGTCGATATCGAACTGCCTGAATACCTCCATTACCCATCCGCAACCCAGGCAGTTTCGCTCGGAAATCTCGTGGCACTCGAAGGCTCCAAAATTCGGTTGACCGGCACTGCCACTCGCCAGCTGGCTTCGGCGGCCATGCATTTACCGGAGTTGGCCCCTGCTGATTTATCCATTCGCAGCAATGAGTTCAACACCCAACACATTGTTCCGGGAGCCATTTCTTCAGCAATTTTTGAATGGCGGGATTCCTATGGCCTCAGCAACGCCGCACCCTGGAAGTTGAACATCGAAACCCAGGTTGATGCCGCCCCCCAGCCGGAAATCAAGGAACTCCCGCGGAATGTTGCTGTGCTTGAAAGCGAAGTCTTGCAGATGGTTGTCCAGGGGCGGGATGATTACGGACTTCAATCCATCGGTCTGAACTGGTCACTCGACAACGGCAGTTCCAATACGCTCGGAAGCGCACTTCGGTTTGATTCTCAGGGGTATCAGGAAAAAACCCTTGAACACACCTTCACCTTGACCCCTGCGATCCTGGGGATTCCCAAAAACAGCACCATCACCGTAAAGGCGTTCGCTCATGATTTTTATCCGGGTCGTGAACCGATGGAAAGCGGTGCTTACCGGATTCAGGTTGTCGGCCAGGAAGAGCATGCTGAAATGATTCGCCAGCGTCTCGAATCGCTTTTAGTCCGTCTGGAAGAAGTCACCCGTGCCGAGGAAAAAATTGCCGCCCAGACCGATGCACTTCTTAAAAACCAGGAGGAAGACCCCGCCAAACGTGAGCGAAGCATTGAAGACCTGGAACAGCAACAGCGGGATAATGCAGAAAATCTCTCCGAGATGTCCCGCGAAGGGATGAAAACGCTCCGTGAAGCGCTCCGCAACCCTGCCTTCTCCGAAGAGTTGCTTGAAAAATGGACAAAAAATCTCCACCAGATGCAGCAACTCGCCGCCAAAGAAATGGCCCAGGCCGCGAAGGAACTGAAGGAAGCCAAAAACGGCAGCAAATCTGAACAGCAGCAGGATCTTGCCTCAGCAAAGGAGCAGGAGGAGGAAGCCCTGAATGCCCTGAAGGAAATTCAGCAGCGTATCAATGAGGGACTCGATGATTTGCAGGCGATGACCCTTGCTCAACGTTTGCGTAAACTGGGGGGCAATCAAAAGGAAATCGAAGCGGCCCTCCAAAAGAATATTGGCGAGACCATCGGGTTGACCACTCCCGAACTTCCCGCTGGTTTGGCTCAGGAAAACAAGTCTCTCGCGGAACAACAGGGCGATACTCGCAAGGAAGCAGACACCTTGCAAACCGAGATCAGTCGCTTTTTCGAACGCACTCGCAAGGAAGGTTATGGCAAGGTCAGCCGCGAAATGGCCGCTGTGAAGACCTCCGAGGAACTGGAAAAAATCCGCACCTTCATCACTGACAATGTGTCGATGGAAGCGATGAACGGCCTGGCCCACTGGTCAGATCAATTTGCCAAATGGGCGGATCTCCTCCAGCCTCCCCCTGCCGAATCCTCTTCCAATGGCAGCGGAGAGGGAGAAGGAGGAGGGGAGCAGCAAGACAGTGCATTGAAGCAGTTGATGGCATTGCTTCGAATGCGGGAAAACCAGGTCAACCTCCGCGAGCGGACTCGTTTGCTCGAACAGCAGAAAGACAATAATCCCATGTACCGGGAACGGGTTTACAATATTCAGGAAGCGCAGGATCAAAACCTCCAGAAGCTCCAGACATTGGCCGATGAAAACCCTTTCAAGATTCTTGCCCCTTCTCTTGAAGAATCTTCCAACGCGATGGGGGAGGTCTGGAATTTTCTGGATGAACCGCGGACTGATGAAGCCACCATCAAGCTGCACAATGAGGCGCTGGCTAATCTCTCGGATGCGATCAACCTGCTGAACGAGGAACAGCAAAAACAACAGCAGCAGGGAAAAGGCAACCAGGCGTCAAAACCTTCTGAAGGAAATGAAATGCAATTCCTCATGCAGATGATGGCCATGCAGCCAAAGGGAATGCAACCCAGCAACAAGCCGGGAGGAAACAACATGGGCGGTGACACGGACAATGCAGGCGAGGGCCCGGGCGGAACGAACACCGGGAACGCCGATGAAGATCGGACTGTCCAGAAGGCAAGCGGCACAACCCGGCCTGTTCCGGCCGAATTCCGCGACGCGCTCGAATCCTACTACAAGGCCCTTGAAGCTGAACAGCAATGAACCAGCTCAGGCACCTTTATCATCTCCTTTGGCTCTTTGCCCTTATCCCTACGATCAGTTCCCGATCGCTCGCCCAGGAGCTGTTCTCCGAGCAAACCGCAACTGCCGCCAATGAAATCGAGCGGATGTATGTTCGCGGCCTTCAATTTCTAAGCCAGACCCAGCAGCCGGATGGTTCCTGGGAGGACAAGCCTTATGGCGCGGAACCGGCCGTCGTTGGGCTGGCCATCGTTGCCATCCTGGCTCATGGGGAAGATGCCACTTCCGGCCCTTATGCGGAAACGATCCGTCGCGGGCTGGATTTTATTCTCAAACAGCAAAACCCTCAGACCGGTTACATAGGCCGTTCCATGTACAACCACGGCTTCGCCACGCTTGCCCTTGCTGAAGCTTACGGGATGGTTGAGGATCCGCGCCTTGGCCCCGCGCTTCAAAAAGCGGTCCTTTTAATCACTGGCTCCCAGTCAAAAAACCCGTTCGGCGCCTGGCGCTACTCCCCGGAAAGCACCGATGCTGACACTACCGTCAGCGGCGCTCAAATGGTCGCATTGTTTGCTGCCCGGAACGCCGGTATCGGCGTGGCTGAGGAAGCCATACAGAAAGGATTGAAGTTTTTCGCCCGTTGCCAAACCCCTGAAGGGGGGATTGGCTACACGGCCGGGACCTCACCGAACGGCGCGCGCTCAGCAATCGCTGTGCTGGTGTTCGCCCTGGCAAAAGAAAAAAACTCCCCTGTCTTTAAAGGCGCTTACAATTTTTTGAAAACCGCCCCTGCCGAAAATCATTATCAGCAATATTATATCTATTATGCAGCCCAGGCTTTTTTTCACGCCTCCCCTCAAGGGTGGAACGAATGGAATAAAAAAAATATCCGCGAACTGACCGGTAGCCAGAACCCTGATGGAAGCTGGACCGGACAATTCGGAAACAGCTTTTCCACCGCAGCCTCTTTGCTTTCCCTTGCCGTCAATTACCGTTTTCTTCCCATTTATGAACGGTAAAATCTTCTTCCTGCCAATCATCATCTGGGCGCTCGCCAGCTTAGCTCCTATTGCCTCGGGAGCCACCAATGAAGTCATTCGTTTGTTCGACGGCTCAATCCTTTCCGGTAGCGCTTTGGACCTGGATCCAACCAGGGGAATTACCTGGAGTTCCCCCGCCGCCCGTAAACCAATTCTTTTTCGGCAAACGAACATCGCCTCAATTCTTTTTCCCAAAAGCATCTCTGCCGCTGATCAGGAAAAAGACTCCGTCTCCACTTTTCAATTCACCAATGGCGACAAGGTCAATGGCGGCTTGCACTCCATTGAACAAGGCAAAATCATCATCGATAGCGAGTTCGGGGGTAAAATTGAGGCCCCTCAGGAGCAGCTTCAGGGAATCTTTTTTTCACGTGGCCAACGTCTCCTTTACGAAGGGCCCACAAGTCTGGAAGGCTGGAAAACCGGTGATCAGATGCGCGCATGGGAATACAAGGATGGCGCTTTTGTCTCGAACGGTGCGGACATTCTCGGACGCGATTTTAATCTTCAGGGCTCCTGCAGCGTTGAATTCGAAATGATCTGGAACGGCCCCTTTGCCTTCTCGGTCACGCTTTATGCCCAGGAACTTGACCGATTTGATTACAGTTCCAGTTCCTACGTCATTTACATCGGTTCCGCGAGCATTGCCGCCCAGCGGATTCAGGCCGGAGTAGGGACCATGATGCTTGGTCGCGCCGCCCCTTCCGGCCTCGCCAATAAAAACCGCGCCAAATTCGAGATCCGCTGCAACAAGTCGGAAGGCACCATCACCGTGCTCATGGATGGCAAATTCGTCGAAAAATGGGCCGATCCCCAGGGATTTGTCGGCAAAGGAAAAGGAATTCTCTTTTTCTCACAGGTCGATGGCGTTGCCATGCGATTGCAAAATATCAGGGTCATGGAATGGGACCCCCGATTCGAGCCGGATAACAGTGCCCTGGAAAATAAGGAGGATGTGCTCATGCTTGCCAACAAGGACAAAGTTCGCGGCAAACTCCTTGGCGTTGAAAACGGCAAAGCCGCGATCGAAGTAAAGGGTAATCGCCTCAATGTCCCGCTCGATAGAATTGTCCAGATGAGCCTTGCCAAGCCAAAGGCCACAACCAACGATTCCGATCCCTGGCTGGTTCAGGGGACCTTTATCGGGGGTGAGGCATTGTCATTCAAACTCACCGATTGGACCGGCGAAAAAATTGAGGGTGTCAGTCCCAACTTCGGCCCCTTGCAAATGGAACGCTCAAAAATAAAACAATTATTTTTTAACCTTCATCGCCCCCAGCCAGCCGAAGCAGGCATGGAAATGCAGGAGTTGGATTTCGAATGAGACCAGTCTTTTCCCTCCTCACCATTTTTCTGGGCGCCGCTCTGCTTCCGCAGGTTTTGTCCCAGCACCGGGTTGAGTTTAAAAATGGTGATCGCTTGAGCGGCCGGATGGAATCCATTCAGGGCAGCGAAACCGTTTTTTGGATTCATCCGGACGCTGTCGACCCCATTGAACTGCTGCCCTCTTACCTCGGGAGGATTGTTTTGCAGGAAGGCGCTGCCACCCCCCTCACGCCGGAAATGACCCAGTTACACCTCTCGAATGGGGACCAGCTCTTCGGCGAATTAATCGAGGTGAATGGCCAGGAATGCGTCCTCAAAACACCGTATGCTGGCACTTTGAAAATACCCCGGAACACTCTCGCTGGATTTGCTCCCATGATTTCCAGCGGCCTGATCTTCCAGGGACCAACAAGCCTCGAAGGCTGGACCCAGGGCCGCGTCAATTTAAATCCAGTCGGCCAGATCGAGGCTGGCGAATGGACCTACAAGGACCAGGCGTTTTACGCCACTAAATCTGCTTCCATTGCCCGCGATCTCCAACTGCCCGACGTGGCCTCGCTCTCCTTTGACCTTGCCTGGCGCGGCTATTTCACAGTCGCCATTGCACTTTACACCGATAGCCTCCATCCCGTCGCCCTCCTGAACAAGGAAGCCGAGCCCGATTTTGGCGCCTTCTACAGCCTTCAACTCAATACCTTCTCCGCCAACCTTCTGCCGGTAAAAAAGAATGAACCCATCCGCTATCT
The DNA here is from genome assembly GCA_033762115.1 of Verrucomicrobiota bacterium. Classification (GTDB taxonomy): domain Bacteria; phylum Verrucomicrobiota; class Verrucomicrobiia; order Limisphaerales; family SXQI01; genus JANRLX01. The sequence continues at coordinate 123,973 of JANRLX010000134.1, forward strand.
TGGCCAGGTTCCCCTTCAGGGAATGACCCAGAAAAAATCTGCTCATTTTGAGATTCGTTTGAACAAAGCCAAAAAAATTATCGCCCTGTTCCTTGACGGCGTGATGGTCAAGCAATGGTCCGATCCCGAGGGCTTTTCCGGCAAAGGCACCGCTGTCCGTTTCGTTCATCAGGGGCAGGGATCCGTCCGCTTGAGCAACATCCGGGTCTCCCAGTGGGACGGCCTTTACGAAGAAGCGAAGCCGACCCCCGCAACATTGAAGCAGGACCTTGCCCGTCTTCGGAATGGCGATAAAGTCCACGGCTTGTTCCAGCAGTTGCAGGATGGCAAACTGACTTTTTCAATCCCTGAGCGGCAGTTCGAATTTCCAATGGAAAGGCTCAAGGAACTGGTCCTCGCCCCCAAAGAGGCTCCTCCACTCGCTTCCTCCACTCATGTTCGCGCTCATCTCTTCCAGGGTGGCCGTTTGACCATCCAAATTGAACAATGGAACAGGGATGGCGTGCTGGCCATCAGCCCCATTTTCGGAAAAGCCAAATTTCGGCCAGATGCCTTCAGCTTGATTGAATTCGAACCTGCTCAAACGCGGAATGCCCTCCAATAATCCCCAACGCTTCTTTCAACAAACTTCTTCCCGGTTCCATTCGCGGCCACGGTGACGCACCCGAGGGGTGCGGCAATGGCACCAGATCAAACTCCACTCCAAACCGCTCCACTCGAAACATTTTCCCCACCAGTTCTTCCAAAGGTGCCACCGGAACAAATTGACTGATCGCCAGTTTTCCTACTGCAATGACCAATTCCGGTTTCAACAATCGAATTTCCTTTTCCATCCACTCGCTGCAATTGGAAATCTCCACCGCCGTTGGCACCCGGTCCCCGCCTCCCTCTTTCTTTCCCGGAAAACAGCGGCACACCGCCGCCATGTAAATCCTTGCGCGAAACTGCGCTTCACTCATCCCGCATTCCTCCTCGAACCAGCGAAACAACGTCTTTCCAGCCGTCCAGGCAAATGGGCGGCCCAGCACCGGTTCCCGATTTCCCGGTGCCTGCCCCACAAGCATCACTCTGCTCACGACCGCTCCTCCGGAAACCACTGGCTTGTGCATCTCCGGGCATCGGTTGCACGCAAGCAACGCTTCTCGATGCAACGCCAGCAGGGTCTCGCTTTTTTTCAAATTCATCCGAACCAAATGGCTTCCGTTCTCGTTTCCATACATGGAATTGTTCCGCTCCGATTTCGGGAAGGGCCGTTCCAACCAGGAATCAGCACAACTCCTGTAACCGGGTTCCACCGGGATTTGTCTTATGTAATGGAAAGTATGGTAAATCTCTCAAAGTTGAAACAAAAGCACTCCCTGCAGGGTTACAACAGGAGATGATGAAACAACGATCAACCATTCTCCCCGAGCAGGGTCTTGGATTTTGCGCGATCCTCGCAGGTGTTATTGCCACGATGATCCTGCTGCTTCTCATCAAGCCCGGTTACACCACAAAAACCAGTGAAAACTCCCTCGTTTTCCTCAGTGAGGATGAAATCGGCACCCCTCTGATCACTTCATACCCCGACTACCTGCACCTTAAAAACAACACCCGCAGCTTTTCTGCCTTGAGTTGTTTTGATGAACAAAAATTCATGCTC